>DATKPJ010000115.1:0-38127 GCA_035524195.1 Occallatibacter sp.
AAATGAAGGTCGCGACGGCGCCGAAACCATCTCCTGGCTCCGAACGCATCCGGCTTCAAATGGCCGCATCGGAATGTACGGCTTCTCCTACCAGGGCGCCACGCAATTCCTTGCGGCAGCCGAGCAGCCCGAGGGGTTGCAATGCATTGCTCCTCACATGACCGCCGCCGATCTCTACAGTGGTTGGTTTTACCACCATGGCGCTCTGCGTCTGAATTCAAGCCTCGGATGGGGAATCCAGATGCTGCGTGAAGACGCCCGTCGCAGGGGTTTACGCGATTCGAGCGACAGACTTGAGACTGCATGGTCCACCATTCGCTCCCAAGCCGCGCATGTTCCATATGCGGAACATCCCGCAATCGCCGATCCTGCGCTGCCCGGCTACGTGCGCGACTGGTTCGCGCATCGCGACCCAGGCGATTACTGGAGCGCCCTCGACATCAGCGTGCGCATTGATCGCATTCAGGTTCCGGCGCTCCACATCGCCGGCTGGTTTGACACCTATCTCGATGGCGCGATCGCCGGGTATCTGGCCTTGCGCAAAGGCGCCGGCACTGAGTTTGCGCGCAAGAACCAATACTTGATCGTCGGGCCATGGGTCCACATTCCCTGGGGCGACCGCGCCGGGAATGCGAGCCTTGGCGACTCTGCCAACCTTAACACCGATGAAATCTTGCTCCGCTGGTTCAATCACTGGCTCAAAGATACATCTGATTTTTCTATCGAGGCTCGCATTCGCTACTTCCGTCTTGGCATCAATAACTGGCGCGGCGCCCACGATTGGAACGATGAAACACTCGCGTTCTACCTGCATAGCGCAGGCAATGCGAATTCACGCAAGGGAGACGGGGTTCTTTCGCTCAATGTCCCTGAGGTCGATGAGCCTCGCGATATTTTCGTTTGCGATCCTGAAGTCCCGGTAGTGGCCCCAGGCGGTCCGCAGGCGCTGAGCGGACCATTCGATCAGGCTGCGCTTGAGATGGGCAACAATATTCTCGTCTACACGTCTGACGCGGTGGTGCGCGAAACCGAAGTCTTTGGCTATCCGCGCGTCAAACTCTATGCGTCAACATCGGCTGCTCACGCTGACCTGACGGCAAAGTTGGTTCGCGTCACCGCCGAAGGTCGTGCGGAATTCCTGTGCATCGGAATCGCGCGCAGCTCGTGGCTCTTTCGTGAGACCCGGTACGATGCCAATGAAATCCATCTATGGGAATTCAACCTGGAGCCCATCGCATTTGTTCTCGCGCCCGGCGAGCGGTTGCGTCTCGAAGTCTCCAGTTCAGCCTTCCCGCTCTACGATCGCAACCCCTCCACTTCGGTTTTGCCTCAACTTGCCGACAACTGGAATTGGAGCCGTTCGACGCAGCAGGTCCTGCACTCCCAGGGCCATCCTTCCGCGATCTATCTCCCGGTCAAGGGAGATCCCGGATGGTGACCGCATCCCGAAGCGGTGTTGCAGAGATTGCCCTCGATCGCGTCAGCAAGCGCTACCGCGATGCCTCGGTCGCCCTCGAGAACATCTCGCTCTCCGTGGATCGCGGCGAATTTGTCACCTTCCTCGGGCCGTCGGGATGCGGCAAGTCCACCCTTCTTCGCCTGGTTTCCGGCCTCAGCCCGGTGAGCGAAGGCACTGTGTCAGTGAATGGAATGACTCCGGCAAATGCGCGTGAAATGATGAGCTTTATCTTCCAGGATGCAACCCTGCTTCCCTGGAGAACAGTCGAGCAGAACGTGGGCCTTGGCCTCGAACTCGAATTGACAGCGCGCGACGTGCGAACGGAACGTGTTTCGCGAATGCTTGATCTCGTCGGTCTGTCGCATGTGGCAAAACGATATCCGAGGCAACTCTCGGGCGGAATGAAGATGCGAGTTTCAATTGCTCGGGCACTCGTGAGCCGGCCGCGCATTCTGCTAATGGACGAGCCCTTCGCTGCTCTGGACGAAATGACACGCGACAGGATGAACGAGGAGCTTCTGCGCTTGTACGCGGAGCACAATTGGACGGTCCTGTTTGTTACGCACTCGGTCCCCGAAGCCGTGTTTCTTTCTTCGCGCATCGTCATCCTCGCCGCGCATCCTGGGCGGGTTGCCGGCCAGCTTCGCGTCGATCTCCCCTGGCCGCGTTCTGCCGAAACCCGCGAGTCACCGGCATTCGATCTCTTGGTTACACAGGCCTCACGCCTTCTGCGCGGGGTTCACCCGTCATGAAGAAGAAAGCATGGCTCGCTGCGAACAGTCTCATCGTCTTTGCCTGCCTTCTTCTTATATGGGAGCGCATCGTCGCCGTCGCACACCTTCCTCCATACATCCTGCCGGGCCCCCTGGCCGTCGCCACCGCTTTGCGTGACCGCTTTCCGTCTCTTCTGAACTCTCTATGGATCACGACCATCGAAGCTGCTGGTGGCCTCCTCGGCAGCATTGTTGTCGGTGTAATAATCGCCATGATCTTCGCCCAATGGCGATGGATGCGGCAATTGGTTTACCCCTATACGATCTTGTTGCAAACGGTGCCCATCGTCGCGATTGCGCCGCTCATCATCAATTGGGTTGGAGCAGGTATCTCCGCGGTGGTGGTGGTCACCTTTATCATCTGTCTCGCGCCCATCATCGCAAATACGACTCAAGGGCTCGTCAGCGTCGACGAAAATCTCATTCACCTCTTCCTTATGCACAAAGCATCGCCTGCGCAAATCCTGTTCAAGCTGCGATTACCCAACGCCTTGCCGAATCTCTTTACCGGGATTCGAATTGCTGCTGGAATCAGTGTCATTGGTGGATTGACCGGCGAACTCTTCGCGGGTTCCACGCGAGTCGGGGAAGGTGGTCTTGGCTACGCGATCATATACGCGAGCAACCAGATGGAAACAAGCTATCTATTTGCGCTTGTAATTGCCGCCACCGTGCTGGGATTCGCCTTCTTCTTCACCGTCATGTTTGTGGAGTGGCTCTTCCTGCATAACTGGCATGAATCAAGCAGGGCACAGATCCCGGAATAGGAGTCAATGAATGCTGCGCATGGAATCGGACACAGGCTGGTGGCTCATCACCCATCCTCATCATGCGGAACTGGCGGGTGCATTCGCCGCCGCCTGGGGCAATGCGCTGTTTCGTAAGCCGGAGCCGCGTGCGCGCGTTCTGTACGGCATTGCCCGTCATGACGATGGCTGGGCCGTTCGCGATGCGCACGCGGTCATTACCCGCCAGGGAAAACCGTCTGCGTTCTCCGCTGAACTCGTCGGGAAATATTCCGCGTTTGAGGAGATCGATATTCAAGAATACCTTGCCGTCCGTGAACGCGCCGTCCGCATCATCGCGGAGCATGATCCCTACGCGGGTCTGCTCATCTCAATGCACACTTACAGCCTCCTCACCGAGCATGCCGATCGGTCGACGATTTCGGCTGAAGATCTGGCAAAGCTTGATGCCTTCCTCGAAACTCAGCGCAAGTATCAGGACCAACTTCGCGCCGCAATTGATACGGACCTTTCTCTGCCGCCGGCCGCAAAAACGCAGAAGATGGTTCTCGAACATTTTCGGCTTCTGCAGGCGTGCGACAATCTCTCACTTCTTTCCTGCGTAGCCTTTTCATCCCCCTCTCATCTGCTCCATCCCTTGCCGCTGAACGATGGCAAAACCTCCGAGATCCGCGTGGAGCCACTCGGTCCTCGCCACTTTCGCCTGAGGCCATGGCCGTTTTCTGAGACGGAGTTGCAATTCAAATTCCCCGCGAAACACGTTACAGGCAACACATTCAGCTCAGCCGCGCAACTCGACGAGTCCTACGCTGAAGCGGAACTCCGGGAATTGACGGTGACCTTGACGCAGTAATCGAAGTGCCGGACCGCATCAGCAAAAGCCCAAACAAACCCGGCGCACAGAGCAAAGGCGCCTCCCCACGGAGGCGCCTTCATAACGCGACTGTTGTGCTCTAGAACGAGAAGTGCAGCGACATCTGAATCTGGCGCGGGCTGCCGATCGTGTGCGTCACTATGCCCAGCCCCGTCGGTGCGTTGTAGAAGTCCGCGGGCGCCGTACCAGCCGTTGGGAACGCGTTGTAGTACTCGTTTTGCGATACCTCATTCCCGGGAATATCGAAACTTGTCGTGTTTGTCAGGTTGTATACGTCAAACGTGTACTTCAGGCTGTACCGGTCGCTGAACGGTAGCACCTTCACCAATGAAGCGTCGGCGCGCTTCTGGAACGCTTGCCGGAAGATATTGCGCTGGCCCGATGTGAATCCAGTTTCAAACGGGTCCGAACTCGGAATCGCACCACCGAGCCCGCCTGCCGGAAGAAGCGGCAGCGTGAAGCAACTCGGGTCTAATGCGGTCGTACCGTTGACGGGGAACCATGCGCCTGAATGCCCGGTTCGAGCACTCTTCGCCGTGCAACCTTGAGCGAGAGGCACGATTGGGTTGGTGATACCGTCTGCTGTTGAATAGTAGATACTGCCTACCGCTCCTGAGAAATCGATCACGCTAAAGGGCTGACCGCTTTGCAGAACAGTAAGGCCGACCAGCGACCAGTCGTTGACAAGCTTCCCGGCCAGTGAATGCTCCGGCGCAGTATTGGGAACTTTGAAGACATAGTTGAAGTTGATCACGTGCGTGCGATCGAAGTCTGACGATGCGTATCCGCTTCGAAGATTGAGAGGATTGTTGCCATTGTAGAAAAGCCCCAATCCGCTTTGTTCGTCGAGCGCGTGTGAATACGTATAGGAGACGCCAACCTGAATCCCGTGACTCATGCGCTTATCCACGTGCGCCTGCAGCGCATTGTAGGCGTCAATTCCCTCGGCAAGATACGAGATCGATTCCGCTGCATAGCCAACGTAGGGGACGCGCAAATCGACATTGCCACCTTCATAGTTGGCCAGGTAGGGCGAACCGTCGTCCAACGTGGCTCCAACCACGTTGTATCCGTAGCTGTAGTTCTGCTGATAGGAACCGCCTGCCAGAGATGGGCTTGAGGGCGAAACGATGTTGGGTTGATTGAATGGTACGGGAATTACCTGGTGACGCCCCAGGTTGCCGACATAGCCCACGTCAATGGCGAGGTCGTTCCGCGGCTGCCATTGAATATCCAGCGTGTAGTTGAATGTATAGGGCAGCTTGTTTGCCCGGTTGTAGACACCAAGAGAAATTGGCTCGCCGTTGTTGGTCACTCCCGATGGGCAGATCCCCGGTACGCCGCCGAATCCGTAGTTTTCGATGCTGCAGGCATTGGGAAGGTAGTTGGCAAGATCGGAAGCCTTGGGATTGCTCGGCGCCGAATATTGCAAAGTCGTTCCGTAGGGGTTCTCCAGGTCGCCGGTCACGTCGGTGGGTGGGGCAGTCGGTGGGCCAAAGCCGCCATATCCTCCGCAGGTTGGGATGTAGTACTCGTAAAGCGATTGTGAGTATGTCCCATTCACGGCTGTTGGACACGTCGATGTGTTTACAAATGGAAGCTGTTGATTCACGCCGAATGGTCCGCCTGTCACGGTGCCGATTGCGTATCCGGGTGAGAAGTAGGTGAATAACTCGCCTCGGTCGTAATACATGCCGCCGCCCGTGCGAACTACAACCTTGTTATGAAACATTGAAGGCTGCCACGCTACGCCAACACGCGGCGCGATCCCCCACTGGCGCCCAGTGAGCGTTGTATTACTCACGCCGCTGGTTCCATTGGCGTTGTTCCCAGCAATGATCAAGCCAGGGTTGTCGATCGTGTCCGATCCCGCGTTATAACTGTAAAGCGAAGGATCAAAGTTGAAGATGCGTCCATATTTCTCCGTCAGTCCTCCGTCCCAGTCATAGCGCAATCCGCCCGTCAGTGAGAGCGTCGGCGTGATCTGCCACTTATCCTGCAGATACGTTCCAAGCTGATTGGCCCGATAGTAGCGATTCGCATCGCCCTGCAGGAATGAGGTCACGTAGAAGCCCGTTGCTGAACTTCCCGGCGTGACATATCCCTGGACCATCTGGCTGAAATCGTCCGTCGCTACGGTGCCAGTGCCGGTGCGCTTGTCGATCGTGTTGAGCTGCGTGTAGGTATACGACGCGCCAAAACTCAAAGTGTGCTTCCCGAGAATCCAGATCGCACTGCCGGAAGGAGCCCAGCGATTCTGGAAAACTCCCGTGTTGGCGGATTGGCTCTCCGCATCGGGACCGATATTCATGTAAACCGGAGCGACGCCGGCCGGCTGAAAATTACCCAGCACATTGTAGATCGAGATTCCAGGAAAATAGTTTGATCCGAACATGTTGATCGAGCCTGTTCCGGCCGCGCCTCCGGGGATGGAACTCGGACCGAATGGCTGCTCGTTGTCAGCCCAGTTCTTCTCGCGGATGAACCCCAGGGTCTGCGTGGTGCTCAAATTCGACTTCAAAATCAGCGTGTTGATGATGGACGCAACTTGTGCCCCTGAATCCAGATGTTCCGTAAATCCCGGTACGCTTGAATAGGTGTACGGCGCGAGCGTCGGATCGTGTTGATAGAAGTACTTCAGTGAGAGGGTGTCCTTTGATGTGGCGTCATAGTCGATGTCCGCCACAGCCAGGTCAGCCTTGAATCTCCCCGCGCCCGGGATGAAGGCATTGTCGATATGGGAATAGGTGGGTGTCACACCGGAGTCGTTGGGAATAAGCCATTTTCCCGGCTCGCCCGGAAGCGCAGGAGAATTAAACAAAATGAGCGCAAGCTGGTCGATGTTGCCGCCATTCAGGCTCGTTCCGAACTCGTTGTTCGCAATATTCGCAATCGCCGATGCCGACCGATCGTCGCTCAAGCCGACCGGCACATCGAGAAATGAATCGCCAATCTCCTGGTCCGATACCGAGAGATGCTGGTAGCTCAGAAAACCGAAGAGTTTATCTTTGATGATGGGACCGCCAAGTGTTCCGCCGGCAGTGTAACGGTGTAGTTGCGGCACTTTGTCATAGGCGGGAACATCCGGATCCTGATTGAAAAAGAACGGAGCAGCATTAAGCCAGCTCGTGCCTCGATGCACATAGGCGGTACCGTGAAAGCTGTTCGTGCCCGAAGCGGTGCTCAGGTCGATGTGCGCGCCAGATGTCGACCCTTGCGATGCGTCATACATCGAGGCGTTTACGCGGACCTCGGTGATCGTTTCCGGCGCAGGCGTGGGAATTGCATTCCCGATTGAAAGATAAACCGACGCCGCGGAAGGGATCACTCCGCCTCCCCCACCGGGGCTCGTCTGCACTCCTGTGCTGTTGATCACGCGCGCTGATGAGACCTGGCTCGTGCTTTTGCCGTTAAACAGGTTGCTGGCATCCACGCCGTTCAGCAAAAAGCTGTTGGATGTGTCGCGCTGTCCGTTCGACCAGATTGGCGTATTGCCGAGTCCGGAGTCCGCGCCCGTCCCGCTGGGCAGTTCGGCATTCACTCCCGCCGATTCCGTTGCAAGGCCCGTAAAGCTTCCTGTCGAGAGCGGCACATCATCGATCTGCGCCTTGTCCATTACATAGCCATTGGTCGTGTCCACGGCATTCATCAGCGGCGTTGCATCTACTTCGATTGTCTGTCCGGCCGCCGCCGCAACTTTCAGCTGTGCGTTCAACGTCGCGGTGCGATTGCCTTGCACCGTAATGTGGGGGGTCTTTTGCGTCTCGAATCCCGCCGCTGCGAACGTTAGGGTATACGAACCGATGGGCAGGTTCACGAAGACGTAATTGCCCGTCTCATTGCTTCTCGCGGTCCGCGTCAACGCAGTCTGCTCATCAACCAGTGTCACGGTGGCGTTCGGAATCACGCTGCCTTGTGGGTCGGTGACCTCGCCCGTGATTCCGCCGAGAGTCTGCTGTGCCATAACGGATGAGCCACACAGCGCAACGGCCGCCACTACCGGCAACAGCCGCAGAAAAAGAGAGCTAAACATACGCATGAAGTTCTTCAAAGAGACGGCCTCGAAAATAGGGGTTCCCGCAGAGGTTTTCTGATCTTCAAAAAACCCTCGGCAAGGTCGAAGTTCTGAATTTCTGATCCCGGAAAAGTGGGAAGAAAACCGAAACACTTCGGCAAGGAGTGATGTCCCTCGCTCGGTTCAGTTCGACAAACGGTGTATCAATAGAATAGCGATTTTGAAATAAAGTTCACCTAAAGATTTTCATCATCCGTTCAATCTTCGATGTGTCGCATTCACTCTCTCAGCAGCGAAACATGCGCCTGGACAATCCGCCATCCTTCAGCCAGTCGTACCCAGACCTGGCTTTGCCTTCCCTGCAAGGGGCCGGCACTCGTAACTCGTTCAAATTCCAAGGTGATACTCGCGAAATCCCGGCCGAAACTCACGATGTCAAACCTCGTAATTGTACGCATCAGGTTGGCTGGTTTCCTTGACTGGCGAAAGGCCTCCAGTTCCTCTGGACCATAGAGGTTCTCGGTTACGCCAAAGCGCATGACGTGCTCACCGTTCCAGAACATTTCCACCAGTTTTTCCACATCGTTCGTCACAAGCGCACGTTCATAGAGCGGGTAGAGCGCCCGCAATTCGGCTACGACCTCCGGATCGTTGATCGTCATTGAACTGGAAACAATGCCCGCGAAGGCAATATTTGTTTCGAGATGGCGGCACTGACTGTATGAACCGGTTCGTTCACCACTTGGCTAAGGCGCAGCTTGAGCGCAACGCTGCAAAGCAGGTATGCATGGAGTTCGCTGAAGCCCCATCGGCTTGCCAGCAAGTCGATCATCCGGCTGGTCGCAGCGCGCGCGGCTTCTGCCAAATCGGTTCCCGTTTCAACCACAACCCATGAGTCGGCGATCGAATCGGGGGCTGCGCTTTCGCTCGCTTCCACGATCGGGCCGGCAAGCGATTGTCGCTTATGAAGATTGAAGCGCAGCGTGACATCCAGCGGACATTCAATGCCGTTGATGCACACTTCGCCGTCTCCCTGTGCCGCATGGCCGTCGCCGCAACTGAAAAGGGCACCCTCGTTGTAGACAGGCAGATAAAGCGTCGATCCCGCGCACAGTTCGCGAACGTCCAAATTCCCGCCGAACGATCCCGGTGGTCGCGTTCTGAAGACGCCATCCGCCGCGCGCGCTACTCCCATCACTCCCAGAAACGGTCGTACCGGTACGACGGCCGGAGCCAGCGAGTTTGTGGATTCCCCCTCAAGCAACCAATGGAAAAGATAGGCCGCATGAAATCTATCCTTCAAAAATCCCAGGCCCTCCACCACGCTTGTCCAGCCCCATCCACCGTGCCGGGTCGAAAGAACGTCCACCTGCAGCACGTCTCCAGCCTCAGCGTCTTCGACCCATATCGGCCCGGTGAGTGCATGGATTCGGGTGCGGTCAATCGCAAGATACTCTTCGGTCGTCATGCCGGGAGCCACCTGCCCGCCGCTGGCATCCACGCACTCAATCTGCACCTCATCGCCTGGATCGATACGAAGGCGCGGTTTCAAAGCCCGGTTCCAGACAGAATGGGTCGGCTCGGCGGAAAGTACATGCTCTTTCATGGCTCTTTCACTCGTACAGTCATTTGCAATTCGACCAATGCGGTTCGTGGCAACGCGCTCACCCCCAATGCGGCCCGCACGTGCCTGCCCGCCTCGCCAAACACCTGCACCAGCAGGTCCGAGGCACCGTTGATCACCGCTGGAGAATCGCCGAATCCAGGCGCCGCGTTCACATATCCGTTCACAGAGACGATCTCAGCCACTCGATCGAGCGACCCAAGTTCCCGTCGAATAATTGCAAGCTGTGTCAGCGCGCACGCACGAGCCGCCGCATAGCCTTCCTCGATTCCGCGGTCTGCTCCCGCTGTTCCCGAAATCACGCCTTCAGGGCCCGCCGAGATCACACCGGACAAATACAAGACCTTTCCGACTTGCTTTGCAGGCACATAGTTGCCTCCCGGAGACGGCAATTGCGGCAGCGCCAATCCGAGCTTCTTAAGCTGTTCTTCGGGCGAAAGTGTCTCGTTCATTTGGTTTTGACTCTAGCACGAACAAACCGGAATCTTCTTGGGAATTGCGGCTCGCGAGGCGTAGCATGAGCCAAACAGAAATCACGCTCCATCCCCCAGCATCGTCGAAGGCTACTGGATTCGGAATCTCATGAAACACTGAGGAAGTCCGCATGATCACCCGACTTGCAAAGCTGCTTCTGCTGGCAGGCATTGCCCTGTTCTACACGCTCGTCGTCTTCAACAATCTCACCGACTTTGGCTCAAATTACGAGTTTGTGCGCCATGTTCTCTCCATGGACTCGACCACGCCCGGCAATCATGGAACGTGGCGCGCACTCACTTCGCCGACGGTTCACCTTGCCTTCTACTGGTCGATCATCGTCTGGGAGGGCGTTACGACGGTTCTCTTGTGGTGGGGCGTCCTCGGTCTTCAGCGCGCCTTCAAATCGTCTTCCGCGCAATTCAATTACGCAAAGCGCATACCCATCGCTGCCCTTACACTCTCACTGATGATGTGGCTGGTCGCATTTTACGCGATCGGCGGAGAATGGTTTCTCATGTGGCAATCGCACACCTGGAACGGACAGGAAACCGCCTTCCGCAATTTTGCCCTCGTGGCTCTCGTGTTCCTGATCCTGCTGCATTCTGACGTCGACGCCCAGCCTTGACGCTTCAGTCTGCCACAGCGATCACTCGTTTGCGCCGCAGCGCGTAGCAAGCAATTCCAGTCGCGACATATGCCAGATAGATGTAAGGGATCCGCGCGTGACTCGCATCGGATGTCGACCGCAGGTCAAAGACCGTGATCAGCATGAGTACCACCACCGTGCACACGCTCAGAGCGGTGACCAGGTGCGAATGCTGTCCAGCGGCGCGCCGCGCAAAGGGCAGCGCCAGCGCCACCAGTCCATAGGCTGTAAGAAAGCCGAACACCGAGAGCGATCCCAGCAGATCGTAGATGTCCGATCCCGTGAAACCGCGCAATTGCATCGCCGCCGTCGCCAAAAACATCGCTCCGCCTGCTAACACGATGGCTGGCCCAGGGGTACGGTGCCTCCGGCTGGTGCGCTCGAATGTGCCAGGTATCAGACCGCCATGTGCCATGCGCAGCAAAACCCGAGCCGCCGCCGTCGTGCACGCCAGCACGCAGGCCACCATGCTGATCAGTGCGCCGAAATCGATGGCGCTACCCAGCGGCGCAATGCCCGCCTTGGCCGCCAAAAGATGTAGTGGGCTCGTCGTCTCGCTGAGCTTTCCTGACTCGCCACGAAAGCCGAGAACCTCCGAATACGAGCACATCATGAAGAAAACGCCTGCGAGAATCGCGCTTTGCATCACGGCCCGCGGAATGGTGCGCATTGGATCGCGAGCCTCCGCGCCCATTGTCGTTGCGCTCTCGAAACCGACGAAGCTGAACATCGAAAGCACCAGCGCGGGGCCCAGCGCTGAAAAAGGCACCCCTTTCAGCCGGAACTGGTCCATATCGATGTGGAACCCGAACCGCACCGGCATCACCGCCAGGACCACCACAATCATGCTCACCGAAATCACTTCGATCCAAAGCATCAGCTCGGCAGAGAGCTTTACGTCGCGGTAGGCGACAAATCCGGCGCCCGCACAGACCAGCGCCAAGGCCGCCAGTGCTGGTGGCGTCCAATGCAGAAATTGCACCGAGAGCAAATTGATGTAATACAGCGCCCCTCCTGCAACCGAGGCGCCGGTAGCGAGATACGCCAGCAGCAAACCCCAGGCAGCCGTAACCCCAAAAACTGCCGGCAAGGTATTCGCGGTGTAGGTGTAAAGCGATCCAGGAGACGCCGAAAGCCGTGCAAACCTGCTCACGCAAAATCCCACCAGCAGGATCGCGCCCGTCGCAAGCAGATACACAAACCAGGTCGCATTTCCGGCCAGCGCAAACACCAGAGGAATGGTTAACGAAGGCGACGTTGAAGGCGCGATGGCGGAGATGGATTGAGCCAGGGTCTCAATCGGACCGAGTGCTCCAGCGTGCAACCCATAGCTCTCCGAAACCGCCGCTGCTGACACTTCAACTGCCGTGCTCCTCTGATCGGTCACCAATCTGTCCTTCTTTGCCGATTGTTTGCGGGTTGCTCCAGTCTCGCTTGCAATTCATGCTGGAGTCAAGATTCACGCGCTACACTGTTTTCGATGACGGTCGCCGCGATCATTCTTGCCGCCGGAGCCAGCCGCCGCCTTGGTCATCCCAAGCAACTTGTCGAGTACCACGGCGAGACGCTGCTCGAGCACGCCCTGCGCGCGGCCAGGGATGCTGGTGCAGCGCCGGTACTCGCGGTGCTTGGGGCCCGGTTTGCCGCTATCTGCGCCAGCGTTCCTTTTAGCGACGCGATTCCCGTTCTCAACGACCAATGGGAACTCGGTATGTCAACTTCCATTCACGCCGGCCTGTACGAACTTGACGTTCGCGCCCCTCAGGCATCCGGCGCGCTTGTGATGAGTTGCGATCAGCCTCGCCTCACGGCACAACATCTTCGCGCCTTGCTGGACGCCTATCTTACGCAGAAAACGGCTTCGATTGTTGCTTCATCCTACGCCGGAACGCAGGGAATTCCCGCCATCTTTCCTCGCGCTTTGTTTCCCCGCTTGCATGCGCTTCGCGGCGATAAAGGTGCGCGCTCCCTTTTAGACCGGCCGCACTGTCCCGTCATCAGCGTTCCATTCGAGGGCGGGGAACTGGACATCGATCTTCCCGAAGATCTTGAGAATCTCGACTAACCTTCATCGTTCGACGGTTGCTTCGATGTACCCGTGCGGTTCGTCAATCGGAACAAAAATGTGATTCGGATTGTCTTGGCCAAAGGGGCTCAGGTCCGCAAGCAAATGATGCAGGTTCGGCATCGTGAGAGTGATGCGCGCAATCTCCGGCACCGCGTCCAGCGCGGCTTTCGCCATGTCGTACAGCGTATGCTGAACGCTCATGCTGTCGTGCGCGGCAAATGCTCTCAGCAGAATGCCAACCACTTGTGCGCGCACTTTGGCGTAATCGGGATCAGCGGATGAGTTCTCCCAGGTAACCGTCGCCCGTGTACCCAGGATGCGATCGGTGGCTGGCTTCAATGTTGTCAGCTTGTCCTTGATGTAGCCTGTGAACGCTGATTTGGTGGTCTTGAGAATTGTCAGTCCATCGATGCCCGAAATGATTGACCAGCCCCTCTCTCTCGCGCGGGTCGCCTGAACTGTCTCCAGTTCCGGCCCGCCCAGCTTGAAAGTCGACGGCTCCGCCGCCCCATCCATGCTGAGCCGATCCCATTTCTTGGCCTCGACCTCAACGCTGACCTTAGAGACCTGCGGATTGTTCGTCAAAAGATAATCGCCGAGTTCCTTCGCGAATTCCTCGATTGTTGACGCCTTCGACCCCCGCGCAACAAAGTAGACGGTGTTCTTTATTGTGTCCGTCGGTAGAATGCTGCTGTTGTTGGCCTCGGTAAAACTGGTTTCAAAGTTCCCATGCAGCATCACCTGCACCGTCCATTCGTCGAACACATGATGGTCCGGCCACCGTGTGATGCGCGAAAGGCGAACGCGCGACTTTCCGTAGCGATTCTCACCAAGTCTGGCCATCTCTCAGCTTCCTCTGTAAGTCGTGTAGCTGTTATCGCTCAGCAAGAGCGGCAGATGATAATGTGCCTCGCCGTCGCAGACGAACGTAATTGAGATCTCAGGATAGATGCTCGCGCGGTTCATGCGTGCCAGGTACCTGTTCGTAATGAAAGTCAGCCGGTACACGCCCGGCTCAGCATTCTCAGTAAGGTCGCGGCAACGTCCATCTGCGTCGGTGGCGCCTTCCGCAACGCCGGTCCACTTGTCGCCACGCATCGCTTCAAGCCGCAGAGCGACGCCTTCCGCCGGCTTACCCAGCACCGTGTCCAACAGATGAGTCGAAATCTTGCTCATGATACCAGCCACTTTCCCAGTCGAATTTGCATGATCTGCCGCTGTTGTTCCGCAGCCTCTCGTAGCTCGCTGCTCCGGTCGCTGGTCAGGCGGCGGTTCAGCGTCGCGAGCATCTCTGCCGCGCTCTTGCCGGTCGCGCAAACGATATAAGTGAAGCCGAATCGCTCTTCATATTGCCGATTGCCCTCAGCCAATTGCATCAGCACTGGCTCCCCCGCGACGACCGAACACGCCTGCTCCTGCTGCGACCATTTCGCCGATTGCCCGGTTGCATTACCGTTTCTGCGCTCTCCGATGCGCGGATGGCAGGCAAACGCCTCCATCCAATCGGATTCCTCCATCGCGCTCCACAAGCGATCCGCCTCTTCGCTCAATTTGGCCAGGGTCGCCAACGGCCGAAGCGCCACCATCGCCCGGGCCCAGCGTCTTGAACCGCAACAGGCCAGCATCGCTTCCATTGCCTGATGCTCATCCAGGGCATTCCACTCGGCAAGACGCGCGTTCATCGTCCCTGACCCTCCACCACCATGGTCCGCAGGAATTCTTGCAGCAGATTGGCTCCGACCTGTTTCCGATACTCAGCAGTGGAGCGGATATCGTCGATGGGTTTCGCCTCAGCGAGCAGCGCAGCACGCGCCAGTTCGATTCGGTCCTCCGTCACCGCGTGCCCGAGCAATGCGGCCTCTGTTTGATAGAGGCGCGTTGGAAATGGCGCGAGACTGGCCGCCCCCAACCGAATCTCGTTGATCGTGCCGCCAGCTTCCAGCGCGGTTGCCGCCAGGGCAACTTTGGCAATCGCCATTGCCCGCCGCGTCCCGACCTTGCGGATGTACTGGCGGTGTTTTGCGAACCGCCGAGGCACATGAATGGCAAAAAGAAGTTCATCCGGCGCCAGCGCGTTGCGCTTGTATCCAGTGTGGAATTCCGCATATCCGATGCGGCGCCTTCCGCGCGCCGAAGCAATCTCAAGCTCCGCATCGTAAACAAGCAGTGCGGGAGAGGAATCGGCAGCCGGCGATCCGTTCACCAGGTTCCCGCCCAGCGTAGCCCGGCTCTGGTTTGCAATCGATCCAATCCAGCTTGACGCTCTTGCCAGCAGCGGAAACTCCTCAACTATGTTTCGAGAGTTTCGCAGATCGCGAAAAGTCGTGCCGGCACCGATAATCACGCTTTCATGGGTTGTTTCGATGAAGCGCAGATCGGGAATATTCCAGATACTGATCAGCTTGCACGGGTTCAGTCGGCCCGCCGCGTGCGCCACCATCAGTTCTGTGCCGCCTGCAATCGGCGTCCACTCTCCGGGAGTTCCAGCAAGCATTTCAAGTACAGCGTCCAGGCTTCCGGGCGCAATCATCTCATGCGCTTCTGCATTACCGCGCATGAGCCTCCTTGAACGTTGGTGCTGCGGCTGCAACAACCGATTCGAAAATGCGGGCGAAGCCCGTACAACGGCAAAGATTGCCCGAGAGCCCTTCGCGAATCTCGGCCGGGCTCGGATGCGGATTGCACTCCAGCAAGTGCGCTGCAGCCATCAACATGCCCGGCGTGCAAATGCCGCACTGCGCGCCGCCGCAACTGAGGAACGCTTTTTGCAGCGGATGCATTTCGCCGTTTTGCGCAAGTCCTTCAACCGTTTGAATGCGTGCACCCTGCGCCTGCAAGACCGGAACAAGGCAGCTGTTCACCAACTCACCATTCATCCGCACCGAACAGGAACCGCACTCGCCTTCTCCACAGCCTTCCTTGGTTCCGGTCAGGCGCAAGTCTTCTCGCAGCACATCCAGCAGCCGCTTCATCGGCGGAACATGCACGGCGCGCTTCTCTCCATTCACGGTGATTTCGATGGATGCCAGATTGGAACTCATATCGTCGCCGGCTCCTCAACCGATTCGCATACAGATAGCCCACGGCATAGATCCTCCGGTAGCAGCGGAATCGATGCGAAGCCCACTCCCGTCGCGTCACGAATTGCATTCAGAATTGCGGGCGCGGGACCATCGTGCGGCAGCTCTCCAAGACCTTTTGCCCCGTAGCCGCCATGGCTGAACGGGATCTCTTCAAAGTACACATGAATCGGAGGCACATCTTCCGCGGTAGGCATAATGTAATTTGTCATCTGGTTGTTCACCATGTGCCCATTCTGCAGCAGAACCTTTTCGTAGAGCGCGTAACCGATTCCTTGTGCGATGCCGCCTTCGATCTGTCCTCCCGCCAGCACTGGGTTGATCACGCGGCCCGCCTCCTGCACCGCCCAGAAATCCTCAACCTCGGCAGCGTAGGTCACAGTGTCCACAGCCACCTGTGCGACATGAACGGACCACGCGTAGGCGGGATAAGCCTCGCCTCGATATTTCTGATCATCCCAATAGATGCCGGGCGGAGCTTCATATCGGCAAAGCGAAACCACCTCTCCCTTGACCTTACGATAGCTGTTACACGCCTCGAAAAACTCATCTCGAGTGAAGCGCTCACCCAATCCAGCTTCTTCATGCAACCGCGCGACCAGCTGTTTGCTGGCGCGCTCAATCAGCCGTCCAACAACCATTGAAGTTCGCGAAGCCACAGTGGGGCCGCTGTTCGGCACGATGCGCGTGTCGGCCGGAGCCATCATCACATCGTCATAATCCAGACCAATTGCTTCGGCCGCTATCTGCGTCAGGATCGTATTCGTTCCTTGTCCAAACTCGGTGCTCGAAACCAGCACCCGCACCTTACCCTCAGGCGTCACATCCACGCCAGCCAGAGAATTCAGATACCGTTCGCCCGAACCCGTAAAGCCCGAGCCGTGATAAAACGCGGCGATGCCCATTCCGCGCTTCACCGCGTTCTTATTGTTCTCAATTGAAAACCTGGCTCGTTTCGCGTAGTAATCACTCTCCGCGAGTGCACTGTCGAGCAACCGGTCAAGAATGACCGGTTCGCGCATCAACTGTTCTGTCGCCGTCGTGTCGCCATCATGCAGAAAATTCCTGCGCCTCAGCTCAACCGGATCCATTCCGATCTCCGCTGCGATCTCATCCATGTGGCGCTCCACGGCAAAGATGGCCTGTGGCGCGCCGAATCCGCGAAATGCCCCATACGGCACCGTGTTGGTGGCCCACGCGCGCGAGCGAATCCGAACGTTCGGGCACACATAAGGTCCCGGGGAATGTAACGTTGCGCGCGAGAGAACCGTGGAAGAAAGCGTGGAGTAAGCGCCGCCGTCGGTTGCCAGATCGACATCCATCGCCAGCAGCTTGCCATCGGCGTCGAGCGCAGTGCGATGCCGAACACGCGACGGGTGCCGCTTGGTTGTCGCGGCCAGGTCCTCCATCCGGTCGTACACCATCTTGACTGGATGGCCGCTTTTCATCGCCAGCAGCGCGGCATGGGAGGCAAGCATCGAGGGGTAGTCTTCTTTGCCGCCGAACGCCCCGCCAGTCTCCGTCTGGATCACGCGCACCTTCTCTTCGGCCAGGTCAAAGACGGCAACGAGCGACTTATGCACATAAAACGGGCATTGCAGCGAACCCCACACGGTCACGCCCGCATCTTTGCCGTACTCCGCAATGCACCCATTGTTTTCGATGTACAAGTGTTCCTGCGCCCCGGTGCGGTACTCGCCCTCAACAGTGTGCGCGGCGCGGGCCCAGGCAGAATCCACATCGCCCTTTTCCAGCAGGAAACTTTTCAGCACATTGTCCGCGCCCCACACAACTACGTTTTGTTGCTCGCTCTCTTCGATCGTGAATATCGGCGGCAAAGGTTCGTACTCAATGTGCACCGCGGACACTGCCTCGCTCGCTTTCCGCTTGTCAGGATGTGCTATCAGCAGGATCGCTTCGTCGCAATGATTTACCTGGCCGTCCGCCAGGCAGGGCTGATCTGCAAGGATCAGTTGAATGTGATTTTCCCCGGGAATGTCTGCGGCGGTTACAACCGCAAACTCACTCCAGTCAATCCGCCGGTCAAATTCAATTGAACGGATCAGGCCGCGTGGAATCGTGCTTCGCACCGTCGCGCCATGCCACATTCCTTCGAATTCAATATCATCGATGTAGCGCGCGCGTCCAAGCAGCTTATCTGTCCCTTCCTTTCGGTGGACAGGTGCGCCAACCACCCGAGTTTTCTGATGCGCGCTCATCCTTGGGGAAGCCCTCAGCCAGCGTGCGGGTTGTCGCATAGCATACAACGAAGCGGCGAAGATGCAAAACGGCCGTTGCGGGGCGGTCTGCAGGGCACGGGCTTCAGCCCCTGAGTCAACCGCCGCAAAATCATTTGGGCTTTGGCCCCGGATTCCGATTCAAACCGCCAAGCAAGCGCCGTGCTCAACTCGCAAGCGTGGCCAGCGTACGTGCCAGCACATGCACACCGCTCCCAATCCACTCGGGCGACGCGTATTCATCCGGCCGATGGCTCACTCCACCGCGGCATGGTATGAACAGCATGGCAACCGGCGCAATTCGCGCCATGAAGAGCGAATCATGATACGCGCGGCTCACCATTCTCTTGTGCGATTTGCCTGCATCCCTCGCCGCCGCTTCCATCGCTGCCAGAATCCCTGCATCGCATGTGGCCGGCGGATCGGCGTTCACCAGTTCCGTCGTGATCGAAACGCCGCGTTGGCTCGCAACCTTTTCGCATGTTTCCTTGAAAGAGCGAAGTACGCGGTCGCGCCGTGCACCGTCTGTATCCCGAATATCCGTTTCCAGCCGCACGCGAGATGGGATACTGTTCACTGCACCGGGAAATACCTCACACACTCCCACCGTAGCTACGGTATCAATGGCTCCGCTTGATTTCGCAGCGGTTTCAAGCGCCAGAATCAGCTCCGCAGCCGCGGCCAGCGCATCCTTGCGGCCCGGCATCAGCTTGCCTCCCGCATGTCCGCCTTCACCCTCGATCACGACCCGCATGCTTGCCGGCGCGGCAATATGCGTCACCAGGCCGACGTCGATCCCTTCCTTTTCCAGGGTTGGCCCCTGTTCGATATGCAGTTCAACGAATTGGTGAAACCGCCCTTCTTTCACCAAAACTGATTCCAGCGAGTCCGCAAATCCCGCGTTCGCACGCAATTCTTCCAGGCTTCGTCCTTCCTTATCGCGTAATTCACGCGCTTGCGCCGGCGTCAGCACTCCGGCCATCATCCGGCTGCCGAGGCATCCGATCCCGAATCGTGTCGGTTCCTCAGCGGTGAAAATCACAAGTTCAATCGAACGGCGCGGCTTCAATCCAAGCTGCTGCAGCACGCGGATCGCTTCAAGTCCGCCCAGCACGCCAACGCATCCGTCGTAGAGCCCGGCATTGGGGATTGCATCGATATGCGAGCCCGTCCCCACAGGCGCGAGAGCTGATTCGGTGCCTTGCCAGCGTGCGAACGTATTGCCGATTGCATCCTCATGCACTGAAAGTCCCGCATCCGTGCAGAGCTTCTTTACATAGGCTCGCGCTCGCAAGTCAGCCTCGCTGAAGACAACCCGCGTCACCACCGGCGGCTCCGCTTCCGAAATTTTTGCCAGGGTCATCAGCTCTGCGAGGAGCCGGTCGATTGAAAGTGTGGGACGCATCTCTTCCATTGCTTAGGCTCCCAGCGGATGTCTTCGCCAGTCTTTGTAAATGAGGTATTTTGCCGGCTTCTTGCCCAGCGCGCCAAACCACTGCGGACAATAGGGCGCCATCCAGATGAAATCTCCCGCTTCTACCGGGTACCACGCGTCGCCGAGGCGATAGACGCCGCCGCCCTCGAGCATCAACAGCCCGTGCTCCATCACGTGAATCTCCACCATGCTCAATGCCGCGCCCGGATCATACGTCATCGTGTTCACGGCAAAATCATACTCAGGAGCGTCCGGCATCAGGGCCTGCACGCGCAGCGCATCATCACCCATGAGCGGGGTTGAAGGCACATCGCCTTCGCGTCCCACCACTACCTCGGGCGTCGCGCTATTCGTCAGTTGCACGAATGGTTTCTCTATCACCGTCGCCCTCGCCGCCACCGTTGCCGTCACCGTATGCGGCATCCCTTCGGGGAAATACGCATATCCGCCCGCCGAAAGCTCGTGCCGTTTTCCATTCGCATTCAACTCGAGCTCGCCTTCCAGCACGTAGAGAAACCGCTGTGCCGGCGCCCTTCCCAGCGTGCCACCGGCTGCAAACTCCGCCGTCATCTGGGTGAACCGCGCGCCCACCTGCGGACTCGCATGAACGATAAATTCCACTCTCTCCGCGCCGGGCAACGGAATCCGCACGAAGGTGTCGGGCGTTTGCAGCAGGTGATCCGCCTTCAGGCTGCTTCGCGTTGAGCCCAGAGAGTGCAATTCGGGATCCAAACTCGACCTCATTTCAGCGCAACAAATCAGATGCGATGCCTGATTCTATAGGACCCCTGCCGCCATTCGTTCCAGAAATTTGCGTCCAACTCGCAGCGCCGCCTCCACATCTTCATCGCGAACACTCTCCGCCGGGTTGTGACTCACCCCGCCCGGGCTTTGCAAAAACAGCATCGCCGCCGGCACGCGTCCCGCCATCACCATGGCATCGTGCCCTGCGCCGCTTGGCATTCGCTTGCCTGGGAATCCCTCCACTTCCATGCTTTCTGAAAGGTACGCCGTCAATCGTTCGTCCATTGAAACTGCAGGCTGGTCCAGCGTGCACGTTGACTGCAGCGCCAGCGTTCGCCGCTCCGCAATCGCATTTGCTGCACTCAACAGCGAATCTACTGCGTTGAGACGTGCGGCGTCGTGAGGATGGCGCACATCAAGAATTAACTGCTCCCGACCTGCAATCACGTTACCCGCGTTCGGAGTCGTCACAATTTTGCCAACCGTGGCCAGCAATCCCTCGGTGCGGAGAGCCTGTTGTTCAACTTCGACAACCCACTCCGCAGCGCCCGCGAGCGCATCGCGTCGCAAATGCATCGGCGTCGTTCCGGCATGATTCGCCTGGCCGATGAAATCAACTTTCAGGCGCGACTGGCCCACAATTCCTGTCACCGCGGCGACGCTCAAACCCTCAGACTCCAGCACAGGCCCTTGCTCAATATGAATCTCCAGAAATCCCAGCGTTTCGTCATCCAGTGCGGCTGCGTTGATCTCACCCGGGTTAAGCCCAAACTCGCGAATCGCCGCCTCCATCGTTGTTCCCGATGTGTCCTGCAGCGCCAGCAGCGCAGAGTCAAAACGGCCCGCAACCGCGCGGCTTCCAATAAAAGGCACCCCGAAGCGCACCCCCTCTTCTTCTGAGAAGGCGATCACCTCAATCGCTAGTGGCAGTGCATCTTCCTGTGCGATGCCAACCAACTCCAGAGCGAGAGTCACACCCAGAATCCCGTCGAACGCCCCGGCATCGGGGACCGTGTCGATGTGCGATCCAAGAATCATCCGCTTGCCACTCAAACCCTGCGGCTGCCAAATCCCGCGAAGATTCCCGGCGGCATCCACGCGAGTGCTCATCCCCTTCGCGTGCATGCGGGAGCCAAAATGAGCATGAACGTCATGCACCGGCGGTGTCAGGAACCGGCGCGTGATCCGCCCCGGTTCCTCTGTCATCGTGGCAAGGTGGCGGCATTCCGCAACCGCATGCAGAGCGCGTTCTCTCATGGCTGCACCAGCTCTCGGCCCTGCGGTTCGCCCCCAAATTCTCCCGAAGCGTAAGTTCTATGCCCGCGCAGCCACGTCTCCATCACGCGCCCCCGTAGCTTCGCGCCCAGATAGGGCGACAGCTTATGCCGGAAGTGCAGGTCGTTCGCAGTTACCGTCCATTCAGCATCGGGATCAAAGATAACGAAGTCTGCATCCGCACCGGGAGTCAAAGCGCCCTTTCGTTCCTTCAGCCCCGCTAGCCGCGCAGGCGCCTCGGCCATCCACTTGCCCACGTGTTCCAATTCCAACCCACGTTGGCGCATTCCTGTCCAAAGAACCGGCAGCGCTAGCCCCAGGCTCGCAATTCCGCCCCACGCTTTGTCAAATCGGCCTTCCGTCAGGTACTTCATCTCCGGTGGGCACGGCGAATGGTCCGTCACCACCATGTCGATCAGCCCATCTTGAAGCGCTTTCCAGAGCTTCTCGCGGTTGTCGGCGCTTCGAATCGGCGGCGTGCATTTGTATTGCGTCGCCCCATCAGGAATTTCCTCCGCTGCAAACCAGAGGTAGTGCGGACACGTCTCGACGGTGATCGGCACCTCTCTTTTGCGACCTGCAGCAATCAGCGGCAGCGCTTCGGCGCTCGATAGATGAACAATATGGATAGGCGTCTGGAATTCCTCTGCCAGGCGAATCAATAGTTCGATCGCCTCCATCTCCGCTCTGTCCGGTCTGGAGTTAAGGAAAGTCTGATACCGCCGCCAGTCCGCATTCAGCTCGTTGAGTTTCCGGGTCGCTTCGTCCACGGGGCCCGCCACTTCCGCATGTGCCAGCAGCGGCAAACCTGTACCGCGCAGTTCCTTGAGCGCTTTGCGCAGCTCGGCTTCATCTACCCACGCGAACCCGTCAATCCCTGACTCAATCAGAAAACACTTGAACCCCGGCACGCCCGCAGCGGCCAGCGGCTTCAACTCCGCCGCATTCCCCCGCACCACGCCCCCCCAGGCGGCCCAGTCTACCCATGTTTTGCCCTGCGCTGCCGCGCGCTTGGTCTTGAGTGCGCCCACATCAATCGTTTCGGGCACGCAGTTCAACGGCATATCGACAAGCGTCGTCACTCCCCCGCCCGCCGCAGCTCCCGTTGCCGTCCAGAATCCTTCCCAATGTGTGCGGCCCGTCTCGTTGATGTGTACATGCGTGTCAACAAGCCCTGGGAGCACCACCAAATCCCCAAAATCGTGAACGCCGCCGCTCCCTGGCACATCACCCCACTCTCGTACGGCGGTGATTCGTTCTTCCTCCACGACAATCGCGGCAGGCACAAGTCTGCCAGCCGTCAGAATCCGGGTCGATCGAAATGCCTGTGACATACTGTGTTTACTTTCGCCGTTCAGGGAGGTCGAGAGCAAGCAATTATGCCTCGCCAGCCAAACACCGAGTTTCTGCGCCGTGCCATCCAGCTTGCCACGCAAAATGTGACTTCGGGAGCCGGTGGCCCCTTTGCCGCAGTCATCGTCCGCGACGGCAAGATCGTGGCTGAAGGTGTGAATACAGTGACGGCGACCAACGATCCCACCGCGCATGGAGAGGTCAACGCCATCCGCGCAGCCTGCAAGTCCCTGGGTACCTTCACTCTGGCCGGTTGCGAGCTCTACACCAGCTGCGAACCCTGTCCCATGTGCCTCGCGGCGTCATACTGGGCTCGGCTCGACGCAATCTTTTACGGCTCCTCGGCTTCAGACGCCGCACGCGCCGGGTTCGACGATGCTTTTCTCTACGCTGAAATGTGCAACGAGAAGTCCGCTCGCTCATTGCCTGCGACCCAACTGCTCGGCGATGAAGCATGGTCCAGCTTCGCGGCTTGGATTGCATCGCCCAACAAAATTGAATATTGACTTCTTTCACCTTCTCCTTACCGGTCAATCTTGAAATCTCGCGGTAATCTTGCCTTACCCATTCGCAATTCAGCGCGCGCGGATTCCCAACTCCACGGCTCCCCAAACAAATCCATTGCCCATTGCGCTTCCATGTTTTAACGTCAAAGACTCACACCCCGTTCGATGGGAGTCGCTGCTCTATGCCTCGAGTTGTCCGCTGTTCCATCATTCAGGCCTCAAACGCCGTACCCGCGACGGAGCCGCTACCCGTGCAAAAGAAGGCCATGATCGAAAAGCACCTTCCTCTCATTCGCAAGGCCGCGGATTCCGGCGCCCAGATCGTCTGCCTCCAGGAAATCTTCAACGGTCCATACTTCTGCGCCGAGCAGTCCGTTAAATGGTACGAGGCCACCGAGCGCGTCCCCGACGGCATGACCGTCAATCTCATGCAATCTCTCGCCAAAGAACTCCACATCGCCATGATTGTTCCCGTGTACGAGGTTGAGCAGGAAGGCATCTTCTACAACACCGCCGCTGTCATCGCCAATGATGGCACCTACCTGGGCAAATATCGCAAGACGCATATTCCGCATGTTGCTCCCGGATTCTGGGAAAAGTTCTACTTTCGCCCCGGCAATCTCGGCTATCCCGTCTTCGATCTCGGCTTTGCGAAAGTCGGTGTCTATATCTGCTATGACCGCCACTTCCCTGAAGGCGCGCGCTGCCTGGGTCTCAACGGCGCAGAGATCGTCTTTAACCCCTCTGCAACTGTTGCCGGCCTGAGTGAATATCTTTGGAAACTCGAGCAGCCGGCCCATGCCGCGGCAAATGGCTATTTCATTGCTGCGATTAATCGCGTCGGCACCGAGCCGCCATGGAACATCGGCGAGTTTTACGGTTCGAGCTACTTTGCCAATCCACGCGGCCAGATCGTCGCTCAGGCGTCGCGAGACAAGGATGAGGTGCTCACCGCCGATCTCAATCTCGACGAAATTGCCGACGTGAGGCGCACCTGGCAGTTTTTCCGCGATCGCCGGCCCGATCTCTACGGTCCACTGGTCGCTTCATGATGGTGATGAAGCCGAAACCAATTTCGGCGCCCCAGGTCTCGATTCGGAGACTTGGGACCCGCGTTTTATAGGCTGCATTTCCCGAGGTCAATATGAGTACCGCGACGTTACCTGACGATCCGCAGCTTCGCGAGCGCTTCAGCGAGCTTAAGCCGCCGCTTGTGCCACAAGCCGCGGTGACCGAGGCGAACCGCTGCCTCTATTGTTTCGATGCGCCGTGTACAGCCGCTTGTCCCACTCACATCGATGTTCCCGGCTTCATCAAGCGCATCGCCTCGGGCAACCTTCGCGGATCGGCGCTTCGCATCCTCGACGCCAACATCCTGGGCGGAAGTTGCGCCCGCGCTTGCCCTGTCGACGTACTGTGCGAAGGAGCCTGTGTCATGCATCGCAACGGCCGCCAGCCCATCCAGATCGCGCAGTTGCAACGCCACGCCATGGAGGCATTTCGCGAGTCGGGTGAGGATCTCGTGAAGGCGCCTCGCGGTTCGCGGCCGCTCCGTGTGGCCTGCATCGGCGCTGGCCCCGCCTCACTTGCCTGCGCGGCGGAGTTGTGCCGTCAGGGTGCCCGTGCAACCATCATCGAACGCCGCACCCTGCCCGGTGGACTCAACACGTACGGCGTCGCGGAGTACAAGCTGCCTGCGGCTGAAAGCCTGCGCGAGGTCGAAATGATCCGCCGCATGGGCGTCGAGTTTCGCTTCGGCGTGCCCGTGGAATCGGTCGCGACCTTGCAGGCTCTTGAATCCGAATTCGATTTCATCTTTCTCGGCGTTGGGTTGGGAGCCATGCACCACCTCAGCATTCCCGGCGAAGACCAGCAGGGCGTGATGAATGCGCTCGAGCTCATTGCCGCCTACAAGACCGGGCGAATTCGCGAGCTCACCGGGACAGTCGTTGTCGTCGGGGCAGGGAATACCGCGATCGACGCTGCCAATGCTGCGCGTCGCCTCGGTGCTGAAACTGTCTACCTTCTCTATCG
Source organism: Occallatibacter sp. (assembly GCA_035524195.1). GTDB lineage: Bacteria > Acidobacteriota > Terriglobia > Terriglobales > Acidobacteriaceae > Telmatobacter. The sequence goes on from DATKPJ010000115.1 coordinate 25,347, forward strand.
CCGCAGCGAAAGCGAAATGTCGGCATTCGATTTCGAATTCGAACACTCCAAGCAGGAAGGAGTGCAGTTTCTGTGGCGGCGTCAACCCGTTGCGATCCGTCCCGATGCCCATGGAGGCCTGCTGCTCGACACAGTCCAAATGCGCGAGGTGGACCACACCTTGCTTCCCATACCCGATTCTCAGTTCACCATTGCGTGCAATCTCGTGGTGCCTGCTATCGGCCAGTCGCCCGTCATGCACCTTATCCGGGATTTCCGCCAGATCGAGATGAGTGACGGAAAAATCATGGTTGATCGCGCCACCGGGCAAACCTCCAATCGCCGCTACTTCGCCGGTGGAGACTGCATCAACGGCGGCCGCGAAGTGGTGGATGCAGTGGCGGACGGCAAGCGGTCCGCTCTTGCCATGCTCAAAATCGCTGAGGCCCATTATGCCTGATATCCGTGTCCGCGGCTTCGCCGGCAGCATCAATTCGCCCAATCCCTTTTGGCTCGCTTCTGCGCCGCCTACCAACTGCGGAGAGCAAATCATGCGCGCCTTCGATGCCGGATGGGGCGGCGCTGTCTGGAAAACCATCGGCGAGCCCGTCACCAATGTCAGCTCCCGCTACTCCTCTGTCGACTGGCAGAGCCGGCGCATCATGGGCTTCAACAACATCGAGCTCATCAGCGACCGCAGCATCGAAATCAACCTTCGCGAGATGGCCGAAGTCAAAAAGCGCTATCCTCACCATGCCGTCATCGCTTCTCTCATGGTTGCCTCCAATCGCGAGGCATGGCATGAGATCGTCGTTCGTGCAGAGGACGCTGGCGCCGACGGCCTCGAACTCAACTTCGGCTGCCCCCACGGCATGAGCGAACGCGGAATGGGTTCGGCGGTGGGCCAGGTCCCCGAATACACCGAGATGATCACCGCATGGGTCAAAGAAAAGGCTCGTACCCCGGTGCTCGTCAAGCTCACACCCAACATTACTGACATCCGCACCGTCGCCCGCGCAGCCAAGCGCGGCGGAGCCGATGGCCTCTCCGCCATCAACACCATCAACTCCATCACCGGGATCGACCTCGACACGCTGGTCCCGCGTCCCAACGTTGACGGCAAAAGCTCCCACGGCGGCTATTGCGGACCAGCCGTGAAACCCATCGCGCTGAATTTGGTGCAGCAGGTCATGTCCGATTCAGACTCGGCTCTGCCACTCTCCGGCATCGGCGGCATCGAAACCTGGCGCGACGCCGCGGAATTCTTTCTGCTCGGTTCCGGCACCGTCCAGGTTTGCACCGCCGTCATGCATTACGGGTACCGCGTCGTTGAAGACATGGCCGGCGGTCTCGAAAACTGGATGCTCTCAAAGGGTTTCAATTCCATTGATGATTTCCGCGGCCAGTCTCTCCATCGCGTCACGGAGTGGAAACACCTCAACCTGAACTACAAAATTGTCGCGCGCATCAACGAGCAGACATGCATCGGCTGCGACCTCTGCCACATCGCCTGTTGGGATGGCGCACACCAGTGCATTCATCTCGACCGCGTCTCCGGCCCCGTCGATGGCAGCGTGGAGTTGCATCCCACTCCCGCCCAGATCGAAGCGTGCAGCCGTCAATCGATTGCCGTCACTCCAGTCACCCGCAAGGAACGAGAAGCCGCATTCGGCCAGCAGGGTCCTTATCCCACGCCGCTCGCTCGCATTCCTCGCGTCGACGAAACCGAGTGCGTTGGTTGCAATCTCTGCTCCCTGGTCTGCCCTGTCGACGAGTGCATCTCCATGGTTCGTGTCGACTCCGGCCTCGCATCGGAGACCTGGGATGAACGTACCCACGGCGCGACCTGCCCGGAGCCCCAACGCTCATGAAATTCAATGCGCAAACAAGCAGGGCTCCGCTAACAGGCTGACTTTCTGAATTGCAAACCCCCTATGAGCACCCTCATCCAAAACGGAACCATCGTCAACGCCGACGCCACCGTCCGCGCCGACCTCCTCATCGACGGCGTCGTCATCAAGGAAATCCGCGCCGGAATTCCTGCCACCGCCGCCGACAAAGTCGTTGACGCCACCGGCCTGCTCCTGCTCCCCGGCGGCATCGACGCGCATACGCACCTCGACATGCCTTTCGGCGGCACCACCTCTGCCGACGACTTCCTCACCGGCACGCGAGCCGCCGCCATCGGTGGCACAACAACCATCGTTGACTTCGCCATCCAGGCCCGCGGCACCAAAATGCGCACCGCCCTCGACACCTGGTGGAAAAAAGCCGAAGGCAAGGCATGCATCGACTACGGCCTGCACATGATCGTCACCGACCTTGGCGCCTCCGGCCTCGAGGACATGGACGACATGGTGCGCGAAGGCGTCGCCAGCTTCAAGCTCTTCATGGCCTACCCCGGCGTCCTCATGGTCGACGACGCAACCATCTTCAAAGCCCTGCAGCAGACCTCGAAGAACGGCGCCCTCATCTGCATGCACGCCGAGAATGGCTCCGTCATCGACGTGATCGTGCAACAGGCGCTCGCCGACGGCAAAACCGCGCCCATCTACCACGCGCTCACGCGTCCCACCGTCGCCGAGGCCGAAGCTGTGCAGCGCGCCATCGCCATGGCCGAAATCGCCGGCGCCCCGGTCTACATCGTCCACCTCTCCAGCGAGGACGCGCTGAACCAGGTGCGCGAAGCGCGCGACCGCGGGCTGCCCGCCTTTGCTGAAACCTGTCCGCAGTATCTGTTGCTGTCTCTCGAAGAGACGATGAACCACAACTCCTTCGAGGACGCCAAGTGGGTCTTCACCCCGCCGCTGCGCGAGAAAAAGAATCAGCCCGCGCTGTGGGACGGACTCAAAGACGATCACCTGCAGGTCGTCTCCACTGACCACTGTCCCTTCTGCTTCGCCGATCAGAAAATCCTCGGCGTGAACGACTTTACGAAGATTCCCAACGGCGGCCCGGGCATCGAGAACCGCATGCAGCTCATCCACCACCACGGCGTCAACGCCGGAAAAATCTCGCTGAACCGTTTCGTCGAAATCACCGCGGCCGCGCCGGCGCGCATCTTCGGCATGTATCCGAAAAAGGGCACCATCGCCCCCGGCAGTGACGCCGACATCGTCGTCTGGGATCCGAACGCCGAGCACACCATCAGCGCGAAGACCCACAACATGCGCGTGGATTACTCGATGTTCGAGGGATTCAAAGTCCGCGGCAACGCCAGGCAGGTCTATGCGCGCGGCGAGCTGATTGTCGAGAACGGAAAGTATCTCGGCAGGATCGGCCGGGGTCAGTATCTGCGCCGCGCCGCCCGCGGAGGCGCCTGGCAGTGATCCGCCCGGAGGAAAGCCTCTACAACCCCGATCTGGCGCCCACCACGCCGGCCCATCGCACGTGGGGTACCTACAACTACATCTCCCTCTGGTTTTCCATGTCCATGGAAGTCAGCACCTACATGCTCGCCTCCGGCCTCATCGCGGGCGGCATGGACTGGAAGCAGGCCCTGGCCACCATCCTGCTCGGCAACCTTATCGTACTGATTCCCCTGCTGCTCAACGCCCACGCCGGCGCGAAGTACGGCATTCCCTTTCCCGTCTTCGTGCGCGCCTCCTTCGGCACGCGCGGTGCAAATCTGCCCGCCATCCTCCGCGCCATCGTCGCCTGCGGATGGTTCGGCATCCAGTCCTGGATTGGCGGCCAGGCCATTCACTCCATGCTGTTGGTCGTCTGGCCTGGCATCGAACATGTACCGTGGGCCGTCTGGGCCTGCTTCCTCGGCTTCTGGGCGCTCAATATGGTCGTGGTCTGGCGCGGCGTCGAGAGCATCCGCTTCCTCCAGGGATTCTCCGCGCCCTTCATGCTCATCATGTCCCTCCTCCTGCTCGGATTCGCCCTCCACAAGGCCGGCGGCTTCGGCCCGATGCTCTCTGAGCCCAGCCACTTCCATTCCACCGGCGCGTTCCTGCGCTTCTTCTTCCCTTCGCTCACGGCGATGGTCGGTTACTGGGCGACCCTGGCCCTCAACATTCCCGATTTCACCCGCTACTCGAAAAATCAGCACGCGCAGATCGTCGGCCAGGCCTTTGGTTTGCCTGTTGCCATGACCCTCTACTGCTTCATCGGCATCGCCGTCACCTCCGCCTCGGCCGTCATCTTCGGCCACGCCATCTGGAGCCCCATCGAGCTGATGGGCAAATTTCACCAGCCCGTCGTCGCCTTCATCGCCATGATCGCCCTGCTCGTCGCAACCCTCAACGTCAACGTCGCGGCCAACGTCGTCTCCCCCTCCAACGACATTTCCAACCTCAACCCGCAGTGGATTTCCTTCCGCACCGGCGGGCTCATCACCGGCTTCCTTGGCCTCGCCATGATGCCGTGGAAGCTGCTGGCCAGCTTCAACAACTACATCTTCGGCTGGCTCATCGGCTATTCCGGCCTGCTCGGTCCCGTCGCCGGCATCATGGTCGCCGACTACTTCGTCATCCGCCGCAAGCGCCTCGACATGGAATCCCTCTATATGCGCAACGGCATCTACGAATACCGCGGTGGCATCAACCCCCGAGCCATGGCAGCCCTCGCCCTCGGCGTGGGGCTGGTCCTGGTCGGCCGCTTTGTGCCCGCACTGCACTGGCTTTACGACTATGCCTGGTTTGTGGGATTCTTCGTCTCTGGTGCCCTGTACGTAGCCCTGATGCGCGGCGCCGTCGTTGCATCCCCCGTCCCGGAACTCGCAGGAGAAGAAGCATGAGCACCGTTGCCGAGCCTACAGTTTCCACGCAGAAGAAACCCGCCTTCACCTTGTCGTGGATCGCCGGAGAGTGGGCCGTGCCCGTCGGCCCCCATCACCCCATCGTGAACCCCGCCAACGGCGACGCGCTGGCCACGCTCCCCCATGCCGGCGCCTCGGAAGTGAATCGTGCCGCAAAGGCCGCGTACCAGGCCTGGTTCGAGTGGCGCGAGCTGCCGGTCATCGACCGCGTCCAGCCCCTCTACCGCTTCAGGGCCCTGCTCGAAAAATATGTGCGTGACATTGCGACAATTCTCACCCGCGAGAACGGCAAGACCCTCGAAGATGCCATGACCGAAGTGAGGCGCGGCATCCAGATGGTCGAAGTCGCCTGCGGCATGCCGTCGCTGATGATGGGCGACTCCCTGAACGACGTCGCGAAGGGCATCGACTGCCGGACCATCCGGCAGCCCCTCGGCGTGTGCGCCGGCATCACGCCCTTCAATTTCCCCGCCATGGTGCCCCTGTGGATGTACCCCTTCGCCATCGCGGCCGGCAATACCTTCATCCTCAAGCCCTCCGAGCGCGTGCCCATGACCCCCACCCGCGTTGTCGAGTTGCTGTTGGAAGCCGGGTTGCCCGCCGGCGTCATGCAGCTGGTCCACGGCGGGCGCGAAGTCGTCGAAGCCCTGCTGGCCCATCCTCTCATCCGGGCCATTTCCTTCGTCGGCTCATCGCCCGTCGCAAAGATCGTCTACAAGGAAGCGGCCGCGTACGGTAAGCGCGTCCAGGCCCTCGGCGGCGCGAAGAATCACCTCGTGGTCATGCCCGATGCCGACCTCCCGCAAACCGTCGACGCCATCATGGGCTCCGCCTTTGGCGCTGCGGGTCAGCGTTGCCTCGCCGGCAGCGTGCTGGTGCCCGTCGGTGAAGTCGCCGAGCCCCTCCTCGACCTGCTCGTCAAAAAGGCGAAGGCGCTCAAAGTCGGCGACGGCATGGAGGACGGCGTTGCCGTCGGGCCGCTTGTCGGTCAGGACCAGAAGAAGCGCGTCGTGGGTTACATCGAGAAAGGCGTGGCCGAAGGCGCAAAGGCGATCTGCGACGGACGCGACGTCCAGGCCGATCCCGATGGCGCATTCGTCGGGCCTACGGTGCTCGATCACGTGAACCCAGCCGCCACCGTCGCGCGCGAGGAGATTTTCGGGCCCGTGCTCGCCGTCATCCGCGCCGATACCCTCGACGACGCGATCCGCCTCGTCAACTCCTGCGACTACGGCAACACAACCACGATCTACACCAGGAGCGGCAAAGCCGCGCGCGAGTATCAGAGCCGCATCGAAGTCGGTATGGTCGGCGTCAATATGACGGTCGCCGCGCCCATGGCCTTCTTTCCTTTCGCCGGCTGGAAAAACTCGTTCTTCGGCGACCTCCACGCCCACGGCAAGGACGCAGTCGCGTTCTACACCGAACAGAAGGTGCTCATGACGCGCTGGTTCTGAAGAGCGGCCGGTAGCGGGCCCTTTGCAGGTTGCAATCCCCAGTTGCCGGCTTACCTACACCGCTCTTCCCGCGGCCGCCCCCGACGCCCACGCCCACTGGAAGTTGAATCCGCCCAGATGTCCCGTCACGTCGACCACTTCGCCGATGAAGTAGAGTCCCGGCACCTTGCGGCACTCCATCGTCTGCGCTGAGAGCGCGTCGGTGTCCACACCGCCCGCCGTCACCTCGGCCTTGTCGAACCCCTCGGTCCCCACCGGCATAAAGGCCCACGCGTGGAGCCGCCGCTCCAGTTCCTCCAGCGCGTGATTCGTCCAGCTCATCGGCGCCAGCACCTCCAGCAGGCGATCCCCCAGTCGCGCCGGCAGTTTCCTCCGCAGCGCCGCGCGCGCCGCAGCCGCATTCCGTCCCGCTGGCGACCTCCGCAACCCCGCAAAAATCTCCTGCTCCGGTGCCCAGTCCACCATCACGGCCTCCGCCCCATTCCAGTACGACGAAACCTGCAGCACCGCCGGTCCGCTCAGTCCGCGATGTGTGAACAGCAGCTTCTCCCGAAAGCCCCGCTGGCCCACCGACGCGACCACCTCAGCCGATACCCCGCTCAGATCGGCGAAACGCGCATGCTCCTCACCGCCGAGCGTGAGAGGCACCAGTGCCGGTCGCGGCTCGCGGATCGGAACGCCAAATTGCCGCGCCACCTCATACCCGAATCCCGTCGCCCCCATCTTCGCGATCGATAACCCCCCCGTCGCGATCACCAGCGCCCGCGCGCGTAACGCCGCCTCCTCGAGACTCACGACGAATCCAGCCTCCTCGCGCTCAATCCGCCGCACCTTCGCATTCCACCACGACCCGGACCCCCGCCTTCCCGCACTCCTCCAGCAGCATCGCCACAATCTGCTGCGCCGAGTCGTCGCAGAAAAGCTGCCCCAGCGTCTTCTCGTGATACCGGATGCCGTGCCGTTCCACCAGCGCGATGAAATCCCCCGGCGTGTACCGCGCCAGCGCCGACCTGGCAAAGTGCGGATTCGCCGAAAGGAAGTTTTCCGCCCTGCAATGCAGATTGGTGAAGTTACAGCGCCCGCCGCCCGAGATGAGAATCTTCTTCCCCACCCGATCCGCATGCTCCAGCACCAGCACGCGCCGCCCCCGTTGGCCTGCCTCGATGCCGCACATCAGCCCCGCGGCGCCCGCGCCGGCGATGATGACGTCGAAATCCTGATCGGACATGACCAACCGTGGCGCCAGGCGCAAAGCTCACTCTGCCACAACGAACCCGACCCTGCGCCCGTACCCCGGCCGCAGGTGCAGCGCCAGCGTCAGCCCCAGCGCAACCGCCGCCATCAGCGCCGCAAACAGAAAGATCGGCGCGTAGCCCAGTCCCGCAACGATCAGCCCCACCACCGGCCCCGTCAGCCCCAGCGACAAGTCCGCAAACGCCGTGAAAACACCCAGCGCCGACCCGCGATTCTCCGGCGTCACGCAGTGCACCGCCTCCACCCCCAGGGCAGGGAACACCAGAGAGAAGCCAAACCCTGTCAGCGCCGCCCCCGCGAACGCCGGCGCCGGAGCGTAGGCCAGCCACAAAAACAGGAGCCCGGCAATTTCCACCGCCAGGCATACCAGCGCCACACGGAATCCGCCCCAGCGATCGATGGTCGACCCGAACAGCAACCGCGCTGTCACGAACGCCAGCCCGAAGCTGGTCAGGGCGAAGGCGGCATCCGGCCAGTGCGAATGCGCATAAAACAGCACCATGAACGACGCGATGGTGCCGAAGCCCGTCGTCGCCAGGGCCAGACTCATCCCGTGCGGAAACACCCGCCCCAGCACCTGCCGGAACGCCAGCGGCTCGCCCTCCGGCACCGCCACCTCGCCGATCGGCCACGCCGTCAGCAGTCCCAGGCACGAGATCCCCACGCTGACCACGCCCACCCCGCTCAGCCCCCAGGCGTGCAGGATCCACACCCCCAGCGGCGCCCCGATCGCAATCCCGCCATACGAACAGATGCCGCTCCACGAAATCACTTTCGCCGTGTGCTCCTGGCCCACCCGCGCGATCCCCCACAAACACGACCCCGTCGCCAGCCAACTCTCCCCAAATCCGAGGATCAGCCGGCTGACCAGGATCGCCCCCAGACAGGCCAGCGGCACGAATCCCAGCCACCCCGCCAGCAACAGGCAAACGCCCGAGCATCCGCAGGCGGTTAGCCCGGACAACACCGTGCGCCGCGCCCCCGCCGAATCGGCCATCCGGCCGGCCTGCGGACGGCTGAGAACCGTCGCGACATACTGGGCGCTCACCGCCAGTCCTGCCAGAACCGTGTTAAAGCGAAGTTCGAGGTGCACCACGCTCGGCAGCACCGCCATCGGCAGGCCGATCGCCAGATAGCACAGGAAAATCTGCAGCGACGTCGGCAGAATGCGCAGCGTCACCGAGCCCGAGGTTGAAGGAGGGAAAGAGGTTGTGGCGCTTGCAGACATCCCCTGCCTTCATCGTATCAGCGCCCCCGTCCTGAAGCCGCACAAAACTCCCACCCAGGTGGTAGGCGCGGGGTATGGAAGTCGCAGAACCCCGGAGTACAATACAGGGATATCCGCACGGGCTGGCGCGGCGCCGGGAAATCTGTGACCTCGTTTTCCTGAGCGTCTTTTGACTCCGCGGGCGGGTTTGCGGCGTCTAATCTGATGGTGAAATTCGGGCCAGGCTTTTGGGTGAACTCCAGGTACTCGGCTGGCCGGGATACCGAGTGAAAAGAGAGAGGTTTTCCCCAAGGTGAACTCGACCGTTAAACAAATCCTGTTCTGGGTTCTGATCATCGCCTGCCTCCTGGTCCTCTGGCAGTTGTTCCAGAAGAACGGCGCGATGGGCGGCAAAGAGCAGGAAGTGACCTTCTCCCAGTTCCTGGGCGATGTGGAATCGAACCAGGTCGGCGACGTGACCATCACCGGCCAGGAGGTTCGGGGACATTTCCGCGCCGACAAGGGCGCCTTCCACGTGGTGGTTCCTGCCAACTACTCCCACCTCTACGACATCCTCGACCAGAATAAAGTCAGCATCACCGTGAAGAACGCCGACGGCAACAGCTGGTGGGGCTGGCTGCTCCAGTTCTCCCCGCTCATCCTCATTGCCCTGCTCTGGTTCTTCATGATCCGCCAGATGCAGTCCGGCGGAAACAAGGCCCTCTCCTTCGGCAAGAGCCGCGCGCGCCTGCTGTCCATGCAGCAGAAAAAGGTCACCTTTAAGGATGTGGCCGGCGTCGACGAAGCCAAGGAAGAGCTGAAGGAGATCATCGAGTTCCTCCGTGAGGCGCAGAAGTTCCAGAAGCTCGGCGGCCGCATCCCCAAAGGTGTGCTCCTCGTCGGGCCCCCCGGAACCGGCAAAACCCTCCTCGCCCGCGCCGTCGCCGGCGAAGCCAACGTCCCGTTCTTCTCCATCTCCGGCTCTGACTTCGTCGAGATGTTCGTCGGCGTCGGTGCCAGCCGCGTCCGCGACCTCTTCGAGCAGGGCAAGAAGAACGCTCCCTGCATCATCTTTATCGACGAAATCGATGCTGTCGGACGTCACCGTGGCGCTGGCCTCGGCGGCGGCCACGACGAGCGCGAGCAGACCCTCAACCAGCTCCTCGTCGAAATGGACGGCTTCGAGTCCAACGATGGCGTCATTCTCGTCGCCGCGACCAACCGGCCCGATGTCCTCGATCCCGCGCTCCTCCGCCCTGGCCGCTTCGACCGCCGCGTCGTCGTCGGACGTCCCGATGTCCGTGGCCGCGAAGAGGTCCTCCGCGTCCATGCCCGCAAGGTTCCCATCGCCGACGATGTCGATCTTCGCGTCCTGGCCCGCGGCACACCGGGCTTCTCCGGCGCCGACCTCGCCAACATGGTCAACGAAGCGGCCCTGAACGCCGCCCGCGCCAACCGCAAACAGGTCCTGATGCTCGATTTCGAGCAGGCCAAGGACAAGGTGCTCATGGGCGCTGAGCGCAAGTCGATGCTCCTCACCGACGAGGAAAAGCGCGTCACCGCCTATCACGAGGCCGGCCATGCTCTCGTCGCCGCCATGCGCGACCACGCCGACCCGCTCCACAAGGTCACCATCATCCCTCGGGGGATGGCCCTCGGCGTCACCATGCAGCTCCCCGAAGACGACAAGCACACCGTCACCAGGGACTACCTCCAGACCCAGCTCGCCATCCTCATGGGCGGCCGCATCGCCGAGGAGATCTTCCTCCACCAGATGACCACGGGTGCCGGCAATGACATCGAACGGGCCACCGATCTCGCCCGCAAGATGGTCTGCGAGTACGGCATGAGCCGCCTCGGCCCCCTCACCTTCGGCAAGAAGGAAGAGCAGATCTTCCTCGGCCGCGAGATCGCCCAGCACCGTGACTTCTCCGAAGAGACGGCCCGGCAGATCGATGCCGAAGTCCGCAGCCTCGTCGACGAAGCCTACAAGGCCTCCTGGGACATTCTCAACAACAATCAGCCCATCATGCACAGACTGGCTGTCGCCCTGCTCGAACGCGAGACCCTGGACGCCAACGAGATTCGCGCCATCATCGACGGCAAAGAGCTCCCGCCGCTCCGCCCCTCCGGCGGATCCGGCTCGCCGACCAGCGACGTGCAGCAGGTGCTCAAACCCGAGCCCGGACGCGCTGGCAGCCTGCCCGAAGGCAGCCCCAGTCCCGCATAACCCGCTTCAATCCATCTGCATCAGGCCAGCTCTCCCGAGCTGGCCTTTCTGTTCGCCGCGCTGATCGCCTGATCACGTCGTTCTGCGACAATACCTCCAGCATGTCTTCGCGTTTCGCTCTTTTTTCCGGCCTGATGCTGCTCTTGTCCGGCTGCGGCTATCACACCCTCACCTCCGCGGCGCACCTGCCGGGCAACGTCCGCACCCTTGCCATTCCCTCCTTCAAAAACAACACGCAGTCCTATCACACCCAGGCGGCCTTCACGGAAGCCGTCATCCGCGAGTTCACCGACCGCAGCTCCCTGCGCATCGTCTCCGGCGAAGATGCCGACGCCGATGCCACCCTCCAGGGAACCATCACCACCTTCCAGATCATCCCCCTCACCTACGACAACACCACCGGCCAGACCTCCAGCTACCTCGTCACCATCACAGCGAAGCTCCAGCTCGTCGACCGCCACGGCAAGGTCATCTGGCAGAACCCCTCCTACCTCTTCCGCCAGCAGTACGAGCAGATCCAGGACCTCGCCAGCTTCATCCAGGAGGACTCGGCTGCAACCCGTCGCCTCGCCCGTGAATTCGCATCCGCCGCCGTCGGCGACATCCTCGAGTCGTTCTGACGGCGCTGCGATCGCACCACTCCCGGCCCGGTCCCCGGACCCTCGCCCCTTCCTGCGCTATCCTAGGAAAACAGACGCTCCCCAGACAGCCTGGCCAGCGCCGAGACTTCCGTCCCCGCCGCAGCGGCGCCCTGGTTGAGGTACACCATGCACATTTCCCCTCTCACGTATGCGGTCGTCTCCGCCTTCGGCGCCATCGCCGTCATCGTCTGGCGCATCCGTGAAGGTCAAACCCCCGTCACCCTCAAAAAAATCCTCATCCCCCCCGCCGGTATGGCTACCGGCTTTTCCATGTTCTTCGTTCCCCTCTTTCGCATCCCTTGGCTCTGGGCTCTCGTCGCCTTCCTCATCGGCGCCGTCCTCCTCGCTTGGCCGTTACTCCGCACCTCGCGCCTTCATCGCGAAGGCGAAGTCATCATGATGAAGCGATCCAGCATGTTCCTCGTCGTCATCATTGTGCTCGCGGCCGTCCGCTTCGCCGCCCGCGGCTACTTCGACCGCATCATGTCCGTCGAGCAGACCGGCGGCCTCTTCTTCATCCTCGCCTTCGGCATGATCCTCCGCTGGCGCATGAACATGTTCTTCCAGTACCGGACCCTCACCGCCATCTCCGCCGGCCTCGACCAGTCCGCCGCCTGAGCTGCGTGCCGACGCCGTCTGCTCACGGCTCACGATTCGCTCCTCACTCCGCTGATCGCTGACCGTTGCCTGCTGCTTTGCCCCCTACTGTCCCCGCCCCAGCCGGATCCCCACCTGCACTCCGCTCCCCAGCGGCGTCTCCACCGTCGACAAATCCACCAGGCTCCCGTGCTCCAGCGATCGGTGATGCAGCACGTACCCCCCGATCAGCCACCCAAACGTGCTCCCCACCAGAACGTCCGATGGAAAATGCTGCCGCGCCAGCACCCGCGACACCGACACCGTGCTCGCGACCCCGTACACCACCGCCTTCGTCGCGATCCCGTCATACTGCCCTGCCACCACGTGCGCGAACGCCCACACGTTCATCGCATGCTCCGACGGCATCGACGGCGAGTTCGGCCAGCTCTTCGGCCCCCCCGGCCAGAACCCGCCCTTCGCGTTGTTCAACTGCGGGTTCTCCCGGTCCAGCGCATACTTCAGCGTCTCGTCCAGAATCCCCGCATCCGCCATCGCCTCGGCCGACAGCACCGCCGTCTCCTTCAGATAATCGTCCTGCCTCATCCGCGCCAGAATGTATCCCCCGCCCGAAGCCGCAAACGGCGCGTACAGCCCCGCCACGTCCGACAG
>DATKPJ010000116.1:0-41444 GCA_035524195.1 Occallatibacter sp.
GTATGACGACCACCCTCTTCCTTGCTCAGCACATACACTTCGCCCTTGAAGTTGGTGTGCGGCGTGATCGATCCCGGTTTGGCCAGCACCATCCCCCGCTCCACATCCTCTTTCGGAATACCACGCAGCAGAATGCCTGCGTTGTCGCCCGCCAGACCTTCGTCCAGCTGCTTCTTGAACATCTCCACACCGGTGCAAACCGACTTGCGCGTCTCGCGGAATCCGACTATCTCCACGTCCTCGCCCACCTTCACCTTGCCCCGCTCGATGCGGCCCGTCACTACCGTGCCGCGGCCCGAGATCGAGAAGATGTCTTCAATCGGCATCAGAAACGGCAGATCCACCGAGCGCTGCGGCTGCGGCACGTTCTTGTCCACCGCATCCATCAACGCGTCAATCTGCGCTTCCCACTTCGGCTCCCCGTTCAGCGCGCCCAGGGCCGAGCCGCGAATCACCGGCACATCGTCACCCGGAAACTGGTATTTAGTCAGCAGCTCCCGGACTTCCATCTCCACCAGGTCGGTCAGTTCTTCGTCCTCGACCGCATCGCACTTGTTCAGAAACACCACGATGTAGGGAACTCCCACCTGCCGCGCGAGCAACACGTGCTCCTTGGTCTGCGGCATCGGTCCATCGGTCGCCGCCACCACCAGGATCGCGCCATCCATCTGCGCCGCGCCGGTGATCATGTTCTTGATGTAGTCCGCGTGCCCGGGGCAATCGACGTGCGCATAATGCCGGTTGGCCGTCTCGTACTCCACGTGCGCCGTGGCGATCGTGATGCCCCGCTCCCGCTCTTCCGGCGCGTTGTCAATCGAGTCAAACGAACGAAAATGATTCTTCGGGTTATGCTTCTGCAATACCTTCGTGATCGCCGCCGTTAACGTCGTCTTGCCGTGATCAATGTGCCCGATCGTCCCCACGTTCACATGGGGCTTCGACCGATCAAATTTTTCCTTCGCCATAAAAGTCCTGAATCCCTTTCCTAGCTTGTACCGCCCGTTGCAACAAGGAGCGCCCGCCACGCCGGGCTCCAGCCCCAAAAAATCTTACTTTCCCTGCGCGCGGCCGATGATTTCATCGGCTATCATGCGCGGCGCCTCTTCGTAGCGCGCAAACTGCATTGAATACGACGCCCGCCCCTGCGTTGAGGAACGAATGTCGTTCACGTAGCCAAACATTTCTTTCAGAGGCACGATCGCCTTGATCACCTGCGAACCTGCGGCGTGTTCCATGCCTTCAATCCGTCCGCGACGTGAATTGATGTCGCCAATAATGGTCCCCATGAATTCTTCAGGAACCGTGACTTCCACGGCCATCACCGGCTCCAACAAAACTGGAGAGGCCTTCCTCGCTGCTTCCTTGAAGGCGATCGAACCCGCGAACTTGAACGCCATTTCGTTCGAGTCCACCTCGTGATAGCTGCCGTCAAACAGCGTCACCTTGACATCGACGATCGGGTAGCCGGCGAGAATGCCCAACTCCAGTGCGCCCTGCACACCCTGATCGATGGGCTTGATGTATTCCTTAGGAACCACGCCGCCCTTGATGTCGTTGATGAATTCGTAGCCCGCGCCCGGCGTATTCGGCTCAACGCGTAGTTTGCAATGCCCGTAGTTGCCCGATCCACCGGTCTGGCGGATATACTTGCCCTCTGCTTCAGCCGCCTTGCGAATGGTCTCGCGGAAGGCAACCTTTGGCTCGCCTACGTTGGCCTCCACCTTGTGCTCGCGCTTCATGCGATCCACAAGAATCTCAAGGTGCAGCTCGCCCATGCCGCTGATGATCGTCTGCCCCGAGTCTTCATCGGTCCTTACCTTGAAAGTGGGGTCCTCATCGGCGAGACGAGACAGCGCCAATGCCATCTTCTCCTGGTCGGCCTTGGTCTTGGGTTCGATGGCAACCGAGATCACCGGCTCCGGAAACGTAATCGCACCCAGCGCGATCGGATGATGCGGCGCACAGAGCGTGTCACCCGTTTTGAGGTCCTTCAGACCGACGCACGCGCAGATGTCGCCGGCCAAAATCTCCGTCACATCCTCGCGCTTGTTAGCATGCATCTTGACGAGGCGCCCCACGCGCTCAGTCCTGCCCGTGCGCGGGTTCAGAACCGTATCGCCTGTCTTAAGAGAGCCGGAATACACACGGACAAAGGAAAGCTTTCCGAACGGATCATTGATCAGCTTGAAGACGAGCGCCGACAACGGTTCATCGTCTTCAGCCTTGCGCGTAAGTTTCTGCTCGGGATGCGAGGGATTGATACCCTCCACCGGAGGCTTGTCGAGCGGACTCGGCAAGTAATCGACGACCGCGTCAAGCAGCGTCTGCACGCCCTTGTTCTTGAATGCGGAACCGCAGATCACCGGAAATACCTTCAGATCGACGGTGGCCTGGCGAATACCAGCCTTCAACTCATCAATGCTCGGCGTTTCGCCTTCAAGGAACTTTTCCAGAAGCACATCGTCGGTTTCGGCAATCACTTCAATCAACTGCATCCGGAAAGCTTCGGCCTTCTTTTGCAACTCGGCGGGAATGGGCTCTTCGGTGTACTTTGCTCCCATTGTCTCGTCGTGCCATACGATGGCTTTCATCTCGATCAGGTCGACGATGCCTTTGAAATTCGACTCCGCGCCGATAGGAATCTGCAGCGCGACAGGACGCGCGCCCAGGCGCTTGCGGATCGTGTCCAGCACGTACTCGAAGTCCGCTCCATTCTTGTCCATCTTGTTGACGAAGCAGATGCGCGGGACCTTGTACTTGTCGCCCTGGCGCCAGACGGTCTCAGTCTGGGGCTGCACGCCTGAAACAGAATCAAACACCGCAACCGCGCCATCAAGCACGCGCAACGATCGTTCCACCTCGGCAGTGAAGTCCACGTGTCCGGGCGTGTCGATGATATTGATGCGGATATCGCGCCACATGCACGTTGTGGCGGCCGAGGTAATCGTGATACCGCGCTCCTGCTCCTGCTCCATGTAATCCATGGTCGCGGTGCCTTCATGCACTTCGCCTATGCGGTGCGTGATGCCCGTATAAAACAGGATGCGTTCTGTCGCTGTCGTCTTCCCGGCGTCAATGTGCGCCATGATTCCGATGTTCCGGCAACGATTCAGCGGTATGGTGCGTGCCACGGTAATTCATCCTTGCGAGCTCTTTCGCCCGCGGTTATTCGTACAACTTCAAACAATCGCCCGGACTCCTTGCGCCGGGACCAAAGCATCCTCGAAAATGCGCCTTACCATCGATAGTGGGCAAAGGCCTTGTTCGCCTCGGCCATGCGGTGGACGTCTTCTTTCTTCTTCATCGCTGCACCGCGACCACTGGCCGCGTCCAGCAGTTCATTGCTCAACTTGTCGATCATGCCCTTTTCGCCGCGAGCACGACCATAGGTGATCAGCCAGCGAATAGCGAGTGAGGTACGCCGGTCCGGATTCACTTCGATCGGGACCTGGTAGTTAGCGCCGCCCACCCGACGGGTCTTCACTTCAAGCAGCGGCTTGCAGTTCTCCACAGCCTTCTTAAAAAGCTTGATCGCCTCTTCGCCGCCGCCCTTGGACTCGAGATTCTGCATCGCCTTATAGAAGATGCCCTGAGCCGTCGACTTCTTTCCGCCCCACATCATCGAGTTCACAAACTTGGTGACCAGCGTGGACCCGTAAACCGGATCCGCTGCAACTTCCCGCTTCGCAATGTGCCCTTTTCTCGGCATAAACCCTCAACTCAACTGCTAGCTTCAAGCCCCTCAACAGGAGAGGCGACAATCTTGGCTCCAATCAAACACGAGCTAGAAGCCAGGAGCCGGAAGCTTCAAAGCTCAAAAACTACTTTTTCGGCGCCGCTCCACCCTTGGCGCGCTTGGCTCCGTATTTCGACCGACCCTGTTTGCGATTGGCCACGCCAACCGAATCCAGTGTGCCGCGAACGACGTGGTAGCGAACGCCGGGCAGATCCTTCACACGGCCCCCGCGAATCAGCACGATCGAGTGCTCCTGCAGGTTATGGCCAATGCCGGGAATGTAGGTCGTGACTTCGATCCCGTTGGTCAACCGAACACGAGCCACCTTACGCAGCGCCGAGTTCGGCTTCTTGGGGGTCTGGGTGTACACGCGCGTACAAACTCCGCGCCGCTGGGGCGAGGCCTGCAAAGCAGGAGACGCCGTCTTGTACCGGGGGGCCGTGCGCCCCTTGCGAACGAGTTGATTAAAAGTAGGCAAACTGAAAACTCCTTACCGCAAAACCCTTTACTACCAGCCAACTCCCGCGCGCAGGTTCATCCGGCTACTTTGCCGGGCGCACAAAAAATGCGCACGGGCATAGAAGCCCTGAAGTTGCTGCTTCGCGTCTGCCTTCTTCCACTTCCAGACGAGAACCAGGACGGTGGCCGGTCGTCCGCCATGGCGGAGCCAACTCCGTTTCGCCGGTTCCGGCTCGCATAGCCCCCCAAGGTGGAGAAACGCGCGAGCACCGATGCGATCTTGTTCCCTGCCCTTCGCAAGAAAAGAGCCAATCCGGGAACGGATGGCCGGCAGTTTTGCCACCGACCGGATTTAGCCTTGACCACGATACCCGAGCCCGGCTAATCCTTACGCTCTCATCGCTAAAACACACGACAAGGCGCGCTCTTGCGGAACCTTTCTACAATATCAAGAAACAGGGATGGGGTCAACGATTTCTCCCCGGAGGAGCATTTCCCAGAACAACTGCGCCCAAAACAGCTCACGCCCGGCTCAGGGCACCACATACGAACCGGCATTGGACACCAACATCGTGGACCCGTTCCCGGTCGCCGCGTGAGACAGAGCGCTCCCCTGGGAAATTACCGCTGTCCAGACCACGTTCGATCCAGAAGCCGGCGCGGCCGGGAATCCCGCGAGCCCCGACAAATCCGGCACCGCCAGGGTCGTTGATCCGTTCAGAGAGTTCGCGGTTGCAATCACAACCACCATATCGATCGTGGAAGCGTCCGTCGTCCAGGTTTCGTCCACCGCATCGGTTACGCCCGTCTTGCCGGCAAATCCAGCATACGCAAGGTTAAACGAGGGCCACGCCGCGGCCGCCGGCCCCGGATACGTCCAGGCCGCCGGAAACGAAAACGACACGGGACCAGCCGACGCCAGTGTCGTGATCACCTGAGCCTGCTCACCCAGGTTGGAAATGTTGTGAGCCGCAGCAAGGAAAACATAGGAGTCCCCACTTTGCACCGCGCCCGCCGGCAATGCCGGGTATGTGCTCGTAACGGCGCTTCCAAGCAAAATGGCGCCGCCGCCATTGATCTCGAAGCTTGCAAGGGCCGTCGGCGGGCTGTATCCCGATGGAACGCCGGTGTATGTGACGGGCTCCGGCGTCGTCGCGTCGGCGGCGCCGAGGATGACCGTATTACCTCCGTTCAATGCTCCGGGGACGATCTGACTGCTGAAGTTTTTGGCGGCCACCAGGTTGCCCAGGGATTCCATGTCGCCGCTCAGGACGGAATCGTAGGCCAGGACCAACACCCTGTCAGTACCCAGTGGTGCGGCGAAACTGAAGCTGCCGCTCGAACCAAGTACCGGCAACGGAAATTCCGTCGGCCCATTCTGAGCATTCTGAGCGTAAACCTCAAGAATGTTGGCCCCTGAGATAGCGCTCGCGTCCACCGATCCCGTAAGGGTTCCGGACGTCTGCGTGCCCGGCAGGATCGGGCACGATTCAGTGAACGAAGTACCGTCGAGCGTTGTCGCCTCAACCACATTTTCCACCGTCTGCTGGGGACCTGCCTCGGTCAGTGATGTCGATGGACAAACAAATGCCACGGCGAAAGTGGTGGTGCCGCTGGGCAAACTGAGCGAGATCTTGCCGGAGCTGAGCGTCGCCGCAGTAAAAGCGCCGGAGCCGATCTTCGCCGCCACCGCGCTGGGTGATCCACCCGTGATCGTAAAGGTCACCGTGGTTGAGTTATCCCCACCGCCGGTTCCAGATCCTCCAACCGAACCGCCGCCGCAGCCGGCAACCAACAGAAGAGTTCCACTGAAAATGCATACACCAATGGGTGCGCAAGCCATGGGTGAGTCCTCTTTCTCACTGAAACCTCATAGGATAACGGCTGAACAGTTTTGACGGAAATTTAGATCAAAGTGGCGCGCCTCTGCAAGAATGCTTTGTCTCACTGAAATCTTCCAGCCGAAAACCGCGCATTGGACGTCATGATGCGAACGCATAGACATAAAGCATGGTGGCCAATATTGGCACCTGACGAACTGTTTTCCGCAAAATAATCAACGCGCGGACTCGGAGAAGCTCCGCGCGTTGTGCTTTGTCTCGAACCCCAATGAAACTTCCGCTGCTCCACTTCGGGGCTGGCTTCTCTATTCGATCGAATGCAGCTTCCAGGCTCCGTTTTCCAGCGAAAAGTCCGCCTGCCGCTTTGTGCTGAGCTGGTTTCCGGGATTGTGGGCAATGTCTTGCAGCCCCTGCGGCACCCCGGTCATGTCAACGGACTCATAGAACTGGGCGCCTTTTGCGGTCTGGACACCGGGCACAACTTCGTCCTGAATATCGCCCACGTCACGCGCCTTCAGATGGTTTTGTTGCACCGTCACAACCATCACGGAATAGTTCGTATCGTTGGCGCTGTCCGGGCGCCACTGAATCACGTCACCGCCCCCGGGCAGCTTGACGACCTTTTTGCCTTCAGGGGTCAGCGTAAAGTCTGCCCAAAAGTGATTGGGATAGATCGTTGTCCGATTCCAAAACTTGTCGGCAATGCCCTGCCGCATTCCCAGATCGCTGACCATGATGTTGATCCCTGTAGGCGGCGTCTGGTCATATTTGGCCTGGATCATGGCCAGGGCCTGCGACTGCGTCAACTCCGGCGCCGACTTGCAGCCGGTCAAAACCAATCCTGCGCCCAACAAGGCCACCACACCCAAAACTTTCATTTTCAACATGCTCCTCACTTTCCCTCCCCATTTTGTCGCGCCAAATGACCTGCAAGCTATCGACCCGCATTTTTCTCCTACTTTGTCCTGCTGTCAATGCATTTGAAAGTGACAGCGCGCACATGTCGCGACGTTCCCTGTGGGAATTCATGCTTCCGGGCCTCTGATTACAAAAGCCCTATTGACCATTCTCTTCAATCCGGCCGAGCATGAGCTTCAGAAAACCAGCCTCATCCGACTTCACACAAACCTGCGCGTTCGGAGTCCCCTCCACCGGCTTCGTGAAACCTCTGTCGTCCACCTGAATCCGCATCGGCTTTGTCGGGCACAGATCCGGCCGCAAAGTATACGTCACGGCAACCGGGTCGAATAGCGTGGGCGTCGCGGAATGCCCAGGGTTCAAGAACATCCACTGGTGATACAGCAGGGTGAGTTGATCGGTGAGCGCAGAACCATGTGCGAAAAGAGCGTCCCGCTGCGGGGCTTCGAGGTGGATCTGTGTCGAGTCGAGAGGCATCATGAAGATCGGCACGCCTGCCGCGAACAGCGCCTGGGCCCCGGCCGGGTCCCGATTCATATTCCACTCCGCATCGGGGGGACGGCGCTCGCCATCTTTCCCGTCGTATCCCCTGTAAATACTTCCCCCCATCATGACAATGCGCTTCAACTTGCGGAAAGTCGCCGGATCGCGCCGAATCGCCTCCTGCTCGTTGAACAGCGGGCCGATACAGATGAGCGTGATCTCGCCCGGATGCCTTCGGATCTGATTCAGCAGAAACGCTACGCCATCGGAGTACTTCCGGTCCGGTTCCCGACGTGCATAGGCAGCCTGGGTCATCAGGTTGTCGGTTTTCGTTTCGACGCCTGCCAGAACCGGAATATCGCTGATTCCGACCGCTCTCAAATAGCGATCTACAAGCCGGGCCCGCAGTTCCGTATTGCCGAACGCCGTGGTCACGCCCAGAATCTTCAATTCCGGGCTATGTAATGCCAGGGCCAGGGCGAAGGCGTCGTCGATGTCGTCGCCGATATCGGTATCGATGATCGCCAGTTGAGGCTTTTTCGATGCCCTAGGTGGGTCTGAAACTTGAGTTCCAATTGCGCAGCGCGACGCCGCTGACCCGATCATCAGCGCCGCGAAGGCCAGAATTGCACGCACTCGATGCATGGCTAGTACTCTAATTCCCAGAGGCTCAACCTGGCTCGGCTTGCTCGACGCCGCAATTCCGCGCCGCCCCAGCCGGCTCAACTGGTTTAGTATCAATCCACATTTAGCTCTCTCCCGCCAGGGACACCCACGCATGTCCGTCGCTTCCGTTATTCGACGAATCGCAACAGTCGCCTTGCTGGCTCATGCCGCATGGCTAACCGCACAGTCCTATGATCTTGATCGCGGCCGCGAACCGCTTGTCTCGCTCGACGGACTATGGCGCTTCCACCCGGGCGACTCACCCGACATTTCCGGTTCGAGCACTCCGCTTTGGGCCAGTTCTACGTTCGACGATTCGCATTGGGAACTCCTGCGCGGCGACACATCCTGGACGTTCCAGGGCCATCCTGCCATGAGCGGTTACGCCTGGTATCGCTTCACAATCAAGGTGCCCGCGGAGGAGCCGCCCGTCTCGATTTTGCTGGCGCCTATTGTCACCTCCTTCGAAATCTACACGGACGGAAGGCTCGCCGGCGGTTCCGGCGATATGCCGCCCACACACACACCCAATACCCGCTTCAGCTTTCACCTTTTTCCGCTTACCCGCGAAGCGAGCAGCGTTGACCGAACCGTGCAAGTTGCCATCCGTGTCTGGCACTCGCCCATGTGGTCCAGCTACGTCGGCGGAGGCCCCTTCCAACCGGGCAATCTGGCCGGAGCGCCGAAGCTGCTCGCATCTGAGCAACGCCATCATCAGCTCGCCCGCAATGTGATCTTCGTCGATCAGTACGCCTACAGCATCACCGCCGGGCTGGTCGGCCTGGTAATCCTCTGCCTGTTCCTCATGCGTCCCGGCGAACGCGAATATCTCTGGTTTGCAGTGGTCATGCTGGCCCAGGCCTTCGATAGCGCTCTCAACGTGCTGCAGGCGGTGTATTCGCTTCCCCCAGTTCCCGTCTACGATCTTCTTGATGGCGGTCTGAACGCGCTCGACGTGACCTGTCTGCTGCTCTTCCTTGCCACTGTGTTGCGCGCGCGTTTACGTGTTGGCCGTCGCGTGCTGCTTGTCCTTCTGGCGCTCAGTCCGCTCATGGGAGTTCTGTACTGGACGGGTGTGGCCCCCGTGCCAGTTTCGGCTGCGCTGCAACTGCTTTTTATGCTGCCGGCAATGGTATGGATTCTCTACCTGCTGGTTCTACGGGCAATGAGAGGCAATCAGGATGCCCGGCTTCTGCTGCTGCCCATTTTCCTGTCTGAAGGTTACTGGACTGCCGACAACCTGATCATTCTGCTGGCACAGGCTGGATGGCTTGAACGCCCCAGAGTGATGGAAGTTCCACTCCCCCTGCCCCCCTTCACCATTCACGTTCAGGTGCTTGTCAACCTGGTGTTTCTGCTGGCCATGATGGTCTTTCTCATCCGGCGCTTCACCCTTGCCCGTCGCCAGGAGGAACGCATGGCCGGGGAACTCGAAGCCGCCCGGCAAGTGCAACAGGTTTTGCTGCCCGACGAACTTGACCAGTGCCCCGGCTTCGCGGTGGCCTGCATCTACCAGCCCGCGGACGAGGTGGGTGGCGATTTCTTCCAGCAGATGGCTGACAGCAACGGCGGCATGCTCATCGTTGTCGGCGACGTAAGTGGGAAGGGCCTGCCGGCCGCCATGCTGGTTTCAGTGCTTGTGGGCGCCATCCGCGCCGAGGCATCCCATGGATCAGATCCGGCACGCCTGATGCGCTCGCTGAACGAACGGATGCTGGGCCGCTCACAAGGCGGATTCACCACCTGTCTCGCAGCTCACATCAGCGCCCAAGGTCATGTCACCCTTGCCAACGCCGGGCACCTTGCGCCCTATCTCAACGGCCATGAGATCGGCGTTCCCGGGTCTCTGCCGCTCGGCATCGTCGCGCAGCCGGAGTATGAAAGCAATACTGTCAAGCTGGCGCCAGGCGATCGCCTCACCTTCGTCTCCGACGGTGTGGTCGAAGCGCAAACCAGGTCAGGCGAGTTGTTCGGTTTTGACCGTACCCGCAACATCAGCCGAAGGCCTGCCGAGGAGATAGCCCGCGCCGCTCAGGATTTCGGTCAGAAGGACGACATCACCGTCGTCACTGTCGAGTTCGCCGGAGCCCCCAACGCGGTGCTGGTCTGAACAAAACGGGGGATCTCGCCGAGATCAATTCTGGGTCGAAGCCCCGGGGGATTCCTTCCAAATCGGAATCACTCAACAGTCCTGCTCATGCCTCAAACTATCTCGGTCCCGGCCTGCATAATTACCATGGTTGCGGGCCCTCGCGAGGGGCCGAACATGCCTTCTCATCTCCGCTCCCCTTATACGCGCCGCCAGTTCTTGAATCGCGCCGGTCTCGTCACGCTTGCTTCGTCTTTGCCGGCGGCTCGTCTGCTGGAATCTTCGGGGGAATCGGTCCACGCTGCCGAAAACACAGTTCCGGGGCAGTTCATCCCGCGCAACCGCGCCCCGCTCTCGCCTTCAGCGCTTTATTTTCTGCCTCTCGGCGCCATTCGCCCTGCAGGCTGGCTCAAAAACCAGCTTGAAATCCAGGCCAACGGGCTCAGCGGGCACCTCGATGAAACATGGGCCGACGTAGGGCCCAACAGCGGCTGGCTAGGCGGGACGGGGGAATCCTGGGAGCGCGGGCCATATTTTCTCGACGGGCTCACGCCGCTCGCGTGGCTGCTGAACGACGACCGTCTCAAGGCTAAGGTGCATCGCTTCATGGACTGGACCCTGACGCACCAGGCCGAAAACGGCATGATTGGTCCCTCATCAAACGACGACTGGTGGCCACGTATTGTGATGCTCAAGGCGCTCACGCAATACCAGGAGCTCACCGGCGATCCGCGAGTCGTTCCCCTCATGGACAAGTATTTCCGCTATCAACTGGCCGAACTGCCCAACCGCCCCCTGCGCGACTGGGGTAAGTTTCGTTGGCAGGATGAAGTTCTGAGTGTCGTCTGGCTTTACAACCGCACCGGATCGCGCTACCTCATTTCTCTTGCGAGCTTGCTTCACAGTCAGGGTCATGACTGGATTGCCGAGTATGCCGACTTTCAATACACCCAGCGCATCACTGCAGATTTCATCAAGCTCGATCAGGGCAACGGACTGAAAGACCTGGCCCTTTCCACCCATGGCGTGAACAATGCGCAGGCGATCAAGACCGGCGCAGTCTGGTCGCTCATCTCCGGCGCACAGGCCGATCGCTCGTCCGTGCTGAAGATGCTGACCGAGCTGAACAAGTACCACGGGTTGCCTAATGGCATGTTCTCCTGTGACGAACATCTCGCCGGCCGCAATCCATCACAGGGCTCTGAACTTTGCTCGGTGGTGGAATCAATGTTTTCGCTCGAACAAGCGCTAGCCATCTCCGGCGACGCCTCCCTCGGCGATTGCCTGGAAAAGCTGGCGTTCAATTGTCTGCCGGGGACATTCACCGACGACATGTGGGCGCACCAATATAACCAGGAACCCAACCAGGTGGAATGCAGTCTGCACCACAAGCCGTGGACCACCGACGGACCAGAGTCAAACCTCTACGGGTTGGAGCCCAACTTCGGCTGCTGCACTGCAAACTTCCACCAGGGCTGGCCAAAGTTCACCAACAGCCTCTTCCTGCTTTCAGGCGATCGCGATTCCGATGCCCACGACGGCCTGGCCGCGGCTGTCTATGCGCCCTGCGAGGTTCGTGTCGTTCTGCGCGAAACGGTCGTGCGAATCATGGAAGAGACGGGATATCCGTTCCAAGGCACGGTCCGCTTCACTCTGAATCCTGCTGTCCCGATCGCCTTTCCACTTCAATTGCGCATCCCCGGCTGGGCACAGGGAGCGTCAGTCCGTATCAATGGGCAAAATCAACCCGTTCCCACCCCGGGCACGTTCGCGCTGATCGAGCGCACCTGGCACGCCGGCGATCGCGTCGAGCTCCACTTCCCCATGAACCTGCGCGTCTCCAGGTGGTTCGAAGATTCGGTCGCAGTCGAACGCGGACCGCTGGTCTTTTCGTACGGTATTGGTGAAAGCTGGGTGAAACTCCGCAGTCGCGGCATGACGGCGGACTGGCAGGTGTTTCCCACGACGCAATGGAATTACGCGCTGAACGTGGATGAAAACGCACCCGAAAGAAGCATCTCGGTCGCGGAATCTGAGCCCGTCGAAAGAGTCTTCACCCGCCGCAACGCACCCATCCGGCTAAGCGTGAAGGCCCGCATAATCAATGCCTGGCGTGCCGAAGACGGCGCTGCCGATCCGGTGCCGCAAAGCCCGGCATCTACCGATCAGCCAGAGGAGACGATTCAACTGATCCCGTACGCCGCGGCCAAACTGCGCGTCACTGCGTTTCCCCAAGTGAAGGTCTAGATAGCCTCGCAACAATTCTGTTCGTGTCATACACGCAGCCGCCCCACACGCCTCCGCTCGCCTCCACCAGTGCGGCCCACAGCCGCGTGTCATCGGGCAGATCAGGATGAGGCTTGAGATCGGGTCGGGGTTTTCGTTCGGCAAGCCTGCGTATGCCCTCTTCGGCGCCAAATTCCCCTTCGGCATCGGCAACCAGGTGAACCGATCCAATCATCTTTTCGCGATCGATCACGATCTCGATCACATCGCCTTCCAGCACCTTGCCGATTGGTCCACCGGCCAATGCCTCGGGCGAGATATGTCCTATGCAGGCGCCAGTCGAAACTCCGCTGAAGCGCGCATCTGTGAGGACGGCGACGCGCTTGCAATGAGGAAGAGCTTTCAGTGCCGATGTCACTTGGTAAATCTCCTGCATGCCCGCGCCCCTCGGGCCGCCGCAGATGAGCACAATCACGTCCCCCTGGCCGATTTGGCCACTTTTGATTGCTTGAATTGCAGCCGCTTCTGTCGTGAATACCTTTGCGGGGCCGCGATGCCGAAACACGCTGTTTTCGTCGATCAGGGATGGATCGATCGCGGTGCTCTTGATGACAGCTCCCTCCGGCGCGAGATTTCCCACGGGAAAGCACACCGTGGGCGTGAGCCCTTTCGAGCGCGCGCGGTCGGGCGACATGATGATGTCATCGGGGTCAATCAGGTCCTGGTCTTTCAGCCGCCAACGGAGTTCGCTGCGCCTCCCACTTTGTTCCCACCAGTCAAGACACGCTCCCAGCGTTTCTCCGCTAACCGTCTTCACTCCAGTCTCGAGCATGCCGGCCCGGCGCAGATGCAGCATAACCTCCGGCACTCCCCCGGCCAGAAAGACCTGGACCGTCGCGAATCCCCGCGGACCATTTGGCAGTGCATCAACCAGCCGAGGTACCTGGCGCATGATCCCTGCCCACTCGTCCATGACCGGCCGGCGTAGCCCCGCCGAAAACGCGACAGCCGGCAAATGTATCAGCAGATTTGTCGAGCCGCCAAAGGCTGCCAGCAGCACCATGGCATTCTTGACCGCTGCATGCTTAAGAACATCCGATGTGCCTATGCCCAACTCGTGCATGCGCACCAGCGCACGAGCTGAGCGCGTCGCTGCGTCCAGCCAGATCGCCTGGCCCGAGGGAGCGAGGGCCGTGTGTGGCAAGCACAGTCCCAAAGCCTCGGCAACCACCTGTGAACTCGCCGCCGTCCCCAGAAACTGACATCCGCCGCCAGGGCTCGCACACGTGCGACACCCCATTTGCGCCGCATATTCCAGCGTGATCTGATTCTGAGAAAAGCGCGCGCCAATCGTTTGCGCATTCCCGGCGTCCTCGCCATGCTGGGGCATCAGTGTCACCCCGCCCGGAACCAGAACCGCCGGCATTTTTCCGGAAGAAGCCAGCGCCATCATCATGGCCGGCAATCCCTTGTCGCAGGTTGCCACGCCCAGCACGCCTTTGCGCGTTGGAAGCGAGCGCATGAGCCTGCGCAGCACCATCGCTGCGTCGTTCCGGTAGGGAAGCGAATCCATCATTCCCGTTGTTCCTTGCGTCCGGCCATCGCAGGGATCGGTACAAGCTCCGGCGTAAGGGATGGCGCGAAGTGTCTTCAACTCCCGCGCAGCCTCAGCCACCAGAAGCCCAACCTCCCAATGTCCGGTATGAAAGCCAAGGGCGATCGGCCGCCCATCTTCCGCGCGCAGGCCGCCATGCGTGCTCAGAATTAAAAATTCGGGATCAAGAAGACGCGAACACTCCCAGCCCATGCCGACGTTCTGACTCAGGGCAAACAGGTTCCCTGAAGGCTCGGTGAGAAGCATTTCCTCCGTGAGAGGCAGTATTCCCTCCGGACCCGGAGCATGTGAGAGCACACGGCCCAGCGCACCGTTCGAGGATTCCAGAACTGAAGACAAAGTAAGCGGGGAAATGGAGGATTCTCCTTCGACTCAGCCAGTATAGAGGCAGAATGGCTGTAGACGCTGTCACCATGCATTTACCCGCTCGTAGCGAGCATGCAATACTCCAGTGATCGGCGAATTGCAGCCAAACAAGCAGCCCGATTCTCAGGCGCGTATCCAAATTCAGGCAAACGGACGCCACATTCCCATGCATCCTCTTTACCGTAAAATTTCGCGCCGTCTCGTCCCCTTTCTGATGCTGCTTTACCTGGTCGCTTTCCTTGACCGAGTCAACGTCGGATTTGCAGCCCTCACCATGAACCGCGATCTGCATATCGACGCGAGTCTCTTCGGTCTTGCCGCAGGCATGTTCTTCCTCGGCTACTTCTTTTTCGAGCTGCCCAGCAACCTGATCCTTCTGCGCGTCGGCGCCCGCCGCTGGATCATGATCCTGATGATCGCCTGGGGAGTAATCTCAGTCGCCACTGCTTTCGTTCCGGGATCGAGGATGTATATCGTTTTGCGCTTCCTGCTGGGACTGGCCGAAGCGGGCTTTTATCCAGGCGTCATTCTCTATCTCACGTTCTGGCTTCCGCCTTCGGTTCGCACCAGCGTGATGGCCATATTCGTCACGGCCATTCCGCTCTCGAATCTCATAGGAGCACCGGTCTCTGCCCATATTCTCGAACTCGATAATGCCCTCGGCCTCCGGGGCTGGCAGTGGCTCTTCCTGATGGAGGGTTCGCCCGCGATTCTTCTCGGCGCCCTGGTCTACTTCCTGCTACCTGACAGTCCCGAACATGTTCGATGGCTCACTTCTGAAGAAACGCGCACCCTCGAGAGCGATCTGCGCGCTGCCGCGCCCGCGCATTCTCCGAAACATCACTCTTTTCTTGACATGTTTACCGAGGAACCGTCGGTGTACGGCTGGAGTTTTGCTTACTTCTGCCTGATGCTCGGTCTTTATGGTCTGGGGTTCTGGATCCCCACGGTTCTGGCGTCGCACGGGCTAACACTCGAAAACCTCGGTTGGGCGGCGGCTCTGCCCTATTTGGCCGCCATTGTTGTCATGATGTTCTGGAGCCGCCATTCCGACATACGGAATGAACGCCGTGCGCACCTCACAGCCGCATACGGCGCCGGGATGATCGGTTTTCTAACCGCCGCGTTCGCACCAAATGCCGCAATTGCAATTCTTGGCTTCACCATTGCGGCGTCCGGAATTCTGGCTGCTATGCCGGTTTTCTGGAGCGCTTCAACTCTTGAACTGGCCGGGCCTCTGGTTGCAGTGCACATCGCCGTCATCAATTCCATCGGGAATCTCGGCGGATTTGTCGGTCCCGTCGCCATGGGCTGGCTGCGCCAGGCGACGCGCCACTACATTGCGGGACTTGTCTGCATCGCCGCAAGCCTTGGCTGCGGCGCACTCACTACGGCGAATCTCGCGAAGAAACGCAACGTCAAGGTTGCGCAGTCACCGGGCTCACCGTAAACACGTGCGGAACCGGCGCCGCCGTTTCCCGGATCGAGTCGTCGAGTGAATCTTCAAATGCCTGCACCACGTCCTTGCCTTCCTGAGCGCCCGTATCGGCATTTCGCACCCGCATGCGCAAGTGGACATAATCGGCCTCATCGCGATCGCGCACCAGCCAGCTGACGCGCTGTGCCTGGTGAAACATGGGCGTCGGATAATCAGCCAGGTTGATCCCGTTCGACAATTGATCCGCCGTGAACGTCCCAATCATGTCCCGATCGATACTGAGGGTATAGTTGCCCGCGGCGAGCCCGGTCACGCGTAGTGGCTCCTGATCGAGCTGTCGCTCGATATCCGTCAGCTCCAGAAGCAGCGCCTGTGTTGAGTTGTCGCGAGTAAGCGGCAGTGGCAAGGCATTTTCCAGCTCTGTCCATCGCAGAGCGCCATTGCCGCGCTCTACGTGATCGACAGAGGCATTCCGTGTCTCGGTCGCCCTGTTGGCAGCGGCGTCCATCGTCACTGCCGACACGAGTTCCGGCGCGTTCCATCCCTTCAGCAACGCCTCCGACATCACCCAATGCGCGAGCGGATCCGGGTGCACTCGATCAGGAAGGAGCAGCTTCGCCACCCGCGGATCCAGTTCTTCTGCTTTCTCGAGCGTTGCGACCACGGGTGGATTCAGGTCGATAAACGTCGCCTTAAACTTCTGCGCAAACCCGCGATCCAATTCCGCGAAGTGCTGCATTACCGCGTTGTATCCGCCGGGAAAGGTCTCCGTCCGCGTTACGTCGTCGAACGGCGACGGTCCCAGCAATGTCAGGCGCGCATCGGGCTCATGCTCTCGAATCGACTGCAGCAGATGCAGGTAGCCGTTCGCGTAGGTCGATTCAATCTGAGCGGTCGTGGGCCGGTATTCGCCGTCGTTCATCCCCAGCATCACTGTGACGACCGTGGGGTTTTCCGAGAACACATCTCGATCCAGTCGCTGATCAATAGGCCCTCCGCCGCCGCCCGTCACGCGATCTCCACCAACGCCAGCATCAAAAAATCGAACCCGCATCCACGGAAACCGCGTCGCCGTGTACAACTCCACCCACTGGTTGTAAAAGTTCTGCTCTGTAATGCTGTCGCCATAGAAGACAACCGTGTCTCCGTCGTGCAAATAGAATCCCTGGGTGTCGCGCGGCGGAGGAGCAATCGTCTGTGCATCCGACCCTTCCTGCGCATCCTGTCCAGTCTGTGCTGGTGCGACATTGCCCGCCATCGTCGGAGTAACCGGCTCCTTGGCCGCCATTGCTACCGCCACCAGCGAATCTGCGCACCCGTAGTAAAGGAACCATCGGTCGTGGAAGAAGACCAGTCCCTCGGCAAACGTTGTGCCTGCTGCGTATTGGCCTGTTTTCTCGTAGGGCAGTTCCGGCCACAACACCGGCCTTTGAGTCTGGGTTAGCAGACGCGCCGGATTGTTCGCGTCAAAAAGAGCCTCACCGGCTGCATACGCGTTCGGGCCGAGAGCCGGATCACCTCCTGTCGCAGCGTTTTTCCCGTTGTAGAGGACCACGATTCCGGCGTTTGTGAGCACCGGTGGAGGTCCCGTCTCGGGGAACGTACTGTCAAAGTGGCCGGGCCTTGGACGAAGCAATTCGACCGGCTCGCCGTTTGATCCCTGCACCGGCGACCAGTGAATCAGGTCCGTTGAAGTGGCCAGATGAATGGCTCCCTCACCCCAATACATCCAATACAGCCCATTGATCCGCGCGGCGATCAGGCGGTCTTTCTCGAGCTTCGTCACAATACCCGCCGACTTGTACTTCAGGTGCGCGTACTTGCCGCCATACGCGTTCAAGAATGCCGGGCCGTATTTGGTCCAGTGCATCAGGTCCCGGGAGGTGGCAATACCAACCGAATAGGTCTCGCGATTCCACTGCGTGTAGGTCAGGACATAAAGGCCATCGGGCGACTCCACGATGCGCGGGTCCTCTACACCGCCTGGCCACTCGCGGGCCATCTGATCGTCATTGGCGGGATAAAACACCGGTTCGCCCATGCGCGTGAAGTGAACACCATCCTTGCTCTCTGCCAGACCCAGGCGCGACGTATGTCCACCGATCTCCATTGCGCCTGAATTATCCTCGGCGCGATACAGCACGTACACTTTGCGATCGCGCACAATCGCTGCGGGATTGAATGTGTGGAGCGCTTCCCAGTGCACCGGCTTTTTCAGGATGGGATCGACAAATGTCGACTCCGGCCTTGGCGTAATCACCGGATTTCCCGCGTCTGGCCGCGCAAAGGGCCCAATTACCCATGGTACTGAATTCTGTGCAAGCAACGATGCGGCAGCGCACACGAGCGGTAGCACTGAAACCCAACTTCCAAACTTTTTCATTCGTAAATAATCCTGGAGATAGTAGTCGATCGTGATTCCATCGTCGTGCCGGTCTAGCGCGATCAACGGGATTCATCTTACGCCGGCGATGCCGACCTGCTTCCGGTATAAAAGCTCAGCGTAGCATCTCCCTGCTCCAATACTCGCTGACGCACCAACATCCCGTAACGCTCCTCCAGCCGGTGCTTCCGGCGATGCTCGGCGATCACCACGGCACCTTCTGAGAGCGAGGCCGCCGCAGCGCCGCCCAGCCATTCGAGTGTCAATTGGTACTCATCGCAGGCATCGTATGGCGGATCCAGAAACACTACATCGAAACCGCGTTTTACCGTTTGCGCTCTGCGAAGGTACGCGCCGACACTGCCGGGTTCGATTGTGATTCCTTTGGTCAGCCCAAGGTTGGTCAGATTCCTGCGCAGCGCTTTCAAAGCCGCCGGCGCTTTCTCCACGAACACAATCTGCGCCGCTCCGCGACTGAGTGCTTCAAGGCCAACCGCGCCCGAACCCGCATACAAGTCAAGGAAGAATGCCCCTTCGATTCGCGGTGCGAGCACGTTGAAGAGCGTTTCGCGTAGCCGGTCACTTGTAGGCCGGGTGTGCAGCTTGGATGGAGCCTCGAGCCGCCGCGACCGAAACGTTCCCGCAATGATGCGCATCGTAACAAAGGATATCGGAACAGGGGCCAAGCGCCGATTTGACCCGACCCACTACAATTCAGATATGCGTGGATGGTCAATCCCCCTGGGCCGCTGGATGGGCGTCGAACTGCGCGTTCACGCATTCTTTCCGCTGCTGGCGATCGTGTGCCTCGGACTCGGTGCATCCGCGGGCTGGCTGCGCGGTTTGGGATTGTTCTTCGCGCTGGTTGTTGCAGTCGTCGTGCGGGAAATTGCCCGCCTTCTGGTTGCCGCCTGGCTCGGCCTGCGCCTTCGCGCCGTTCTTGTCCTTCCCATTGGCGGGCTCTTCGCCTATGCCAACCCCGAGAGCCAGGAGAATTCAAATCAGGGCATTGGACAGTTCGCCATGGCGTTCGCTGGGCCCGTTGCCAACCTGGCAACAGCGACCGCGTTGGCAGTCACGCTCCTCGGCGCAGCAGGCGGCGTTCAAATTTTGGACTTTCCGTTGGTCACGGCCTCGCAGCTCTTGCGTGCCATGGTCTGGATGCAGGCCGGATTGGGGCTGCTGCACCTTCTGCCCGCTTATCCGCTTGACGCCGGACGACTGCTGCGCGGCAGCTTTGCCCGCAAACATGGAATTTCTCCCGCGGGCCGCGCGGCTACCGGGCTTGGCCAGTTGCTCGCGCTTGCACTCATGATCGCCGGCATGCTATTGCACAGCCCGTGGCTGGTGATCGCAGGGTTTTTCATCATGATTGGGGCGCAGGTTGAAGACCAGGGCGTCGTCTTTCAGTCTGTCGTGGATACGGTGCGCATGCGTGAGGTGATGCTCACGGATTTCGCCACACTCTCACCTTCGGACACACTGGCAGATGCGCTTGGACGTTGCGTTCATTCGCTCCAGGAGGATTTTCCCGTCGTGCGCGGCCCCGAATTGGTCGGGATCGTCTCGCGCCAGCGCATCGTTGATGCCCTGCGCAGCGATGGCAACGGCTATATCCAATCCATCATGTCGCGAGCGTTCCAGGTTGCCCAGCCCGAGGATACGTTAGGCGCTACAATTCGCCGGCTTACCGCGGGACGCGGCCTCTCGCTCATTCCCGTCACCGACAGCGGGCGAGTTGTCGGCATAGTGAGCGTTCAAAACCTCATGAGTTCCATGTCCCTGCTTTCAGAACAACGCCGTCTGGAGCGCGAAGAAGCCGAGCGATAAGGAAATTCCGCAATGTTTCCGCTTCATCCCAAAGAGATGAGCGAGATGTCAGCAACTCGGAGCCCGAAAGATGCTCTTCCTCATACTGGGTAAAGGTAAGACAGGTTCGCTGGTCGCAGATGTAGCGCGCCAACGCGGCCATGGCGTACGCGTCTACGATATCAACGAGAACCCGCACGCATCTGCGCTCACTGCACCCAACCTCGCCGGCGTTGATGTCGTCATCGACTTCACCACCCCAGAAGCCGCGGTGGAAAACATGCGCGCTGTCCTGGCACTGGGCTGCCGCATCGTTGTAGGAACAACCGGATGGTACGCGCAACTCGCGGAGATGAAGGCAATCGCTCACCGCCGTGGGGGCGGCTTGCTCTATGGCACCAACTTTTCCATGGGAGTTCAAAAGCTCTTTCGATTAACCGCCGAACTCGCCAAGCTCGACGGCTATCACTTCGCCATCACCGAGACGCACCACTCGTCCAAAGTCGATGCGCCTTCCGGCACGGCTCTCACGCTCAAAGAAATCATCAACAGCTTCAAGCCGGGCATTGATATTCCGATCACCTCGCACCGGGTAGGCGATGCGAAAGGCGAACACATCGTAACAGCGACCAGCGAGCATGATGTGCTCGAACTTCGACACGATGCCCAATCGCGACGCGGCTTTGCCATCGGTGCGGTGCGCGGTGCCGAGTGGATCGCCGGCAAGTCAGGCGCGTGGGAATTCAGAGAGATCTTTGACCAGCTGTAAAGCGAGGCTTACGCCAGGCGACCGCGCGCTCCAGTGATGCTGGGTAAGGATGCCGCCTTGCTGCCCGAAAATCGGATCCGCCCAACTATTGGCCGTTCAGCGAGAACACGAGCTTGATGGTAGTGTCGACCGCTA
The DNA here is from genome assembly GCA_035524195.1 of Occallatibacter sp. Taxonomy (GTDB): domain Bacteria; phylum Acidobacteriota; class Terriglobia; order Terriglobales; family Acidobacteriaceae; genus Telmatobacter. Next base: position 20,934 of record DATKPJ010000116.1, read on the forward strand.
CCGGCTGGTTGTCCAGCGTGTAGGGGCGGTAGCGCCAGGTCTTGACGGCTTCCATGGCAGATCCACGGAAGATCTCCGGCCCGCTGATTACGTGCAATCCCTGGATGGTTCCCGATTTCGTGATCGTGGCGCCCAGAACCACAACTCCAGTGATATGTCCCTGCTTCGCAAATTCCGGATAGACCGGCGTTGTTCTGCGAATCAGCATTCCTTCGGCCACCCCTGCTGAAATCGCGGAAGCGACGGGGACCACCTTCAATTTGCTTCCGCCGCCAAAGACAGCGCCGGGAACGCTGCTGCTGGTTTCGATCGCGGCCGACGTCACTCCCGCAGGCGGCGGTCCCTCGACCGGAATGGGTTTCTTTATTTCGCCGGAGATCCTCGCTGGCGCCGCAAGTTGCTCATTCATTTCGTCAGAAGAAACCGGGGCGGGTGGAGGGGCGGAATCAGGGCTGGCCGACTGTCTGATGGGAGGAACAATTGAAGTACCGGCGGCGGGTTTTTGCTCCTGAACCGGTTGCGGGGGACTGGCTGGCTGCTCCACTACCACGCTCTGCGTTTGAACATTTGCCGAGGGCTTTTGACCGAAGGGATGAATGAAGTAGGCCCAAAGCAGGCATACAAGAACACCAAAACCCATCGCCAAAAGGATCCATACCGACCAGTTGCGGTCTTTCTTGCTCTCCTCTTGGCCGACATGGTGGTAAGTTGGAACGTCCGTCATATCCGGCCGTTTGACGACGCGGGGCTGCGACTCGCTGGCGATCGCATCGAGCCAGAGATGATCCTTTGCTACCGCCGAGAGTTCTGCAGCTGAAAGCTCCGATTTCTGCACGTCTTCAGGAGGCGCTTTCGTCGCGGTCGGCGTGATGTTTGTCCAGTCCCAGATCTCCTGGGTCTGTGCCGGCAGTTCCGCACTTACTTCAGAGGTCGAGCCAGCTTCGGGGGAGCCAACATCCGGAAGGGGTGCTGTAGTCGCCCACAGGTCATCCCATTCGCGCTTACTCTTTGCTTGCAGCGTGTCGTTCTTGGTTTCAGTTTTGGGCCTGTCTTCTGGACCCTTTTCCACGCGAGGCTGGCTGTTTTCCCGCGCGCTGTCGCGTCTCGGCGCCGGTCTTTGTTGACTCGGCGTCTTCTCCTCGGCTGGCTTCGTCTCCTCGAGCGGCACGACGTGCAGTTCCTTGCTTATCCGAGTCCTTCCATTCCGTATCGGCGGCTCAATCGCTGCAGCCATACGTGCCGCCAGTTCAGGAGTGTTGCCGCTTCCTTTTCGCGCCGGTCGCAGGTGCATGCTATCCCACTCGTTGAAATCCAGAGGAGCTGGTTCCGGGGCTGGAGCCTCTTTGGGCCGCGGTCGCGATGATCCATTCGCAGCGCCGTTCCCGGAGTTTGTTTCAGGAGTATTGGGCCGCTCAAACGAATACGAACTCGGTGCATTTTCCTGACTAGCCGCCTCTTCAACCTTTTGGGAGTCGCTTGCGGCGCCGGATTGATTTTCGTCGGGTAACGGCAGAAACTCGCGAGCGCCTGCCTGCATGCAAGTCATCAGAAGCTGGGGGTCATTTCTTTGCGAATAAGCGATCACCATCGCTTTGCCCAGGCCGACGATTCTCTCAATGAGAGCCAATGCATAACTCTGGTCGCTGTCGACGTCAATCATGACGACATCGAAGTTCTGCTCCATCATGCGTGGAACGTCGCTTAGTGTGGCGGGATAATCGTCAAACTCGCGCACAGTCTTCGCTCCCGAGCCCGAGAGCGCCTTTGCCACTGTTTTTCGATGTGAATTGTTGGGGCCGACCAGGGCGATCGACATGCCGCTTGAGCCAGCAGCTTCAGGTTCGCCATTGTGAACTGTAGTCGACATCTCGGCTCTGCCGCTCATTGGTCCCCTGAACCCTTCTTGCAGGTCAATGCGGCTTCGGAACTGCCGCTCCCTGGTGTTCGCACCACGGCACATGTCAATACCGGAACCGTCACGACAGGCCACCCGGTAGTCATGCATTGCGGAGAGCTGGGGAGAAAGTGACTACTCCTCTCCTGACGACCACAGAGATCAGCAGGCGAGGTTTTTGAGTTTCGATGCGTTGCATCGAAATCTCACGGCTCCATGGCCGCACAACTTTGCTGGATCCTGATCCAGGTTAGGCAAATGGTAAACACCCTTATATCCAACATGGAAGGGTTCTCGCGTCGCGGCACGTGCCTTTCGTCATGTATCGCGGGCCGGGGCGCACGTGCCAGGGCGCGTCGCTCGCCAGAGGGTCAGCTTGTATCCTGAAGGCGTCATCGCTGAGAGGTAAATGCACCTGCGCCTTGCCAACCCCTCCGACGTGTCCCGCATTGTGGCCCTGGAGCGCCTGCCAAGCTCACGCGTATTCGTCGGCCAATGGGCAGAGGAGCGTCATCGAATCCACCTAGCCAGCGGCGATGCGCGCTACTTTGTTTCGGACTCCGAAAGCGGCGGTCTGGCTGCCTATGCGATTCTCCGCGGCCTTAACGAGGATTCGCAGGCCATCGAGCTGAAACGCATTGTGGTTGCCGAACCGGGAAAGGGCCTGGGCCGCAGCATTCTCTCGGAACTGGTTCGCATTGCGTTCGAAGAGCTTCATGCTCATCGGCTCTTTCTCGATGTGTATGAGGACAACGCGCGTGCGCGCCATCTTTACGAGACTTTCGGTTTCCAATACGAAGGTATTCTGCGCGAAGCGGCCCTCCGCGACGGAGTCTGGTGCAATTTGAGGCTCATGGCGCTACTCGAACACGAATACAAAGTGCGAAACCAGATCTCAGAAAATCAAAAACATCGGCCTTCGCGGCTTTGCGGCGCCGGCGGAAAGTGACGTCTCTTTAGCACCGGCCCGCGGTATACACTCTCCTGTGATGGAAACAACAGGTTGCGGCACGGCAATCGTCACGCCTTTCCGGGTGGACGGCTCGATCGATGAGCACGCATTGCGAGCTCTGGTGAACTGGCAAATCGATGCAGGAATTGACTTTCTGGTAGCTTGCGGCTCCACGGGCGAAGCCGCCACTTTAGATGAGGATGAATGGCTACATGCCATCCATCTCGTGGTACAGGCAACTGCTGGGCGCGTGCCGGTGTGGGCCGGCTGTACGCACAATTCAACCCGGACTTTGCTTCGGCTGGCCGGGATGCTCCGGCAGGTCCGCGGAGTTGATGCGATCCTTTCTGCCAATCCCTACTACAACAAGCCGACCCAGGAAGGCCAGTTCCAGCATTTTCTCGCGCTCGCTCGAACTGTCGACCCGATTCCGGTTGTGCTCTACAACGTCCCCGGACGCACCGCTGCCAATCTCGAGCCGCAAACGGTTGTTCGCCTCGCAGCTGCGGCATCGAATATCCAGGCCATCAAGGAGGCGAGCGGCAAACTTCCCCAAGTCGCCGAGCTTTTGCACTCGCTTCCAGACGACTTCAAGGTATTTTCCGGCGACGACAACCTAGCTCTGGCTTCAATCGGCACTGGGGCACATGGGCTCGTCAGCGTTGCATCCAACGAAGCGCCGGCCGAGGTCGGCCGGATGATTCGCGCAGCCCTCCACAATGACTGGATGACAGCTCGCGACCTGGAACGCCTTTACGGTCGGCTTTTTGAAGCCAACTTCTGGGAGTCAAATCCGGGCCCTGTAAAGACCGTCCTCAATCTGATGGGCCGCACGACGGATGTCGTCCGGTTGCCTCTGGTGGCTCCCATGGCCGCCACCCGCTCCAGACTCGAGCGCCTTGCCGGGGAACTCGGCCTGCTGAAGGATGCACCGATTCCCGAGGGCTACGTGGGTCTGTTTTAGCGCTCAAGCAGTGTCGGCGGCGAGGCGTGCCTCGTTCGGGAATCCCGCTGGTTTGGGCCGGCTAAGTTGCATTCTCAACAAATGATGCTCCCGCTCAATCGAGTGGAGGCAATTCCCTTGCCACAAGAATCCCACAAAAGCGTGATTACCCGTGTGTGGCCAAATGGTGACGAAAAGCTTTGTTTTTGAACCTTTAAGCACATCCAAACCACTCAAAACAGGCGTCCTAACAAGTACAATTCGATTCAAACATAAGTTGAAGCGGAACCCTTCTAATGCAAGATTCGCCTAGTTTGGATTGCCGAGGTTTTCAGGATCAAGTCACTGTGGGCATTGTGCGAGCCACAGATGAGGGTCTGATTTTGCGCTGCAACGCGCGATTTGCAGAGATCATCGGCTATTCCCTGCAGGAAATCCCCGGCCTCACATTCATGGCAATTGCCGCTCCCCAAGAAGTGACGCCTCTGATGTCGACGCTTCAGGAACTCTGGAATGGAGAAAAGGACGCAGTCTCTCTTGAAACGTGCCTGCTCAGGAAAGATGGTGCGTTGACGCGCGTAAAACTTACTGCTTCAGCGCAATACGACCTTGAAGGACGCCCTCTTTTTCTTCTCAATCTGATTGAAGACATCAATGACCGCAATGCGAATCAGCAGAATCAGGCTGCCGCTGCGGAAAGGCTGCGTGCGCGGGAGGAGCGTTATCGCAACGCGTTCCAGACCTGCCCGGATGCGGTGCTGATCACCCGACTCAAGGATGGAAAGATCATCGATGCAAATCCCGCGTACCTCCAAATGCTGGGATTCGCAAACCAGGACATCATCGGTCGAACGTCGATTGAGCTCGGCATGTGGGCGGAAGCCGGCGATCGAAACAAGCTGTCCCAGGCCTTGGATGAGGATTCGGGCGTCCGGAATCTCGATGTCCGCTTGCGGCGAAAAAGCGGCGAGGTGTTCTGGGGTCAATTATCTGCGACATTCAACGAGATTGAGGGCGAACCCTGTGTTCTTTCCTTCATCCGGGATATCTCCGCCGCCAAGGTGGCGGAAGAAGAGATCAAGAATCTTGCCTTTTACGATCCGTTGACAGGACTCCCCAACCGTCGCCTGCTTTGGGAGCGGTTGCGGCAGGCCCTGATCGTGAGCACGCGAACCCGTGTGAAGCACGCATTGCTTTTCGTCGACCTTGACGATTTCAAGACGCTGAATGATACCTTCGGGCATCACGTCGGCGACCTCATGCTGCAGGAGGCTGCCCGTCGCATTGTGAGCTGCGTTCGCGAAGTGGATACTGTCGCGCGGCTCGGCGGCGACGAGTTTGTCATCGTTCTGGAAGATCTGAGCCAGATTCCGGAAGTTGCTGCGGCACAGGCAAAGGCGGTCGGAGCAAAGATCCAGGAATCCATCAGCCAACCCTATTTGCTCGACGGAAACGAGTGCCACAGCACTTCCAGCATGGGCATCACGGTCTTTGGGGATCACGAGGCGGGCACGAACGAGGTCTTGCAGCAAGCCGACGTCGCCATGTATCAGGCCAAGGCGGCCGGTCGCAACAACCTGCTCTTTTTCGCTCCCGCATTGCAGGCCTCGGTCACCGCGCGCGCCAAATTCGAAGACGACCTTAGGCGGGCGATCAAGGAAAAGCAGTTTTCACTCTACTATCAGCCACAAGTGGATCGCGGACTGCTGACGGGCGCAGAGGCGCTGATCCGGTGGAACCATCCGCAGCGCGGTGTCGTGTTGCCGGGCGAGTTTGTTCCGCTGGCGGAAGAAACAGGACTCATCCTGGCGATGGGCGGCTGGGTGTTAGAAACCGCATGCGCCCAGATTGTCGCATGGTCAAACCGTCGCGAAGGCGCCCATCTCAGTGTTGCCGTGAATGTCAGCGCGCGCGAGTTCCGGCATCCGAGATTCGTCGACCATGTCCTTACCGTTTTACGCAAGACGGGCGCCAACCCTGAAAACCTGAAGCTCGAACTTTCAGAAGCCATGTTGTTCAACAATCTGGAAGACGTGATCGCAAAAATGCAGGAACTGAAATCCCACGGCGTCCGATTCTCTCTCGACGGATTTGGCACCGGACGGTCTTCAATGACGCATCTCAAGCGCCTGCCCTGGGACCAGCTGAAAATTGATCGCGCCTTCGTAAACGAGATCGTGGCCGATCCAATAAGCGGTGCCGTAGCTCAGGCGATTATATCCTTCAGCAAAGCGATGGGACTTTCGGTGATCGCGGAAGGCGTTGAGACCGAGGCGCAACGAGCCTACCTTGCGGGCCTCGGTTGCCACTCGTTCCAGGGCTATCTGTTCAGTCATCCTCTGCCGCTGGGTGATTTCTAAGCCACGTCCTTTATCATGACCGGATACAAGAGACGGCCTCTGATCGGTCTCCGGTGATTCCATGACCATCCCAGTGTCTGCAACGGCGGATTCCAAATCACAACTGCGCAAGACCATGGGCTTCTGGGACGTACTCCTGTTCAACATCGCAACGGTCCTTGGCCCCAGATGGATCGCAGCTGCGGGACACAACGGCACAGCTTCAATCAGTCTCTGGGCTCTCGCGGCGGTCTTTTTCTTCGTGCCGGGCGCTCTCGTCATCAACGAGTTGTCATCGCGATTTCCTGAAGAAGGAGGATTGTACGTCTGGTCGCGCGAGGCATTCGGCGATTTTCATGGCTTCATCGCCGGGTGGACCTACTGGATCTATACGGTCTTTTATTTTCCCGGACTTCTTCTGGCGAGTGCGTCGATGGCTGCATACATCATCGGTCCGCACGGCTCGACCTTGTCGCAGGATCGCATGTTTCAACTCACCGTGTCGCTGGCAATGCTGGTCGTTGCAGTGGTCCTGAACATCATCGGCCTCAATATCGGGAAGTGGTTGCAGAATGCGGGAGGCGTGGGAACCTACGTCCCGCTTGTGATGCTGGTCGCGGTCGCCGCGATCTTCTCCTTCCGCCATGGCTCCGTGACGCATTTCACGCTCACCAACATGTTGCCCGCGTGGAACTGGGACACGGTCAATTTCTGGTCGCAGATTGCGTTCGCTTTTACCGGGCTTGAACTCGTCTCGGCGATGAGCGAAGAAGTGCGCGACCCCCGCCGCACATTGCCGCGCGCAGTCTTCGGAGCAGGCGCGTTGATCGCCCTGATGTACATCGCTGGAACATTTGCCGTCCTCTCTCTGGTTCCCGCGGCCGATCTCGATCCGCAGAGCGGCGTCTTTCACGCCATCACCGTCGGATCCATCGCACTGCGTATCGGTTTTCTGGGAATCCTCGCTGCCGTGCTTGTAACCGTGGGCAATGCTGGCGGCGTCGGCAGCACGGTAGCCGGCATCGCGCGCGTGCCTTTTGTTGTCGGCATCGATCGTTATCTGCCCGCAGCTTTCGGGAAGATTCATCCGCGCTGGAAGACGCCTTATATTTCCATCCTCGTGCAGGCCATTGTGTCTGGAGCCATTCTTCTGGTAAGCCAGATAAATGAGACGACGCGGGGAGCTTATCAGATCCTCATCGACGCGGCCATCATTCTTTACTTCATTCCCTTCCTCTATATGTTTGCCGCGGTCATCAAGCTAGCGCACCGCAAGGATCGCAAAGAGAACGCGCACGCCATTCTTGTTCCCGGAGGACTTCCCGGCGTGTGGATCTCAGGAGGTCTGGGATTCCTTGTCGTGTTGGTCGGTATCTTCGTTTCGCTCGTGCCGCCTGGAGACTCCTCAAACAAACTGGGATTTGAGCTCAAGCTTGTAATAGGCACTGTGGCCTCGATTCTGCTGGGCCTCGTTCTATATTGGCGCGGCGCACGCTCGAAGCAAGCTAACTCGTGACTTAAGTAATCTAGTTTTGGAACCAAGCCTATTAGATGCGAATTAATCTCGAACGTCGCGCAACTTTTCCACTCCAGCCTGTGTTCGAGCCAACAACGGCAGAATCTCAACCTACGTCATATCCCTCAACGCCGCCGCAGTTGACTACCGCGAAGATTCCGTGGAGGCCACGGACGTTCGCAGAAAGCGATGTATCTGAAATGCGCCATGAGATGCATAACAGGAAAGTCCTGTCGTCACTTCTTGCGCTGACCGTTGGCTCCTCGCTGATTGCGGGTTGCAGCGGCGGCTCATCGTTGAACACCAACTCAAATTCCACATCACCCACCGGCGCATCGTTCGTTATCGGCACCGACGCGCCAATGGCAAGTGTCGTTTCATTCTCTGTGCAGGTCGAAAGTGTGGATGCTTTCACATCGGGCGATTGCAGTGGAACCAGCGTGTCCCTAGTGAGCGGTACGCCAACAGTCGATTTCGCGCGATTCAATGGTCTGCAAACGCTCCTCGACATGAACGATGTGCAGGCCGGAACCTACAACTGCGTGCAGGTCACCTTGGGCGCCGCAACCATAGGCTATCTCGACACGACCGCGGGCGAACCCACCATTCAGACCGAAACCGCGACATTGAGCACAAACACAGTCACAGCCACCTTGACCAATCCGATGGTGGTTGCGCAAAATGGCTCACCCGTTGGAATTCACCTCGATTTCGACTTGCATAAATCGATTCAAGTGGACTCAAACGGAAATATCACGCCTGATGTAATTCCCACGTTCAACATCAAGGCAGTGAATAACTCCGATCCCGGTGCTTATATCGACGAGTTCGACGCTGCGGTTTTAACCGCCGATCCGAACACCAACTCATTCACGATTCAAGGACCACATGGCAGGCAGTTCACGGTAAATGTGAATGGTCAGACGGAGTGGGACGGCAGCGCAACGTTGAGTGGTCTTAATTCAAATAGCATCGTTCAGGTTTCCGGTTTTCTCGATCGCGCTGACGCAACCATCGACGCAGATGAAGTGGCTGTCCTCTCTGACAGCGGGTTCTACGCGTCCGGCCAGGTTTCCTATGTAAATCCGTCAAGTGGTCCGGCCAACAGCTTTGATCTGTATGTACGCGGCACGCTTCCGGCCAACACCGGCGTCTCCGACGGGAACATTGCAACCGTCGACTTGAGCGGCAACGAAAGGTATTCAATTTACTGGATGCATGGGCCGCTCGCACAATTCCTGTTCAACCGCAGCGCGCTCCTGCCGGGTCAGCATGTCGCAGTGGGCGGGCCGGCCACCGGCGCAGCAAACGCGAGCGCCGTCACGGTAAATCGCGTCGTCCTGCGCAACTGGGGCTTTAATGGAACGGTCGTGCCCGGGAGCGAAAATGCTGGGAATGACACTTTCCAGATGAAGGTCAACGGCTTTGCAGGTGTCCTGATCCCCGAAACTGTAACGGTCTATATCACCAACGATACGGTGTTCCGGGACGGATACAGCGGCATGGTCGACGTGATGGACAATGACAAAGTGCGCGTCGTCGGCCTGCTGCTCAAAGATCCCGTGTCGGGTAATGCGGTAATCGTGGGCCACTATGTGGACGACATGGATTAATCTTAACGCTGGCCAATCCACGCCGGAGCGGGGTTCCCTGCTCCGGCGTTTTTCTCCTTTGCTAATCATCTTCAACAATTCTTCCGCTAAGCTCAGAATCCGCGATTGAGCGCCTGCCTAATCGAAAGGGAATGGCCGCGCTCGATTTCTTGTCGTCTTTACCCCACGTCCAATACATGCCCACGTACGCATAATTCTCAGTTTGCCCAGCGATAGAGTGGCCGTAGCAGAATAGCAACTGCTCGTTGGGATTGTGCTTGAAGTGGTAGTATCCGCCCACGTCGATCATGGTGGATTGCTGGGTTTGGGCAGCAGCAAAACCCTCCGCTCCGTGCGCAAACACCTCGGCGCCGAGCTCCAGCCGCTCACTCAGTTCTTTCTTAACCAGCAATCCGGTATAGGGAAAGTTGTGGTATCCGGTTTGCGGAACCACCTGGTAGCCGACGCCTCCATCAACCAGCCATTTCCCGTAATTCTTCTGCAGCCAGATCGGCAGCTTGTACCAGACCTTGCCTACACCAAGTCCTTTGTCGTAATTGCCGGTCGGCATTTCGAACATGGTGAAACTGCCAATCTGCGGAATGTGCTTGCCCTCTTTAATAAAGGCGATCTTCGCGCCAAGCTCGACGTCGGTCAGACCAAAATTCGTCGGGCCAACTCCTCCGGGCAAGTAAACAGGATTGTTTGATGGCGCGACCACTCCCCAGGGAAGAATGGCGTGAATCTGCACTCGCGGAATTGCGCCCCAGTTGAATTCAAACGCCGGACCGGTTGAATCGATCTCCGCCGTGGTCCCGTCCACGCCGCCAAAAATATAGAACTCGTAGTGGTGCAGATCCACAGGAACCGGATCGTCAGTCTGATAGGGAGGCCCCTGCGCCCAAAGACTCGAAGAGACGGCAACACAGCAGAAAAGCAGCATCAGCCTCGGCAGCAGACGGTCATCCGTCATCAGCTATTTCTCCTTCACGGAATGAGGGTTCCTCGAGGAAGCGCCACCTGTCGCACACTTTATATCGAAATTCGATAATAGGCAAGAAAGGACGAGCGAAGCGGAGATCTATTCGAGATATATTCATTGATGTGACGAACCACAAGCGGGAACTGCTGCACGGGCTGATTCGCATTCACGTGCTTCTCCATGCATCGCACGAGCCTATCTTCGGGCTGGCGATGCTGGAGGAACTGAGGCATCACGGCTACCGGCTAGGACCCGGCACGCTCTATCCCCTGCTGCACGGATTGGAGCGTTCCGGATTGCTGAAATCCGTCCTGAAAAATGTGAACAGACACAGGCGCCGAATATACGACATTACGTACGCCGGCAGGAAAGCCCTGAAGAAAGCTCGCGTGAAAATCGATGAGTTACATCACGAGTTGCATGAGAAGCGTCCTCGAAGACTCGGGTCTAAGTTAAATCCAGCCGATACGTCTCGCTGATAGCAGCGCAGGCGGACCTTGCGGTCTTCGCAGCCGGGCACTTGCAGCGCCGACTCTTAACTTGTCAATTCCTGTTTCACCATCTCACTCACAATGCGCCCCTCGGCACGCACTCCAGCAGCCTGCAGCCTGGCCTGGACAGCCTTCATGATTGATCCCATGTCTTTGGGTGAGGGAGGGTGGCCCAAAGCCACCGCATGCTCGCCCACTACCTCGGTCACGAGTGCCCGTAACCCCGCCTCATCGAGAGCCTTGGGAAGGAACTCCTCGATGACAGCAATCTCGGCCGACTCCTTTGCAGCCAATTCAGGACGATTTCCCCGGGTGAATTGCTCGATGGAGTCACGACGCTGTTTGATCATGGTCGCGAGTGTCTGTTGCTCTTCGGCGGGAGTGAGTGCGGCGTTCTTCTCTACTGCCTTATTCATTAGCGCGGCCTTGATCAGGCGGAGCGTTCCGGTACGCTCTGCGTCACGTGCTTTCATGGCGACGACGGTTTGTTGACTGATGTGCGCTGCGAGTGCGCCTGGATCGATCATGGCTTCAATTCCTGTCGATTTGATTTTAACCGAGCAGCGCCGTGCTTCGTTTCAGGCGGCGCTTGGAGTAACTGAGCTTCGCCAGAATTCAAGCCTGATTTGCTATCAGACCGATAGTTGCAAAATGGCGCCGACTTCATGTTCACATCGCACAAGTGAAGTGCCCACCGCGCGCCGCGGCCTCCGGAACTTTCGCCTTCTTTCTGCATTTTATTTAGTGGGGGGATTAAAGAGATGAAGCCCAAATGGAGTTGGATCACCCTGATTGGAATGGGGGTGCTTGGCGCGCCGGCGTTCGGCGCTATTCCAGCCCGACCCGGTACGGTGAATTATATCGAGGGCGCGACATATCTCGATGGAAATCAGTTAACTGACCATGACGTCGGAACCGCCACGTTGACCGCCGGCGAACAGCTCTCGACGAAAACCGGCAAAGCAGAGGTCCTGCTGACTCCAGGCGTGTATCTGCGCCTGAACGACCACAGCGAGGTGAAGATGATTTCGCCTGATCTGACGCTGACGCAGGTGGAACTTGAGCGCGGACGAGTCGGCGTGGAAGTCGACCAGATCCTGCCGCAAAACGATCTCCAAATCATCGACGCGGGTGTCCCTACGCAACTGGTAAAGGATGGCTACTATGAATTCGATGCCAACCCGGCGAGCGCTGAAGTGTTCGAGGGGAAGGCTGCTGTCGAGGTCAAGAGCGGAAAGTACAAGGTGGTGAAGAATCACCATGAGTTCTATCTCGCCGCTTCAACAATCGACAAGCCTCTGACCAAGGAGAAGCCTGAGGATTTCAATGCCAAAAAAACCGAGGCAAGTGACCAGTTGTACGACTGGAGCAGCCTGCGCTCGCAGTACCTGGCCGAAAACAACGACCAGATCGCTGGCGAGTATGCGGGTTCAGAAACCTTTGCTCCGGGCTGGTACTGGGACCCATACGCGTGGGATTACACCTACATCGGGATGGATCCATTCTTTAGCCCGTTCGGCTGGGGCTTCTATACACCATGGTGGGGCGGATTCTATCCCGGCTTCTACGGCGGCTTTTACGGCGGTGGCTTCCACCACGGATACGGGTTCCGCGGACACGGAATCGGAGGAGTCCATCACATCGGACCAGGGAGATACCATGGCGGCGGCATGCGCGCCTTCCACGGTGGTGGTTTCCACGCTGGAGGCTTTCACGGAGGTAGCGGTTTCCACGGCGGTGGAGGCTTCCATGGTGGGGGTGGAATGGGGCACGGTCGCTAATTCTTGACTACTTTCTTCGTGCCGGCCCGGTCTTCCGGACCGGCCTCTTTATTGTTCAAGCCATTAATTTTAATTAACTTATACCCGCTGTGAGCCACTCGCAGGATCGATTTTGCACAACCCTCGTATTTCACATAATCCATAGAAATGTGTATTCTGTGATTCATGGATTGATTCTACTGGTCCGAGGGAAAACTGCCATGATCCGTAAGACGCGCCTCTTTACGCCCGGTCCCACACCCTTGCTGCCTGCAGCTCAGTTTGCCATGGCAGCGGCTGATATTCATCACCGCACCGCCGAATTTCGTGCCCTGTTTCAAAAGGTCCTTGCACAACTTAAGATCTTCGTCGGAACAAAGAACGATGTTCTCTTGCTTTCGTCTTCGGGCACGGGAGCGATGGAGGCATCCGTTTCGAACCTCACGTCACCGGGCGACCGCGTTCTGGTGCTCACAGCGGGAAAGTTCGGCGAGCGCTGGGCCGATCTCACCAGGGCCTTCGGATGCCATGTTGATCTGGTCCAAGCTCCTTACGGCGAGACCTTCGGCATGGCTGACGTGCGCGACAAGTTGAAACCGCAACATCGCGTCGTCTACATGCAGGCGACGGAGACCTCGACCGCAGTCCGGCACGACGTCGAAGCGGTCGCAAGGATCATCAAGGAAGTCTCTCCTGAAACTTTGTTGGTGGTGGATGGAATCACCGGCCTAGGCACAACGCATTTCGACGTAGATGGCTGGGGAATCGACGTCCTCATTGGCGGTTCGCAAAAGGCGGTGATGATTCCACCGGGACTCGCCTACCTGAGCGTTAGCGAGCGCGCCTGGGCTGCAATGGAGAAGGCGAAGAATCCGCGTTACTACTTTGACCTCCGCAAAGAACGCAAAAACGCCATCAAGGGAGAAAGCGCCTATACGCCGGCAGTCGCGCTGGTCGCCGGGTTGGGTGCAGCGCTCGACTACATTGCCGGACAGGCCGGAGGCGATCTCGAAAAGGGCCGCATTGCTTTGATCGACAATGCGCAAACCAATGCTGCCGCCACCCGCGCAGGACTCCCCTTGCTGGGATTCAAGCTCTTTGCGCCAACTGCTCCGGCAGCCGCGGCCACCGCAGTCGCAGTTCCTGAAGGGATGAATTCCAGTGACGTGGTGAAGGCGCTGAAGACCCGGTTTGCCCTGATCATCGCCAACGGGCAGGGCGAGATGCAAGGCAAAATCTTTCGCGTCGCGCATCTCGGCTTCTTCGATTATCTCGACACCATCGCGTTGCTCGGAGCGATGGAACACATTGCGAAGGACACACTGGGGCTGCCGGTCGAATATGGCAAGGCCGTTGCGGCTGCGCAAAAGGTCTATGCCGAAGCAGCGAAGGGACACGAGAGTTAGCAGAGCCAGTTGCGCGCGCAGATTTGGCCGAGCCGGATTGGTTCTGCTAACTCCGTGAACACGCGCAAAGCGCGGCTAACTCTTCCAGCTCCGCTCTACACAAGGATTCGAAATGCCTGAGCGATCATTCGGCGAAAAACTTCTCATTGCACGCAAGCAACTCGACCTCTACCAGTACCAGATGGCCGAACTACTCGGCGTGCATCCCAACTCAGTAACAAAATATGAGCGAGGCGAGGGTAAGCCGCATGCCGCGGTCATACGCATGTTCGATCTGCTGTGCGAAAAGCACAATATCCGTTTTGATGAGTATCAAACCTCGCAGCAACCCAGGGGAGAAGCGATGAAGATCGTTCTGGCAGAAAAAGTCTCGCCGGCTACACAGGCGGTATTTCAAGCCGAGCCGGATTGGCAGGTTTTGACGTATGACAAGCTGCCGGAGGGGTTGGCAGCTGCGTTAGCCGACGCCGATGCGCTCGTGGTGCGGTCTGCCGTGCAGGTTGACGACGCCATGATGGAGCAGGCTCCGAAATTACGCGTTATCGGGCGCGCCGGAGTGGGCGTCGACAACATCGATGCGGATGCGGCTACCCGGCGCGGGATCGTGGTAATGAACACCCCCGGGGCAAACGCCGTCGCTGTGGCCGAGCTCACCATTGGGCTGATGCTGGCCCTCGCGCGCAAGCTTCCTGCGGCCGATGCATCGATGCACGCGGGCAAATGGGAAAAGAAAAGCCTGCAAGGCGCCGAGTTACGCGGAAAAACTCTCGGTATCCTCGGTCTGGGCAAGATTGGCCTTGAAGTGGCGAAGCGTGCCAAGGGTTTTGGAATTGAAGTCATTGGAAGCGATCCCTTTGTTTCGGCTGCCGTGGCGCGTGAAAATGGCATCAGGCTGGTGATGCTCGACGAGTTGTTCGAGACCTCTGACTACCTGACCCTGCATGTCGGCCTCACTCCCCAGACCACCGGCATCATCAACGCAAAGACACTTGCTTCGATGAAGAAGGGCGCACGCATCATCAACTGCGCCCGCGGGGAGCTGGTGGACGATGCTGCTCTTGTCGCTGCGCTCAAAAGTGGACATGTAAGTGGCGCAGCGCTGGATGTGTTCGCCGTCGAACCGCCAAAAAACTCGCCCTATGCGGAGTTGGGCAACGTCATCCTGACCCCACACATCGCCGGCTCAACTGCCGAAGCGCAAGAGGCGGTGGGCATCCAGATCGCAATGCAGGTCCGCGAGTACCTCAAGCTGGGCGTGGTGCAGAATGCGGTCAACCTGCCCTCGCTTTCGCACGAAGAATATGCCCAACTCGCCCCCTACATCGATCTTGCCGGAAGGCTCGGGTCATTTCTCGCGCACACGGGCAAGGGACCGATCGATTCCATTCACCTGATTTACGCCGGCACACTAGCCGAAGGAAAAACAGATCTGGTGCGCAACGCAGCGATCGAGGGACTACTGCGCAGTTCGGAGCACGTGAACCGCATCAACGCGGCGGCGATCGCACAGGAACGCGGCATCCGGGTACATGAGGATAAGGAAGGAAGTCCGCGCGGCGGTGCAGCGACTGTGCTGACAATTGAACTACATTCGGCGTCGGGCAAGAGCCATGCCAGCGCCACGGTCATCCATGGCGAACAACCGCGTCTGCTTGAATTCGACGGCATTGATATTGAGGCGCCGCTTGACGGGAACCTGTTGGTTTGCCGCAACCTGGACGTACCTGGCGTCATCGGCAAAATCGGTACAATCCTTGGCGAACACGCCGTGAACATCGCCAACTTCGCGCTTGGCCGCGAGCGATCGGGCGAAAAGCCAGTGAAAGCACTTGCCGTGGTCCAAGTGGATGCGCCCGTCTCGCAGGAAGTGCTTGATGCTCTATGCACGATCGAGGCGCTGCTTGAAGCAAAGCTCGTTCAGATCGAGTAGCGCTTCGACTTCGCAATCAAGCCATCAGTGCACGTGGATATCGCCCGAACCTGTCTCCAAGCGCACCGTAGGTCCGCCGCCATTCAGGTTCCCGGTAATATGGTGGGTATTCAGCGAGCCCTGCATCACCATCGGATGGTCGGTGATAATACTGCCCGAGCCCGTCGATGCATCCAGAGTCAAAGGCGCATTTCCGGGCCACAGTTCGACATTCCCCGATCCGGTCTGAAGCTGCCATGCCGCCGAAGGCGTTCCGGAAGCCTTGATATCGCCGGATCCCGTGATGGCACGAAGACCGCCATGAATATCCTTGATCTCGATGTCTCCCGATCCGGTTTGCACCTTGCCGTCCCCGGCACCGCTTAGTGAAGTTTCGATGTTGCCCGAGCCAGTGTTGATGATGTAGGCGCCTTGAAGACCGGTCGCGTTTATATCACCGGAGCCGGTATTGAGTTTGGCGTTCTGGCCTACTCCATTGTCGGTGATGTTTCCGGAACCGGAAGAGGCGCTGAGAAGCGCGTCGGCAGGTGCCTCGATCTGGTAATTTATGCTGATGCCTTGCCAATGCTCCTCATGCTGCGCGCCAATGCGAATCACGTTGCCGTTCTGCTCAATGGGAGGATTCGCTGCGATCTCGCGCGCCTGCTCCTCGCTGCCTTCCCTTCCCACCCTGATCTGGGCGTGAATCTGCACCTGGGTGCCTGACCCGGTCGTCAGGCGGATGTCGCCCGAACCAGTGCCGACGGAAAGCTGCACCTGCCCGCTCACAGAAAGAGTGCGATCGAAGCTCGCCACAGCCTTTTCATCGCCGTTAGACGCAGCTGGAGGCACAGACGGAACTGGCGGCACAGGCGCGGCTGGCGCTACCGTTACGCCTTCCGGCACAACTGTCGTGCCCATTGCCAGCGGAAGAGGAGGTGCAGCCGGCGCACCCGGCATTGCAGCAACTACCGGGCCCACCGGTTCCACCTCATTCATGGATTCGTCGGGCGCGGCCGGTGGAACGGGTGCGGCTTCAGGATTTGGAGGGATGCTGGCCGTCGGCGCCGTCACGGGCGCGGGCGGCTCCGGTGATTGACCGGCAGCCTGCATATGAATGGCCGCGACCGCAAAGAGCGCAACAGATACCATCAATACTGCCAGGACGGCGCGGCGCCGCGTACCAGCGAAGGCCTGGTGAAACGAACTCTCATTGAGAAGCCGTTCAATGCGATGCGAAATGCGACTGGACCGAGCCATGGCAACTCCTATCAAGGTTGGGCGCGGCCCCGCCGCGAATTCGAGCAGAATCTGGGCATAAGCCGGGCGACTCGCGGCGTGAACTAACGCCGCCTTGTCGCTGATGGCCTCCGCCAGATCAGAGAGTTTTCGTTTGAGCCACCAGCCTAGCGGACTGAACCAGAACGCAGCGGCATACAGCCCCGCGACAAATTGCAGGTAAAAATCGCCCTGACGGACATGAGACTGCTCATGGGCAAGCACGACACGCAGTTTCTCCCTCTCCCAATCGACATAATCTGCCGGAAGAACGACGCCGGACCCGATCGTGACAGGCGAGGGAACGTCAACGCTGGCACGCACCGGCAGGCCCAAGCAGAAATCTGCGGTGATCGGTTTCGCCCTGTGCCAGATGCGCATCGCCGCAACAAGGCCGTATAGCAGCCTGCCAATCAGCGCGAGCGCAATCAGAAGATAAAGCGAGAGTGCGACCACAACAGGAGACGGAGCCAGCGAGCGCGATGCGATCCGCAGCGGAGCGTGCGCGAGGGGAGCAGCCTGGAACGAACTGGAATCGTCGAGGCCAGGATTTGCTCCAGCAGATGTTTTCTCCGGCGCTTGCTTGGCAGTCTCTTCGGTCAGCGCCGAATCAGCCTGAGGCGCGACCGCCGGTCCAGGCTGCGCCTGGCGTGAAATCGACCTCCTCGATTCGAGCGTCGCCCGCAACTCCTCGAGAAGCGTCATGGAATTGACGGGCAGAACGAGGTGCACTCCCGCAGGAAGCACGTTCCAATGTGCGGCGATCGGCACGAAGCCAGGCATCAGGACAGCCGCCGTTAGCACCAGCGCCCACGCGGCCTTGCCAGCGATCACATTGCCGACACGGAAAAGCCTGAGACCCGCCCAGACCGCCACTGCCAACACCAGCGATCGCAATGCAGCTTCCAAAAAGATGGAGATCATGATTTGGCCTCCTCTTTCACTCCGTTTTTTCCCTCAGGGGCAATCTTTTGCGCAGCAGCGATGCGATCTGCAAGGCGCTGCAACTCGGCGCGATCCAGAACTTTGGAATCAACCATGCCGACCAGCAGTGATTCGACCGATCCCTCGCAAAACCAGTCCACGATGCGCTTAACCGCGCGTCCGGCGACCTTTTGTCGCGATTCCGCAGGATGATAGACGAACGTGCGGTCTTCAACGGTATGTGCCAGATAGCCCTTCTCTTCCAGCCTGCGCAGAACCGTCCGAACCGTGGAATCCTTAAGCGGGCGGCCGAGTTCCTCACGAACCCGCTCTGCAGTAACGGCGCCGAATCGCCACACGATCGAAAGAATGTCCCTTTCCAGTTCGCCAAGTTCGGCAGGATCGTGGATTGGATGAGTGCTACGCGCCATAGTGTTACTGACTGTAACACATAAGATCAGTGAGCATGCAAGAGAAATTTCTGCAAAAAAAATGTGGGTCGACGCATAAGGTGAAATTTTGACCGAATAGGATGAAAGTTCGTCTCCCATAAAGTGAAAGTGCTGCTGCCCACGCGAGGACGTTGACGGGGTGGTCCAAGTGCATCAGGTGCATGACCAAGTGGCCTCGAGTCCCTTCTTCGGCACCAGTGTCAAGAAAAATCTTCTGAAAACAAAGTAAATACAGCCTTTACAAGGGCTTAGAGTACGGCTTTGTCTTTTGGTTTAGTCTCTCCAATCTCTCCAGGGAACAGCGCGGACACAAAATCATTGATAGGAGCTAACTATAAGAAGAAGTGGAGGTTGCAGAAAGACTTTGAAAAACTGCCACGCAAATAGTGAGGGCCCGGTTCAGGGTTCTCAGAGAAAATATTACTGAAACCTAACTAAGCTTTGGCGACGGTTCTGCGAGCGCGAATTCTGCGCCGCAATTGGTGGTGATGGCAAAAGCATCGCGAGTTTGCGATCCTTCGTCTTCGCTGACCGTCCCTCACAAACATCGTCGATGTCGGTGTGCCCCATTGCATAGGCAAGTGAAATATTGGACTAGTCGCCCTGTCGTGGCGTGCCATCGACGTCGAGTCTCGCAAACTCACTGAACGCTGCCAAATGCCTAAGGGGATAGGAGATAGGGGCCGGTAAAAGTGCACCCCCTACTTGTCCAGACATTCCGCAGAGGTGTTGCTAAAATTGCCTCAAATGAACGAAAAGCGCCCCTGGTGGAAGACAGAGACCTTTGGCATTTGGGTTACTGGCACAGTTTTGATTGTTCTCACGCTCATTCAATTCCTGTGGCCGCCGGACCCGAACCATCCCATGGGGCCACGCTTTCTATCTTTTCTAGTCGGGCTGGCACCATGGATTCGCCTCATTGTGACAGCAGTCTTGCCTGTGTTCACCGGAATGCTCGGCTACCTCCTTGCAACTAAGCGACAACTGAAGACGAAGTCTCCTTCACGACCGCAGTCAAAATTAACGATCCATGAAGCGGATTATCGGGCGATCGAAGGTGGTGGAGAGGCATTCTCTGTTGGCGATTGCCTGGCACACCTTGTTGCCGGGGACGGATTGATATTCCAGATCGAGAACCACAATTTTGCGGTCAATGGGAAGAACTATGTTCCCAATGATCCAAAAGCTTCCAAGGAAAAGAGACTGCGAGTTGTGTACTCGTTTATGGACGGCCCCAAGGTCACAATTGAACGGCCCGAGCACACGCTCTTAGTTTTGCCGGAAGATGAATTTCTGAAGAGACAATGCGGATTTGACCAGAGTAGCGAAAGTATCCACTCAATCAACTTCGACTATTTGCCGGTCTCTCCGCTGGAAAAAGGTTGGTCGCAAGTATACAACGAAGACGGTAAAGCAGAATTTGGCATGGACCCCGATATGCCTGGAAGCCTGAGAATGAAAGTATTAAAAAGTGAGGTAGCTATACACTACAACCTACCGCCACACGCGACCCGAGCTGATCATTTAGAGTTCACTGCGAAATACACCAATGCTGCCAATCCGACCATGATTTTCACGCGATTGGTCGTTTCCAACAAAGACAGATCGGCTGTTAGGTCTGTAGATATTAAATATTACCCGGCAGGTGACAACCAAATACTCACCAAGCCAACAAATTCTCAATCAGGTCAAGATCCGAATCGATGGCTACCAGAACAAACGGTGCACTGGCCAGCGCCAATACTATCTGGAGAAATACTCCTATTTAGGATTGATTTGCTTCAGGTTGTCATTCGCTGTTTTGGTAACCGAGGCTGGACGCTTCAGTCCATTCAAGGCATAAGGCTACGTGGGAATCTATCTGTGTCCTCACTGGTTCTGAGCAAAATGCAACGTTAAAGGCGTTTGAATCTTGCCGAAGTGGGCTAGCATAGTAAGCGTGGTGTTCTGGCCGTCTTTGGCTTTAGGACCGAAGTGTGCAGTTGAGTTACTTGGTTGTGTCCACGATGCTGGGTAGTGGACACGACTAGTATGTAATGGTCGATTCCGATATTGGGTTTACTTCGTCGATGT
>DATKPJ010000117.1:0-3087 GCA_035524195.1 Occallatibacter sp.
TGCTTCGGTATAGATTCTTTCGATTGGGTAGCTTGAAACGGTGGTGAAATCCACGGGCCGGTCAGGAGATTTGGCGAGCGCGGGCTCGAGGACTTTCTCTTCCCACTCCCGCTCGGCGCTCGACGCCTTCCGCGGAGCCCCGGCCAATCCTTCGCCGCCGACTCCGCGTTCTTCGTCGCGCGCCATTCAGTTTGCCTCTATCTGTATCCGGATACGCCGCTGCCTGCATCCGGCGTGCCCGGAATATTCGGCGCCTGCAGCACGTGCCCGCTCCTCGCGTCTGCCAGCGTGATGTTGTGGACTTCTAGCGTCCGCCCCATCGCCTGATTGAACGTCAGCTCCGCCTCGATCAGGTTGATCCGGTCGCGCAGCTCTACGCCTTCCGCCGCCGTCAGCAGCTGCTGCTTCTGGACCACGGTAAAGGCGGTGGACGTGCCCAGTTGCAGCTTCTTCACTTCGTCATCGTAGCTCTGCTGGTTGTAGATGCGCGATTCTTCCGCCGCGGCCACTGCGGCGCGGTCCTGTTCGAGCGTGATCAACGCTTGTCGTACCGCCAGCAAGATGGTGCTCTGCGTTTGCAGGTACTCCACTCTCTGCTGCCGCTGATTCAGTTGTGCGGTTGCGTTGTTCGCTTCGGCCGCGCGATTCCGGATCGGCAGCGTGATGTTGAAGCCCGCCTCAAACGTCGGGTAAGCCCCGTCGATCATCCGCTGGTAGTCCTCGCCCAGCCCGCTTCGGAAAATCGTGGTCGTCGTCGTGGCCGCCGAGACCGCCGACTCGTAGAGCTGAGGAGTCGGAAACGCTCCCGCCGCATTCACGATCGGCTCGTTCAGGTCCGCCGCAAATGCGGTCGGAATGGACGTGGTCGAAGTCTGCTTGCCGGAAAGACCGGTCCCCTCATACAGCGCGAAGAGGTTTACCGTCGGCAGCAGCGCGTTTTTCGTCGCCTTGATCTCGATCCCCGCATTCTTCAAGTTCAAATCGGCCTGCTGCAGTTCCGGCCTCTTCTGCCACGCCTCGTGCACCGCATCGTCCAAAGAGATGTTCTCGATGGTGGGAGTGAAGATCGGCGTCGTCGGAACGATCTCGATTCCCCTGAGGTTGGGAGCCAGCGCGTCCTTGGTAATCGCCGTCAATAGCGTGGTTTCATCCAGCAATTGAACCGTCTGCGCCTGCACCAGCCCCTGCTGGTCCGTTGCCAATTGCGATTGCGCTGTGATCACGTCCAGCGGCGCCATGGTCCCGATTTCCAGCTGTTTCTTGTTGTTCTCATACAGCTGTTGATCCGCGGCCACCGCCACCTGCTCCACTTTCACATTCTCCCGCGCGTATACCAGTTCCCAGTAATCCTGCGCCACCTGCGTGATGGTGGTCATCGCCTGCTGCGCGAATTGCGATTCGCCCACTTTCACCGTGTTCCTGGCCTCGAGGATGTACCGCTCGGTCGGGATTTTGCCGAAGCCGTTGAGCAATGGCTGAGTCAGCTGAAACGCCAGCGTGGATTGGTCGTAGGGGTTAAAGAGGTTGAACAGCCCCAAGTTCGACGACTCTCGCGTGTTGTCGAACGTCATCTGAAACTGCGTCCCCGTGACGAAACCTTGCGTGTACTGAAAATTCGCCGTCGCAATGTGGTTGATGATCCCGATCGGCACCGTGGCCGTTGGGGTCGATGAGCTCGTCGGCGCGATTCCCACAAAGAACGGGTTGTTGATCGGCTGAGTCGACTGTTCCAGGGATAGGGTGCTCGTCACCGTCGGGTCAAACTTCACCGGTCCATTCGCGCCTGACCGCGCGAGCAGCAGGTTCGCCTCATCCAGCCATGGCACGTACCTCTCGACCGCCAGCGCCAGGTTGTTCTCGAGTCCCAGCGAAATCGCGTCTTCCAGGCTCAGCATCAGCTTGCCGTTCTGAATCAGCTGGTCGATCCGGGGAGTATTCGTCAGTTCCGGTTCCGCAATGTGCATCTCCTGATACGGAGCGAAGATGTTCGGAAACCATGAATTCCCCTTCGA
The DNA here is from genome assembly GCA_035524195.1 of Occallatibacter sp. Lineage (GTDB taxonomy): Bacteria > Acidobacteriota > Terriglobia > Terriglobales > Acidobacteriaceae > Telmatobacter. Next base: position 2,013 of record DATKPJ010000117.1, read on the forward strand.
ATAGTCCGGCCCGAACTTCATGGCCCGCGCGGGCGAGGGCGGTGGCCCCTGCGTTGTTGTCGGCGGCTGATAGACCGGGGGCGTGGGCATCTGCACTTGAGGCTGTGCCGGGTTTTGCGTGTCTTGCGCCGGTGCCTGCTGCTCCTGGGCATATAACGGCGAAGCCATCAGCGAAGCGACCACAAACAGCGCTACCGCCGCGTGCGTAAACCTTCCACTCGTCATCTTTTTCCTCTCCGACTATAGGTGTCCGTCTTGTCTGCGCAAGGGTCTAAGTACTGAAACGTGCGACAACCGCAATTTGTTTCAGAAACAATCCCGTTGCCTGCGCCATCTGCATGGACGAGCATGGCATATCCCTTGTCTTTTGACGATGGGATGGGAATTCGGGCGTCCGAACCTTTCGTCGCTTGGCCGCCTCGGGCATTCGGAATGCGGAAGCGCAAGTGTAGCATCGGCCCTATGGGATGACAATAGATGACTCCCTTTCCCGCAGTGTGCTGTGCGAATCTTCTGTGGCCCGGATTTCCGCCGCGCGATTTGACTGTCGGGCCTTCCACGCCTCTCCGTTCAAATGAGGATAGCGCCCGGCATCCCCTGGCCCACCCCTCGTCAATCACGCTGCCGTTCGCATTGCGGCGCTAAGCAAGCGCCGGAGGCGCGATTGTACCCAGCCCGGCATGGAGCCGCCTGCCGGCAAGGCAGGCGAAGCGGAATGCCGGGTCCACAGATCCGCGAAATCCAGTCCCGGCAGGGACGGTTGACATCCAACCTCCACTCAACACGTTCCTAATTTAAATTCTTCCGCTTCGCCGTGCTCTGTCTTTGAAATTAGGACACCACCCCAGGCCTGTCATGTCCTGTGGGCCGCAAGCCTCGGCTGTGGTAGGGTCTTACCCATGGCCCTCTGGCATGTGGTCGTCCTTGCCGTCGTGCAAGGGCTGGCCGAGCTGCTGCCTGTATCGAGCTCGGCCCATGTGGTCGTCGCCGAAAAACTCATGGGGTTGGATCCTTCCGCTCCCGAGATGACGCTGCTGCTTGTGATGCTCCACACCGGCACCATGTTTGCCGTCAT
>DATKPJ010000118.1:0-10173 GCA_035524195.1 Occallatibacter sp.
TCATCAAAGTTTTCGCCGAAGACTCCTGGAGGGCGGGAGACTCCCCGACGAAATATCGTCAGGGGTCATCATCCATCCATCCGGAGCATTAAAGGATAGACAGCGGTTGAGGCGAACCCCTTCGCCGGGTGCATCGGTCAGGAACCGCTACACCATTTAAGTCTATCAGTATTCCGCTCATCAACATCCGCGTTTTTTAGCGGAGGACCGGTTGAATCCTTACCGCGACTCGGGCACGCAGGTAACCCCGCTTGCCAGATTCCGCAATTTGATCAGAAGCCTATAATCTGGCATCATTAACGCCAAAGTAAACGGTGTGCCATGCGAGTCAGTTCCCCCACCATTCGCATCGCTGCCGGTTTGCTTTTGGCTGCCCTGCTGAGCGTTGTCGGGTATCAAGTCTTCCGGCGCCGCAATTCTCAAGGTCCAGAGGCGCTGCTGAAGCGAGCCGACGATCTCTCGTGGCTCAATGCTTGGGTTCAGGCTGAGCCACTCTACCTCCAGGCCGAACTTAAATTCCGCGCAGAAGGCAATCTCTCCAGAGCACTGTACGCGCGAGTGAGCCAGGTACCGGCTGAGAGTGAATCGTCGACGACGATTCCCAATCAAATCTCCAGCTTGCGCCGCGATCTGGACTTGCCGGAGGCGCGGAATCCGGAAACCCGCCTGCGCATTTTGACCATTCTCGGAATGCTCGAAACGAACTACGACGCCACCATGGCGCGGAACACCTGGAATGAAGTCGAGAAGCTCGCTGACGATCGGCACCATTACCTGCTTGCCTCGCGCGCCAGCGGCGAAGAGGGCATCGCGGCATTCCTTCTGGGCGACATTGCCACCGCGAAAAAGCATGTTCTCCGGGCCTGGCTGGTAGCGAAGGTCGCGGATCCAGCAGCGCATATCCGTTACGCGAGCATGTACGGCGCTGGACTGGTGGAGCTTCACAAATATAAGGAGGCGCTCGGACCGCTAAACGAAGCGATCCGGGTCGCAGAGAAAACGCCTGGGATCGCCTATCCGACGATTGCGATCACCGCAAAGATCGATGCTCTGAGTGGCCTGGGAGAGAACCGGCAGGCCTTGGCGCTCGCGGCCGAAGAGACGCGCAGAGTATCTGAATATCACCTTTCGGCTCACCTTGCGGACATTTACCAGATGCGAGCCGGGGTCTATGAGCGAATGGGCCAATGGAACCAAGCCATTTCGAACTACTCGGAATCGGTCCGATACGCGAAGCAACTTTCCTATTGGCGCGGTTTGACGCAGGTCGACGGGGCACTTGCGGAGGCATACCTGCATCAGGGAGAGCTCCAACCCGCGCTAGCTGCAATCAACGAAGCTATCGACGCGAACCGGAAGATCCCCGACGAACTGTATTTCGTGCCAAGAAATCTCGCGATCAAGGCCCAGATTCTCGCACGATTGGGAAAAGTGCAAGACTCGAACGACTATTACGAGAAGAGTACCGACCTGCTGGATGCGCTCCTCAGCCGGGTTCCGACGCCAATGGTCGAACGGCAATTGCTCAGCGATCTTGGCGTCGTCTATGCCGACTACTTCGCTTCGTTGCGGGATCAGGGCAGGGTCGGTGATGCGTTCCGTGTAATCGAGCGTGCCCGCGGGCGCATCGAGGCGCAGGCGCTCTCGCACCATGATGTCATTGTTCCGCATGCACCCAGCCCTGCCGAATTACGCCTGACCAGTCTTAACGTGCAGTTGCTCGATACCAACGGCTCCGGCGCGCGGAGCCGGATTCTGGATACGATCTACACGACAGAACAGCAAATCGGCACAGACGAGAAGGACGTCGATACACCTCCCGATCCTGTTCCGCTGAAAAAGCTGCAACAGGACCTTCGGCCATCGGAGCTGTTCATCGAATATGTTCTGGCCGAACCGCAGTCTTACGCGCTGGCAGTCACACGAATCAGTGTCCATTCCTACCCATTGCCGCCGCAGACTCAATTGGAGGCAGAGACAACCCAGTACCGTTCTGAACTGACCAAAGGAAACGCCGACATTCCACTGGCACAACGGCTGTTTAACGATCTTCTGGGCGCAATTCCTGAATACAGGACAAACTCTGATCTCATCGTGGTGCCCGATGGGAAGCTTCATCTGCTGCCGTTCGCCGCGTTGGCGGACGCAGGCCAGTACCTTGCCGCATCTCGCACCCTAAGCGTGGCACCGTCAGGTACTGTCCTCGATCTGCTGAGACACCGTGATAATGGCTCTGCTCATACCACCATGCCCTATGTCGGGGTTGCAGCATGGATCTCCAAACCGCCGCCAATCACAATGATCGCCAGCATTCGCCGTGTGGTCTCTGGTCCAGATCGCCGCCAACTCGTCGCTCTACCCGAAAGCCGGAGCGAGGTGGAGAGCATCGCGGCGGACTTCCCGCCGCCAACAACCATTTTGCTGGGTGCCCACGCAACCGAGACGGATTTCAAACATCTCCCGCTCGGCCAATTCAAAGTCATCCACCTGGCTCTTCATGGATACGCCGATCCTGAGTTCCCGGACCGTTCCGCCTTAGTCTTCGCACCCGAGACGCCGCCCATTGACGACGGGCTGCTTCAGGTACGTGAGATTAGGCAACTCCACCTCAACGCCGATCTTGTAACACTGTCCGCCTGCGATACGGGCGTCGGACCAGTCGGCGAAGAGGGCGTGGCGGATATCGAAAATGCTTTTATCGAAGCGGGGGCACAAAGCGTTGTTTCGGCGCTCTGGGAAGTCAACGACCAAGCGACGGCTGACCTGATGATCGACTTCTACAGGCAACTCGGCCACGGCGAAAGCAAGGCTGGGGCCCTTAGACAGGCGCAACTAGACATGCTGAAATCCGGGCGGCCGCCGTCCTCCTGGGCTGGGTTCGAGCTGGATGGCGAACCCGACGGCCACCTCTTCCAACGAACCGCGACAGACTACTCTCTCAGGAGCAGCACTCGATGACGACAACGGCCATAGCAGTGCCCGGAATCTCGATTCAGCTCACAAGGAAGGATCGCCACACGATCCTTGAGAATGTGCTGGCTGCGCTGCAAAAGCGGTTCTATGCGCCTGAAAAATTGAATGCGCACTGGCAGGCCGCCTTGGAACGGCACAGACTGATCATCGAGAGTGCCGAGACGCCTGATGCATTTGAACAGACGATGAGTGACCTGCTCGCCGAGCTCCATACCTCGCACTTGGGCTTCTTTCACAGCACCGCACGTCGGGCGTCCAGTCGGGCAGCTCTGAGCGCCAACTACCTGGCTGACGAAACCCCCTATGGAAAACGCTGGATCTTCCAAGATGTTCACGCTGGCGGCGCTGCGGCGATTGCCGGAATCGAACCGGGGCACATCCTTTTGGGTGTTGATGGCCGTGAAATCGTGCCGCCTGAGCATCCAGTCTTTCAGATGGGAAGGCAGACGACTGTGGAGATCGTCGCGAATGATCAGCAGAAGAGAACTGTCTCGGTGGATGTGACGCGGCCCAAAGGCAAGAAGCTGCAGTTCATCGAGCCAACGCTGGTCGAGGCGAAACGGCTCAATGAAGGTCTTGGCTATCTGAAGATCGCCATGTTTCCTGGAATGGTCGGAGTCGTGGTCGCCAATCAGATTTCCGGTGCAGTTGCGAGCTTGGGCAACGTCGACAGCCTGATCATCGACCTCAGGGGGAATACTGGCGGGGGAATCGCCGCATTGCGAGTTATGAGCTTCCTCACGCCAAGCAAAGTCCCGGTCGGCTTCGCCCTTGACCGGCAACGAATAACCGCCAATTTGGATACCGAGAAACTTACCTTCCCTCGTTTCGCACGTATCCCACCAACGCCTACGAATCTATGGCTGCTGGGTTTGCGATTTGCTCCCGCAATGCTCTCAAAGAAGTCAATCGTTCTCGAGACTGAGGGTCTCGGGGCGATGCCGTTCCACGGACGGATAGTCCTTCTTGTGGATCGCCACACCGCGAGCGCGGCAGAAATGATTGTCGCCTTCGCCAGGGAAAACAAACTTGCGGCGATCATCGGAGAGAGGACCGCTGGGCGACTTCTCTCCTCCACGTCCGTTAAGGTCGGCAAAGGATTTCGGCTCGCTCTGCCGACGGGTGCCTATTACACGTGGAAGGGATCGGTTCTCGAAGGAGCACCGATGGAACCTGATCACGTGGTTGATTTCGATTGGCGTGAGCGCCGTTCCCAGAAAAGCGATCGGCAACTCGATTACGCGATTGATCATTTCCAGAGCAGGCCCGCGGCGCGCGCAAGCTGAATATGCAGGCGATCGAGCCGGGATCATGATTTGGAGCCGGTGAGCGCAGTGGCGATCTTGCGCCAATTGAAGATCCCAGCTGAAGATAAGCGCGTTCTTCAGAAGTGACGGCTGGCTTTTAGTGTCGTGCGGTGTCTCTGGGTTCTACGAGCTTGGAACCGCGGGCACTTTCATTCTTGTTTTTCGGGAAGGTGGGCAGCCAGATTTTTTGGGAACGGGGGAACGTCCCGTCTGTCCCCAGGTTCCTGGTGCTGCGAAGACAGGAACGGAGCAATCCCGTTCACCGCCTTGGTGAAGTCGCTGTGGTTTGGGCAGTTTCCACATTTCAGCGCATTCCATCGTGGAATAACGCGGTTTCGATCATCGCCCCGTTTACCTCGGTCGTGGTGTAGTCAACGTAAAAATTGCGACCTTCAACCGGCAGCCACTCATACGACAGGAGCGCCGTCATCAGATCGCATAGCGAAGTGCTCTCCCGAAACTGTGCCAGGAATTCATCGAAGTCCAGGATCGCGATGCTATCGTCGGGATCGATCCAGTGCCAGAAGTCCCGCACCAGAAGCACGTGGTGAACTGCTTTGTAATCGCTGAGGCTGCGCGATAGCTTCCCTCGTTCCAGAAGGAACTCGGGATGCGCTCTGCCGTATTGTCGGATTAGCTTTAGCTGCTTGATTCCCTTTTCGAGTTCCTTTTCCCGCTTGAGTCTCTCCAGAGGCTTGTACGGCTTCCGCAACCACTTCAGTTCGGCCAGCACCACCGTCGAGGTCGCCACATCCTCGATGAGAACGTCGATTTCGGTCGAACCATCCGGGAGAGGGATCGAGAAGTCCATCCCGTATCCGGGATTTGCAGACTTCAACAGCCCGATCAGGGCATCCTCTTTCTGAACATTCTGGCCGGAGAACGACGCCGGGGAAAGGTAGGAGAACTGTCGCAAGACATTTTCATCGACGGCGCTGGAAAGCGGGAACTGTGGAGCGACCGCGAGCGTCTCGCCATGCTCATCCAGCGGCACGAAGGGCGTGATGCAAAGACCAGTGAAAGAGGGATTTTCCGGACGCATCGTGAGATCCTTTACGATCGCTGCGGTCGTGGCAGCTGACAGACCTGAGATCCTGCCCAGTTCACCCACCCACTGAGTTCGCTTCTTAACCATGACGAGCGAAGACTCAGATATTGGGTGCCCCTCCTTGTCCCACGGGTAGCAGATGTATTCATGGATGGCGCACAGGATCAGGAATCCGACGTAGAGCGCCTTGAAATCCGCCAAGGAATACCCGTTTAGCTGAAACGAATCAGGATGCCTGAAATTCGTGTCCAAACGCTCCTGGTATTGAGGCCTCAGGGCGTCGATCAATTCAGGCGATGGTGTGTAGTGAAACTTCTTGCAGAGCCCAGCCGGTCGCGCTTCCTGGAAGAGGTCATCGAAAAGCTTTTGGAGCAAAGGCGATCGTTGTGGCTGGGTCGGTGCCTTCCGGACTGCCTCTGCCGCACGATGGATTTGCTGGTACGCGAGGACCTGCCGTTGGCGTGTCGAGTCGTGGGGGATGTAGAAGCGGACTGCTCCGTTGGGCATGAGTTCGGCGCGCTCATGGTCGCGGTGCCACAGGGGGAAAACGTTAAGGAAGCCGGTGTATTTCCTGCAGACATCGAGTGCAAACGCGGCGTCAGCCTTCAGGCTTGTGAGGTAGGTGTAGCTCCGCACAAGTCGGGATGCAGGTTTCCCGCGAACCGCAATGAAGTGAAAACCGCACATGTACCGCTCCAGGTTGATGAGCGTGACCCGGTGACGGAAGCTGTTCGCGCCGTAGCGCTCCAGAAATGTCTCCGCCTCAAGAGCCATGGCGGTCAATAGCGCCCACGTCGCGAGGTTGCGAGGTAGCCGCAACAGGCGCAGCAATTTGTAGCAGTCGTCGGAGCGGTCTTCAACGGCCTGGATGGCGTCTCGCAGTTCGTCAGTACATTCGCTCTTGAGGTACGGCATGGTCTGGTAAACGGACCGGTTTCGGACTATTCCGTGAGAGAAGGCACGTCGTCGGCAACCGGAGACGCCGCACAGTCATGCGCCGCGAATTCCAGCTGCAGGGCGGTCCCTGCGCTCATGAACAGCGAAATGGTCTTCGGTGCCGAGCCCGGCAGCATGAACAGCCAGCCGCAGGCCGAACACCCCCGTCCAGACACTCCTTGCACAAGCTCTCGTTTGGCCATGAGATAGTTTAGCGTCTGAATTTTTCTCCGGAGTATTCGGCCGCGCCCCGGGAACGGTATTCCCGTTCATGGGCAATATCGCCACAGAAACCCCGGGGCCAGACGGGATGTTCTCGGAACCACTGGTCAGTAATGAAAAGTCGGTTCCATTTACTTTACGGCCGCGCGATTCAAATCCCACTTGGCGAGAGGGGTCCTTCTCAACTGACGAGAGAGGCCAAAGCTCTCATCGAGAGAAGCGACCACCTCCGCTGCGGGCTAGCGTGTTCCTTTAATCCGGAGCGGATAGTAGTACGCCGCCTGATCCTGCTCATGAGTGGTAGAGAGAAAGTATGCGCCGGCTTTGGCGCTGCGCAGGTCGAGATTCAGCGAGACACTCTGCTGTCCATTGCGGGTGCTGGCAGACGCAAATCCCTCAGCGATGACACCGTTTCCGCTTTGATCGCGAGTGACAGCGACGAGGTACTGTCCTGCAGGGCTGAATCGGGGAAGAATGATCGTCAGCACCACGGGCGCGGCGGGCAGAACCACGGATTCCAATTGACCTGGCTGCTCACCGCGATATGTGCCTGTGTTGGACAGGTCTACAACCTTCGACACTGGCGCGGTAGTGGCCACCGTTTGCTGATGATGGTGCTCGTACTGGAACCATGCAATCAAGCCAAGAATGACAGTGAGATACGCGGTCGCCAGACTGAAAGTCAGCCTCTTTCCGCCCGAACGAGCGTCGTCCCGGCGCATGGCCAAGATGCGGCCCATGCAATTGGAACAATTCGCGGCATGGTCGATGCGAGGATCGCTCAGCGAGATCGATTTCGAACGCCGGGCCAGACCGCGCAGGAATGCTTCGTCCGGGCATGGCCCTGCTGGCTGCGTTTGCCCAGAGAGCACTCGCTCCTGATGCTTCTGTTTCAGCCACGCCTCAAAGTGGTCCTCGGCGCGCGAGGATTCACGCCCCAAAAAGTTCATCGAGAGGATTCTCCAGACGGGGAGACACTGCGCAGCAAAGATTTTAACTCCCGAAAATAGGCACGGCGAAGGACGGTGTGGTCCAGTTCAAGCTCGGCACCAATCTCTCGCCACGTGTAACCGAAGTCACGCCGCTCGAACACAACTTTAGTTACCGGTGACATCCGAGCGAGCATCTCTTTCGCGATTAGCTGCTGTTCAGCATTCGATGAGCCCGCCAGCAGGTGCTCGAGATCCGGCAACAAACCAAAGGCGATCTCCCTCCTCCGGCTGTGGGCGATCTGTTTCGCACGACGACGTAGAAAGCTCTTCAGGTGCCCGACAAGTTTTTGTTCGGGCAGATCTGGGTGCCGGTTGAGGTACTCGTCCGCTTTGCGGACGGCATGTTCCATGAGATCGTGCGCGGCATCCCGGTCATTCAAGTATGACCAGGCGCACAGAAGAGCGTACGGCCATGCCGCCTTCGCGGCTGGTTCCATTTTCTGATCAGAAGTGCGGTGCCCCGTCGAGCAGGCCCAACTCCATGTCAGGTCTTCCCACTGAGGTTCGCTTGGTGGCATTCGCGAGCAAGTGCCCGAGGGGACTCCACCACCTCAGTATTGCCATTATAAGCAACTACCCTCTCGTGCCCTAGAGCAAATAAATACTTTTCCTACGCCCCAAACGGCCTTCGGGAATGCCTTTAGCTTATGTGGAAGTCCTAATCCCCCAAGCTGCCTCGAGTTGCTCTCCGGCAATTGGAAAGGACCTTTGCATGCCTTCGCCTTTCAATGATCGGAGCGGCTTTGCTGAGGAACTGGTTGTTGCAGTCGATGGTCCAAGCCCGAAGAGCCAATGCCCTTCGGAACTCCTGCATCTGCACGTCTGCGTATATTGCGGGCACGCCCGAAAACGAGAAGATATCAGCGGCCGTGAAATGGGATCAGGAATATTCCATTGCCCACTGTGCGAATCGGATGGTCCGCTGAACGTCGAGATTCGGGAAGCATGATCAGCAGCTGCCTGGATCCGGCCGCGCTAAGGCGGAACACTTAGGCGGTCAAATTGAGTTTCTGCTGAACTGGCCGACGAAGAATATCGAGCTTTCTCCCGGTCGCTCTGACGAATTCCTTAACAAGGCGTCCACTATTGTCTGATCGGACCGCCAAAAAGGTGTTAAATCGGAGGCCGACTTCTGCCAGCGGTCGCATCGTGATCCCGTTCTGGGCAATGCGCCATGCGCCCACTCGGTCCAGCAGCGCCACGCTGTCGTGAACCAGAATCAAGGACATGGCCTGTTCTGGGGTCGTTATATGGTGCAAGTCAGAGGGAATAACGCCAGCTTGTGATGCCTTCGTTTGGATCAGGTCGTAAGAATGCGGACTCACCCGACGCGACAAGAGAACCCAATTTCGATTATGGAGATCCGTCAGCCTGATTTCCGGCTTGCGCGCAAGGGGATCGTCGGCCAATAGTGCCGCATAATAGGGGCTCTCTGCGAGCCCCAAACAGCTCAATTTCGCGTTTTCGGCAATGTCTGTAACGAGCGCAATATCCAGAGTTCCGGCAATCAGTTCGTGGACAAGCTCCCCCGAGTAGTCACTGCAGAATTTCACCTTGAGGCGGGGGAAGAGGGGCAGGCGGACCGTCATCAGGGCCGAGACAAGGAACGGATCTGCGGATGCAGTGGTTCCTACATTGAGAGTTTCGTCTGCGCCTCGAAATGCAGCGTGGGCGGACGAAAGCGCACGTTCCATATGCATTACGGCCTCTCGGGCTTCCTCGACGAACTTTCTGCCGGGTTCAGTCAACTCCACCGACTGGTGATTGCGCTCAAAGAGCCGGAGCCCCAGCTGACCTTCCAGGGTATTGATTCGCTTTGTCACGGCCGATTGATCAATGCGGAGTCGCTCTCCGGCGCGCGAAAAGTTCAGTTCTTCTGCGAGCGCAATTGCCGCCTGAAAAAGGCGAAGGTCCGGGAGAATCATGGGTAGCCCCCACTCAGAGAGCGGAACCAAAAGACACAAGAGTGGAGCCCGAAAATGAGCCCGACACTACTCGAATCTTTGGGCGCCTGGGTGCTCCTTTTGATGTCAGCGGTCAGATAGCAGTTGCACTAAAGCGCAGCCGTTATGCCCGAGCGGCATCACGGTGGCCCGCTTTTTCATTGGACCTTGCAGACCTGCTGAGCGAAGCTCCGATTTGAATGCAATGGATGCCATGTAGTCTCCGTCAGGAGTGAATGATGCCAGATCAGAAACGACCGTCACAGAGTGAAACGAGTCCTCTTTCAGGCAATCTCAAGGAACCCCTTCTGGACAGCCGCCAGGCCGCCGCGATGCTGAAGATCCATCCACGAACGTTGCAGAGGCTTGTACACCGAGGCGAGATTGGCGCAGTTCACGTTGGCAAACTGTGGCGGTTTAAGGCCTCGGCACTCGAGGAATGGATCGACAAGCTGAACTGCGCTTGAGCCCCTCGTTTTTCTGTTGCTAACCGGCACGGCTGAAGTACCCTGATGTCAGCCATTCGTGCCGTGAAGTCGGGGAGTCGATCCTTGATGGCACGTGCATGTTACCAATTTGGAAGTCTCACACGAAAGAAGCGGGCGAAGGGTCCAGACGCCTGGGAGTTTCGGTATTACGAGACGACGGAAGAGGGCAAACGGGAGCGTAAGGCCGCGACCGTGGGCACCGTCGAGAAGTACAAGACCAAAGCTCTCGCGCAGAAGGCGGTCGAAGCTCTTCTCCTAAAACTC
>DATKPJ010000119.1:0-7882 GCA_035524195.1 Occallatibacter sp.
TATCCTCTTCGCGATTCCATTCCCCAGTTGCTGCGCAATCGTCCGAACCGGGAGGTTGACGTCATTGTCGTGACCGATGGCGAGCGGATTCTGGGCATCGGTGATCAGGGTGCGGGCGGACTGGGCATCCCCATCGGAAAGCTCTCGTTGTACACGCTGATCGGTGGGATTCATCCGAAACGAACATTACCAATCGTATTGGATGTGGGGACCAACAACTCGGAACGACTGAACGACCCTGAATATTTCGGTTGGCGTCATGAACGAATTACCGGTGAGGCATACTTCGACTTCGTAGATCAGTTCGTGCAGGCGGTGAAGCAGGAAATGCCCGGAACATGTCTGCAGTGGGAAGACTTCGCGACTGCTCACGCCAGGCCTATCCTCAATCGATATCGTGATCAGTTGATAACCTTTAACGACGATATCCAGGGAACATCCGCGGTAGCTCTCGGTGCTGTGTTGGGAGCCGTCAACGTGACTGGGAAGAAATTGAAGGAGCAACAGATCGTCATGTTGGGCGCGGGTTCGGCCGGAATTGGTGTCGCAGACGGGCTGCGTGCAGCGATGAAAGGAGAAGGGCTGAGTGAGGAAGAGGCACGCAGCCGTTTTTGGGTTGTCGACAAGGATGGCCTGCTGCACACAGGGAGGAAGGACCTTACGGCTGAGCAGAGTGCTTATGCCCAACCGGAAAGCCGTGTTTCGGGTTGGCCTCGAACCTCCGAGGGAAACATCGGTCTTGCCGACGTGATTGGGGCAATCGAGGCTACCGTTCTGATTGGTCTGTCAACGGTGGGTGGTGCCTTTAAGGAGGGAATTGTTCGTGAAATGGCAAGCAAGGTCGAACGGCCTATCATTTTCCCCCTGTCGAATCCCACTTCAAAATCGGAAGCTACTGCCGAGGACTTGATTGGCTGGACGGACGGACGGGCACTGGTGGCGTCGGGTTCGCCGTTTGCACCTGTCGGCTACGGCGGCCGCAAGATTCCGATAGCGCAATGCAACAATATCTACATCTTCCCCGCGATGGGACTTGGCCTTGTCGCCTCGGGCGCCCTCCGTGTCACAGGAGCAATGTTGCTGGCCGCGGCCCGGACTCTCGGCGGACATTCCCCCGCTCTAAAGAATCCTTCTGCGTCCTTGCTCCCGCCACTGACCGAACTCAGGAGCGTGGCAGCGCAGATCGCGATCGCAGTTGGCCTTGAGGCACAGAAGGATGGCGTCGCGCCAAGAATAAGCGAAGACGAGCTGCGGCAGCGTGTGTTCAAAATGCAGTGGACGCCTGCGTACACGCCATTGGCATAAAACGTAACGACAACGAGGTCCGAATGTCAGCCAACGCAAGCTCGAGTTCTGAAGTTCATCCGGGTGGCAATGTAACCACGCGAAACATTGTCGCTGGTCATCGAGCACTGGCCCTCTGGCGCACCATGATTGGGAAGAAGATCGTCATGGCGGTCACGGGAGCGGTGCTTGTGGGTTTCGTAATTGCGCACATGCTCGGGAACCTGAAGATATTCTGGGGACCGGACGAGATCAACACATACTCCAGATTTTTGCGGGAAGTAGGTGAACCGGAGCTTGCCTCCGGACAACTGCTCTGGGTGGTAAGAATCATCCTGCTCATCTGTGTTGCCCTTCACACCACTGCTGCATATCAGCTCAGCCGGATGAGTTGGGCTGCGCGCCCCGTGGGGTATGAGGTAAAGCGCAATATCGAGACTACGCTCGCAGCACGCTTAATGCGCTGGGGCGGGGTGCTACTGGTCGTTTTCGTCATCTTTCATCTCCTCCACCTCACGGCAGGCGCAGTCGGATTCCAACCGGGACAGTTCAAACACCTAGCGGTCTATCAGAACGTGGTAGCGGCTTTCGCCCTCTGGCCGGCTGCGCTCTTCTATGTCGTGGCCATGGGCGCGCTTTGCCTGCACCTCTATCACGGTATCTGGAGCATGCTGCAGACGCTGGGCTGGAATAACGCCCGGAATGAACGCACACTCAAAGCCGTCTCACGGGCGATAGCGATCGTGGTCTTTCTTGGTTTCAGCTCGGTCCCCCTGTCTGTGTGGGCGGGCTGGTTGCGTTAACGAAAGGAGCAGACGATGTTGGACGCGAGGATCCCGTCGGGACCCATCGAGCAGAAGTGGGACAATTGCCGCTACGCGATGAAGCTTGTCAATCCGGCAAATCGTCGCAAGCGGTCCATCATCGTGGTGGGAACCGGGTTGGCGGGGGCGGCCGCTGCAGCTACCCTCGGCCAACAGGGATATCACGTCAATTGCTTCTCCTATCACGATACGCCGCGCCGCGCCCATTCAATTGCAGCACAGGGGGGAATCAACGCCGCGAAAAACTATCGCAACGACGGCGACAGTGTTTTGCGCTTGTTCAAGGACACAGTGAAGGGTGGCGACTTTCGTTCCCGCGAAGCCAATGTGTATCGTCTTGCGGAAGTCAGTGCCAACATCATCGACCAGTGCGTCGCGCAGGGCGTTCCGTTCGCGCGTGAGTACGGCGGCCTTCTGGACAACCGCTCCTTTGGCGGAGTGCAGGTCGAACGGACCTTCTACGCGCGAGGGCAGACAGGCCAGCAGTTGCTGCTCGGTGCATATCAGGCCCTTGAAGAGCAGATAGGAAGCGGAAGAGTCACAATGCATTTCCGGAGCGAGCTGCTCGACATCGTCCTTGTCGACGGCAGAGCTCGTGGCATCGTGACACGCGACCTGGTGACAGGCCAGTTGGATTGCCACGCTGCAGACGTGGTTGTGCTTGCAACGGGAGGCTATTCAAATGTCTTTTACCTCTCGACCAATGCCAAGGCTTCGAACTGTACTGCCATCTGGCGAGCTCATCGTCGTGGTGCCCTCTTCGGCAATCCATGTTTTACCCAGATCCATCCGACCTGCATTCCGTTGAGCAACGAGCATCAGTCCAAGCTGACGCTGATGTCGGAATCCCTGAGAAATGATGGAAGAGTGTGGGTGCCCAAGAGAAAGGGAGAAACGCGCGCCGCAAGAGATATACCGGAAAATGAGCGCGACTACTATCTCGAGAACCGCTACCCAAGTTTTGGCAATCTCGTACCTCGCGACGTCGCGTCGCGAAATGCCAAGGACGTCTGTGATGAAGGTCGGGGGGTCGGACCGCGTGGGCAAGGCGTGTATCTGGATTTTGCGGACGCTATTCACCGGCTCGGGCTGCAGACCGTTCGCGAAAAGTACGGCAACCTTTTCGACATCTATCAACGAATCACGGGAGACGATGCGTACCAGGTCCCCATGCGGATCTATCCCGCTCCCCACTATACGATGGGCGGACTCTGGGTTGACTACCACCTCATGTCGACCATTCCCGGACTGTTCGTCGGGGGTGAAGCCAACTTTTCCGACCATGGCGCCAACCGGCTAGGCGCTAGCGCCCTTATGCAGGGTCTCGCTGACGGCTACTTCGTTTTACCCGCTACCGTGCCTGATTATCTTGCTTCGAGCAACCTGGATTCCGTGAGTGCGTCCGACAGCGCGTTTACAGCGACAAAGGCTGAGGTGAACGACCGTATCCATAAGCTCCTCGCGATCAATGGCAAACGCAGCCCGGATTCGTTTCACAAAGAACTCGGAACGATGGTCTGGAATGAGTGTGGCATGGCTCGGTCAGATGAAGGATTGCGCAAGGCACTGGCTCGCATTCCGGAGTTGCGTGATGAGTTCTGGAGCAACCTGCGCGTGGTCGGAACCGGGGAAGAGCTCAATCAGAGTCTCGAAAAGGCGAACCGCATCTCCGACTTCCTGGAACTGGCCGAACTCATGTGCATCGACGCGTTAAACCGCACCGAATCATGCGGAGGCCACTTCCGGGTGGAGAGCCAGACTACCGATGGGGAGGCGAAACGAGACGACGCGAATTTTGCTTACTCGGCGGCCTGGGAATGGAAGGGGGTAGGACAAGCGCCGGACCTTCACAAGGAACCGCTCGTCTTCGAGCACGTTCCCCTTTCACAAAGGAGTTACAAGTAGCCATGAATCTCACTCTCAAAGTGTGGCGTCAGCAAAGCGCAAACGCACCAGGCAACTTCGCGAGTTATGAGGTGCGCGATATCACGCCAGACATGTCATTTCTTGAAATGCTCGACGCCCTCAACGAGGACCTAATTAACCGCCAAGAGCCTCCCATTGCATTCGAACACGACTGTCGCGAAGGGATTTGCGGCTCTTGCGGTTTTCTCATCAACGGAGTGGCCCATGGCGGTCAATCCGGCACGACTGTATGCCAGCTAGCGATGCGCTTCTTCAAAGATGGCGACACACTAACGCTCGAGCCCTGGCGTGCCCGGGCCTTCCCGGTGATTCGGGATCTGGTTGTGAATCGGTCAGCTTTGGACCGAATCATCCAGGCGGGGGGATTCATCAGTGCGCCGACGGGCAGCACTCCTCCCGCCAATGCGATCCTGGTTGCAAAAGAAGATGCAGATACTGCGTTTGACGCGGCTGCATGCATTGGTTGCGGAGCCTGCGTCGCGGCATGCCCGAACGCATCGGCCATGCTTTTCACGTCAGCCAAGATAACTCATCTGAACTCGCTTCCACAGGGGCAGCCGCAGCGCGACCAGAGGACACTCAGCATGGTCGTTGCAATGAGCAACGAGCACTTTGGCAGCTGCACGAATCACGGCGAATGCGAGGCTGTATGTCCGAAACGAATACCGTTGGAGTTCATCGGGAAGATGAACCGCGATCTGATTCGGGCACTCGGACACAACCACCGGGAGCCATTGGTGATCCCCGCAGTTGTGCAAATGCCATCGGCGGACGACCCTCATGAGAAGCCGCACGAGGGCGTTCCCTTGCAGCTTTAAGCAGATTGGTACCTAGCATCCGCACGAGGTAAGGCGGGCGCAAGTTGTTGCGGAGTCGAAGCAGGCCACGACGTCGCATTCATGTTAACCATCTTTTTTCGGAAAGAGGAGAATTGGCGATGTTATCCGTTCTAAGACGCTCCTTTGGACAGAGGCGTGGTGGCGCCAGCCTGGCTATAGGGCTGCTCATGCTCGCGTGTACAACGGCACTGGCATCGACTCCGGGGTTCACGCTCCCGGAGGATACCGCGCTCCGAATTCGCTTAGACGACACGATTACAAGTGTTGATTCCGAGGTTGGCGATCCATTCAGCGCGACGGTCGTTGATCAAGGCGAATACAGGAATGCACGCGTGTACGGTCACATCACGCAGATTGAGATGTCCGGGAGGATCAAAGGTAGTACCAGCATGATGCTGAGATTCGACCGCCTAGTCATGCCGGACGGCCGACGCACCGCGATTCATGCCGAGATTGTCGAGCTTTATCATGCACCGACCGGTGAAAGCGTGGGCGTGGAAGGCGCGATTGAATCCGGCGGAAGGGGCCGAACAGCCGCCACTCATACGATTATTGGAGCGGGGGCCGGCGCTTTGCTTGGCGGCATCTTCGGGGGCGGTAAAGGGGCTGGAATCGGGTCTATCATCGGTGGCGCCGGCGGACTGGGGACAACGGCGTTCCGTGGACACCAGAAGATCACACTCAGCAGCGGACAGGAAATGTTGATCCGTGTCACTCACCGCTGACTAGGAACGAACAGACCCCAAGAGCCGAGAATTTAATCCACAGCGCTGAATGAAATGTTTGCTGACCAGAGGGCGACGGCAACTTCTTTGGAGAGATGAATCCGCTCTTCTTGGGAAAGGGTAAAAGCGATATGAGTGACATAGTCACAAATGGGTTTCGTATTGAAGAGGACGCCCTGGGAAATGTCCGAGTTCCGGCCGGGCACTTGTGGGGTGCGCAGACGCAGCGCTCTCACCTGAACTTTCCGATCGGTGTCGAGCGTTTTCGCTGGGGCCGGCCGGTCGTTCGAGCTCTCGGAATTCTGAAGAAGTGTGCGGCCCTGGCCAATGGGCAACTCGGCCAGCTTCCAAGGGAAAAGGTCGATCTGATCGTCCGCGCCGCGCAGGAAGTGATCGAGGGGCGGTGGGATGACGAGTTCCCCCTGGTCGTTTTCCAGACTGGTTCCGGCACACAAACCAACATGAATGCGAACGAGGTAATCGCCAATCGTGCAATCCAGCTGGCGGGCGGTGTGGTTGGCTCAAAGAAGCCGATTCACCCCAACGACGATGTGAACCACAGTCAATCATCGAACGACACTTTCCCGACTGCGATGCACATTGCGACCGTGGAAACAATCGAGCAAAAGTTATTTCCCGCGGTACGCGGACTGCGAGATGCGCTCGACAGTAAATCGAAGCAGTACAGTGATGTGGTCATGGTGGGGCGGACCCATCTTCAGGACGCAACGCCACTCACCCTCGGCCAATTGATCTCCGGCTGGGTGGCGCAACTGGACCAGGCACTCGACGGCGTTCGCCAGACTCTACCGGGAGTTTACGAACTCGCCATCGGGGGCACGGCGGTGGGCACGGGACTCAATGCTGATCCACGCTTCGGAGAGACAGCTGCCCTGAGAGTGGCCGAGGAGACCGGCCAGCCGTTTGTCTCAGCAAGCAACAAGTTTGCCGCTTTGTCAGCGCACGACGGCATGGTAGCGGTAAGCGGGGCGCTGCGCACGCTCGCCGGGGCGCTGATGAAAATCGCGAACGACGTGCGTTGGTACGCCTGCGGTCCGCGTGCCGGGATCGGTGAACTCAAAATCCCGGCGAATGAACCCGGTTCTTCCATCATGCCGGGAAAGATCAATCCCACGCAGTGCGAAGCGCTGACGATGGTTGCGGTTCAAGTGTTTGGCAACGACCATGCCGTGGCTTTTGCAGGCTCGCAGGGTAACTTCCAGCTGAATGTCTACAAGCCGGTGATGCTGCACAACGTCCTGACCTCGATCGAACTCCTCGCCGATGCCTCGCGCTCTTTCTGCGATCATTGCGCGATTGGGATAGAGCCGAACGAGAAACGAATCAAGGAGCACCTAGAAAACTCTCTGATGCTGGTGACCGCGTTGAATCCGCACATCGGATATGAGAAGGCGGCGAAGATTTCGCTGACAGCGCATCAGGAAGATATCAGCCTGCGTGAGGCTGCCTTGAACCTTGGGTTCCTTACTGCGCAGCAGTTTGATGCATGGGTTCGCCCGGCGGATATGACTCATCCACTCAGACCGGCTGATTCTCCCAACGCAAGGCAAACGCGAGATGGATAGGAAGATGCAATCTGCACTAGAGAATCATGAAGTGATGACCGGAAGGCGCCGTAGAAGCATTGGCCAGGTAGTGGGTACCGCGACACTAATGGCTCTTTCCTGTCTCCTCACCTATGGGCTGATCACGAACGTCTTGGCTCACGATCATCATGTGTCTCTTCACGAAGATCGGATGGGAGGTATGTGGGCCGTTGTAGCAACAATCTTTGTGTTTAGAGAAAGCATTCTTGAGAGCGCCCGGGCGGCGCTTTCGCGAATAATGGCGACCCTGTTCAGCTTTGGGCTCTGTTTTCTCTACCTGCTTGTGTTTCACTTTCACGTCATGGGAATGGTCTTGCTGATCTGGATAAGCTCGGTCATTCTGCCCCTGGTCGGTCGATCTGAGGATGTCATCACTACGGCGATCACAACTACTGTCGTGTTAGTTGTCGCACAACTAAGTTCAGGGCCGGCCTGGATACAGCCCATCCTTCGCCTAGTCGACACCATGGTCGGGATTGCTGTGGGCTTCCTGGCGTTTTGGGTAGGCTCGGTTCTGCGCTTGAATCCGGCGCCGAAACTCCTTACCCGGTTGAAGACCGGCAGGAGCGGATCGTGACCTCATCGGGGAGTTATCAAAGTATTGTGGGAGCAGCTGCTTATCAAAGAAACGCATCGCGTCGACAGGTTGCGTTATGAGAAAGATAAGATCCCTGGCC
>DATKPJ010000120.1:0-42783 GCA_035524195.1 Occallatibacter sp.
AAAGCGCTGCGCATATTGAATGAAGGCGATGAGGATGCCAAGCGTTACAGTGCCGAACACCGTGAACTGGACAGTATTTGCGGAGGACGACAGCAGAAAGCTGTGTGCGGTCAGCCAGCGTCCGTGCGAGTTCACGAACTCGGTGTGCAGGACGGCGCGACCGCCAAACCAGATGACGAGAGCAATCGCCAGTGAACTGAGGAACTCGACGACGGGATAGTAGAGCGCGTAGGCGAAGATCGCGTCGGTCCATGCGCGTTTGTTCTCGGCGTTGACGGCGGAGAAGTCACGGAAGGCGCGGCGCTCGCGGTTGAAGAGTTGTACGACGCTCATGCCGGAGACGTACTCCTGCGTGAAGGAGTTGATGCGTGCCGTGGCGGCGCGCTGGCGGCGATAGCTGTCGCGAACGTGCTCGCGGAAGAGCTTTGTGGCGTAGAGAATTCCGGGAATGACCGATAGGGTAAGCAGCGCGAGCGGCCAGCTCATCCGCAGCATGATGTAGACGATGAAGGTGAGCGCGAAGACGTCCTCAAAGATGGCGAGAACGCCGGAGGTAAACATTTCGTTGAGAGCATCCACGTCGGAGGTTACGCGCGTGACGAGCCTGCCGACGGGATTGCGATCGAAGAAGCCTACGTGCATGCTCTGGATGTGGCGGAAGATCTGCGACCTGAGGTCGAACATGATCTTCTGGCCGGTCCACTGCATCAGGTAAGTCTGGACGAACTCGAAGAAGTAAGCGGAAGCCAGCGTTGCGATATAGATGAGAGCCAGTTGCGTGATTCCCGACGTGGGGTCGACAGGAAGCCGGCGGGTGAGCCAGTTGGTTGCAGGGCTCGGGTGTCCGGTCATATACCGGTCGATTGCCACTTTGACCAGATAAGGGCCGGCAACGTCGCTGAGAGACTTAAGGGAAACGGCGATCGAGGAGACAGTTGCCTGCCACCAGTATGGAATGAGGTAACGGCCCAGCCGGCGAATCAGCCGGGAGTCATAAACGTTGCCGACGGGGTCCTCGTCAGCGCGACGCAACTCCGCTTTGGCGGCCTTTGGCTTTCCAGTCGCGGGTCCGTTCGATTTGCTCTTCGCGGGGGAATATTTCTCAGCTGGCTCCGCCATCGGTCACATCGGCTTCCTGTCCTATTGTACGGGGAACTCGTGCATGAAGTCAGAGCGCGGATCGGCCAGTCTGATCCAGCTAAACTTCTTGCGCGAATCCCTTGACCTGTCTACAACTATAGGGTCCACAGTGGAGATGGACGATGTTGACAGTGACCAAACTCGCCCGGCGCTGCGGCCTGAGCCGCACCGCCCTCTTGTATTACGAATCGGTCGGTTTAATGCCCGCACCGCGACGCAACAGCAGCAATTACCGCTGCTACGGCGAAGCGGATTTGCGGCGCTTACTGCAAATTCGCGCGTACCGCAGCGCGGGCCTGAAACTCGACGATGTTCGCGCAATCATGAAGTCAAACCCGGATCGACACGGTAATGAAGCCGCGGGGGTCTTGAAGCGACGTCTGTTGGAACTGGACGCTGAGATTGGGACCCTTCGCGCCCACCAACGGGCGATTCTGAAACTGCTGGAGCACGACGCTCTAGGAAAGGCAAAAATGATCACGAAGGAAAAGTGGGTTACCATCATGAGGACCTGCGGGTTCACGAACGAGCAGATGAACAGTTGGCACGTCGAGTTCGAGCGATCCGCACCTGCAGAACATCAGGAATTCTTGGAATTTCTTCACATCCCTCCGGCGGAGATCAAGGCGATCCGCGAACATAGCCGTAAGGGCGTTTAATTCGCGCCTCGACATTTAACGACGACCCTAACGATGTGGTGGATGCTCAGTTTCGAAGCGCAAGGCCGCTTCGAAACTGAGATCATGGGCAAGTTGGCTTCGTGTACCATTCCCTGCAGGAACGACCGCGTTTCAATTGACATTTCTCGCAGGAGACCGTGGGATGCCTGAAGTGACCGAAGCACTGCCCGTGAATGACCCAATCTACGCCCGGCTCGAAGACCAGATCAATTGGTACGACCGAAAGAGCCGCTCTGCACAGACGACCTTCAAGCGCATCAAGATCGCGGAAATTCTCGCTGCGTCGGTGATTCCATTTCTGGCCGGCGTGGAGATGCCGCACGGGAAGTTGGTGATCGCCGGACTTGGTGTGATGATTACGATTCTCGAGGGGATTTTGCACCTGAACCAGTATCAGCAACTTTGGGGCAACTATCGCGCGACCTGCGAGGCGCTCCGTCATGAGAAATATGTCTATCTGGCAACTGCCGGAGCGTACCGTGGCGTTGCGGATGCGCGGGCGCTGCTGGCCGAGCGGGTGGAGTCGCTGGTTTCGCAGGAGGACGCGAAGTGGAGCGCACTGCAGCAACAGGCCGCCAAGGCGGGGGAAAAGGATGGCTGAGAGCGCCTACTGGGCGCGGACGAACTCGAATTGCCGCTTGTTGGAGCGACCAGTCGAGAATGTGTTTTCAACAGAAACTGCGAGGGAGGCCCCGTCACGTTTGACGATGATGGTGGCGATCCTCTTAACTTGCTCGCCGTTACCCGTCCCCTCGATGGTCCACGATGCCTTGGCCGATTCGTCTTCCATTGCAGCCGTCTTTGAGCCCCAGTCGCAGTCATCCGGCTCACACTTGCCCCATGCATGGATGGAAACCCCATTGCTATCGTTTGAGATTTGAAGTCTTTCCAGGCCGTTCCTCGCGACATCGGAGGAGTTGGTCCAGGTCCCGACGAGAAGTTTGCCGGTATCGCCCGAAGACTCGGTGACGGCCGTTTGCGTTATGCTCGCCCCGTCGGATTTGTTGTTCGAAGAATCTCTCCTGTTGGAAACGACGACGAGAAGGATGATGGCGACGACGACCAGGGCGGCGCCAATCGCAATACCCATGAACAGGGGCTTGCGGGTTGCCTTGGCAGTGGCCGGTACGTGCGCTGGAGGATTCGCAGGTGGCAACTGAACTGTCACGGTGGCGTGTACTGGCTCATCGCTGGTTTTGCTGGGCGAGGCAACGTATTGGCCGAGAGCCTTAATGAGCAGTTGAACGTCGCTGTTCCAGCGGACGTGAGTGAGTTCGACGCTGTTACGAAAGGCAAAGTCCTTCAAGTTCTCGGGCAGTTGGTCGGGATGGGGCATCTGAGCGCCGTGGACCAGCACAGGGATGACGGCGATTTCACGCGCGAGGGCCGAGGCGATTTCAAGCCGGACAAAGTCGCTCGCGTCCTCGAGGCGACGTTCGCCGGCGCCGTTGGAGATGGTTGCCCAAGAGGGTCCGATGACGGCGAGCAGCACTCCGCATGTAGCCACGTTGTCGTCAATTGCCTTGCGAAAGTCGATTCCGGGCTTTATGTCGGTCACATCCATGAAGACTGAATTCTCGCCAAATGTCCGGGTCAAATCGTCAAAGAGCCGCCCTGCTTCGCCTTCCGAATCGTCCCTGCGGTAACTAATAAAAATCGCGCGCCCCATAGCATGCCCCTTGCGATGAAAATTGCAGCAGGATTCAGCCGCTGCCAGAATATGGGGTAGCCGCGGATTGAGCAAACGAAATCCGAAATGCAAGGCGCTGAACATCTGAAAGATGAGCCGGCTCGACACCCAGGCCCGCATACTCTAGGCTCAGATTGTGGGCTTCCAGGATTTCCTCGGTAATACGACCACGGTCACAAGGCTGCGCGAGAGCATACGGGCCGGAAGGTTTCCTCATTCCCTGATCGTTGCAGGACCGCGGGGAGCCGGAAAATACACGCTCGCGCTCATGGTCGCGCAAGCGGTGAATTGCCTGAATCCATCGGAAAGTGATGGGTTGCCGGATTTTTGCGGCCGCTGCTTGAATTGCGAGCATATCTCCGCAGCGGCCAATCTCGACGATCGCGTAGCCGAAGCGGTAGAGGCTCGAGACGAACTGCGTGAAACGGACAGGCGAGAAACCCGTATTCTGATTCAGACCCACCCGGACGTGCTGATTGTGCCACCGGATCCTCCCCAACTGCTCATCAAACTCGGGCAGGTAAGGCAGGTGATTCACGCGGCGTACTATCGTCCGCCGGTCGAAGCCCAGCGGTCATTTACGATTTTCACTTCCTCGTCCTTCATGAAGGAAGCCGCCAATAGTCTGCTCAAGGTCCTTGAAGAGCCACCGGACCATACCACTCTGATTTTGCTCACCGAAAATCCGCAGGAACTGCTGCCGACGATTCGGTCGCGGGCTCTGATTTACAGGCTAGGAGCGCTGCCTGCCGAAGAATTGGAGTCTTTACTTGCGGCGAGACGACCGGAAATGAAGACAAAAGAACGTGCACTGGTCGCGCGCCTTGCGGAAGGCGCAGTTGGCAGGGCACTCACCCTTAATGTCGATACTTACCTGTCCAGCCGGCAAGATGCACTTTTGGTTCTGCGGACGGCACTCAATGAGCCGGACTATTCACAACTTTTTAAAGTAACCGAAACCTACCGCGGCGGATCCGAGGGCCAGGAAAAGACCATCAATCTGCTGCGGGCTCTCGGCAGCCTGCTCGAGGATCTTCTCCTGGTTTCGGCAGGATCTGCCAGTCTGATACGCAACATCGACATGGCCGCCGAACTTGACCGGCTTGCGTATGGGCTTACGGTGGACTGGATCGAGGGCGCTGCCCGTGCGCTAGCGCAGGCGGAGCAGGGTATGCGACGCAACCTGTTGCGGTCGCTTTCGCTCGATGCGATGGCCGTGGGCCTCGCCGCGCGCTAGGGTTTACCGGTCCGGAACTATTCCCAACTAAACGTCTCGCTGTAAGGTAACCTGCCCGAACACTTTTGCACAGTGGACTTTCGTCACCGCGGTGAAAAGCAACCGAATTCATGCCTGGGGCATCTCTTTGAAGTACAATCAAGCTCACCATCCCCTGGAAACAGGAAGATCAGAGGGCTTTCCCCAATACGACACCCCTGTCTCTTCGCATTCCGTGACACGGATGGATGGACTGTATGAGGCTGTTAGCCCGGTCATTCGATGCATTGGGGAGATTGAAGGCGGAGATTCCTCACTCACGTCCTGCGTCTCTTGGACGTTGGTACCTCACTTGATACAAGGAGGAGGTTGGTCATGATCAGTCAAGCCGCTGCAACCGGAATCGATTCCGGCCTTGGTAACGCGACCATCGTCCCAGTGGGACGAAATGGGAAGAAGCCTCCGGTTCCCGCTCCATTTCGCTTTACTGCATATGAAATGGAACATGAGACCAGCTACCGGCATGCTGAGCTGTTCTACTTGCAGAAGCAGATTCAATCGCAGACACCCATGGTGATCGTTCTTGCGGACGGAGGTCGGATCGAAGGGTGCATTGAATGGTACGATCGGCGGGCGCTCAAAGTGCGCGGCCGAGAGAAGACGCTCATTTACAAGTCCGCGGTCAAGTACATGTATAAGCTGGCTGAAGTCGGCCAATAAAACCGCTCCCTCACTTCTCGGAAGGCTGGGCAGCTTTGCGGAGCCGGTCCCGGATGGCGGTACCAATCCCGGAATCAGTTGGCAATGGGCAAATGATCAATGTGCATCCTTGCGCGTCGAGCGAACGCAGTCCGGCGAATAAGTTGTGTGCCAGTTCCACAGAATCGGTCGAGTGCCCCCAGGGAAAAACGAGGACGCCGGGGAATGCTCGTCCCTCCGCTTCGAATTCAGAGAATAGCATCAGGCCAATCCGCTCGTTGATGTTCGATTCGACCGCTTCGCTCAGGCGGGAGGGAAGTCTGTCGAGTGGAACTTCGAGGAGGGCTAGTCGGGCGCGCGGAGCGTAATGACGAAGTCCGACTCCTGGCGACGGCAGCGCCTCCATCGAAGCGATTGAAAGCGGGTTGCTGGTTTGGAAAAGCTTAGCGGGGCCAGCAATCCGGCGGATCTCGTCAGCGGTTATGGCGCCTGGGCGATAGATAACCAGGGGTTCCTGGCAGGGATCAACAACGGTGGATTCGACCCCGTGCAGTGTCGGCCCCGCGTCGAGGATAGCGTCGATCCGGCCATCAAGATCGTCCAGTACGTGTTCGGCCGTAGTTGGACTGGTATGTCCAAACAAATTGGCGCTGGGAGCTGCCAGGGGCACGCCTGCTTTTCGAATCAATTCAAACGCAACGGGATGAGCTGGCATTCTGACGCCTACCATGGGACGGCTGGCGGTGACCGAATCCGGCACCGCGGTCGAACGGGGAAGCAATAGTGTGAGTGGGCCAGGCCAGAATGCTCGCATCAGTTTCTGCGCGGCCTCGGGAATCTCCGTGACGAGATTGTCGAGCATTTCGCCGCCAACAACTTGGCCGGCGATGTGAACGATAATCGGGTCCCAGGTGGGGCGTTCCTTGGCTGCGAAGATGCGGGCGACAGCGGTGGCATCTAACGCATTGGCGGCCAACCCGTAGACGGTTTCCGTAGGGGTGGCAACCAGCCCCCCGGAACGGAGTATCTCCGCAGCTCGACCGATCGCCTTGCGTCCTTCGAAGCGGTCAAGCCGGTTGGGATCCAGTTTCAGACGGAGGGTGTTCACCCTTCTATTCTCGCCGGTTACGGGTGGGAAGGCTACCTGCCGTATACTCACTGCTTGTTATGGCTATCGAAACTGAGATCAAATTCCGGGTGAATGATGTTGTCGGATTTGGCACTCGGCTTGCGAACTGCGGGTTCCGGCTTGTAACTCCCCGGCAGTTCGAGAGCAACACTCTCTATGACATGCCGGACCGCAGCATGCGGGCGCGCACCGAGATATTGCGCATTCGCCAATACGCCGGCCGTTGGACGGTGACACACAAGCGAATTCCCGATTCCGGGATTGGTGAAGACCGGCACAAGCATCGCGTGGAGACCGAAACCGAAGTTGCGGACGGAGTTGCGCTGGCCGAAGTCTTTCTTTCGCTTGGATTGATCGCGGCTTTTCGATACGAAAAATGGCGCAGCGAATGGTCCGATGGCGAAGGCTATTGCGTCGTGGATGAAACGCCCATCGGGAATTACGCAGAATTAGAAGGCGCTCCGGAGTGGATCGACCGTGCGACCGCGCAGTTGGGAATTGCGCCCTCGGAGTATATGACTCTGAGTTACGGGCGACTCTTTGAACAGTGGCAACAGGAACATCACTCGAAAGCGCAGCACTTGACCTTCGAGGATATTTTGAAGAGCTCAGGCGCAAAATGAAGCTCGACCTGTGCGAGATCATTCACTGATGTCGCTATTAAGACATTTTCCTTCAAATTAGAGTGCAAATCATCCACTTCTGCCACATCGGAAAGTCTGATGAACACAGTTGTGTTCGGTTCCGCTACTTTTCGGCTCCGTGGCACTTCTTGTATTTCTTTCCGGAGCCGCAAGGGCAGGGATCATTGCGTCCTACCTTCTCACCAGTACGTCGTTGCGAAGGCTGCGAAGCTTCACCGGCGCCCGCGCGGGTGGCGACTTCCAACTCGCGTTGCTTCTTGCGATGAAACTCCTTTTCAAGCTCGTCGATGGTTGTAGACGGTCGCCGCACGGGAATTGGAATCTCATGAGGCGCGGCGCCGTTTCCTGAGATCCCATTCCCGGAGAATGGCAGTGCGGCGCTGGCTACAGGTGGTGCTGAAGGAACGGCCCGACGCGGCTGAGGCGCAGCGTCAATGGGTCGCCCATCTGGGCCCAGGATCTGCATCCGGAACAGGAACCGAACGGTGTCTTCCTGGAACTTCAACATCATGGCCTCAAACATGTCGAAGGATTCTTTCTTGTAGGCCACGAGGGGATCCTGCTGTGCATAGCCCCGCAGGCCGATGCCCTCCTTCAGGTGGTCCATCGAGAGCAAGTGATCCTTCCACAGGCCATCGATCACGCTGAGCATGACCATTCGCTCGTGATACCGCATCTCGGATACACCGAGGATCTTCTCTTTTGCTTCGTACTGCTCCTTCAGCTTGTCAAATATTGCATCGCCAAGCTCGTGACGTGAAAGCTCCTGAGGATTGATTCCTCCTGCGGCCAGGCTCAATCCAAATTGCCCGACGAGCTTTTCGTCCATGCCCTTGATGTTCCACTGATCTGGGCGGACGTTCTCGCCTGCGAACTCGTCAAGAATTCCGCTCAGAATGCCGCCGACATAGTCTTCGAGAATAAGTTCGCGTTGCTCGACGCCCTCAAGCAGTTGGCGGCGCAATCCATAAACTGCTTCGCGTTGCTTATTCATCACGTCGTCGTATTCGAGAAGGTGTTTGCGCGATTCGAAATTTTGTGCCTCGACAGCCTTCTGCGCACCCTCGATTCGCTTCGAGATCATCCGCGACTCGATGGGAACCCCTTCTTCCATGCCGAGGCGCTCGAGCAGTGTGCTTACCCACTGCTTGGCAAATATGCGCATCAGGTCATCTTCGAGGGAAAGATAAAAGCGCGACGCACCGGGATCTCCCTGGCGGCCGGCGCGGCCGCGAAGTTGATTGTCAATGCGGCGGGACTCGTGGCGCTCGGTGCCGAGAATGAACAGACCGCCGGCGCCAATTACGCGATCATGCTCTTCCTTCACGGCGGCCGCATGAACCCCGTTGATTTCAGCCCAATCCGATTCGGCCACCTCGAATTCCTGTCCAGAATAGTAGAAGCGCATGAAGCCCTTGGGGGCCGATGGATTAATCGCCCCCTCCGCAACGCTGATGGCGCGTGCATGGCCCTTCTTTACAAGCTGCTGGCGCGTCATGAAATCGGGGTTGCCACCCAACAGAATGTCGGTGCCGCGACCGGCCATGTTCGTGGCGATGGTTACCATCCCGGCTTTTCCGGCCTGGGCCACAATTTCCGCCTCGCGCTCGTGGAACTTGGCGTTCAGCACCACGTGGCGAACTCCCTTTCGTGCCAGAATGCCGGAAAGCAACTCGCTTTTCTCGATGGAAGTAGTGCCTACCAGAACCGGCTGATTCTTCTCATGCAATTCCGCAATTTCCTCGGCGACTGCCTTGTATTTTTCCTTCGCGGTGCGGAAAACTACATCGGAGTTCTCCTTGCGCAACAGCGGCTTGTTGGTGGGGATGACGACGATTTCGAGTTTGTAGATTTTCTCGAACTCGGCTGCCTCGGTTTCAGCGGTTCCGGTCATGCCGCTTAGCTTCTGATAAAGGCGAAAGTAGTTCTGGAAAGTGATGGTGGCCAGCGTCTGATCTTCCTTGCGGATACTGACGCCTTCCTTGGCCTCGATGGATTGGTGCAGCCCATCGCTCCAGCGGCGGCCCGGCATCAGGCGGCCAGTGAAGGTATCGACGATGATGACTTCCTTGCCGTCTTTGCCGTCCTTGACAACATAGTCGACATCGCGCTTGTAGAGAGCCTCCGCCTTGATGGCGGTTTCGACGTAGTGCTTCAGGTCCCAGTTTTCGGTATCGGCAATGTTTCCGATGCCAAGCAGCTTCTCAATCGTCTCCCATCCGCTGTCGGTGACGCCGATTGTCTTGTGCTTCTCGTCAACAACGTAGTCACCCGACTGGTACCGTTCACCTTCATTGAGTTGAATACCCAGTTCCGCCTGGCGCTTGTGGTCAAGAGATTCGACCTCCTCGCCAAGTTCAAGCTGCGGAATGATCTTGCGAACGCGGGCGTACTTATCGGTGGTCTGGTCCGTTGGGCCCGAGATGATCAGCGGTGTGCGCGCTTCGTCAATCAGGATAGAGTCGACTTCATCGACGATGGCGTAATAGTGGCCGCGCTGCACGCAGTCCTTGACGTCGAACTTCATGTTGTCGCGCAGGTAGTCGAAGCCGAATTCGTTGTTAGTGCCGTAAGTGATGTCGGCTCCATAGGCCGCCCGGCGTTCGTCATCGCTCAGGTCGTGAACGATGACACCAACGGTGAGACCAAGAAACTCATAGATCTTGCCCATCCATTCGGCGTCGCGTTTGGCGAGGTAGTCGTTGACCGTGACCACATGGACTCCGTGGCCGGCCAGAGCGTTCAGGTAACAGGACAGCGTAGCAACCAGCGTCTTTCCTTCGCCGGTCTTCATTTCGGCGATCTTGCCCTGGTGCAGCACCATGCCGCCAATGAGCTGCACGTCGAAGTGGCGCATCTGCACTGCGCGCCAGCCGGCTTCACGAACAACGGCAAATGCCTCTGGAAGAATCTCATCGAGTGCTTCGTGCTCGGCAGCCTTGATCTCCTCTGAATCGGTAATTCCTTCCAGCTTCTTGGCAATATGTGCCTTGAACTTATCGGTCTTGGCGCGAAGCTCTTCGTCCGAGAGCTTTTCCATCTCCGATTCGAAGGCGCCAATGATGGCAACCGTGGGAGTCAGGTGCTTGATGGCACGCTCGTTCGCAGTACCGAAGATACCTGTAAGAAGTTTTTCGAAAGACTTGCTTAAGTCGTCAAATGCCACAGAATTCTCCGTATTCAAGTGTAAATGCCGTGAGTTTCAGCGAAGAACCGAAGGGCCAGGATGCGGGTTCGGCAAACATCGCTGCGCAAGCGCGACGGATTACACGTGGCGGGGCGGAGGACGCTGGAAAGAAGAAGGAAGCGGTGGTGCTACCGGGGCACGGCAAAGTCCTCTGACGGATGCGACAGAACGAATGCTCAGTGGCGAAACCAGCCCGATAAACAAAACGGGAAGAATCGCCATCCGCGCGCCGGCGCCGGCATTGCAAGTCCCTGAACTGATCTGGTGCTTGGACCCGAGCCGCGCAAACCGCGAAGTCCCCGGCCTTGCGATGGGGCTTTGATTCTGACTCTTGGCGAGAAACTCCAGGACCGGATGCGCGTATGCTTTTGCGCTTTGCAATCCTGCTTCAGCACGGGCAACCGAAGCGAGTGCGACCGCGGCGACTGCCACCCATATCCAAGCGCTTCTGTTTCGAGTCCCCTGCATTTGTGCGTCTATCTCATATTCTGCCACAAATGTGGTTCCTACTGCTTGCCGCAGGGGTGGGCGAACACTTTGGTTTCCAAGTTCAACTCGATCTCATCCAATGTCAGATGGGGCATCTTCAAAAGATGCAATATGATCCCTCGGCGGGATCAAGGCCCAGGGTGCCGCTTGACCGAGACCAGTCGTTCCGACACGGCTTCGACAATCTGTTCGTGAACCTCATCGATGCTGAGGTTGCCCTCGATGAGGACGATGCGATCCGAATCTCGAACGGCAATCTCCTGATACTTTTGCCAAGTGCGGCGGTAAAAGTCGTCCTGCTCCTGCTCGAAACGGTTTTCATCCTTGCCGCTTTGCTCGCGAGCGCGCCGATTCCGGTGACGGGCGCGGTCAAGGCTCGGTCCGAGCGCAGGCAGCAGGAGCAGGGTAAGGTCAGGCTGCAGATTTCCGCAGATCAGTCGATGGAGATCGAGAACGGTTGCCGATCCAAGTCCACGCCCGCCGCCCTGGTACGCCTCTGTGGAATCGGTGAAGCGGTCACACACGACGATCTTGCCGGCGGAAAGGGCCGGTTCGATGACCTCAGCGATCTCCTGTGCGCGGTCGGCAAACATCAGCGCCATTTCAGCCATCGGAGCCAGTGACGTGGCGGAGGAGTCGAGCAGCAACGCTCGGATGCGGTCGCCGGTCGCAGTGCCACCAGGCTGCCGGGTGACCACGGGGCACATTCCCCGTTCCTCCATCCACCCTGCCAAACGCTTGATTTGCGTGGTTTTGCCTGATCCATCGAGACCCTCAAGGGTAATAAATAATCCACGCGGCATGGCGTGAGTCTAACACCCCTGCGTCGGAGGAGACGATGGTGCCGAAGATGTGTTACAAACAGGTAAATCTCCCAGGCGAAGTTGGCATAAGCGATACCGGATGTGCAATGGGCGACTGCTTGTCCTATTCAATGAGGGACCGTCGATTTGGGCGCGCCGTTCGTTCTATCCGATTTTGCAGGGGTAGCGGAGCCGAAGATTGTGCTTCGCTGGATTGGAATGATCGTGAAGGTTTCAGTTGTCAAAGCAACTTTACTATTTGGCTCTCTTCTATGCGTCTTATTCTCCGCAGCCAGCCTGTATGCACAGAACCTGACACTCGAAGGACAGACGGGCGGTTTTATCACGCCGACCGCCTACGTGGTCTACGGTGAAAAGGGACATTTCTTTTCCCATCCGGCTGTTGGTTACCACTTCGTGAATGCCTCAAGTGTGATCGGCAACGTTCACACCTTTAGCATCGCGGAGGGGTTTGCGAATCGGGCTGAAGTGGGCTACACGCGCAGCGTGCACACTGAGGGAGACAGCGCACTCTTCAGCAGCCTCTGGCACTATGCGGGGATGAATATCGTCAGCGGCAAAGTGGTTGCCATCAAGGACGGCCAGTTCGGACCATGGACGCCGGGTGTCGGTGCTGGATTCGTTGTTCGTACAAACGACAAGTTTGTTTCGGGCGCACTGGACCAGGTCTTGACGGGTACTTTGAAGTCCTATACGAACGGCGACCTATATGTCGCTGTGACAAAGACCTGGCTGCATCCTCCAATGCCGTTTTTAGTGAACCTGGGATGGAAGGCTACCAATGCCTCGATTTACGGGCTTGGAGGACAGGCCACGCGGTTTGGCGGCCGCCTGTTTGGCGGAGTGGGGATTCCACTGCCGGGCCCCTTTCATACGGCTGTTGTTCCAGCGGCGGGATTCACGCAGGAACCCCCGACCTCGAAGAATCTGGGGGCGATTCTCTATCCGCCAGGGAGCAGGGCGCATTTGCCCACCACGCTCGATTATGCGGTTCGCGTAACGCAGAAGGATAATCCGCATTTCGCATTTGATATTGGCATAGGACAGGTAGCCGGAGTGATCGGCACAACGATCATTCGGACGCCCAATGGACCAATACCCGTGCCGGTCGATCTTCAGGCCCGGCATGTCGTGGGCACGGGACTGAGCATTCGCTACTAGGTCAAGTTGTGGTCAAAAAACAGGCTTGGCGGGCTTGCCGTCTCCATCACGCACCGAGGTAATATCGCTCGCCTCAGGTGCTATGGCTCTCTCTGCAATAGGGTTAACGCAGGATATCCCCGTTCGGAATCCAGATTGTTACGCGTCAAGGCAACTTCTGTTGCGAGGCCGGGTTCGAGTTGGAGTAATCTAACCGCGCGATGGGCCCACATGCCAGAGCCGGCATCCGGCGGCGAGGAAATTGCCGTCGACAACACAAGCTGCCTTGCTGATTCCGGAAGCCAAAGCTTCCCGAGAGTTCGGCAAGACAATCAAGGAGGTTTCTCATGCAAAGGGTTTGGAAGTCACGCTGGCCGTTTTTAGCATTGCTTATTTTTCTCATTCCCGCATCCTCATACGCAGGTGTTTTCATCAGCGTCGGATTCGCGCCTCCCGCGCTGCCTGTCTACGTGCAGCCGCCATGTCCTCAACCGGGATTGATGTGGACCCCGGGATACTGGGCATACGGTGCGGACGGTTATTATTGGGTTCCAGGTGCATGGGTTCCTGCGCCCTATGTTGGCGCGCTGTGGACCCCCGGTTATTGGGGGTGGGGATCAGGTCTCTATGTCTGGCATCCCGGATACTGGGGACCCCACGTCGGCTATTACGGCGGCGTGAACTACGGGTTCGGTTATATGGGAATTGGCTTCGTGGGCGGGGTCTGGCGCGGACGCGTCTTTGCTTATAACAGCGCCGTCATGCACGTGGGTGTCGGCGGCGGATGGGGCAATCGTGTCTACGTGGATCGGACGATTGTCGAGCGAAACACGATCGTGAACGATCGTCGCGTTGCCTTCAGCGGTGGCCCGGGCGGCATCCGCCACGATCCCACCCCGGCAGAGCGCATGGCTGATCGTGATCAGCACATGGAAAGGACTTCGTTCCAAACTCAGCATGCCAACGAGGCAATGAATAACCGTTCGTCCTATTTCAAGAACAATGGCGGTCATCCTCAGACTCTGGCGACTGCCAGGCCGCTGCAGGCCGAAAGCCATCCTGCGCCGAATAGCGTCCATCAGCAGGGTTCGTTCAACGGCCGTGGAAATTCGTATGGTTCGCAACCGCGGCAGCAGTCCCAGAGCCGGGCAACTCCTCGAAACCAGCCGCGGAACAACGAATTCCAGAGAGGCAATCAGCAGTCTCAGCCTCGGAACGAATCTCGTCCGCAGCCTCAGCATCAATCTCGTCCGGCGCCGCAATCGCATCCGCAACATGAGAGCAAAGGACCGAAAGGAAGAGGCCGGTAAGAGGAGCTTTTCTTTTTCGACAAATGGGGCCCACGGCAAACCGTGGGCCTTTTTGCGTCAGGTGCGCGCAAGTTCCATGCCTGCGATTTCGACCTCGATGCCACCGTATTCGGGATGGTCGTTCTCTCGGATGCGGTATGCGAGGTCGATGCAGGTCCCCTGGACCAAGCCAAGTTCGGCAGCGCGAAACGCCATTCCCCAACCCACAGCGCGAATCCCATATGCTTTCGGAGAAAGAGATGAGCTTTGAGGGGATTCCTGCGCGAGTTCGAGTCGAATGTGACGCTCCTTCATAACGCGGAGAGGAGAAAGTAACCGCACATTGCGGGCTACAAAAATCGGTTCAGGATTTCCATGCCCAAGCGGTTCCAACTTACGCAGCCATCCGACAAGTACCGGAGTAATCCGGCCGAGTGGAAGCTCTGCATGGATGTAGAGCAGTTGCTCCGGTTCGCGGGCAGCCAATCGCTCTGCGGCGTGGGCGCTCAATCGGCGTTTGAGTTCGGGCAGTTTATCGGCGGGCAGGGCAAAACCGACGGCGAATGCGTGTCCGCCGAATCGAGAGAAGAGATCTGAGCAAGTCTCGATCGCTTCCAGCAGCGGAAATCCATCCACGGAACGGCCCGAGCCATGAGCTACCCCATCTTCGATACTGATTACGATCGCGGGTTTGGCAGTCCGCTCCACCACCCGCGATGCCAGGATACCGATGACTCCCCGGTGCCAGCCGTCTCCATCCACTACCAACAGCCTGTCTGCTGCAAGCGCGGTGTCTGTGGCCAGGCGGCTTTCAATCGAAGTGAGCGCGAAGGCCTCTGTGTCACGCCGTTCGCGATTCAGCCGTTCCAACTTGGCTGCAAGTTCCTGTGCCCGTATGCGGTCGCGCGTGGTGAAAAGCTCAATCACATCTGATGCGACGTCCATGCGTCCGGCAGCATTGATGCGAGGGGCAATTCGAAATGCGATGTCGAAGCCGGTCAGTTGCTTTGTCGCCGGGTCAAGTTGGGTTGCGGCAAAGAGCGCGCAAAGACCCGCTCCAACCGGTCTGCTCAACTCGCGCAGACCGAGAGCCGCAATCACTCGATTCTCGCCCCGCAAGGGCACAGCGTCGGCAATGGTAGCGATGGCCGCCATCTTGAGAAAACTGGGCAGGGTTCTTTCGCGGGTTCGACTCGCGTCGCGGCGTTCCAATAAAGCTTGTGCCAGCTTGAGGGCGATTGCTGCCCCGCAAAGAGATTTCTCAGGGTAGCCGCAACCGGGCAGATTTGGATTCAGAATCGCCAGAGCCTCCGGCAAGGCCTCCTGCGCATCGGGCAGGTGATGGTCCGTAATGATCAGGTCCAACCCCAGACGTTTTGCCGTTTGAGCTTCTGCGAAGGCTCGCATGCCTGTATCGACTGTGATCACGAGACGGGAGCCTTCAGCAAAAGCTGTCTCCAGCACGCTCGATTGCAGACCGTAGCCCTCGCGGATACGGTGAGGCACATGGAAGCGGACAACCCCGCCGAGCATCTCAATTGCTGTCTTCAGCAACACTACGGCTGTGGTGCCATCCACGTCGTAGTCCCCGTACAGAAGGATTGGTTCGCGGCGAGCAACCGCTCGCTCAATTCGTTCCACGGCCGCAGCCATGCCATGCATGAGGAATGGGTCGTGGAGATGAAAGGTCGCGGGGTTGAGGAATTCAAAAGCATCCTCTACAGTCCTAACCCCTCTCGCCAGCAAAAGTTCGGCCAGAACCGGCGGTATATGCGCGGCCTGGGCGAGAGCGCCCGCTTCTTCGGGATGCTGATCGGCGAGGATCCATCGCTGGCGAAGCGAAGATTTTGCCGCGCCATTAGGAGAGGAAATGGGCCCTGTGGCGGCTCCACCAGAGACGCTCACCCTTCGCTACTCGTCCTCGTCACCATGCTCGTGCTCATCGATCACAATGTCCTGAAAGCTTTCTACGTCTTCGAGGAGTGACTGGTAGCGCTCGTACCATTCGGTGGTGGTTTCATGCAGGAACGCCATGCCCTGGTAAACAAAGCCTAGTTGTATGTAGCCGACCATTCCGGCATACTTGCGCAGCCACTGAGCCTCCGCGATCTCGGTCGACTCTTCGTCAGGAAAATTCATCTCGCCGGCTTCTTCGATCAGGTTGTCGAGTTCCTCGTGTTCCAGCGTCATCTCGCTGAAGGTGATGAACGGAGCGGCGACATGCTTGGCCATCTCGACAAAATCCTTCCAGGCATCCGGATTTTCCTGATCCTCCCACAGAACCGAAGGGATGTCCTCAGTAATGTAGCCAGGGAGCCTGCGCATTCCGTGTCCTTCAATGAAGGCCACCATGTCATCTTTTAGCGAATGCAGGTTTTCCGTGCTCATTGTCAAGCAACCATTCTCTCAGATGTGGGCGGGTACGGTATTTGAATTGTGGAAAGTTTTCGGACAGACTTTGGCCGGTTCGCTCGAGGCGTTAGTCTGAAAGAGAACTCGGAGGAAAGCCGATTGCCTGCATTTGAACATCACGTCTTTGTCTGCCACAACGTCCGTCCTGAAGGGGCTCCAAGGCCATCCTGCACCTCCGACGGGAAAAGTGATTTGCATGCGCAATTGCTGCAGCTTGCGAAGGCAGCAGGGTTGGAGGGTAAAGTGAGGATCAATAAATCCGGCTGCTTGGATCAGTGTGAACACGGTCCTACGGTGGTCGTATACCCCGATGCGGTGTGGTACGGGAATGTTCAGCCGGCAGATGCCGCAGCGATCGTGCAGGAGCACTTGATCGACGGAAAGCCGGTGGAGCGCCTGCGCATCGCCGAGGGATGCGTCAACTCGAAAAGCTGCCCGCACAGGCAAAGCTGAACGTTACGAAAATTTGATTGTTCAACAGGGTGCGAGGCGATGTGAACAGCACTCTTCACAGGTTCTTTCTCTCTTCCGCATGGATGGGCGCAACGCTTCTGATCTGCGAGTTGCAGGAAGTTGCGGCGTTCGTCTCCGATGCTCGTTTGGCGCACCGCTGAACTGGAATGAGCTTTCGCGCGGGTTGCCTGTCGCCGGCCATTCTGCCCGGTTGTTTGGCGTATATGATCGGGAGGGTTGCCTGCAACAGGGTTTCCTGACGCGGCTGACAACGATGGATTGGAGCCAGACGGTTACGATTCCTGCCAGTTCGATTCAGCGAGCACGTCGTCTGGAGCCAGCAATCGGTATCAATTTTAGGGGTTGGTTCGCACCTTTTGTACTTGTCAGGCCTCGCGCTGTCGCTCGCCGCCTCGCTGGTGTGGCGCCGACCCACGCGCTGAGGCTGAATCATCGGCTGGACGGTGTACATGTCGAGGGTCCATGCGGTATCCTGACGTTTAACCCATGATTTTTTCCCGTGAGTACATCGGGTATCTTGCCCGCCGTACGGTCAAACACCTCATTGACGCCAAGATGATCACTACCAGTGACTTGAAGGGTACCGAGTCAAAGGTGGCTGAGGGTCTGATCGATGAGCTTTCGCTTGAGGACCGCATCAACGAAGAGGTGCGTGTAATCCTCGATGCCTACTCTGACGAGATGCGCAAGACCGGCGCACAATACGCCGAGATGTTCAAAAAAGTGAAGACAGAGCTCGCGCGCAAGTATAAGGCGGTGTTATGAGGATCAGCCGCGACAAGCTCAACAAGCTGGCCCATACGGTAGCTGATACCCTGGCTGAAATCGATGCCGTGGGATTCATGGAAGACCGCAACACGATCCGTCAGGAGGCGCGCAAGGCTCTTGAATTGCTCCTGACGCAGGAAGCCGGAATTGATACGGCCGCTCGGCTGAAGATTGCCTCGCAGCGAAAGATCATCCTTGAGGGCTCGCAGGAGTGGGATATTCTTTACCGCAAGTACTACAACGAGGAAGTGCGCAAACTGGGTATCTAAGCCGCTGAAGAAGCCCTTTCTTTGGCAGCAGTTCGGATTTTTGCTAAATTAAACGGGTGCCCTGATTGGCCCAATAAGTCTTAGTGTGGCGCTATCGTCTAGGGGTTAGGACGTGAGATTCTCAATCTTAAAACCCGGGTTCGATTCCCGGTAGCGCTACCAAATTCCCATCTAGGGACGTCCATTCACGTCTAAATACCGATACTAAGTATAATGTTTTCAACAAAACTGAATCTGCATGGGTCTGCTTGGGTCTGTTGACATCTGAGGGGCATTGGGGGCAACATAGGGGGCAAGTGGGGAAATGGCGAAATGAGTTGCCCCCAACCTCTGATAGGTGGCCCAATATGCTCCTTACCGATGTGAAGGTCAGAAACGCGAAGCCGCAGCCCGGAAAGTCTGTTCGGCTGTACGATCAGCGCGGGCTGTATCTGGAAGTCGCCCCGAGCGGTGGAAAGTGGTGGCGGTTGAAATACCGCTTCGCCGATAAAGAGAAGCGGATTTCGTTGGGAACCTTTCCAGACACGAGTTTGAAAACCGCGCGCGACCGTACCGATGAAGCAAGAAAGTTGCTGGCCAATGGAGTCGATCCAAGTCAGCAGCGTCAATCTGCAAAGGCAGCGATGGCCGACGAGGGCAAGAATACCTTTTCGTCGGTCGCGCACGAATGGCACCAGAAACGATCGGATGTTCTTGCGCCAGCACATGCCGCGCGCATCTGGCGATTACTCGAACGCGATGTGCTACCGTTCATCGGCGGGCGGCCCGTTTCGCAGATTGAAGCGCCGGAACTGCTGAGCGTCTTGCAGCGGATCGAAGGTCGTGGCGTTAGGGTGACGACGCGCAGAGCACTCGTCTATTGCCGCATGGTTTTTGCATATGCTGTTGCGTGCGGGCGCTGCAAGCGGAATGTCGCGACTGATCTTCGCGGTGCATTAGCCCCTGCTGTGCGTACAGAGAATTTTCCGGCGATCACAGACGCCAGAGAATTTGGAAATTTGTTGCGCACGATGGACGGCTACAAGGGAACGTTTGTCGTTGAGTCTGCCTTGAAACTTGCCCCGCTGGTTGTAGTCAGACCAGGTGAATTGAGAAAGGCTCGGTGGGCTGACATCGATCTTGATACGGCAACGTGGTCCTTCCTCGCGAGCAAGACCAATACGCCGCACGTTGTTCCGCTGAGCAAACAGGCCGTTGCGATCCTGACGAAAGTGCGCAAGGTTACCGGCGCCGGCGAGTATGTTTTCCCGAGCGCGCGGAGTAGCAAAAGGCCGATGTCGGACGCCGCGGTTCTGGCGGCGCTGCGCCGCATGGAAGTTCCCGCCGATGTTATGGTTGGTCACGGCTTTCGGAGTTCATTCAGAACCTTGGCGAGTGAAATTCTCCGCTTCAAGCCGGAACTGCTCGAAATGCAGTTGGCGCACCAAGTCAAAAACCCATTGGGCCGAGCATACGACCGCGCTGAATTTCTTCCGGAGCGCCGGAAATTGATGCAGCGCTGGAGCGATTATCTCGACAACTTAAAGGATGACAGCGGCCAGCGAGTGATTGTCTTTGGAGCGGCGTAGACTCCGGGAGCCGAAAATAGGGCTTGACAGAAAAATGGAGTGAGCCAAAGATGTCGTTAGCGCTTTGCCCCGCTTGTTGGTTCCCAGCCCCGGCCCCGCCGAATAAGCATGGACCCAGCGACGGCATGATTATCGAACCCCCGCGGCAATGCACCCCCCTATACGGGAATAAGTAGCAGCCAGCGCCAGCAGAGTCCGGCCTGACCGGCCTCAGATGGAGGGCTGTATGCCTGTTACACCCGCCTCGATCAATATCCTGCGATTGCCCCAGGTCAAGATTCGGACGGGCCGCTGCCGCGCATCGATCTACGCAATGGTTGCGGCCGGCCAATTTCCGCCGCCGATCGGTATCGGTGGTCGCTCCGTCGGGTGGATTGAGGCAGAAATCGACGAGTGGCTCGCTGCCCGCATAGCTGAGTCTCGCCCTCCCGGCCCCGCGCGTTCCAAGCCGCAAGCAGCCTAACCATCACCAGCGAGCAGCGTGCCCCCGATCACCGGAACAAGCAACAGCTCCAAAAATAGTTGGCCCCCGCTCGCAACGGGGGCCAGACAGGAGCCGAAATTTGCAACCTGATATCTCTCCCAATTGTGCCTCAGTCGATGCCGCCAGCGCAACGACGGCGCGCAACCTATCCCCCGCCGACTTGGCCATGTTTGCGCGGCTAGGCATCCCCCCGGAACTGCTCGCCCAGGCCCAGGTCCGACGTGTCACCGACGCCGAGGCGCGCACCGATTACGGCATCGTCGGTCCACCGGCCAATGATATGGCGGGGATCGTGTTCCCGTATTTCAGCCCCGTCACCGGGCGGCGCACTACGGCGCGACTGCGGCGCGACTCCCCGGAGATGGTCGACGGCAAAATCCGCAACAAGTACATCTGTGCTTACGGCGACGGGCGTCACCTCTATTTTCCGCCGGGCGCGGCGGCCAAGCTGGAGCACCAGGCAACATCTATTGCCCTCGTCGAGGCCGAGAAGGCGAGCCTCTCGGTTAGCGCCTGGGCCGCGCGCACCGGCATGGACCTGGTAGCCGTGGGGATGGGCGGGTGTTACGGTTGGCGCGGCCAGCACATCCGCAAAGAGATCGCACCCAACGGAGAGCGCGTGGATGTGGCCGGCCCGCTGCCCGACCTCGACTATTGCGACGGGCACAAGGTCTTTGTCTTGCTCGACTGCAACGTCGCCACAAACCCGGACGTGCAGGATGCACGTGCCCGGCTAGTTGCCGAGCTGCGCACTCCCGGCCGTAGGTGCAAGGTGTTGGTGTGCGAGTTGCCCGCCATCAGTGGTGTCAACGGGCCGGACGATTTCATTGCCGTTGCCGGCGATGCGGAGATGGGTGAGGTATTTGAGCAGGCGCGGCCACCGAAGCCCACGCCGAAGGGGGCAAAGGTTGTGCCCATGCGGCACCCCGCACCAGCCGTACCGGCACTTTCGGTTAGCGCCGGCGCGGCGCTAACCAGTGAGCTGTTGGACACAGTGCTGGCATGGATCAACCGCTATGTGGTGGTCACCCAGGCGCAGGCAATGATCACGGCGGTGTGGGTCCTGCACACCTACGCGATAGATGCCGCCGAGTGGACGCCGTATCTGCACATCACCGGTCCGGAGAAGGCCATCGGCAAAACGCTGCTTATGGATGTGCTCGCGGCTGTCGCGTGCAACCCACGCACGGCCAGCGGCACGACGCCGGCGGCGCTGGTGCGCGTGGTGGACAAATACCAGCCAACAATTTTTTTGGATGAGATCGATGCCAGCACCAACGGCAACAAGGAGTTGGCAGAGGTCACGCGCGGCATCCTGGATGCCGGTTTCAAGCGCGACGGGAAATTTTATAAATGCGACGGCAAAGAGCACGAGGTGCGGGAGTTCAATGCTTTTGGGCCAAAGGTATTCGCAGGGATTGGCGATTTGCCCGGCACGATTGCCAGTCGCAGCATCCCCATCGAGATGCGGCGCAAGTTGCGAGAAGAGCGCATTGAGCGTTACCGAAGCCGGGTTGTTGCTCAGCTTGCCGCGCCTATCCGCGCAGACCTTGAGAGATGGGGAGCAGGTGTCATCAATCTGCTCAAGGCCATCGAGCCCGAGCCCATCGACGCGCTGCCCGACCGCGCCAACGATGTGGGCGAGATCCTTCTGGCCATCGCTCAGCTCGCCGGGGGCGATTGGCTGCAGCGCCTGACCACCGCACTGCTTACCGTCTTCAGATCGGCCGCCTCGGACGACACATCTGTCGGCGTCATCTTGCTGGCTGACATCCGCGATACCTTTATGGAGCGTGACGCTGTCCATGTCCCGAGCAAGGAACTGGCCGCGCAGCTCTGCGAGATTGAGGGGCGTCCCTGGGCGGAGTGGTCCCGCGGCCGGGGTCTGTCCGCCAACAATCTCGCCCGGCTGCTCAAGCCATATGGCATCCACCCCACCGCCATCCGGATCGGCGGTGGGGTCTCCAAAGGTTATCGCCAGATAGATTTTGTTGATGCTTGGGTGCGGTATTGCCCGTACACTCCCGCTCCAAACGTAACAACGTTACAACCCGCGCCGTCATTGGGGCAAACCGCATTTTCGAAAGGTAACACGACCACCACTGTTACGGTTCCAAAAAGTGCCCCGGACCCGCATGGATACAGGGATGTAACCGATGTTACGGATCAAAAGCCGGAATACGCGCAAGAGATCGATTTCGACACGCCAACCGAAAGCGGCGCGAGAGAGGAAGACGGAGATTTCGCCGCTGAGAAACAGGAAGAGAGGTTGTTGCTATGAGCCGCGCGCTCGAACTCGTCCAAATCGTCGAGAGCCGGGGTGGAAGACTCTCCATCGAGGGTCAAACTCTGGCGATCGATCCCCGCGCAGCCGGCGAACCGTTCATTCCAGAGTTGCGAGCCCACAAGGCCGCGATCATCGAACTCCTTCAAGCTCGGCAAGAGGAGGCGTTTACGCGCTGGCTGGCCTTCGCCTGTGCCTTCAACGGCAGATGGTTTACCAACATGGCTGCCCTCCATCGGTCTTTTTCCGCCTGGCAGGCCGAGCATGGCGCCGCGCCGCCCTCACTCGCCGAGTTCAAGCAACTCCTAGTGGAGCAGGATCTTCTGGTCGCCGAGGTCGCAGACGTGACGCTGACAAGCGGGCTGGGATTCAAGAATGATATCGAAGCTATCGCGGGCTTTGACGATATGCCAGCGAACATGCCAGCGGGGAGCGCGCCTGATGCGGCATGAGTCTAAAGCTGAGCGCGAATTGTGGACCGCCGCCATCGAAGGACGCCCGGCGAAGCGCCCGCACAAGTACCATGCTGAACCAAGCGGCAAGTTTGCAAGTCGGCGCGAGGCCGACATCGCGGGACGGCTGGTGGCGTTGGAGTCGCGCGGACTGATCTCGGATCTCCGTTTTCAGGTTAGCTTCACGCTGGTGGAAGGCAGGGGGAAGCTCCAGCCCATCCGTTACGTCGCTGATTTCACATGGAAGACACCGGACGGCCGCGAGCACATTGGTGACGCCAAGGGCTACCAGACGCGGGTTTACTTGCTCAAAAAGAAGCTGATGCTCTTGCTCCACGGTTTGAGCATCGAGGAATTGTGAGGGAACGCAGATGAGTTCAAACCCCAGGGTTCCGGTTTTGCAAACAGAACCAGCCAAACCCGCACTGTTTGAACGCGGGTCGCGAGTGTTTCTCAAAAGCTGTCCGTTCGGCGAACCGGGCCGCGTGCAGAAGACGGAGCGCGGAAGGGTTTTAGTGCGCTGGTCGAGTCCGAACTATCTTGGCCGCCACCACCCGAAATCGTTGTTGTTGGCAGACGAGGTGAGCAATGACGATCAAACATGAGAATTTTCGGACGAGCCAAGCCGCGAGAGCGCGCCGCATGCGACAACTCGCGGCGGAGCGACCCCGGAACAAAAGCGAGGCTGATGCAGCGATCGACCTGTTGCGGCCAGCGGACGTGGAGCCGCCATCGGGCGAGAACCCCTACGCACGCATCCGGCGCCGCATTGATGAAGAGAACGCCAAGGCGGGAAATCAGGCCCTACATTCACCCCAGGACGCGCTGGCGGGGGAGCGGTGATGGAATCCCATGCCGGAATCGTCAGCGGGCTTCTCAACACGCCGGCGCTGCTGAGGCCGACGAATCGAGCGCATACTGGCGCATCGGGAGGATTGTGTGCAAAATCCATCCATTAAGGCTGCGGATAGGGAATCGGGTGTAAATTCGGGCAGGTTAAATCGGTCCACTCCAAATCTCGTATGTTGGCTGCGTGCAATTCAGGTACGGTGGATGCGATCGATGTTTCGATCAGTGGTAATCGAGATGTGCAGGACTCCTCTCCGCATTTCAGCCATGCTAGCCGATTCATTGCTTCGGTTTGGTCCAGCGGTACCAACCGATCCTCGCCAGACCGGTCAGATGAGTTTGGATCAAGAGAGTATTTTTTTATTTGCCTGCACCAATGACATATTGCGGCTATCGCGGAAGCACGAATGGATGGGTCCGCTGGATCAACAATTAGCTGCAGAAGCTTATCAAGCGGGAGCAGCATGGGCTTTCCGCAACGCTCATTCTTGCAGAAAAAGAGACGACACAGAGTAGGCTCGGTCATTCGGTTTGCCCTCCCCGAAGGGCGCAATTATAGCGCAGAATAGGAGTGCACAATCGAGGACGACATGACCGTATCTTTCGCGTTGTTGTTGCTGGTGGTTTTGGCCTCGGAGTACCGCAACCGCAGGATTCCCCCATGACCGCGGCGTTGCAGCGATGACCGCGGCGTTGCTGTGTCTGAATCTCTAGCTAGAAGACGGGCTCGCAATCGAGGAGCACCATGGAAATTCAACGCGCTCTCAGCCTTGCACAAGTCGCACTTTGGATTGCCCTCGCAATTCTCCTTGCCGGTCGGAAGTATGAAGGGCCGCTGGTTCCTGGATGGTTGCGGAATGCATCCACTTCGAGAGCGATTTGGATTGCAATTTGCGCCGTCGGCGTTCTGCTATCGGTCTACAGACTGCTCTTGCCATAAAATCGAGAGGG
This sequence comes from Occallatibacter sp., assembly GCA_035524195.1. Lineage (GTDB taxonomy): Bacteria > Acidobacteriota > Terriglobia > Terriglobales > Acidobacteriaceae > Telmatobacter. The sequence goes on from DATKPJ010000120.1 coordinate 24,639, forward strand.
GGAAAGCGGAACTCCGCAAGAGGCCGCTGCCTTCGGGCGCCCCCCGTTTTTCCACTTTGGGTGATTCATGGACGAAAACGATCTTGCCGAGGCTGCGGCGGTATTTCTGAGGGACGGACACGAATGCCTGGACCGCGTGCTGCGTGAGCAAGCCGAGAGAGATGACGCCAAACGATTAGCTGCACTCAGGGAGAGCGGGCAAATCGTTGATGTAACGAACGACGTGACGATCGACCCTGCCCAAAGAAGCGCAAGGAATGAACCTGCCGCAATTCAGGCGGGAATGATCTTCTGCTGCCGCTCATCAAAGACGTAGTTATACGGCCTGTTCATCGACTGCGGTCCTGCCCTTGTCTGCTTGCGCCTCTCGGCTTCCCCCCGTAATTCTCTGAGGCTGAGCGGCGGCGGTGTCTCTTCATCCGCTCCGAGCGGAACGTCCGGAGTCGCGAGATACCGCAACGGAAGAGACATGACCTCCATTCCTGGTTTCGAACTCAACCCCGTTGCAACCTTTGATCCAACCGTATGCCCGAATGCGCTTGCAACCTTCTTATTCGCGGCGCGCTCCGGGTTCGGTGTGTGAATCAAACCTGTCAGACGGTGTACTGAGAAGCCTGGACGGCCTGTTGACGATTCGTATGCGCTCACGTTTCCCCGCTCCCAAAGTGGAGCACCGGCAATCTGCTTCGTCTTCGCCTGCAATTTGTCGAGATGCTTGTCGACCGTGTTGGAGAGCTGCATGATGGCGCCGCGCCGCTGTTGCAACCGCGCGGTCGTGCCGATGGGCTTCTTCGCGGCCCGGTCCATGGCTGGATACACCGTGTCTCGAATCGCATCTGCCTCAGCCTTGTCGATCTCCAGTTCGGGATGTGCGAGCAGATAGCTGCGTTGTTCACCCGCGGGCAGAGAATACAAGGCGGCAAGATGGTCGTTCAGAATGATGCGCCTGTCAGTCAAGTTCCTGAAGGTTTCCGGCGTACTGTACATCGCGGCCCGCTTGCGGATACTGGCCAGTTTGGCGGGGTTCCACTTCTGGTCGCTGGGGTGCGCCGTCAACAGGGTCTTGATGCGATCAGCGATGGGAGTAGTGTCCGCCTTGGCGGAACCCAGCGGAATCATCTTGCCGTCCTGCGAAACCTTCTGAGCCAAACTCAAATCAACTTCGTTGCCAATGTCTCCCTTTGCCGTGTCCAGTAGCTTGAGAAACCCGCCTACGGTGGTGGCCTGGTTCCCCGTCAATCGCTCAGTTTTGGCGATGTCGTTGAAGACGCTTTCCAAGGCGCCGTTGTCATGCGCACCGAGGCCGCCCGCGTAATACAACTTGCTGATGGTGCGCTGAAGAGTGGGGCGCAACATGCGTCCCACGCCTTGACCAATCGCCTCCGAACCAGCCTGCATCATGCCCTGGTCGTAAACGGACAATGCGCGTTGGCCCGATGTAGCCTGTGTGTCGTATCTGTCCAATCCCGTCGCGTGGAGTACACCCTGCCGTGCGACTTCTCCCGCAGCTCCGCCAACTCCAGATCCTGCGATGGCACCGGCAGCGGTCCCAACTGGCCCGCTGGCCACATCTGCGGGCGTTCCCAGGGTACCGCCGATGAGGCCGCCCGCAATTCCGCCAATGGTCGGCAAGTAACTTGATCCGCGCCGGACGAGTTCAAGAGCACGGTCTTTCATGCCGGCAATGGTGAACGGGCCGGGACGCGCCCGGATGCCGGTCGCGTGGCCTTCCCAGCCCATCTCCGATGCAAGGCGCTCCGCCTCTTCTGGCGTCATCTGCTTCAATACTTCGTCGCGCTGGCCCTGGCTGAGCTTCGCCCACTGCTGTGCGATGGCGCTATTGGTTGGCGGCATTTGATCCTCCCGCACGGAAGTTCCTCAGAAACTCCGCGGCGCTGCCTTGTCCAGCACTGGTACCGGATGCGTCGATTCCCTGGCCCTGGTTTACAGCAACGTCGATTTCAGAGAGCAACCGCTTGATGCGCTGTTTGGCATCGGCGGAACTGTGGGTCTGCTCCGGGTTCGGCAGTTCGCGCATGAGCCTGGCAATGGTGGCCTCGGTGACCCTTCCGCCGCGCGTCAATTGTCCCAATCCGCTGATGGTGCCCACCAGTTGGTTGTACATGCGCAAAAATGCCTGTTCCTGTGCGCTCAGTCCAACCATCGCAGCCACTGCGCTACTGACGACGCCCTTGTGCTCAAGCAACATGTTGGCCAGCTTCGCGCGTGACGTCGGGCTGTCCAGCACCTTCAGCGCGGGATCGTTCAACGCCTGCGAGAGATAGGTCTTCGCTTCGCGGATGAGGAGCTTTTGTTGAGGTGTAAACAGCCCCTGGCCCCATCCGTAGCGTGCGGCCACCGCCGCCGCGGCCTGCTTGTCCCGTGCAGGAAGGGGCAGCTTTTCGAGATCCATTCCGTCTAGCAGTTGATTCGCCGCGCTGCGCAGTCCTTCATTCAGTCCCGGTGCGGCGGGAATATGCCCCTGTGCATCCAATTGCGGTGTCGCGGCCTTCGGCGCACGCGCTGCAGCCTGGTGGCGCAATTCCTTGAGCGATGGGGCAGCGGTCTGTCCGTGCCCATCAGGAGCACCAGCGTCGACGCGCACGGCAGGTTGCTCCCCTTGTGGCGCACCTGGTGCGGGCGCGCTCTCGTCTTGCGAAGCGGAGAGTTGCATCGCGCCTGAAAGGTCCACATTGGCGGTGCTCGCCGGCGCCGTCGTTCTGGTGGACGACGTGGTGACTCCAAACGGATCGGTGGTGAGCGCGGTGCTCCGGGTGCCCATGTAATATCTGCTCGGCGTGATCGGTTGCCACGCGACAATCCGCGATGGGTTCATGCGATCAACCCAGGTTTGCGCGAATCCGGTTGGACTCTGCGATGAGCGCACCAGTGTCCCTTTAATTGGCGCGGCATTCTTCGGCACGATCTGTTGTCCGTTGAAATCCACTTCCTCCGGCTGCGCTCTGGGGTCCATCGGGACGCGCCAGTAATGCTGTCTGCCCTGCGCGTCGGTCGTGGTGCTCAGCTGCGAGAAATACTTTTCCTGCCCTTCCCTCGGTTCCATTCCGAAGTGGATGCGCACCGCCTTGTCGGCATCTGCGGGGGAGAATCCGCCTTCCATCAACTTGCGGCGATATTCGGCGACTTCATTTGGTGGCGGTGCGGGTGTAGCCGCGGCCAATCCTTGTGCCGCGCGCTCGTCGCCGGCGATATTTGCCGCACGGTTCGCTGCGACTCTCTGAATGCGCTTCTGCGGATTCGTCAAGCCGAGTTTATCCGTGATTAAGAAACCAAATCGGCTTATCGCCGAAGGGTGGCGGTCTGGATGATAGAGTTCGCGAAGGTCCTGAAGATTTCGCTGCAGATCAGTTACTTTGGCCGCGTACTGCTGGGGGTTTTTCTGCGGGTCGATAGTGGAAAGGATCTGACGGTTGCTGGCCAATTCATCGGCAAGGCGCCCGGCGGCAAGCTGGAATTCTTCATCGCTCAGCGCCTGTTTGTGCGCTGCACGTTCCCGCGCTATGCCTTGCCCGAGGCTCCAACCCTGACTCCACGCTTCGCTGCTTGCCATGATTTGTTCCCTTTGAAAAATGGCGACGGCCCGAGACGGTATCGAACCGCCGCGCTAGGTTCCCAAGGAGAGGGAACGTCTCACAAACCGTGAATCAGGCTGCGCTATCTCGTTCGCTGATTTCCCGCCGGATAGCCTGCGAGGTCGCCGCACGCCGCTGCGCTTCGTTCAACTGCAGCGGATCTGGCCTCTCGCCGGCCTTCTGCGCCCGCATCACTTCGGCGTAGCGGCTCGGCTGCAGCACCTTTACATCCGGATTGCTGCCCAGCTTTTCCGCCCACTTGCGGTTGTTCTCTTCCACAGCACGTTTGGTGGCCTGATCAATTTCGGCCTGCTTCGCCTGCGAAGCCAGTTCTGCTTCCTTCTCCGCAAACTGGAAGGTGCGCGCCGCGTAGGTGGCCGGATCAAGTCTCTGCGCATCTGCTTGCCGTACAAGCTCTGTCGGTGAAACCGGCATCGGCTTGCCATAGAGCGACTGGTATTTCCACTGGATGTCGGAAAGTGTGCCGAGTGCGCTGCCCACCTGGCTGCGCAGTTCGTCAATGCCGCCTTGAAACGTCGGCGAACCCGGTGTCGCGCCCGGTGCCCCTGCCACGTAACGGCCCTGCCCGTCGCGCGGTTGGCCTGGCAGTTCGCTGGGCAGGAATCCAGAGCTTTGCGCGCTCTGCAATTGGGTTTTGTAGAATGCGAGTTCGGCATCCAACGCGGCTTTTTCGTTGCCCCACGAATTCAGCGCCGGCGCGATCGACTGGTCATAGAACTCAGCGTTCGATCTCCGCTCAATTTCCGCGCGTTCCCGCTCCTGGGCTGCGCTGGTCAGTACGCCACTGAAAGCGGTGATGGCTTTGGCGTCCAGAGCCGCGATTTCTTCATCGCTCAGGCCCGTTTGTTTCAGAATTTCTTGTACGCTTGGCATGCTCTCTCCTTGGGCTGAAAACAGAAACGGCCCAAGAGCCATCTCTGGGTCTTGAGCCGCTGCTTATTCTCCGAAGGAGGGGCGCGTGTCTCGGTTGGTTTTTTGACTCGCTTGCTACTTGGCTACGCGCGGCACACTGTGCCGCGGTGTGTAAAGCCTTCGCGGCGGTTGCTCTGGCTCATCACCAGACGCCGTGCGCTCCAGGTTCGCGAAGGATGAATCAGTACCGTGCACCTCCGCCGGCGAGAGAAGGGGCACATCCACCACGACCTGACTTGACGGGGTGCCGGGACCGCAATCGCCAACAGAGATTGTCTGCTGCACGGTCTGCGGGTCAACATCGGACAACCAAATCTCAGCCACCACCCGCGCACCGTACCCCTGGTAACTGTCCGTGGACCGCAGGCGGCAATCGCTGCTGAGCGACTGGGCAACCCTCTCGCACAGATCCTGAATTACATCCGCGCCGGTGACCGTCTCTGCCACGTCAAAGGATTCCATCGTCATGCTGCCTGCTCCCTTTCACTCCGACTTTTCAGATCGCGGAACCGCTTCAACAGAGACGCCCGCGGGCGAGTCGTCCGTCCCGCTTCGATCTCCACCAGCGCACGCCGGCTACACTTCAACAGCTCTGCCAGTTTGACTTGAGTGCATAAAAAGTCGCGCCGGAAATTTCGAAACTCCAAGGCTCTGCGCTCTCGCTCCTGGATGTCTGCTGCTTGACTCATCACTGGTGTCGGCATATCGATTCTCTTCCCATATTCAGCACCGAAAAGGCTCACACGTCAACACCAATCGCAAGGCGCAAAGGAACTGCGCCTTGAACTCTTCCCTGCTTCAAAGACTCCCGCTGTTGTTTACAGTCGCGATGTGTCTTCACACCTGTGCGAGATGCAGAGTGTTTACACTCTGCGCCTGCTCCGGTCCCACCCCCTTTGGTCGCAGTCCAATCCTTATCCTGCGCAGGTTTTCAGCGGTGGTTCAGATGCAACACAACGGAGCTGGGAAAATATCACGCGATTTGCGCGTGAACTGCGCTTCGTTGGTCAAATCTCTCCTCCCCAGCCACATTTGAATTGCGCGGTTCCTCTGGTCAGTTCTGCGCACAATCCGCACATTTCGTTCTGCGCTGAAGCTGCGCCTTTCATTTTCGGACGCGATTGAAGGAGGGAGGGCGAAAAGCGTCGATGCCTTCTGCCGGGGGTGGGGGGCCGGACAACTGACGCGGTTCCGCGGGCTAACCGTGACAGGCCAGCCACGAGCGCACGCAAGCGCTGCGCCACTGCCTGGTGCGCTGGCGAATGCACTGCGGATCTGGTGCGGGTTGCCATCGCGATCTCATCGCTCTTTCGCTACTCATTTGAATACTATTGGCGACCGTGAAAATAGGGGGGCATCGGCCGAACTCTGGGGGCAACATTGGGGGCAACTCGCGGTTGTCTATCCAGTATTTGATAATTGAATCAAAGAGATACGCTAAGTATTCGATAGACGGTAGCGCTACCAAGATTCCCGCTAACTTCCTAAAATTCCATCTTCGTGGTGCTTCTCTTGCTGCGCTTGTCGCCAGAACGATAGGCTTGCAGTCAACGCTCGGCTCTTTTGGGCGTCTAAGAAACTGAAAGTGTGTCTTATACGATCATGATGCGACCCAGATTGAATCTCCCGTCGACCCTTTTCCCGCTGGCAATGATGTTCCTTTCCCCGATTTGCATCGCTCAACAATCGGCGAAGCAGGCAACAGGCGATCCTGGGGCCAGTGTTCCTGGCAAAAAAGGCAATGAAGTCACGCTGCCGGTAACAGTACGCGACAAGCATGGCGCAGTGGTGACCAATTTGCAAAAGAGCGACTTCACACTGACTGAGGATGGTCGCCCGGAAGTGATTCAGAACTTGACCCGAAATTCCGATGCGCCTTTTCAACTGGGATTCCTGGTCGAAACCAACCGCAGCATGATGGGTGGAATGGATCTGGAACGCAAGGCCGCAGGAAAGCTTGTGGACCAGATGCTGCCAGCCCAAACCGGCGGGGAAGCAGGAACCGCGGGCGGTGGCGGATCGGAAGGAGCCGCGCCCAATCCGAAGGATCAGGCATTTCTGATTCACTTCGACCGCGAAGTCGAATTACTGCAGGATTTCACAGGCTCGCGCGAAAAGCTGCATAGCGAACTCGAAGAGATGGGGCCCACTTCACAGATGGATGAAGATCGGAACGGTCCCGAAACAACCGGAGATGACCGCCAGCGGCCGCGCGGCGGAAGAGACTCCAGCCAACTCTACGACGCGATTTATCTGGCCTCGGACGAACTCATGAAACCCAAGACCGGCCATAAGGCGCTGATCATCTTCTCTGACGGCGTGGACCGAGGCAGCAAGGAATCGATGACCGACGCTCTGGATGCGGCTGAGAAAGCCAACGTGACCATCTACGCGGTCTACTTTAAGGGCGAGCAGCAACGTACTGAAAGCGGATTCCCGGGCATGGGAAGAAGAGGCGGAATGGGTGGCGGTTACCCCGGTGGCTATCCGGGAGGAGGTGGGTATCCGGGAGGCGGCGGCGGAAGGCGGGGCGGTGGCGAGCCCAAGCCTGCCGTGGACGGCAAAAAGATCATGGAACAGATTGCAGTGCGAACCGGCGGACGCTATTTCGATACCAAGAAGAAGGAAGATCTTGACGAAATCTATGGCCTGATTGCCAGCGAATTGCGCGGGCAGTACCTGCTAACCTTCACGCCCGACAAGATGGACAATGATGGTGCGTTCCACAAGATCACGCTGAAGGCCGACAAGGATGATTTGACGGTGGTGACGCGGGACGGCTTTTTCGCTCCCGGCGGCGACTCGAACTAGACACAATTCTCGTACAGATGAAAGAAGGGCGCAGCCGATTGGCCGCGCCCTTCTTTCTTTGGTGCAATCTGACTACTTGGATCCCGTGTGTAGATCCGGTCCCGTCTGCTTCTCCTGGAGCGCGGCCTGAGCGGCGGCCAACCTTGCGGTGAGCAGCCGGAAGGGCGAGCAGGAAACGTAATTGAGCCCGATCTTGTGGCAGAACTTGACGGACTCGGGATCGCCGCCATGTTCACCACAGATGCCAACCTTGAGGGTTGGCCTCGTGTTGCGGCCCTTGGCGGTGGCCATTTTGACAAGCTGGCCTACGCCCGCCTGGTCAAGGGTGGCGAAGGGATCCTGCTTGAAGATGCCGGCCTTGAGGTACGCAGGCAGGAAGTTGTTGATGTCGTCGCGAGAGATGCCGAAGGTTGTCTGCGTCAGGTCGTTAGTCCCGAAGCTGAAGAATTCGGCCTCTTCGGCAATCTGGTCAGCGGTCAGGGCGGCGCGCGGAAGTTCGATCATGGTGCCGACCAGGTAGTCGACTTTGGCATCCTTCTCCTTGAAGACCTCTTCCGCCACTCGGCGCACAATCGACGCCTGGTGACGCATCTCCTCGATGGAGCCGATGAGCGGAATCATGATCTCGACGTGCGGTTTTCCACCCTTCTTCTTGACGGCAACTGCAGCCTCGATGATGGCCCGAGCCTGCATTTCAGTAATCTCGGGGAACGTGATGCCGAGCCGGCATCCGCGCAGTCCGAGCATGGGGTTCATCTCATGCAGTTCCTCGACACGCGCTAACAAGGTGCGCATCTCTTTGAGCTTGGGCGAACGCGGCTTGGTTTCTTCGAGGCGCGCAATCTGAACCAGCAGTTCTTCGCGCTTGGGAAGGAACTCGTGCAGCGGAGGATCGAGGAGGCGAATGACGACGGGCAGTCCATCCATCGACTTGAAGAGGCCCGCGAAGTCGGCACGCTGCATGGGCAGCAGCTTCTTGAGCGCGGCCCGGCGGTCCTTCTCGTTGTCGGCCAGAATCATGGCGCGCATATGCTCAATGCGGTCCTCAGCAAAGAACATGTGCTCGGTGCGGCAGAGGCCGATGCCTTCGGCTCCGAAGGCGCGGGCTTGCCTGGCATCGCGCGGAATGTCGGCGTTGGCCCAAACCTGCAACCTGCGCAGGGGATCAGCCCAGCTCATGAATTTAACCAGGTCCGGATCGTCAGGCTGAGCCTCAAGCGTCTTGAGCTGGCCTGCGATCACGCGGCCGGTGGTTCCGTCGAGTGAGATCCAGTCGCCCTGCTTGTAGGTGTGACCCTTGACGCGGAGTTCCCGCTTGGCTTCGTCAACGATGCAGTCGCCGGCGCCGGCTACGCAGCATTTGCCCATGCCGCGGGTAACGACTGCGGCGTGCGAGGTCATGCCGCCGCGAGAAGTCAGGATGCCGTCAGCGACTTCCATGCCGGCGATATCTTCTGGCGTGGTCTCGCCGCGGACAAGGATGATGGACTTGTAGGAACCATTGGTGTGGTGCTTCACCGCGTCTTCCGCCGTGAATACGATCTGTCCGACAGCGGCCCCCGGTGAGGCAGGCAGGCCGGTTGCGAGAACTTCGATCTTCTCACCCTTTTCCACGAGTCGCGGAACCAGGAAATCGTACAGCTGGTTCGGCTCGACGCGGAAGATGGCTTCTTCCTGGGTGATGAGACCCTCACGCACCATATCGATGGCGACCCTGACAGCGGCGAGGCCGGTGCGTTTGCCATTGCGCGTCTGCAGCATGTAGAGCTTGCCATCCTGGATGGTGAACTCGAAATCCTGCATGTCGCGGTAATGCTTTTCCATGCGCCGTGTGATGTCCTGCAACTGCTGGTACACCTTGGGCATGGCACGCTCGAGTTCGCTGATGGACAGCGGCGTGCGGACGCCGGAGACGACATCCTCGCCCTGCGCGTTCATCAGGTATTCGCCGAAGAACACATGCTCGCCGGTAGCAGGGTTTCGTGTGAAGCCCACGCCGGTGCCGGAGTTCTCGCCCAGGTTCCCGAAGACCATGGCCTGCACGTTGACGGCTGTGCCCAGCCAGTCATCGATGCGGTTGATGCGGCGATAGGTCTTGGCGCGCTCATTTTGCCAACTCCTGAAAACGGCATCGCGGGCGGCCACGAGCTGAACCAGCGGGTCCTGCGGGAAATCCTTGCCTGTTTCCTTTTTCACCAGCTTCTTGTATTCGCCGATGATTTTCTTGAGCGCGTCGGGCTGGAGCTCGTAGTCGAACTTGACCTTCTCACTCGCTTTTACTGAATCAAAGATGTGCTCGAATTTCTTTTTGGGGATATCGAGGACTACGTCGCCGAACATCTGGATGAGACGCCGGTAGGAATCATAGGCAAAACGAGGATTATTGCTGCGCTTGGCAAGAGCTTCGACGGCCTGGTCGTTCAAACCAAGATTGAGAATGGTGTCCATCATGCCGGGCATCGAGAACTTCGCACCGGAGCGGACCGATACCAGCAGCGGGTTCTCGCCGGCGCCAAGCTTCTGACCCTGAAGCTTTTCGAGGCGCTCGAGTGCAGTCAGCATCTCGTCGTCGATCTGCGGGCTGAGAGCGCCTCGCATGTATTCGCGGCATGCTTCGGTCTGGATGGTGAATCCCGGAGGGACAGGCAGACCCGCGTTTGTCATCTCGGCGAGGCCGGCGCCCTTGCCGCCCAGATCGTCCTTCATGCGGCCATTGCCGTCAGCGGACCCGCCGCCGAAGAAAAACACATACTTGGTTGAGGTGGTTGAGGTCGAGCCCGCCTTGCCGGCGAGCTGCTGATCCAATACGCCCTGCGTCATGGAATAAAGCCTCCGTATGTAGAATTCCGCATTCGGCGGCGCCCATGCAAGGGCGACGGCATGTTGGCTCAGTTTCACAGCGGGAAAAAGCGGTCAAAAAGCCAAGTGCATGCAGTCAACCAGACACAACGACTGCGCCTTGCGGCGATTCAGGTTCGCTCTTACAAATAGCGCCGCAAGTATACACTTGCCTGTGCCTTTCATCACAGACCCTTGATCCCGAGGAAACCGGCATCTCCTTGGCATGATTGAGAATTTTCGTGAACTGGGACAGAGAAAAATTGGAGCCAACTCGGGCCTTGGGGTGAGTGCCGACAACGTTACGCTGCCGGCATCTCGGCACATTCGACATCGGGCGGGCATGGAGCCGCATCGTGAGACAGAAGGAAGTGGTCCAAGCCAACGAGGGTGAGAATGTCCGCAACTCGGTGTGACGCATGCACGATGTTGAACTCATTGCCGGCATTTTGGGCGGTGCCATAGAGAGAAATCAGCGCGGCGATGCCTGCCGCATCGATCCGGTCCACACGGCTGAGGTCGAGCATGACGCTCTGCCGGCGAACCACGGGCGTAAGCCTCTCGACCAGGCATTGCTCTTCGCCTCGCACCAGTTCGTGAAGATCGCCCGGAGCGATATAAATGGTCTCTGCGGTATTGGAATGAATGCGGTTCATACAATAACCTCCTTGGGATGCCTCGACTCCGAGGATTAAGGGCGGGTTAGCCCGCAGCCTATGTTGCATTCGGTAGGCCAAACGTGGTGACACCGAAAGTTGTTGAAATCAGGCGAGATGTGACTGGTTATCGGAGCCTGATTTCATAGGCCCTGTGTTCGGATTCGATCCTGGCGTCCACAATTGAACACGTTGATGATGAATACGCAAAACTCAAGAAGAAGTTCCACTCCATTAGACGATTCAGCGGTGGGCGAGGATTCGTGTTCGGCGATCCTTGAGAGAGAAGCTGTGCGCAATCTGGCTCGTAATGCGGGATTCAGCGAGGCGGGTCTTGTCGCATTGCCCTATCCAGCAGAAACGATTGATGCAAAACGATTTACGGAGTGGGCCCAAGCAGGACGCGCGGGGATGATGAGCTACCTGACGCGGGTCGATCATGACGAAGAACTGGCCCGTGCCCGGGTGAGCAAGGCGTTTCCCTGGGCGAGGGCGGCGGTGGTTTGTTTTGCGAATTACCAGGCGGCGCAGACGCTCTCGACGGAAAAGGCTGCGCCTCGCACGGGCTGGATTGCGAGGTATGCGTGGTCGAGCCGGGTTGATGCGGGCAGTGGCGAACGCCGGCCGACGGATTATCACAAAGTCCTGTTGAAGAGATTGCGGCTTGTGGAGGAGCGTATGCATGAGCTTTATGGCGAGTTTCAGTCGCGCGGTTACGTTGACACTGGGCCGGTTGTGGAGCGAGCCCTGGCCACGGCGGCCGGGCTCGGCTGGACAGCGAAGAACACTTGCCTGATTCATCCCAAGCTGGGGTCGTTTGGATTTCTGGCGGTGCTTCTGACGTCGTTGCCGGTTGACGACAAAGGCAAGCTCGCCCAACTTGCACCGGATCGGTGCGGCACGTGCCGGCGTTGTCTCGATGCGTGTCCGACGGGCGCGCTGTTCGCTCCTTACCAGATGGATGCGACGCGATGCATCTCGTACCTGACAATCGAGCACAAAGGCGAGATCGCATCGGAGTTGATGGCAAGCATGGGACGGCAGGTTTTTGGTTGCGATATCTGCCAGGATGTGTGTCCCTGGAATCGGAAGGCGCCGATCAGTGGAGACGCGGAGTTTGAACCGCGCGCCGAGTTAGTGAATCCCGCGCTTGACTGGCTGGCGCAGATGGATGAGGAGGATTTTGCGCGGACCTTTAATGGGTCGCCGGTGCGGCGGACGGGATGGCTGGGTATGCGACGCAATGTCGCCATTGCGATGGGCAACAGTTCACCGGCACATTTTGCGCCGCGACTGCGCCAGTGGGCCGACGCCGCAGATGAAGGGTTGCGTGCGGCGGCCCGGTGGGCGCTTGGACGGATAAGTCTGTAAGTGGGTCCGACAGAAATCAGTTACTCGAACCACAGGCAAAGGCGGCCATCTTCAAAGTTCGGCCGCAACAACAACGGGAAGCTAGGAAACGCGCATTACGTTCGCCGCGCTCAAGCCTTTGGGCCCTTGCTGGCACTCGAATTCAACGGCCTCACCCTCGTTGAGGGTTTTATAACCTTCTTCCTGAATGGCGGAAAAATGAACGAACACATCTTCACCGCTTGACCGCTGTATGAAGCCATAACCCTTGGCCCCGTTGAACCATTTCACGACACCCTGTTCCTTCATGCACTGTCTCCTTGTTGTATGGCAGGCATGTTGCCCCAATCTGCCACTGCAAGTTTCGCAGTAGCAGTAACTCACCCCAGGACGATCCAGTTATCCCAGATACGCCGCGAGCCACCGAAGCGCACTTTTCATGTTTGCGCCGTGGCAGCTCGATTGACTTAGCCTGATTTGGGGTTATGCCTTCCAGAAACCAAAACATCCAAAGCAAACGGCCTTCCATCGACAAAAGGCGGGTCAAATTGCGGCTCGCCGTCCTCATGTTATGGCAGGAAATTGTTGAGGATGCAAGCAGAAAATTGCCCGTAAGAAGCACTAAAGACCTGACTCGAAGGTGGTATTGCATGTTCTTCCGTCACATCATGCGGGAGCGGGAACCGTCTATTCTTGAGGAAAGAGCGATTCCAACTGGGCGTCAAAACGTGCGCGCAGACGGATTCTCAAGCCTGATCGTGGAGCTATCCGTGGCAGACGTCTCAAATTCCGGTACATATGTGGAGTCAGCAACCAAGGCAGCAGCGGTGACGAACGCGGTGGCGGCGCCAAGGGCCTCAAGGTCAGCCAGATTGCGAAAAGGCGGCAAAGCGCTGGTTCGCTACCTGCTGGACAGTGAGGTGCACACGTATGCATTCAGCGTCGCAGCGAACGCGATTCTGTCGTTTATTCCATTCGTTGTCCTCCTCTACACAATCGCCTTGTCCGTTTTCCACTCGAGTGCGATGGCAAAGGTAGTGAGCGACCTAGTGCGGGAGTTTTTTCCGTCGACGGCGAGCGAACGCTTCTGGAGCGCGCTGAAGACGGTTGTGCCGCACCACTTGCAGGTGGTGTCTCTGGTGATGATTCTGATCTCGTGCACAGGCATCTTTTTGCCGTTGGAGGTAGCGCTGAACCAGGCGTGGGGCGTGACCCGGAGCCGTAATTACCTGATGAATCAGCTTGTCGCATTCGGTCTTGCGATTCTGATGGTGATCCTCGGGATGGGCAGCGTGTTTTTGAGCGCTGGTCAGCGCCAGGTGCTGGCGTTTATTTTTTTCCAGCACACCGACAACTTCGTCTATGAAGCGGTGAGCAATGTGTGGCTGACGATCTGCACAGGCGTGGCCTGCATCCTGTTCTTCTTCTCGATCTACTGGGTTCTGCCCAATCGCCGGGTGCCATGGCGGCCAGTGCTGCGCACGTCGATCATCACCGGCATCGTGTGGCTGGTGGCCAAGTACATCTTCGTCGCGGTGTTGCCGCATCTGGATCTGGGCGCTCTCTACGGTCCTTTCTTTATCTCAGTGGGGCTGCTGCTGTGGGCTTACATCTCGGGACTGATCCTGTTTGCCGGTGCGCAGTTCAGCGTGACGCATGTGAACGGGCTGAAGTGACCGGCCGTGGTATCTACCCCCACCCCCGGTTTCTTGGCGTAAATTCCTCATCTCAATGGGTTTAGAGACAGAGTCTTGTGCTAAATTACTCTTAAGAAAGGGCTTAGCCGCAGATTCCTCTCGGCAAAGGACTTAGGACAAGCCGTCTGGACGGCGGTGGCGGGCGCGTGAGATTCATGCGTTGTGAGATTCATGCTTTGATTGTGCGCGTTCTGGTGAATTAATCGGCAAAGTGCGGATTGAGAGAACCCTGTTCGGAATGTTGAGGTTGGCGGGAACGTCTGGGACGAGGCCTTGACGATGCATTCGCAGAAACGTGCAGGATTCGAGGAACGGACGGCGGGAGTTCAGTCGGCGGCGGGAGCGACAGCGTAGCGCTCGGTGGCGGCCATGAGCCGCTCGATGTTTTCGACTGGGCCAATGCCTCCCCGAGCCCCGGCCGCGGTGCAGTTGAGGGCAGCGGCGGCGCAGGCGAAGTCAAGCTGGCGCGGAAGAGGCCAGCCTTGCAGCAGGCCATAGATGAATCCGGCGTGGAAGACGTCTCCGGCACCGGTGGTGTCGGCCACGTTGACGCGGTAGGCGGGGCGCAGATGGAAGTGGATCCCGTCCCAGGCGAGGACGCCTTCCTGGCCGAGGGTGGCGGCGGTAACGGCGCAGTTATAGCGCGACTTCATGCGGCGAAGGGCCTGTTCGAGATGACGCTCGTTGGTGAGGCGCGCGGGGAAATCGCGGCTGACGATGAGATAGTCGACGTTGTCGATGAGGTCATCGACGCCGGGATAGAGTTCGTCGAGGTCGGCGACGACGGGGATGCCGGCGGCGTGGGCCCAAGAGGCGGCGAGGGTGGCGGCAGCTGTCTCGAAGCCGTCGACGTGGAGGGCGCGGGCATTCACGATCCAGGAGCGATCGAGGTCAGCGGGCTGAAGGAGCAGGCGTTCGTCGCGACGGCACAGGACGGTGCGCTCACCTCCGGCATCGACGATGATGAGAGACTGCGGGCTGAGCGCGTTGGGGACAGTAACGAGACGGGCATCGACGCCGGCGCGGGAGAACTCGCGGCGATGGAGTGAGGCGGCATCGTCGTCGCCGAGCTTGCCGATGTAGCGGGTGGTGAGTCCCCACGTCTGGCACGCAATGATCGCGGAAGCCGTCTGGCCGCCGGGGAGAATGGATGCCTGGAAGTACTCGGTTTTGGAACCGCGCTCGGGGTAGGCGTCGAGAGGGATAAGCGTGTCGGTGGCATTGAGCCCGACTCCGACCAGATCGACCAACGACGGCACGGTCATGAAAATTATTGTAACCGCCAGATGGGCGAGGTTTGAACGATTGCAGAGCTAGGAGAATCTAGTTGACTTCCACAAGCGAGAGACGCAGATGACCGCGGTGAGAACGAGCAGAACGGCGAGGATGGCGGTCCAGGCGAGGTTCATGGGCAGTGCAGGAACGCGGGCGTCGAGGCCGAACCAGATGAAGATGCCGACCGCGCCGAGGAGAATGACGAAATCCCACCAGGCACGGCCGCGTTGCGAATCTTTGAGGCGGATGCCGCTGAAGGACTGGATGACAAGGGTATAGTCGAGGCCGTAGCGGTTGCACTCGCGCAGAACGGCGTGGTTGGTTGATGCGTGTTCGCGTTCGGTGGCGACGGCGGTCGAGACGGCGAGCGCTCCGAGGATCATGACGATGGAGCCGGCGACGACGAGGAGGCGATGCGCGGGGTCGGCGTGGGCCAATTCGCCAAAGACGAGCGCGCCCCATGCGAGCCCCCAGAGCTGGTTGGTGTTGGAAAGGGGAATGCCGCGGCCGATGCCGAGATACTTGGTGGCGTACTGCTGGAAGATGTCGCCGATGACCCACACGAATCCGCCAAGAAAGAGCCAGAAGAGCATGTGGTGGATGTCGCGGGAATGGAAGACAGCGGCGTGGATTCCGCCGTCGAAGGCGAGCACGAGGGCAAATACGGTACCGAGTTCGCCGATGGTGAAGGCGGTGACGAAGGATAGCGGATTCATGCCGCTTATGTAGGCCTTGCGATAAGGGACATACATGGTTCCCCAAAGCAGACTGGCGCCCGCAGCGGCGAGAACACCACCGACTGCGCGTCCGGCGTGAGGTCCGCCGCCATGGATCGTGCTGAAGCCGAGCATGACCGCGGCGGCGACGATGGCGAGCGCGCCGAGAACGACCTTGGCGACATTTTTTCCGCTGGCGCCTTTGAGTTCGCCGAAGAGCACGCGTCCCCAGAAGATGCCGACGAGGGAGTTGGTGTTCCAAAGGGGAAAGGCGATGGCCAGGCCGACGTCTCGAATGGCGAAGACGGTTAATGTATTGGCGACGGCCCACAACATGCCGGCGAGGATGGCGATGGGAATGAGGTGGCGGTTCTCTGAGAGGTCGGCGAATACCTGCCGTGTGCCTTTGAGCAGAGTGGGGACGGTCCATCGGGCGGTGAAGACGCCGGCGACCATGCAGAGGGAGATGGCATAGGGCGATAGGCCGGAGTTGACGAGCTTGGTAGGCGCCTCGGCTGCTCCCAGCCACGCGCCGGCGCTGAGGGCGCAGAGAACGCCAAGGCCATGGGCCGAGGCGAAACTCGGCGCGGTGACGCGGGACGAAGAGGTTTGGCTCATGCGGCGCGGCGATTCGCGGTTGCGGTGCGAAGGAGCAGAGGCGCGGCGGCGAGGGTACGGGCTGAGGTCGAAGGCATCAGTGGAATCAGTGAAGCGTGATGAGAAGCGCGAGTCCGATGCAAAAGACGACGAGGGGAATCAGGAAGTGGCTGTCGGTAAGGACGCGTTTTGCTTTGGGCGATGACATGGCAATCCTGGCCGGTCGAGCGCACCGGGTTGGCGCAACCATAAAGAGGCGGTGGGGTGGGTGTCAAGGCAAGAGAGGATCCAGGGACGAGGGACATAGGGACCAGGGATCATTCGCAGGACAAAGACCCGCCCGCGCGGGGCTCCATTCGGAATCGAGACCGGAGTCGACTCCGACGTCGAGACGTGGGGGCGCCCGCGGTTGAAGACGATTCGCATTGAAAGGCCGGCAGCTATTTCAGCGAGCTCATATCGATGACGAAGCGGTATTTCACATCCTGCTTGAGCATGCGTTCGAAGGCTTCGTTGATTTTCTGGATGGGGATGACTTCGACGTCGGAAGTGATGTTGTGCTTGCCGCAGTAGTCGAGCATCTCCTGTGTTTCGACCATGCCGCCGATCATGGATCCGGCGATGGAGCGGCGGCCGGTGATGAGGTTGAAGGGAGCGAAGGAGGGCGGTTTCTCGGGCAGGCCGACGAGGGTGAGCGTGCCGTCCTGGGCGAGGAGCGGGAGATAGTCGTCCATGGCGTGCGGAGCGGAGACGCAGTCGAGGATAAAGTCGAAGGAATAGGCGTGAGCCTTCATCTGGGCGGGGTCCTTGCTGAAGATGACTTCATCGGCGCCGAGGCGGAGGGCGTCTTCGCGTTTGCGCTCGTTGGTGGTGAGCTGCACAGTGTGTGCGCCGAAGGAGTGGGCAAACTTGAGGGCCATATGTCCAAGGCCGCCGAGGCCGATGATCCCGACTTTCTTCCCGGGGCCGGCTTTCCAGTGGCGCATCGGGGAATAGGTGGTGATTCCGGCGCAGAGCAGCGGAGCGACGGCAGGGAGATCGAGGTTGGATGGGACGGTGTGTGCGAAACGTTCGTCGACGACGTAATTATTCGAGTAGCCACCCATGGTGATGGAGCCGTCGACGCGGTCCTTGGCGGCGTAGGTGAGGGTGGAGCCTTTGAGGCAGAAATGCTCTTCGCCCCGATTGCAGGGAGCGCAGTGGCGGCACGAGTCGATGATGACGCCGATGGCGGCGATGTCTCCGGTTTTGAACTTCCTGGAGGAACTGCCCGTTGCGGTGACGCGGCCGACAATCTCGTGTCCGGGAACCATGGGATAGATGGCGTTGCCCCACTCATTGCGAGCCATGTGCAGGTCAGAGTGGCAGACGCCGCAATACAGGATTTCGACGACGATTTCGGTGGGACCAGGCTCGCGGCGGGAGAAGTTGTAGGGAGCGAGCGGAGATTGCGCATTTTGCGCGGCGTAGCCTTTCGATACGGGCATGATCAGCAGTCCTTTCAGGAGAAAAGCATAAACGAAGGAGGCGAAGGCGGAAGTGATTGAAGTGTGCTCGAACGAACGGTTTTCTGTGGAATCTGATGGCTAGGGGCGGCGAGCGGAGAGGACGCGCGGAATCTGCTGGAGGTCGAGGATCGATTCGATGTCGGTGAATCCGGCGGAGGTGAGCAGGGCTTC
>DATKPJ010000121.1:0-8760 GCA_035524195.1 Occallatibacter sp.
GAATCAGCAATTCGGAACGTCGATTGCCTTTGTTTCGGACCCATCTGGAGCGAGTGAGCCAGGGTTCGGATCGGCAGGGACATTGGGAGCTCTCGGCCGACCGCAAAGCCTCAGCGAGTCTCGTCGTTTGCACTGCTTCCAAGGGCAGATCTCCGTCCGCTTCTGGTCCGACCTCCCCCACGATGGCGGACAAAAAGTGACGAAAAGACACGAAGATTCGCGAAAAAGACACGTCTGTGAACTTCGCGTGGAAATCGCTTGAATGTGCTGATTTCCTTAATTTTATTGGGATTTTTGGGCTGTGAAATTGGAGGCGCGGGCCGGGATCGAACCGGCGCATAAAGGTTTTGCAGACCTCTCCCTTACCACTTGGGTACCGCGCCTTGGCAGGGCTGTCTCTATCCTGTTCGCCCCAATCGCCCTAGCCAACCCGGCGGGCGCCGGAGGGCGATTTGGAGCGGGAGACGAGATTTGAACTCGCGACCCTCGCCTTGGCAAGGCGATGCTCTACCACTGAGCTACTCCCGCTAACTGCAAACCTGAGTATACCGGGCTGCCGAAATCAGGTCAAACCACGGCAGCAGAGCCGCTTTCACGCGATTTCGAACCGCCGCCGAGGCTCTGGCCCGACCGCGATCCCTTCTCCTCGCTGATGATCTCCCCATCCCGCATATGCAGGATTCGACCCGCGATAGCCGCCGCTTCAGGGTTGTGCGTAATCATGAGCGTCGTTTGGCCCAACTCCTGGTTTGAACGCTGAAGCATATGAAGCACCGCATCGGAGTTCTTCGTATCCAGGTTTCCGGTGGGCTCGTCAGCCAGCACAATCGCGGGCCGGGTGACCAGCGCACGCGCGATCGCAACACGCTGCTGTTCACCGCCGCTCAGCTCCGAAGGCAGGTGAGCCAGCCGTCCGCGAATCGAAAGCAGATCCGTCAGGTGGTCGAGATACTTGCGATCCATCGGCCCCTTGCGGCCGCTTACCTTGTATGCGATTTCGATATTCCCCATCGCCGAGAGGGTGGGCAGCAGGTTGAACTTCTGGAATACAAACCCGATGCGATGTTTTCGCAGGCGCGTCCGTTCTCCGTCACTCAGGCTGGCGAAATCGACTCCGTCAATCACAACCCGACCGTGCGTGGCCCGCGTAAGTCCGCCAAGTAGGTAAAAGAGGGTGGATTTTCCAGAGCCCGACGGTCCCACAATCGCCACAAACTCGCCTGCAGTCACCTCAAACGAAACGCCACGCACTGCGGCGACCTCGAGTTTGCCCGAGGCATAAACCTTAGTTACATTTTCGGCGACGATAATGGGAGACGACGAGACGGCCTGCACATTTCTCATTCTAAATGAATGGCCGCACAACCCAGTTCCTCGTGCAGTGGTCCGGAATTGGCGATAAGCGATAGGATGTCCAATCGCATCTCACTACCCGATCCATGATGCGGCTTTTGATTTTTCGCCCGCCGTTCAAACTTGGATCCAGGCCGCAAAAAGAGGCGTAAAATCCTCGCATGAAGCGTATGGCCGCGGTCGCGGTATGCGTCGCCCTCTTCGCTTTACCGGTGTGTGCACAGCACGGCGGTGGACACGGCGGGTTCTCCGGGTCACGTGGGGGCGCTTCTGGATTCCACGGCGGCGGATTCTCTGGGTTTCACGGGATGCCTTCACCTCATGGCGGCTTCACCGGGCCCAATCGAAGCAGCTTCAACGGATTCAGAGGATACGCTCCGGGCAGAATTGGCGGGCCGACCCACTATGGGGGTTATCACGGTCCCTATTTGGGAAGAAGGCCTCTTCGTCCGGGCTCATTGTCTTTTGGTCGGGGATTTGCGCCGACGGATGGTCTGAGAACAACCAGCCTGCACCAGGGCTACGCGGGTTTCCGTCCTCCTTACACAGGTGCGACGCGCAGAGCACCTTATCGTTCACCGAATGGTGGGGATCGCGGAAGACGGGACCATCGCGGCAGGGATCACGATCGTGGCAACTTCTATGGCCTGTCCGGCTGGGCGGGATACCCTATTTTGCCGTGGGTGGACTGGGGATACCCGTACTATCCTGACTCCTTCGATGATTCCGACGATTACGATTCGCAGTCAGATTCGAATGACACGGCGGCACAGCCTTATCCCTATGGACCGCCGCAGTCTGACGAGAACGATCAGCAGCAAACCTCTCCTTATGCTTCGTGGCCGTATTCGCAACCAGCGACCTCGAGTACTCAGCCTGCTTCGTCGGGCTCCCAGGCCTCAGGGCCGAGCGAAGCCGAAGCGCCGCTCACGGTGATTTTCAAAGACGGCCGGCATCCTGAGAAGATTCACAACTACATGCTGACGGCTTCCAAGCTGTACGTTCTCGATCAGCACCGTGAAGTTATCCCGGTAAGTCAGATTGATCTGGCTGCAACAACCAAGGTGAATCTCGCTTCGGGGATCGAGTTTGCGCTACCCGGCGGCCAAAGCTAACCTCGCAACCGCGACCGTCGGCTAGAACATGCCGTGGCTCTGCATGTCCTGGTACTCGTCGAATGCCTTGATCTTCCTGAGTTGTTGTTCCATCTCCTGTTGCGAAAGATGGGGCAGGTCAGTTTGCGCGTCGGCGAAGGCGAGAGCTGTTACGCCCACCACGGCGACACCGAGGTTCAAATCACGCTGATTCACCTTGTCAAACGTGTCGCTCGGCTTGTGGTGCAGCAGAAAGTACTTATCGGTGGGATTCCACAGCACGAACGCCGGGACACCGTGAATGAGAAACGGTCCGTGATCCGTCGAGAATGTGTACTCGCCGTCGTCCGTTGTTCCGGCGGCGCCGAGTGATGTGAGCTCCGGCTTCAGGCCTGCCAGCGCTTTCTGTTCATCTTCGCGGCCAAAGGTATACCAGCCCTCGGGCGCTTCAGAGCCGGTGTCGGTAATAAATACTCCTTCGCACTTGTCCATCTCGGCCGCGTGCTCGCGCGCATACCGGATCGAGCCCAACAGGCCTTCCTCTTCGCCGCCGAACAGGATGAAGCGCATGGCGCGTTTCGGCTTTACCCCACTTGCCTCCACTGCCTGAGCAACCGCCAGCACGGATGCAGCACCAGTGCCGTTGTCTTCTGCGCCCGTGCCCAGGTGCCACGAGTCGAGATGCCCCCCGACCACGACATACTCGCCATTCGCGTCTGTGCCGGGAATCTCGGCGACCACGTTGTTAACTTTCACGTGCTGGCGGATCCGGTTTTTGAAGCTGAATTCGATTTCTACCGGTCCTTCCTCGAGCAGGCGGCGCATCAGCAGCGTATCTTCTTTCCCTACGTTTCCAATCGGCAGTGGCGCAATCTTCCCATCGCCGCCGCCCAGCCCGATCATGCTTGAGACATTGTTGGTATCGCCAACGCCGAGCAATACGGCCCGCGCGCCGTCGCTGGAAATCAGGTTGATCGCGTCCAGTATTTTCCCAAACATAATCGGCCCGCTCGCCGCGATCGTATCCCGATCCACCAGCACGATGGCATCCTTGATCTGCGTCGCCGCGGCCTTGATGTCCTCTGCCTTGAACGATGCCAGGTGATACACATTCCCGCGAACCCCTCCACTTGGAGTCGATGGGCTCCATCCGTCGCTCTCCAAATGCAGGCGCTGCTCGTGCGGCTGGATAAAGCGCCCTGTTGCCCACACCTCCGGCTCCCAGGTGGCGTTGATCTCCCACGCCTCGCGATGCACATTGCTGAGCCCCATCCGCTTGAACTCGTCGACCGCCCAGTCGGTTGCCTTTACAAAATTCGCCGAGCCGGTGAGGCGCGGCCCAATGTTGTCGGCCAGATCGCGATCGTATTCGTATGCCTTGCCCGCGAGCATTAACTGCCCGCCCAGCTTTACAAGCGCTTCGCTTGTCGCAGCGTCTGGAGCTACGGGGGAATTGCCCGCATCGGCCAGGGGCTTTGCAGGCGCCGCCCATCCAACCGGCAACAGGCACAAAGAAAGCATGACAGCGGCGATCGTCTTCATCTCGTTTCCGCTCCTCGGAATTCGCCCAGTGTAGCAGCCGCTGCTCTTTGCTCAGGGCAAAACACCGCCCCGGCAGCCTCATTCACGCTCCCTCAAACTGAGAACACGCGGGCATGCTCTAGAATAGACAGGTTGACTTGCCCTGCAGGACAGGGAGAATATGACCGTTCGATCGAAAGAATCCCTCGCAGCTTCTCTCCAGGCAGCCGCCGGACAAGCGGGCCTCAAGCTGCTCTCATCCAGTACTGGCACCGACTTTAACGGCGATCCCACCGTCGTCTTCCAGCTCGGATTGCCAGATGCGAAAAGCCGTACCCTCCAACTCGAGCTCAGCGAAGCATTCGACTTCGATAAGCCCAGCTTGCTGCCCGAAATGACCGCTCATCTTGCCGCCGAAGCCAAGCGCCTGCGCAATCCGCGCCCGGAGTGCTACGTCACCCTCGCCGGATTGCCCATCGCTTTCGGCAAGTTCCAGTGGCCCTTCCATCGCTCCACCTCCGGCGCCGATACCTACATCGTCCACGGCGAAATGTACCTGGCCGATGGAGGCTCGCAAACCCTGCACGCCAAGCTCGCCGCCTCGGTCACCGTCACCTTTGCTGAGATTGTGCCCGCCATGGAGCAGCCCTACGCGGAGACCTTCGTCTACAACGCCATCCGCAAAACCGTCGACCTCGGCCAGCTCGAATTCCTCAAGTCCGGCAATCGCCAGCCGGTCCCGGTCACCACCCGCTACTACAGCCGGTGGCAAAAGAAATTCCTCTTCACTGAAACCGACGACAGCGAGCGCCTGCAGTATCTTCTGCGCAAGGTCTACTGGCTGTCGGGCGTGCTGGGCGAGGGCAAACCGGTTTGGATCGCCGATCCCCGCGACGCGCAGTACCTCAATACCACTGAACAGGATTTATTGCGGATGGCCGGCCACGAGGCAGGCGAAGGATTGATGGTGGTGGAAGACGAATACGCCGCGGCCACGCCCGCCCTGATGGCGCAGGCTGCTCAATACCAAGCCGCGCTTGAGGCGGCATTGAACTTCACCAAGCCCCAGTTCAACGAGTCCATGCGCTCCGGCCACGCAAACATGTAGCCGCGGCCCGCTGATCACAGGCCACTCCTTTTTGGGTGGCTGGCCGCGGCGCCAAGCGACAGACTTCGTCGCTGCGTGGTTATAGCGCTGCCCCACACCCGGCGCAGAACCGTGCGCTTTGCGGATTGGTTGTATGGCAGCGATTGCATGCAATCAGCGTTCCCGGCTGCATCGGTTGCATCGGCACAAAGCCCGATGCAGGCACAGTTCCTGGGGCCACAGTCCCGGGAACTGCAGCGCCCGCGGCAAACCCACCCGCGGCCGGCGGCACGTTCACCGTCACATTCACCGGAAATCCCCATGGCGGCACGCTGATGCCCAGCGCCGCTGCGATTCCCGCTGCCTGGATGGCATTGAACTCGCGTACGCGACCCGGCATGAAGAAGCACTCGACAAATCCGAGGAATGTCGTGATCCCCGTCCAGCAGAAGCAGCAATAAAGAATGCCCAGCCCCGTTCGACGCAAATAAAAGTGGTGAACGCCGAAGGTGCCCAGGAACAGCGCCAGCAGAATACCCACCACCTCGTCGCGCCGGACCGCCTGATAGTGCTGATAGAAAACCGCCTGCGCGTTGGGTATCGGAATTGTGCTCATGGCGTTCCTCCTTGCATTTCCTGCATTAGAACATACGGTATTCAGCGGGCGTGGGTTCCAGATGGTTGGGCCTGCGGACTTGAAACCGGCCCAGACCTGCCTCGGAATCCTTGGCCTCAGGGGTGAGGGCTCGCAGCTTTGCCGTAGCATCATAGCTGTCATGAGCGATCTCTCCGCGTCAGCAGCCGGAACCTTCCGCATCGGAGGCGATCTGCCTGTTTACCGCCTGGGCTACGGCACCATGCGCCTGGTCGGTGACGGAGCCTGGGGCGAACCGAGCGATCCAGCCGAAGCTCGCCGCGTGCTGCGCCGCGCGGTCGAACTTGGCGTAAATCTCATCGATACGGCCGACGCCTATGGCCCCGAGATCGCCGAGCGCATCATCTGCGATTCACTGCATCCCTATCCGCCCGGCCTCGTCATCGCCACCAAGGGCGGAATCACGCGCCAGGGCCCGGCCAAAACCGAGTACGTGGGTCGCGCCGGCTACCTGATTCAATGCGTGGAGATGAGCCTGCGCCGGCTCAGGCTTGAGCGCATTGAGCTCTACCAGCTCCACCGCATCGATCCGCGCACTCCGCTTGAAGAGTCCCTCGGAGCGCTGCGCCAGATGCAGGAGCAGGGAAAAATTCGCCACATCGGGCTGAGCGAGGTTACGCCGGCGCAAATTGAAGAAGCGCAGCAGATCGTTCCCATTGTGAGCGTGCAGAACCGCTACTCGCTCGCCGATCGCCGTCATGAAGAGACATTGAAATGGTGTGAACAGCGCGGCATGGGATTCCTGCCCTGGTACCCCATGGCCGCCGGCAAGCTGCTTCGACCCGACCACCCATCGGCGCAGATGCTCTCGCGCATTGCCGCGCGGCATGACGTGACCATCGCCCAGCTTTCGCTCGCCTGGCTGCTGCAGCGCTCGCCGGTGATGCTGCCCATCCCGGGCACGTCAAAGGTCGCGCATTTGGAAGAGAACATCGCCGCGGCCAAGGTGCGGCTCACCGCGGAAGAGATTGCCGAAATGGAAACAGCGGCGCAACCGTAGAGGTCAAGCCGCTGATCCGATCAAAGACTTCGCTTTCAATCTAGCTGCGCCTACTCCACCGCGTTCTTCGCGATCACGTCGGTGTACCACTCCGCGCTCAGCTTCGGCGTGCGCTTGAGGGTCTTGAAGTCGACATAATGAATGCCGAAGCGCTTGCTGTAGGCATCCGCCCACTCGAAGTTATCCATCAGGCTCCAGAGGAAGTAGCCCTTGATCGGATAGCCCTCAGAGGCGGCGCGGTGCAGATGCGTCAGGTGGTTGCGCAGGTACATCACGCGGTCGACGTCTTCCACGCGGCCTGCTTTCGTCAACACATCGTCTGATGAAGTGCCATTTTCGGTAATGTAAACAACCGGCGCCTTGTCCTTCCACACCTCGCACACGTTGCGCACGCCCCAGTAAATGCACTCCGGCCCGAGCGTCAACCACGGCGAGAACATGTGCGGATACGAACTCGGATTGGGCTCGATCGCAAATCCCATCGGTGAATCGTCTGCGCGCACATAGGTGGGGGTATAAATGTTCAGCCCCACAAAATCCACCGGGCTCCCTATCGCTTCCATGTCGCCCGGTTCAATCTTGGGCGCATTGGCTCCTTCATGCTGCAGGTACTCCTCGGGATACTTGCCCTCCATCACGGCGGTCAGGAACGGCGCGTTTCCGAGCCGCGTCGCTTTGCGTGCCGCTTCAATCTGTTCCGCAGTTTCGATCACGGGCACATACACATTGGGGTCCTCTGCGAAGCCCACCTTTGTGCCGCTCGGCGTATTGGCGCGGATCGCCTGCACTCCCAGCCCATGCGCCAGAATCCCGTGATGACGCACCTGGTTGACTTCATCGGCGGGAAGCTTGAGCCCCGGCGCAAACTGCCCGTCGCGATATCCCAGGTCGGTAAAGCACACAAACTCGTTTGTGGTCATAAAGTGGTGGACGCGGTCGCCGAGCCGCTTCGACACATACGCGGCATAGTCCGCAAAGGCTTTTGACGTGTCGCGCGACCGCCATCCGCCGTATTCCGTCTCCAGTGCCTGGGGCAGGTCCCAATGGAACAGCGTCGCATACGGCGTGATGTTGTTCTTCAGCAGCTCATCCACTACGCGTTCGTAGTAGTCCATGCCCTTCGGATTGACCGCGCCCACTCCTTTTGGAAACACGCGCGACCAGGAGATCGAAAAACGATATCCGCCCACTCCGAGATTCTCCAGCAGTTGCACGTCTTCGGTATAGCGGTGATACGAGTCGTCAGCCACGTCGCCCGTTTCGCCGTGATAGGTCTTTCCCGGCGTGTGCGAAAAGGTGTCCCACACCGACGGTCCGCGCCCGTCGTCTCTTGCCCCGCCTTCAATCTGGTAGGCCGCCGTTGCGCATCCCCAGAGAAACCCCTCGGGGTAATGCAGCGGTGCGGGGTTCGGGTCTCCCCAGGCGAACTTCGGCAACGAAAGTCCCGCAGAAGCGGCAGCAGCGGTGGCCGCCATGGTCTTGCCAAATTGGCGGCGTGTAATGGTGGGCATGACAGCTTCCTCTTTCCCCTTTAAGGACGTGCAGAACTACAAGCAAAACGTTTTAGCAGAGCATACGAACGCAATGCAAGAGTAATCTTACCAACTCCAACGGGATTCTGCCGTGAGATCGAAATGGGGCTGATGGACTCCAAAACAAAAGACGCACCCTTCCAACTGCGAAACTCGACCGAAGAGATCAATCTGGACCAATAGGAAAGTCTGGCCGGAATCGACGGTGGCGGACGATATGTAATATGACTTGAAAGCGGAAGTGAGCGCACACGTCGCGAAAACCGATCCCCTGTAACCAGTCCAACTCCAGCTCGTTCAGTTTTTGTCCGAACCACCGTATGCGGAACGCTCCAAAACAAAAGCCGCAACCAAAAGGTTGCGGCTTTTCACCGTCCCAAATTTAAAGGCGCGAAGCCCGTCTGCCCCACCGCAGGTGGTTACATCTCTTTTACACCTTCAACAAACGCTTTCAGTTTCCGGCTGCGCGAAGGATGCCGCAGCTTGCGCAGCGCCTTCGCTTCGATCTGCCGGATGCG
>DATKPJ010000122.1:0-28901 GCA_035524195.1 Occallatibacter sp.
TGAGCATTTGCATTCGATGTGGTCAATGTAGACTGACTATGCGTGTTTCTGTCCAATCGAAGCCGAACTCTGCCGGCATGAGTCCGGCGAGGTGTGGGCGCGCGATTGCATGGCAGCTTATTTTGCGCAAGAGGCCAACCGGTGACAACCACTGACGGTTTTTCAAACCTGGGTTCCAGCCCTTCTGCCAAACGCGGTTACAACTTCTTTCTGCAGCTTGTGGCGGGGCTGGGCGGTCTGCTCTACGGAATCGACGTAGGCATCATCGGCGGCGCGTTGCCATACCTTGAAGCGACGTCGCACCTGACTGCGGCACAGCTTTCCGTCATTGTCGCGGCCGTTCTGCTCGGGAGCGTCTTTTCTACCTTGTTTGCCGGCTTGCTGGCCGACTGGATGGGGCGCAAACCGCTCATGATTCTCAGCGGTCTCGCCTTCATCATCAGCATTCCGGTCATTGCGCTTTCGCACGGTTACGAACCACTGTTCTTTGGCCGCTTGTTGCAGGGGATGAGCGGCGGATTCATCGGCGTCGTTGTCCCGCTCTATCTTGCCGAGTGTCTTTCCGCCAAAACTCGCGGCAAAGGAACCGGCATCTTCCAGTGGCTGCTCACGCTGGGCCTCGTGACGGCGGCGCTCGTCGGCATCTATTACAGCTACCGCGTGCAGGCAGTCTCACTCGCGTCCGACGCTGCCACGCTCTTCGCCTTCAAGAATCAGGCCTGGCGCCGCATCTTCTGGGTCTCTCTGCCGCCGGGTGTGCTCTTTGTTCTTGGCAGCATCATGGTGGGCGAATCTCCGCGCTGGCTCTTCCGCCGCGGAGAAAGGGATAAGGCCTACGCAGCCCTGCTGCGCTCCCGCAGCGCTGAGCAGGCAGCCTTCGAGTTGCGCGAGATGGAAGAGACCGCGCTCCAGGATCAGAAGAAGCTCCCCGCAGAGAAGCGCGCTCGCGAGACGCTTCTACAACGCAAATTCGTCATACCTTTTCTGCTTGCTCTGGTGATTCTGGCCTGCAACACAGCCACCGGCATCAACTCCATCAACGGCTACAACGTGGGAATTCTGCTGCAGAGCGGCCTTTCCGACCTGCAGTCCCACTGGGGTTATGTGATCTTCACCTGCGTCAACTTCACCATGACCATGGTCGGTATGATGCTGGTCGATCGCAAGGGACGAAGGTTTCTGTTCATCGTAGGCACGAGTGGCATCATCGTTTCGCTGGTCGGCGTCGGCATCCTTTTTGTGCGCACCGAGAAGTTCAGCGTCGACGCGGCCGCCCAGGTTCAGTCCATGGTTACGCCCAATCAGGAGCTGAAGCTGCGCTTCGATCCGGCCGAGGCAAGCGCGTTGCTCGCTGCCCAGGGCGCGAGCGGCCGCGAGATCAACAGCAATCGCGCCTCACTGGCCATCATCTATTCATACGGTGATTACACTGCCGCTACCAGCTTCGTCCGCTCTGACGATATCGCCGCCGCTCCCATTCAAATCACCCGCGACACTGCGGTACCTGCCAACGCGGTCCAGTCCTTCTTCCAAAATCCCTTCGCGGATCTCAACGCAGCTCGCACCGCGCCGCTCAAAATACGCAAAGCGGTCGTTGGCCAAGTGCCAGGTCCTCATCACGGCTGGCTGGTTGCCATCGGCCTTTACTGCTTCATGGCCTTCTACGCCATGGGCCCCGGTGTCTGCGTATGGCTGGCGTTGTCTGAACTCATGCCCACCCGAATCCGCTCCAATGGCATGAGCATCGCTCTGCTCGTCAATCAGCTTGTTTCGACCATCCTGGCGGGCATCTTTCTGCCCTTTGTCAGCAAGTACGGCTACTCCTCAATGTTCTTTTTGTTCGCCGGGTTCACCGTAATTTACTTCCTGACCGTGGCATTTCTTCTGCCCGAAACTAAAGGCAAGACGCTCGAAGAGATTGAAGCGCACTTCGCCGGGCGCGCGACCGCCTGACGTGACCTGGCTTGACCAGACGATGCGAAGGAACTATCGCTCCACGACTGCTTTTGACAGGTTCCTTGGCCGGTCGACGTCGACGCCATGTTCAAGCGCCATGAAATAGGCAAACATCTGCAGCGGGATGACCTCCTCGATCGGCAACAGGTATTCCGTTGTCGGCTGCACTTCGACGCAATCGCTTACCCGGCTTGCCACTTCCGCATCGCTCTTGTTGGCGAGCGCCATCACCCTTGCGCCTTGCGCCTTCATATCGTCGAGCAGCTGCAGCGTCTTTTCATAACGAATCACGGATGCTTTCAGTGCGTGGTCCACTGTCGCCAGCACAACCAGCGGAACGCGATCGCTCACCAGCGCGTTCGGTCCATGCTTCAACTCGCCGGTCGGATAACCTTCCGCCTGCACATACGAGGATTCCTTCATCTTGAGCGCGCCTTCGCGCGCAATCGCGTAGTGGATGCCGCGACCGAGGAAAAGAAAGCTGCTGGCAGACGAGTATGTGTGCGCCAGCCTGGCCATGGCTTTTTGCCATCCGTCGAGCTGTTCTTCAATCGCGCCAGGAAGGGCGAGCAATCGCGCGATGTTCGATTCGAGCGTGCTTGAGTCCATCTGGCCGAGCCGTTTCGCTTCGTAGAGTCCCACGAGAAACAACACCGCAAGCTGGCAAGTGAAGCTCTTGGTCGCGGGAATTGCCTTTTCCTGTCCGGCCCCCAGCGGCATCGAGATCTGCGCTTCGCGTGCCATGGTCGACGAAGCCGCGTTGGTGATGGCCAGCGTGGCCTGGCCGCGACTCCGAACTTCGCGCAGCGCCGCCAGCGTGTCTGACGTTTCGCCCGATTGCGAAATCACAATAACCGCAGGCCTGCGCCGATCCTGTCCACCGCGAAGACTGTATTCGCTTGAATACTCCACATCGACGGCAAATCCGCACAGATCTTCAAGCAGGATTTCTCCCGCGAGCCCGGTGTGACGGCTTGAACCACTGGCCGCAATCAGAACCTCGCCTGCCGGGTTTGCCCATCCGGCAAGCAGGTTGGCAAACTCTGGAAGCAGTGCGCCATTTTTCAGATAGAGAGCTGCGGTGCGGCTAAGTGCCTCAGGCTGCTCGTAGATTTCGCGCAACATTTCATGCTCAAATCTCGGCATGTTGCTCCGTCCTTCTTCGGCTCTGTCCCGGGACGAGCCTGTGGATAGATCGATCATAAACCCTCAATTCGATCATCCGGATGGCTGTATCCTGTGTACCTTCGTTTGATTTGCTCAAAATTGCCGTCAAGGGGGTGCCAGAAATGCCATCGAGGGAATAGAATCTCTCCGTCATGAGTGAAACCCTTGACCGCCGCTCCGAACAAATCATCAAATTTCTGCTCCGCACCGGAAGTGCGACTGTCGAGGAGATCCTCGCCGTTGCCGGATCATCGGCACCCAGCATACGCCGCGATCTCGCCCGCCTTGAAAGCCGCGGCCTCATTCGCCGTACACATGGCGGAGCCACCCTCGTCGAACCACTTCTTTATGAGCCATTTCGCTACGACAGCTCCTTCTTGGCCCGTGAGCAGCGGTTCGCCGAAGAGAAGCGCCGGATCGGTCTCGCGGCTGCCGAGCTGGTGCAGGTGAACGAAACCGTGGGCCTCACCGCGGGCACCACGACAACCCACATCGGGCGCAGTTTGCGCCATCGCGGCAAAATTCAGGTCGTCACCAACGCAATCAATATCGGAATGGAATTGTGCAACCAGCCCGGTATCCGCACATTCCTGACCGGCGGCGTGGTTCCGTGGGCATGGTCGTTCTCTCTCACCGGCAGCGCGGCCCTTGCGTTCCTCGACGACGTTTACCTTGACAAGGTGTTTTTGAGCGTCACGGGAATTGAACCTGAACGCGGCGCCACCACTCTCGAAACCGATGAAGCTCTCGTCTACCGCAAGATGCTCAAGCAGGCGAAAGAGATCATCGTGGTCACCGATTCGAGCAAGCTCGGCAAGGTGAGCCCGGCGTTCATCTGTCCGGCGAACGACATTCATCTGCTGATTACGGATACGGGTGCTTCGAACGAAGCGCTGGCCCCTTTCGAGCGCCAGGGTATTCGCGTGATCCGGGTTTAGGTCTCACGGCACTGTTTCAGTATTTTCCGGATGCGAGTAATTGGAGAACCGCCTCATTCATCCGCGTTATCGACGTAGCACTCGTGAATAGCGTCGAGCGGGGCGTTGGGCCACTTCGCCTTGACGAGATCGTCTTCGCTCAATTCATGCAGCGTGAAATCGATCGAGCCGTCCTCTTGCACCGTTCCTCGAACAAACCCGTAGATATGCGTTTTTGCCCCCGGTTTCGCATCCTTGGGCAGTCGATAGCGATGAGCGCCTGCCGAGCCGATAATGAAACCGGACACCACCGTCTTCCAGCGATCCTTCCAGTAGGGAGTGTCAAAAACATCAGGCGAATAGTAGTGCGAGTGGCTGGCGATCAGGTACACATGTTTCCCGGCGTTCTGTGCATAGTAGAACCATCGGTAAACCAATTCTCCGGTACGTTGCCCGAGAGCCCAGTCGTCCATGGCATGTTCTGATCCAGTGGAGTGCGGTAAAGCCTCGTGCATTCCCGCAACAATCGTGTGGATGCCGGAATTCGGTTCAAGATCGCGATCCAGCACGCCGCGCAGCCAGTGCAACTGCGCATCGGTGAACTCGTCGTGGCTGGAGTTGTCGAGAGTGATAAAGTCCACGCCATCGTGCGTCCAGTGGTACCACGGACCGATGGGGGCAGCGTCAACCCCGTCGGCCTGCCGCTGCGCCGCGATCTCCGGGCGATCGAGAAACGAGCGGAACTTCGCGATGTATCCTTCGCGGGTCATCGGGTTCACGTCTTCGTGATTGCCGCGGCCAAGAAAGACGGGAAATGTACCGAACGATGCCATCTGGTGGGCGAGGAAATCGTCCCAGGCCCTCTGCTGGTATTCCTCCTTTGAGAGATGGTCCCCCGCCGGGAGCATCGCGAGCATGTCCTGATCGGGCTGCGACATCCAGCGGAAATCACCGAGATGCCAATAGAAATCGTCATTCTCGGCCTTGACCTTGGCTGCAATGGCCGGCATCACAAAGTCTCCGCAGTTGCGGCTGTCACCTGACACCGCAAACGACCAGGTGCCTTTGGCGGTTCGTGGAGGGGCGGCATGGGATGCATGGACGGCGAGAAGGAACGTGACGGCGACTGCTATTGAGCGGGGAAGCAACACTCTGACCATGGCACCAGCATAAATTGCTCCAAAGCCCTTCTGACGACTGTGCCTTGAACGGCCTGTGATTCAGGTCACGGAGCGACAAGGGAGGGATGAATACTCTCAGGAGGGCGGGCGTTGCTGCCACAGCCCCATTTCGCAAGGAGAGTTTCACTTCTATGGCTTATGTAATTACAGATGCATGCATCAAGGATTTTGTCTGCGCCGAGCAGTGCGCCACGAGCGCCATTGCGCCTTTGGCGGGCGATCCGGCTGCCGAAACCGTGCCCCATCTTTTTATCAATCCCGATGAATGCATCGATTGCGGAAGTTGCGCGTCAGTCTGCGAGCAGAACGCGATCTACCTCGCCGACGAATTGCCGCAAGATAAGGCTCATTTCGCTGAAGAAAACCGGGCACATTTCCAATAAGCCCTGACCGCCGGATCGGCACCCATAATCAGCAGGCTCCGCCTGTTGGCGTGTTCTCTGGTGCAGGACTCTTCTTTTCCGGAGCTGTCTTTTCCGGCGTTGTCGTTGCTGGCGCTGGATTCGCGGGCGCGGCCTGCGGTTTGGCCGCCGGCGGAGGAGCCGCAGTCTCGCCCTGCGCAGGCGCCGCTTCCTGATTCTCAGGAGTCGCAGCCGTGGGTTGCGCGGGTTGAATTCTCGCCGGCCCCAGCGCGCTGGCTGAAATCGGTTGCACGGGCAGAGCCAGCGTCTGAACCGTATTAGGATCGTCGCGCAGCTTCACGTACAGATTGCCTCCCGTGGGATGTGGCACCGTAAGCTCTGTCCCCGTGAAATCCGACGGTACGTCGACGGGGTTATCGAAATCGGGCGTCGCCGAGAAACTCTCTGTCAGAAAAAGATTGCTTCCGCTCAGCAGGCAGGGCCTCGACACGGAGCGAGGGCAGCGCAGTTCCTTGTATCCGGGAATCCGCACCAGCGTTCCCAGCGGCAGCCAGTCTCCTGCAACGTCGTTGGCTGAAACCGCCCGCGCCTCCAGCGGTCCAAATGCGGAGGAACCGAAGCTGTGCAGCGGTTCCACAACACCCAGCGCAGTCTTTGCGTCCTCCAGGATCAGACTTCCGTCGGCAAGCGAAAGCATGGTGTGAAAGCTGCCGTCCACGGCGGCTACTTCAATTTTTTCATTGCGCGGGAAATTGGGCGGCGTCTTCGATTTCAGGAAGAAAACGAGCCGCCTCTCCACGGGGAGATCATCCGGGCTTCCCAGTCTCACCGGAGACGGTGCGTCGGATGCCTGGTCCTGCGAACCCTTGCTCAGCAACGCGATCTGTGGTCGGGGCAGATCAACCACCACCGGAGTTCGCAGTTGTCTGCCATCGCGCAACTCCACGCTGGCAAAGTACCTGTTGCCGGACGTAAGGTTGGCCGTGGACTTGTCGGCATTCATCGACAGTTCGTCGGAATCCTGAACACGGGTCAGGGCTCCTGGAGTCCATGTGATGCCGTCCAGCGACGCCTTTGCCACTTCGTCAAGCCGGGTCCCGCTCAATACGGCTGCGGTATCTCCCGCACTCAGCGAAAGCCGGGTCAGAGAAGCCGCCTCCGAATAGGCCGTCAGGTTCAGCACGTCCGGCTCGTTCAATCCATATTGCCGGATCCTGATCTTCACCGGCCCCGGATCCGCATTTTTCATCGGCACGGTTACCGCGAGCGACTCGTCCTTCAAAGATTTCCACGTGAGGGGCAGGTAGTTCTTCCCGGTGAGATCACCACCCACATCCCGGACGCACAAGGTGCTCACGCCGTCGATATGAAGCGTGTCTTCGCGCCCTACCACGAGGGCCAGACCATCGCTCGAGGGCACTTTCCATTTCCCCGGCACAGACGAGCGCAGAAGGTAATGAGGGCCCTCCCAATCGTCAAATCCCCACTTTCCCTTCACCACACCAGTCAACTCGTCCACCGGGAAAATCGGCGCCGGATGCTCAAGCGCAAATCCACCCTCTGAGGGATCGGCGGTCAGCGGGATGTCGATCGACTTGGACTTGGTCTCAATGTGAAGGGTCAAATCGTGCGCCAAGCGCGTGGAGAGAGCCAAAGGCGCGCCCTCGGCGGGAAGTACCAATCCAGGTTTCTGAGCGCAAAGCGCGTCCGCCGGGTCAACCGGATGCAGCGGAGGCATGGATGCCGGTCCAATCGGCGGCAGCGCCACAACCACCACGGACTTCGGATCGCGAAACGAGGGCGGCACACTCAGGCGAAGATTCAGAGTGTCCTGCGTGGGCAGCGCAAGTGCTGGAATGTACTGGTAGTGTGCGGTGTGGAGCGAAGAAAGAATCTTTGCCGTGTCCACAATGGCACCGACATAAGGACTGTAAACACCTGCGCCGGCCATCGGGGAATAGGTCAGCTGGTTCATCAGGTCTCCAGCTGATCCGCCCGTTAACTGGGCTACTCTCGATTGCGCGTTCGTGTCGTCCATCACCAGCCCTTCAGTGTGCGCTGAAAGGCAGGAAGCCTGCTGTTCGATGGGTTTGTAGAAGCAGTCCTGATTGACCTTGATTCCCAGGCTGCGTGCCGTCGTCTCCGCGCGTTCCTTGAATACTTTGGGGTCGCTCTGCGGCGTGCTCTTTACTTCATTCAGATAGGCATCAAGCCGCATTCGATCCCAGCTCGCGGCCTCAAGATCCTGGTCGGCACGCACAAAAATGCCGGGGCGGCCCCGCACCGTGTTCCGCAGCGTGCTGAAGTCGCCGCCTGTCGCCGGAGCCAGAAAGACCAGCGCCTGCTGCGCTTCCGGCGGAACCAACACAAATACGCCTTCTTCGCGCGCCTCCTTGGTCCAGGTTTCAACCCGCGTAAACCACTCCGGAGGCGGCGGGTTTGTCACTCCGCGAAGAAACGCAACGACCAGGACGTAATGCGCCGATTGGCTCTCCGGCAGGTCAGGATGAATCCAGAGCCGGTCACCTGGCAACAGATTCGGTACCTCGCCGATAGGCAGGGTGATGTCACCCCGCTTGACGTGGACATCTACTTTGGGACCGACCAGATCAAAGGCCTGGGCTTTGGCGTGAAATCCTGGCAAGGCAACCAGCCAGAGCAACACCAGACAAAAACTGCGCCGCATGTATCTATTGTACGAAGTCTCGCGGCCCCTGAGAACCACTCGGGTAACGCAACTTTTCTCGTCGCAAGGTGTCGCGGCGACGATCTCGCGCATTTTTCCATTAAAAACCTTCAAAATCAGGTCTTTTCATTTGTCATGGAAGGAGTTAGCCTAGATGAGTTGTTTAGCTATTTGTTCTGAACCCCCCGTGGAATTCAACGAGAAGATGCACCGCTTTAGCTGGAATAGGCTCGCATCGGCCTGGAAGCTCATACCCCTCGCCACCTCTAATTTGATCATCGGCACCACTAGTCACACTTGGGCAGGCTAAAAAGAAAGCTATACGGAGACGGAAAGATGAAATCGACAAGAGCTGCACAAAGCAGCGTAGATGTAAGCAACCTGAGTATCCCCGACGCAGAAGAGATTATTGAAGAAGCCCTCAACGAACTCGCATTCTCCAGCGATCCCGGACTGGCGCGAGCATTGCATTTTCTTGCCCCTCCCGGATACCAGGTAATTGTCGAACTGTGCAGCGAAAACGGCCGCAGCAAACGCCGCAGCGCCTCTGCCACGAGCTGGTCACCGGAAGAAGATGAGGTGCGAATTTATTTCGAGAGAACCGATGATGCTGAACCGTCAACCCGCCTGAATCGCGTGTCTCACGCTCCTCAAACAAGCGCATTTGAAGAAGAGGACGACCAGGAAGCAATCATCCCCGCCGATCTCGAAGCAAGGGTAAAAGAACTTTGCGCTGCGCTGGCTGAAGCGGAACGAGGCGGCCATGCATTCATCGCGCTCAAGTGGTTTCGTGATTCCTTCCTTCCGCGCAAGGCGTTCCGCTGGAATCAGCATCCCGAGTCGCGTCAGGCCGTGCTGGCCGAGGCAATTCAGCGCGGAGTGGTGTTGACCAGCAAGATTGCCAACCCCAAAACGCCGGCCTATCCCACCACGACCATCCGCCTCAACAGGGCCGAAGCGGGCGTTCCAGAAGAAGCACAGCGATTCCACCCTGTCCCCGTCCACGACGGCTCCATGGCCGAGGCCATTCAAGAGGAACGGGGCAGCCTTTGAACTGCTATTTCCTCGAATCCACCGCCTTCGCCAAACTCTTTGTGCAGGAGCCCGGCACAGACGAGCTGATTCGCCTGCTCGAACCAGTGGAGGACAATCGCAAGCTGATCGCGGCTTCCGCGCCGCTCGAGGTCTATTCGGCCATCCGCAGACGCCAGCGCGCCGGCGCCATCAGCGCCGAAGACGCAGCCGCGGCACTCGAGATCCTGCGCAGCGAGTCTTCGCGTATCGTGCAGGAGCCGCTCAACCCCGCCGTTCTTGAGGCGGCGCGCCAGCTATTGGACCGTACCAGGCTCCGCTGGCCCGACGCTCTGCAATTGGCGGCCGCCATCGTGGCCCGCGACATGTTCCAGGGCACTGAAATCATCTTCGTTTCCGCGGCAGACCCCCTGCTCGACGCGGCAAAGAGTGAAGGATTTCCTACCCTCCACCCCGCGCGCGATCCCATCGAGATCTCGGGCTCACCGGTTGGCCTCGACGCCTAGCATCTTCCGGCCATCAACGCGGAAGCGAACCGCAGCGATCCTGCCGCGGAAACGCAGCGCAACGCACGTCATCACGCGAGAAATCAGCCCGCCACCTGCTTACTGCTGTGCGCCATCGCAGGATCATTGTTCCATTGCGGCATCGGAGTGATATTCTTTCGCGTCGTCTCATTCCATCGAGGAGAATGACGTGAGAAAAGGCTTCATACTGGCAATCGCAGGATTGGCGTTTTTGGCGGGGTGCGGAACTCAGGGTGACAAGTCCGCGGGCATTCCCGTCGGGCCCAAATGGAAGGGCGAACCGTATCGTCTCGCATTTGACGCGCAAGCGCCCAAGCCGAATGCGGCAGGCGTCACCCTTCCGGGCGTCAAGTTCACAGCGAACCCCGATGCTCTCGAAACAAGAGCCACCCTCGTGGTGCGATTCGACGCCTCGGGGGTCAAGAAAGATGGACCCATCACCGACCAGATGATCATTGGCCCGTTCGATATCCATGGCACTGAGGGCGTCCTGCCCGCCGACTACATGGATACGGCGGATAAGGGGCTCGCAAGAATGTTCGGCGCCTACTGCATGAAGGGAAAGATCAAGGCGACTCTGGCGATCGCCCGTTCGTCGCTCAGCCCCCAGGCCGCGGATGCCGAGGTGAATGAGAAGCGCTTGTCAGACTGGATGCCGATCGAGGTCGAGTTCAAGAACCCGCATCCGAAATGCTAGCTCTGCATCGCTGACGGGGCGATCCAGTTACACGAGCCACGTTGGATTGCCCCCTCGCGGGCCGCCCCACTCGCTTTCGATTCACGGTCGAGTGCTGCCCTCGCGCATCTCCACAGCCAGCACTTCTTCTGCCGTCATGCCCCGCTC
This sequence comes from Occallatibacter sp., assembly GCA_035524195.1. Classification (GTDB taxonomy): domain Bacteria; phylum Acidobacteriota; class Terriglobia; order Terriglobales; family Acidobacteriaceae; genus Telmatobacter. The sequence continues at coordinate 10,673 of DATKPJ010000122.1, forward strand.
ACGCAGCGCGCGGATGCTCAGCGCGTCGTGCCGCTTCGCCAGCCGCTTCCCGTTCTCGTCGACCACCAATCCGCGGTGAAACCAGTTTGGGTCCGCGTAACCCAGCGCCCGGTTCAGCAGCATCTGCCGCGCCGTCGACTTCAGCAGATCCGCGCCGCGCACCACCTCGGTGATTCTCATCGCCGCATCGTCCACCACGCACGCTAACTGGTAACTTGCCACACCATCGCGGCGGCGCACGACAAAATCGCCGAAATCCACTCCCGCCACGAAGCGCTGCGGGCCAAGATTCTTATCCAAAAACTCGATTGCTTCTCCATCCGGCACACGGAAGCGCCAGTTGGCCCCACTCGCATCGCCCGTCCCAAGCTCCGCCTCACGCAATGCGGTGCGACAGGTTCCCGGATAGACCGGCTCGTCGTCCAGCGCCTCCGGCTCCGCGCCTTCATGCGGAGCGCTGAGCGCAGCCGCCAGGTCTTTTCGTGAACAGCGGCAGGGATAAAGGAACCCGCCTTCGAGCAGCCGTCTCCACTCCGCCGTATACAACTCCTGCCGCTCGCTCTGCGCATAGGGGCCAGACGGTCCGCCGACGTCCGGGCCCTCATCCCAATCCATGCCCAGCCAATGCAAATCTTCGAGCGCAGCCTGCGCATACTCCACACGGCTCCGCTCCGGATCGAGATCCTCCATCCGCATCACCAGCGCGCCGCCCGCATCCCGCGCCCGCCGCCACGCGGTAAAAAACGTGCGCGCATGTCCCAGATGTAGATAACCCGTAGGCGAGGGCGCGAGCCGGCCGCGATAGCCCTTTCTCGTCAACTCTTCGCTCACAATGGTCTCAGTCTATCGGTGCCCGTCGGAATGCGATCAAATCGGCGTGTCAAGCGCCGACTTCGATTCTTCCGGCGAACTCCTTCATTCCAAACTTACAATTGCGGTTCTACCCTTGCCGTCTAATTCCCGCCAAAGCGGAGAATGGAAATATGCGATCTTTGAATCCTCACTCACGCGGAGCGAACAGTCCCAGTCCCTGTGTCCTTACCTCCCTGGTTTCTCACGCCCCTAACTCTTTCGCCAAGAGTAATTTGCCCGTAACCTCTTTGCTGAGAAATATTTAGCGCAGCGCAAAGCCGATAAGCCGATTGCAATGAATAATTTACGCCAAGACCCCCCCGGGGGGGTACCACACAACTTGGTACGGACCCGGCACAGGCGCTGGTCGCATAAATCAGGCTTAGAAGGGACACGGCTTCATCCGTGCCGCAACAGACGCATGAAATCTGGGCTTTCGGCCCTGATGGATATCGTCGCCTCTTCGGCGGGCCGCCTTGATGCAACCATTGTTAGTCCGATGTCCCGTTGTCCTCGTCCGCGTCGTCCTTGTCGTCGCTCTGATGGTGGCTGTACTTCCCGATGCTCGCATTCAGGTGCTCGGGATCGACCGAAACCTGGACCACGTCCATCTCGTGCCCATCGAGATCGAGGATGAACAGGCCCATCCGCTGGCCCTCAGGACGGCTGAAAATCAGCGTCTGGTCCACTCCGTGCCGGCTGGTTTCGCGGATCATCCGTTCCCAACCCGGCCCGAGCTTGTCTTCGACCAACTGGTTCAGTTCGCGCCCATCCACTGCTGCTGAAAAATGGTCGAACTCGGCCACGTGCACATCGCCGGCGCCTTTCTGCGTCGCCCGGTCTGCGACCAGGTTCACGATCCCGAGGAAAGGAATGCGGGTTGCGCTCACGTGATAGCGGGCTTCAATCGAGTTCACCACGGCGTCGAATCCGCCCTGGCTCCCGCCGGCCGGCACCACTACCGGTACCAGCAGGGCAACAAAACAAACGGGGATCAGGATCAGCCGGTTCATTGGTCACCTCCCTTGCCACCCTTGTCCTTGGTCTTTTCCTTGTCTTTATGCGATTGCTTCTCGATGTCGCTGAGAGAGCCCAGTCCGCCCAGTCCGCTGAGCTGGCTGAGCTGATCCATGCGAATGGGCCCAAGAATCAGCACGATCGTCAGTTCCTTCGGCTCGGCAGAAAGGATAAACATGCCGCGCGTCTCGCCGTTCACTTGCTTCATCAGGACGTCGGTTGTCTCGTCGCTGTTCCGCTCATGTGTGTGAATGATGGGCATCCACTCGGGCGTCTCAAAGTAGGTCCGCAACTGCTTCAACTGGTCCATCGAATACTGCCCTTCCTTGTCGAACTCGTATTCGCGGACGTAGATGCCGTCGAGCCCTTCAATCAGCTTCTTTGTCGCGGCTTCATCCTTGTCGCCGCCATTCATGAACTTCGCCGCGAAGCTCAGCATGTTTTTGCCCAGCGTCACTTCCGTCACGTCGGATGCTTTCGCAGCAAGCTCCTTTTCGACCGGCGACGGCAACGGAAGCGGAGAGTTTTGCGCCATCGCCGGAGCGGTCATCGCCGCCGCCAGCACCATCACTGTGATCGGGTTCTTCATTCGAGAGTCTCCTTACTCTTTCTCAGTGCGGCTGCGCGAGGTGAGCCGCAGGTTGACTTCATTGAGAGCGTGATTCGTAATCCGCAGCGCCGTAAGCACCTGGTCGCGGGCAGCTTCACCCCTGCGCACTTCTTCCACGTGATGCCACTCGACGGCGCCGCCTATCGCCCCGCAGAGCACAATCGAAGCAGCAATCCGTTCCCACCAGACGACCCGGCTGTGCCTGCGCTGCGTCGCGAGCGAAGCGCGCTTCTCCATCAGCCTGCGCTTCAAACTGGGCGGCGCCGGACGGCGCTCCAGCGCCTGCTTCAGCTCCCTCTCAAAACCGTCCATCGATTCATGCTCCACGGATATACTCCTTCAAATGATTCGTGGCCTTTGCCCGCAGCAGCTTTAATCCGCGCTGCAGGTGGCTCTTTACCGTGGCCAGCGGCGTGTCCAGCGTCGCAGCAATCTCTTCCGGCATCATGTCCTCCTGGTAGCGCAGGACCAGTGCCGCTCGTTGCGCCTCGGGCAGCGTTGCAAGCAGTTGTTCCAAACGCGCACCCAGAGGGGAATTCCGTTCTTCCACCGGGGCGCCATGATTCTCTTCAATCTCGACCCACAGATCCACGCCGCGTACCCTGCGCCGCCGAAGGGCATCTGCCGAACGGTTCATCGCTACCCGTCGCAGCCAGTGCAGCGCATGCTCCGGCGATTCGAGTTTACTCAGATGCCTGTCCAGCTCAACAAAAACGTCCTGCGCAATCTCTTCTGCGAGTCCGCGGTCGCTGGTCATGCGCCATGCCAGCGAGAAGACCATCGACTGGTGCTCTTCGACGAGTCGTTCGAAATCGGGCTGCCAGTCGCGGGCCATACGGTTCGCTTCTACCTTCTTATCCGCACAGGAACGTTCGCGAGGATGCAGAAGGTACGCGCAACAACGAAAAAAGGTTCAGGCAGAGGTCAATTCAGGTGAGGATCCGGTACGGTCGATCGCAGGTCGTGCCGCAATTTCACATACAATCTGAAAGAGATAAAGGGGGAAGAATGCTTCACGAAATATTCCAGTGGCATTACATTCATGAAGTTCTTCATTTGATAAGCGGATGCATTGGTTCCTACATTGGAACCTGGGCTTACCTCGCAAAATTCCGCAAGCACAATCCAGACAGCCGGTTTCCCAACTGACATGTCTGGGTTCAGAACAAATCAGGAATGTTGTGAAAGGCAATGCGCGTTGGCGCAGCTTTGAAGGCCGTCAGCATTGCCGCAGGAGCCAGCGTGCCGGTTCCATATTTGTAATTCAGATCGTCCATCGCAGCCATGAGCCGGTTCCGGCGCTGCGCATCGTCGAGCGCATCGAAGAGATTGAGCGAGTGCAGGCGATCCGGGACCAGTCCGTTCAGTTGCACGCCTATAAAATAGGGCTGATCGTATTCCGCCCCAGCGGGCCGAGACGACCAGAGCCGGCTTAGCGCGCCGATCAGCGTCTGGTTGTCTTGGCATTCGCTGAGGCGCATCTCGTGATGCCAGCCTCGCGTCGGAACCCCGAATCGGCTCACCGGAACTTTGTCGGCGCGCGGCACCGCAAATCCGACTGCGAGCCCAATGCTGCTGGCCCAAAGCTTGTTCGTGCGTAGGCGCATGGCTGCTTTGTGGAGCAGCTTGTGCGCCACGGCCCAGGCCTTTTCGGCGGTGCGCATCTCTGGTGCGAGCACATGCGAATGGCTGATCGATTTGAGATGTTCGGTTTCCGACATGTCAAAATCCTGGCCCTTTAACCAGTGCCACAAACGCTCGCCCCAGACCGATCCCCAGAGCTCGCCTGATTGCTCGCAGTCGAGCGCCAGCAGTTGATCCATCGTGGAAATGCCTTTGGCGTTCAGCCGCTTCTCCGTCTTGGCTCCAATGCCCGGCAGATCTCGCAGCGTAAGTTGCCTCAGCGCATCCGGCAGAATGTCGAGAGGCAGCGCCACAAGACCATCCGGCTTTTCCATGTCGCTGGCGACCTTGGCCAGGTACCGATTGGTTGCCAGTCCCACGGAGCTGCGCAACATGGGACCGACCTGCTCCCGGATTCGCGCCTTGACCTTGCGGCCCAATTCCAGAGCCGCCAGAAGCGGCCGCTCCCGGCCCATCAAGCGGCACGCCATCTCATCGATTGACAGGACGGCACTGACGGGCAGGCAGTTTTCCACCGCCGAGACAATACGGTGGTGATAGTCGACATAAAGCTCATGGCGCGCCTCGACGAGGATGATTTCGGGGCACATCCGCTTGGCGTCTGCCACGATTGTGCCGGTCCTGACACCGAAAGCTTTCGCCTCGTAACTTGCTGCGATGCAGCAGGTTGTATCCGCCATCATGGGAACGACAGCGATAGGGTGCCCGCGCAGTTCGGGGCGGGTCTCCTGCTCGACCGAGGCAAAATAGGAATTCAGGTCGACAAAGAGCCAGTTCATGCAAGGCCCAGCGTCGGTATCCTGCTGTCCAGCCGGGAGATCCGGTTGCCCCGAAGCGAAGATGCCCTCAGGCCAACCGGCTGGGGGGTTCTGGGGAATCGGAATCGGATGCGCGGCCATACCGCTGATTTTCGCCTTATATTCGCTAAAACTCAAGCAAAATCAACCATAGCGTCTGATAATTATCGGTGCTAAACTCAGCGCATTGAGCACAAGAAAGAAACGGACAACCTGGCAGTCGCAGGGTGACGTCGAACTTACTGTAAGCAGTCTCTAGTCTCTTCGGTTAGCTTATGCATAGTTTGGTCCATTGGGCGACGACGAACGCGAATCTGCTTGCCATTCTTGTCACAATTGGCGTAGCGGTTCTGCTGGTGTGCTGCCTGGAATGCACGAGGTGCCCTGGCTGTGAGAAGGATGACGAGCTTTTCAAACGGCACGAAGTGTAGATCCGGATTCGTAGAGATCCCCTAGACAGAGCGGGTTCCCTGGTGGAAGCGCATGCGCCATCCCAGTGCTTCGTGCGTCCAGATCGAACTGCGGAGCGTGACGGTTCGATTGCCGGTCACGGAATCGGTGCGCACTGCTCGATAAGTCACGAGAGCGACGCCTTCCGCGATCGCCCGGCACTGGAAATCCTCAATTGAAGGCGGCGAGTATTCTTCCGTCTCGAGCAATTCGAGAATCTCATCGCGGGTCCAATGCCGCCCGGATGCGCCAAACTCAAAGAAATCCTCGGCCAGCAATGCCGCAACTCGCGCACGATTGCGTCGCACTCCCGGGTCGAGCAGCGTTTCTTCGCAGGCTCGAAGATGCCCGGCAATCCTTTCCATTGTGGTGTCGCTGCTCATTTGACGGGCGGCATTAGATACTGCTCAAACTGCGCGAGAATGCGATTGTAAAGGTGTGTGCGCACATCGGGACCCGAGATGGAGTGTGTTTTGCGTGGATAAATCTGCAGATCGTACGGCAGGTCGGCTTCGATCAGCCTCTGAATGAACTGGACGACATTTTCAAGGTGCACATTGTCGTCGCCTGTGCCTTGCACCAGCAGCAGGCGACCCTTCATGTCGGCCGCAGAATTCACAACGGAGAAGTCCTTGTATGCATCCGGATCTTGCGAAGGTTGACCGAGGTAGCGTTCCGTGTAGATGGAGTCATAATCGCGCCAGTCAGTGACTGGAGCCACGGCAACGCCGGCGCGGAAGCGAGCGGAGTGCGTCATGGCATACAAGGTGAACGTTCCGCCCCAGCTCCATCCCCACCAACCGAGGCGTTTGGAATCCAACTCAGGATATTTGGCCAGCACGGAATCGACGACCGTGAGTTGATCTTCGAGTTGCACGGGACCGAAGTTATGGTAAGCAGCCTGAGCGAATGCGCGGCCGCGCATTCCTGTGCCGCGGTTGTCGGCATGCAGCACGGCGAAGCCATGTTCGGCCAGCAGTTCATCAAAGAGCAATGCGTCGCTCCAGCGGTTCGCAACTTCCTGAGGCCCGGGGCCTCCATATGGATTCACGATCAGCGGCACACTGGCAGGGCTCCTGTCTCCAGGCGGCAGCAGCAAGGTCGCATAGAGAGGGGAGCCGTCGCGGGCTTTTACTTGCAGCTGCTCGGGAGCGGTGAGGCCATAGGGCTCAAGAGCGTGGGTAGACCAGAACACGCTGCACGTGCCCGCGCCATGGCAAAGCTCGAACTCCGGAGGGCGCATGCGAGAAGAGAACCGGTCGACGAAATTGTCGCCGTGAAGCCCAAAATTGGGAAAGTGATTGCCGGATTCAGAGCTGAGTTGTTTACGGACCCCGTCGAAGCTCACCTGCCACACCTGAGTTTCGAGCACATTGCCTTCGTTCGAGGCGTAATACACCATCTTGTTTGCGCGATCGACGCGGGCGATGCCCGCAACGTCAAAGTTGCCACTGGTTAACTGCTTTTCCAACTTTGCCGAAGTGGCATCAGGATCGTGCTCATCGTAGGTATAGAGATAAATATGGTTGTGGCCGTCGCTCCAACTCGTGAGAACAATTGTTCCGTCCGCGACCGAGACGTCATAATTTTCGTCGAGAAACTTGTCGTCGTTCACTTCCAGAACGGAGTGCACTTCTCCGTTGCCAGGATTGGCGAAAAATATGGTTCGGTGCTTGTGGTCGCGGGTGAGTGTTTCGATCCAGAGCGTCTTGCGGTCCACCCATCCGAAACGCGGAATGTAATCGTTGCCGGCCTGGATGGGCAACCTGACCCATGCCGTCCTGCCTCCTGACGCGCTGATTACGCCGACGCGAACGTTGGGATTGGGGTCGCCGGGTTGCGGATAACGCTGAAGAAAGAGCGAGGGGTGCGTGGGAATCCAGTCGGTGATGGGGTAAAGCGGCACATCGGTTTCATTCATTTCAAGAAAGGCAATGTTCTTTGAATCAGGGGACCAGAAGTAGTTACTGCGCACATCGAGTTCTTCTTCGTAGACCCAGTCAACCTGTCCCATAAAGGTCGTCTCGTTGGGCGCGGGGGCCACCATGAAGGGGTTCGTCCCCGAATCGCGCAGGCGCAGAACGGCCAGTCCATGATTGCGGACAAACGAAATCGACTCACCGTTGGGCGAGAATTTTGGATCGTCTTCAGATGCTTCGCCGGTGAAACCCAATTCGATCCCGGTGCCATTGCTCAAGTCGTACATCCAAAGGCGTCCATCGGAGTCAAAGAGCAGATGCTTTGAGTCGGGCGCCCATTGGTAAGCAGCCTCTCCATAGCGAGCACGATGGTCGCGGTCGCGCTCGGAGGCGCGGGATTCTTCGAGCGAGGCCATCTTTGCCCTGCTTACGAGCACGTGTGCTTTGGCGGTGCCGGGATCAATATCGATCAGCTCCCCACCATCCATATAGCTCATGTGCCTCCCATCGGGCGACCAACTGAGATCCTCCGGCGTGTCTCCCAACAGAGAACCGTGAGAGAAGATCTTTTCTACCGTGAGGGGAATTGCGGGGACCTGCGGCTCCTGGGAAAACGTAGAGAAAGGAAGAACGAGAACTGCGGGCAACAAGAAGGAAAATGAGCGTTTCAATCGGAGTTCCTCCGGCTTCGGCAGCCGTCGCGTCAGGTCAGCTTGCGAGGATGTGGGCTTTCAGGAAGCAGTGTAAATCATGCGATCCGTCGCCTGTTGCTTCGATGAAGCAGATGTGAGGCTGATTCGCGCAGTCGGATCGGCAGGCCCAGGGTTGCGCTGCGGAGTCCGACGGTGTATGGTCCCGGTCATGCACTGGGCAACTCCGGAAGAACGGCGCAACCTTGGCCAAGCGCGGCGCAAGCAGGTGGGCCGCCAGAAGCACGACGAACTGAACATCAAGGCGCGGCAAATGCCCGCTTTGCAACTGCTGGAGCGGGTGGAACGCGGTCGCATTCCGGCTTTGCTGAAGCTGAAGCATCAGTTGATGGCGCAGTCTCCCTTCGGGTATTTTCGCGGCGCGGTCCCAGTGATGGCGGCGGATCTTTCCGTGCTGCCGAATACCGGCATCGTGAGCCAGCTTTGCGGCGACGCGCACGTGCGCAACCTGGGAGCATTCGCCGCGCCGGACGGACGCCTGGTCTTCGACATCAACGACTTCGACGAAACCATTCGCGGGCCGTTCGAGTGGGACTTAAAGCGCATGGCGGCATCGCTGGTGCTGGCGGGGCGCGAATCAGGCCACAAAGAATTGTCGGCGACCGCAGCGGTGGAACTTTTCATCGACCACTACAGCGAACAGATGAGCGCTTTTGCCGAGATGACCCTTCTTGAAGTGGGCCGTTTCCAGGTGCATCGGCTGGGCTCGGTTGCGCCGATCCATGAGGCGCTTCTGAAAGCAGAGCGCGCGACACCTGTGCACACGCTCGATCGGCTAACTGAGCCGGCAAGCAACAAATCCGGCGCGGTGCGACGATTCAAGGAAGCGAAGCCGATGTTAAGCCGCATCACAGGCTCGCAAGCGGTCACTCTACTGGCGGCGCTCAAGCCTTATCGTGAGATCCTCGAGCCGCAGCGGCAGCATCTTCTGTCGCTTTACCATCCGGTGGATGTGGGATTCAAGGTAGTCGGAACGGGCTCGGTCGGGCTGCGCGACTATTGCATTTACTTCGAGGGCAACGGACCCCACGACCCGTTGTTTCTGCAAATCAAGGAAGAAGCGCTGTCGGCCTACTCGCCTTACCTGCCCGACGCCCATCCATCACGCCAGAATGGACAGCGCACGGTGGAAGGCCAGCGTGCTATGCAGGTGCAATCGGACCCTTTCCTGGGCTGGACGCACGTGGCAGGGCGCGACTACCTTGTGCGTCAACTGAACGATCACAAGGGCTCCATCGAAATAGAGGACCTGGCCGGCAGCGGCCTTTCGGCCTTCGCGGAGATTTGCGGCGAACTGCTGGCGCGGGGCCATGCTCGCTCAGGCGATCCGCTGGTGATCTCGGCCTATCTGGGATCGGGGGACGGATTCGCGCAGGCGCTGGGCCGGTTTGGATCAATCTACGCCGATCAAACGGAGAAGGATTGGCAGGCGCTCCGGCGGTCAGGCAAAGTGAAAGCGAAATAGCAGCAGGAAGTTCAGGAGGCAGCATGAATCGCCGAACGTTTACGCAGGTGGCAGCTGGCGCCGCACTGGGCCTTGCCACGCCGGGACACTCTTCAGCCGCCCACATTGCGGAGGAAGCCGGGACAAAGTCCGCACCGTTCCCGCTCTCTGTGATGTTGTGGACAGTATTCAATGATCTGCCTTTCGAGGAGCGGCTGGCGAAGGTGGCTGAAGCCGGCTACAGCAACATTGAGCTGGTGGGCGAATACAACGCCAAGAATTGGTCAGCGGCCGACTTTGAACGTGCGAATACAGCGCGGAAGAAACTCGGCATCACATTTGATGCAACCGCGGGGTTGCATAATGGTATTGCGAACCCTGCGGTGCGGGAGGCTTTTCTCGCAGAGCTGAAACAGGCGTTCGTGCCCATGGACACATTGAGCTGTCCGGCCATGATCGTGCTTTCAGGCAATGTTGTGCCCGGGTTATCGCGCGAGGAGCAGCACCAGGCTGCGATTGAAACGCTCAAGCAGGCCTCGGCGCTGGTGGAGGGTCGCCAGATTGACGGCCAGCCGGTGCGGCTTCTGCTCGAATGCATCGACCCGGAAGAAAACCCGAAGTATTTTCTGCAGTCGGCGACCGAAGCGATCGAGATCGTCCGGGCGGTGAACCATCCGCAGGTGCAGTTTCTCTACGACATCTTTCACGAACAGATCGCCGAGGGAAATCTGATTGAGAAACTCGACAAACATATCGATGTGATCGGCCTGATTCACATAGCCGACGTTCCGGGACGTCATCAGCCCGGGACGGGCGAAATCAACTATGCGAACATCTATCGCAAGCTGGCCGCGCTGAATTACCGGCACAAGGCGGCGATGGAGTTTCGACCGGCGGGCGACCCGGTGGCAACGCTGCGAGCGGCACGCGAGATGGTGGCACAGGCTACAAATGCCTGAGTCCGCTCTTTGGGGTAGTAGTCCGCAACCCCGGGGGACCAAGCCAGTTCAAAATGTCAGCGATGTCCCCGGTCCGTACCCCGTACCCCTCACCTACCCCCCCCCCGGGGGGTCTGGGTGTAAATTATTCATTGCAATCGACTTATCGGCTTTGCGTCGCGCTAAATATCTCTCAGCAAAGAGGTTAAAGGCAAATTATTCTGGGCAAATGAGTTAGAGGCAAAGAAACCGGAAACATAGGGGCCAGGGCCCAGGGAATTGAGGGATTGTTCGCTGCGCGTGAGTGACGATTAGAAGATTGCATATATCCATTCTCCACTTTGGCGCAAATTAGCAGGCAACGGTGGCGCAGAAATCGCAGGTTGGGAAAGAAGGGATTGGAGGAAAGATTCGAAGTCGGGGCCTTGACACGGGTCGCGTGGTCAAGCGGAGCTGGCATGCCGGCACGTGAGCGGGTGATCCTTTGGCCTTTTCTGGCGGCTGCGGCGACCGCGAAAGGAATGGAACGTGAACTTGCGCTCATTTGGTTCATAAGCCCACGGGAACGAGATTCGGCGGCGGCGGGTCGTAAACCGGCGCATTGATCATGCGCGTGGGGGCGGGTGGAATGTTCAGGCTGAAACGTCTCTTATTCGATAAAAATCGCACCAGCAGATTCTTCTGGTCAAAGGTAATGGCGAAGATCTGCATCGGCGGCGATCCGATGTTCACCAGCGGAAACGCGGGGTGAATTTCAACGACTGGGTGGGTAAATGTGTAGCGCCCCAGCTTTACGTCCGAGGCCAGCCTGCCCGCCTTCATCTGGAATTGCGTGGATACCGAGCGGCCGGACGCAAAGACGACCGGATCGACGTCGTATTTGAGCCGAAGAGCAAGTTTCTCGGGCAGAACCAGTCCGCCGCCTCCGGAGTCGAGTTGCGCTTCTACGGGCTGCAAACCATCCACTTTCAGCGAAGTAATAGGAACGCCTTCGGGCATTCTGAACGGAAGCACAGATTTGCCTCCATCCGGAGCGAGCCTGCCGGAGTCGAGCTTGATGATGCGATGGGGAAAGTCGAGTGTCAGCAGGTAGTCGCGGAAGAGAGTGAAGCCAAGCAGGCCCTGGCAGCTGCCCGCCTCCGCGAAGAAGGGAAAGCTGAGCGCTCGAACGCTGGAGAACTCCACGCCGGCGACTTCAAGCGACTGGAGGAGGACGACAGGTGTCTTTTTGCCGCCCATTCCGCTGGGGTCGCTTAGCGTGGCTTGACCCACCGCCGGAAGAGCGAGCGCCGCTGCAAGCTCAGGGGTGACAAACGCATCTCCGCCGGTGCCGGTATCAATCACAAACCGGAATGGGCCTTTTCCGTTGATGGTGACCATGACGTAGGGCTTGCCATAGCGCTCCACCATGGGCGCCTCGTGTCTTGCTGCGCTCTCGTCGGGGGCCTTCGCAAACAGCCTCTCGCCGGGCAAGCAGACTCCGAGCAAGACGAGAGCGAAGGTTGTGCGGCGGATCAATGCGTGCATGAGTCCTCCTTCGCGCTTCAGCCGTTTGCGGCCGGATTCGGGAGAACGCCCGTTTGGACCCGGTCGGAGCGAGCCTTCAATTCATTCAGAGTGCGTTGTTCCGAATTGCCATGAGCGCCTGCTGCAGGACGCGGATTGTCGTGATTGATGGTACGCGCCTCGACGCATTTTTGTTCTTTGGTTCCGGGGGATGCGGGTGGCGGCACGCCAGTTGGCCACTACAATAGTCCGGTATGCCCACAAAGGTACGCTCGCACGCCAAGGTCAACCTGGGATTGGGTATAGGCGCGCCGCGCGCGGATGGTTTCCACGCGCTGACCACCGTGTACCAGACGCTGGAGCTGCATGATGTGGTGACGGTGACGGCGCGGAATACGTGGAAAGAAAAGAAACAAAGCATTCGGTTGACGTCGAACGATGAGAGAGTCCCGGCCGATGGCCGGAACACGGCATGGAAGATGGTGGAGCTTGCACTTCAGGACGGGGGAAGTTACGCCGAAGTCGAGATTCACATCGATAAGCGGCTGCCGGTGCAGGGCGGATTGGGCGCGGGGTCGGCGAATGCGGTTGCGGCTTTGATCGGGCTGGAACGGGAGTTGGGATGGAACAAGCAGCGCCGAGATCCCGGATGGACTGCCCAGAGTCCGTGGAAAGAGATGGGGATCGGGACATTTTATTGGCCTTCGAGGCGGCTGGAATTGGCGGCGGCAGTTGGCTCGGATGTGCCGCTCTTCCTTATAGGAGGGACGGTATTGGGTCTGGATCGAGGGCAGGAGGTCTATCCGCTGCCGGAGATTGAGCCCGTGTGGTGCGTGGTCGCGACGCCTGAGGTGGGAGTTTCGACGCCGCAGGCTTTTCGCGAGTGGGACGCACTTTGCGCCGCGGAAGGTTTGACCGCCGAAGCAAGTACCGATAAACTAAAGAAGTTGAGCCGCGCCTATGCGTGCGCCTTTGCCGGAGAGACTCCGCGAGGCGGACACAAAGCAGGCTCCTCCGGTGTCCCCACCTTGGGCGGGGACCGGGCCGGACCACAAGAGTCCGCGCTTGTCCGCACCGGGATCACGAGCTGGATCGAGAACGATTTCGAACGCGTTGTCTTTCCCCAGCATCCCTCCCTTGCAGAGATCAAGCGTCTTCTTGCGGCTTCCGGTACTCCGGAGGCAGCTCTGTATGCTTCATTGTCGGGGTCCGGTTCGACGCTCTTCGGGTTGTATCAGACCCGCGGAGATGCAGAAAAGGCCCTGGCCCGGCTGGAAAAGCCGATCGAGGGAGTGAGTGTGCGGGGCACGTTAACACGCACGTTGACCCGCAAGGCGTACTGGGACGAAATGGTTTTGACTTAGGTGTATTGACAGCGCACCTTCAAGCAAGCGAGACTCGCGAACGGCTGTCAAAACGCGGCGAATGGGACAAGAATGGGCCGCATCGCTGGGCGATCGTCTAATGGTAGGACAGTGCCCTTTGGAGGCACTTGTCCAGGTTCGAATCCTGGTCGCCCAGCCAGAATTTAGGGGAGCAGTAGGAAACCGGTAGCAGCCAAAGCCAACCAGCTTGGAGGTCTTCGGAGATGGAAGTGGGAACAGTGACGGTCGCGTCGGAAGAGAAGAAGCCGGAAAGCGGGATCATCCCGCCGAAGGATGGCACAACACGGGACGGGGCCAGCGCGGAAGCGGCGGCGAAAGCCAAGGAGGCGAAGCCCGCTGCCGAACGCAAGAAGAGCCGCAACCTGAGCGAGGACAAGCGGTTCAGACTCTTCAGCGGCACTGCGAACCGGGCTCTTGCCGAAGAGATCGCCAGCCATATCGGGGTGAAGGTGGGAGAGGCCAAGCTGCAGCGCTTTGCCGATGGAGAGGTTTATTTCCAACTGCTCGAGAATGTCCGCGGCGTGGACGTGTTCGTGGTGCAGCCGACCTGCTATCCGGTGGACCAGCACCTGGTGGAGTTGCTGGTCATGGTGGACGCGCTGAAGCGCGCTTCAGCCGCCAGGATCACGGTTGTGGTTCCTTATTATGGATACGCCAGGCAGGATCGCAAGGATCGTCCTCGTGTTGCTATCAGCGCCAAGCTGATTGCCGATCTGCTGACAACGGCGGGCGCGAATCGCGCGCTGTTCGTTGACCTGCATGCAGCGCAGATCCAGGGGTTCTTCAATATCCCCGTCGATCACCTGTTTGCAAGCCCGGTGCTGGTGAGCTACTTCCGCGAAATGAACCTGCCCAACCTGACGGTGGTTTCGCCGGACGCAGGTGGCGTGGAGCGGGCTCGCTTTTTTGCGCAGAAGATGGGAGCTCCGCTGGCCATTGTGGATAAGCGGCGCACTGATTTGAATGTAGCGGAAGTGATGAACGTGGTCGGCGATGTGGAGGGCATGAACTGCCTGATCATCGACGACATTGTCGATACGGCGGGCACCCTGGTGAAGACCGTGGACGCCCTGTATTCGAACGGCGCCCAGGCGGTGTATGCCTGCGCCAGCCATGCAGTTCTTTCCGGACCGGCGATCGATCGCATTGCGGCGTCGCGGCTGGAACAAGTGGTTGTGACCAACACCATTCCGCTGCGCGAAGCGGCGCAGAAGTTGCCCAAGATCAAGGTGCTTTCGATTGCCGGCCTGCTGGGCGCGGCCATTGAGAGCATTCACATGGAGACCAGCGTGAGTACGCTGTTCTCGTAAAGGCAGCTTCGAGCTTTTAGCTCTTAGCCAGTGCAGTGACAGATTGGCTTTTGCGAGTTAGCAGTAAGAAGGACACGATACGTTGGTGGATCGATGCATGTATCGTGCAACGGCAACGAGCAGTTCTTAGCTTCTAGCTGAAAGCTGCTTTCAACAAAGGGAGCGGTGCCAATGCATCGTGCCCGAATAAAGGAAACGAGAGACAAGAATGCCTGAAGTCGTAGTAGCCAAGGCCCGCGAGGGCAAGTTCAACAAAAATGCAGCGCGCCGTGTGCGCGCCGCGGGCAAGATTCCGGCCGTGCTGTATGGCGCCGGTCACGATGCGGTCGCGGTCGAAGTGGATCCGAAACAGATTTCCCGCATCCTTTTTTCCGAGACGGGTCATAACTCGATTTTTGACGTTGCGGTAGGGGACGGTCCGGCGGCGAAGGCGATGATCGTGGACTGGCAGCGGGAGCCGATCAATGACAGGCTCATTCATATCGACCTGAAGCGGATCGCACTGGACAAGCGGTTACGTGTGAGTGTGCGCGTGAAGCTGCTGGGCGTGCCGGTGGGAGTGAAGACAGAAGGCGGGATCCTCGACCAGGTGCTGCGCGAAGTCGAAATCGAGTGCCTGCCTGCCGATATTCCCAACCACATCGACGTGGATGTGAGCGGGCTCGTGATGCATGGCGTGCTGCGAGTAAGCGATTTGCCGCATTCCGACAAGGTCAAGTATCTGACCAGCGAAGATGCAACGGTGGCGCACGTCATTACGATTCGCGAAGAAGTGGTTGCGCCGACCGAGGCCGAGGCGGCGGCGACTCCAGAAGCAGCGGCAGCGGCTGGTGCTGTTCCCGCGGAGCCCGAAGTGGCCAAGAAGGGCAAAGCCGAACCCGAAGCTGCGGCAGGCAAGAAGGCCGAAGCCGGAGCGAAGAAGTAAGCATTGTCCGATGCAAGCGAATCTCGTCAATCCGGCGAGGAAAGATCACTCGCCGGAAAACCGGAGACGGACAAACGGACCGGTCCGTTTCTGGTGGTGGGGCTTGGCAATCCCGGCCCGGAGTATTTCTGGACGCCGCATAATGCGGGGTTCATGGCCATTGATCGCATCGCCGAGCAAGAGGGCGTTGTGGTGCAGAACCGGCGTTCGAAGGCCACGACGGCAACCTTCCGCCTGGCCGGGCGGCAAGTGATCCTGGCCAAGCCGGAGACGTTTATGAACCTGAGCGGTCTTGCTGTCGCCGCGCTGGTTCGGGAGCTGGATTTGGACCCGCTGCTGGATTTGCTTGTGATTTACGACGAGCTTGATCTGGCACTGGGGACCATCAAGATCAGGGAACGGGGTTCGCCGGCGGGGCACAACGGAGCCCGCAGCGTGACCTCGGCCCTGGGAATGCAGGATTGGCTGCGGTTGCGGATCGGTGTAGGGCTGGCTTCCGAAGGAAACAGCACCGGACAGGCATCCGGAGTTTCGCCGGAAGCGGTTGCAGCCGGTGGAAGACGCCGGCCGGGACGGGATTATCTGTTGTCGCCGATGCGCAAATCGGACCTGGCGGTGCTGGACGAGGTGTTGGACAGGGTAGCAACGGCAACCCGGCGGATTATTCAAGAGGGACCGGGACCGGCAATGAACGAGTTTAACCGGCGGGATTGAAGAGTCCAGCCGGAGGCAGGATGCAGAAAAGATGGCCGCAACGGTAGAAGCGGCAATGGCCTGAGCGGAGTCGCTTTGGCGGAAAAGGAAACTAGATGTCCCGATTGTATGAAGTGATGTTTATCGTTCGGCCTGACACGGCCGATGAGGATTTGGACAAGCTGATTGCCGGCTTCACGACCTCGATTACCAACGGGGGCGGGGTGGTGAAGAACGTCGAGAAGATGGGCCGGCGCAAACTTGCCTACACGGTCCGCAAGTTCAACGACGGCAATTATGTGTTGATGACCATCGAAGCCGGCGGCGCGGTGGTACTTGAACTGGAGCGCCGTCTGCGCGTCTCAGAGCCGGTGATCAAATTCATCACCGTTCGCATGGACGAGGAGGAGAAGCGCCTGGCCAAGCTGAAGGCTCTGCGCGGGGTGCGGAGAAAGGTGAGCGCCGAGCCAGCCGCAGCGGCTGCAGAGGCGCCCAGTGCAGTTGAGGCAACCGAGGCCGTTCAAGCCAGCGCGTAAGCATGTCGAGAAATCGCCGATGCCGGCCTGCGAACAAATGAGGCCGGCTCCGGTCAGATCCTGCCTTTCGCCTTCTCCTGGAGGATGCGAAAGCGAAGAGAGTCAATGAGGAAACACGATGTCTGAAGAGAACACGGGAAAGGCGCCCGAAGCGGGCGCAGCAAATACGCAAACCGCGCCTGCAGCAGAAGTCAGCGCGACTCCGAGTGCACCTCCGGCGCGAACCGGCGGACGCCCTGGGGGCCCTGGCGGACGTCCCGGCGGTGGTCCGGGAGGACGCGGCAAGTTTTTCCGCCGCAAGAAAGTGTGCAAGTTCTGCACAGAAAAGATCGACGCGATTCCGTACCGGGACGTGCGTTTGTTGCAGGGGTTTGTGGCCGAGCGCGGCAAGATTGTGCCGCGGCGCCTGACCGGCGTCTGCACGACTCACCAGCGGCGGCTTACGCGCGCGATCAAACAGGCGCGGAATATTGCGCTATTGCCCTTTGCCACGCGGCACTAAACGGATCGCGGGTCCATCCTGCGTTAACACAGAAGTTGTAGGCCTGTGCGAGCATGAAACACGATGGTACCAGCGACAAAGCTTCGGATGCCGCGGTAGAATCCTGCGCGGTGCAACCCAAAATCGCGGTTTGTGTCTAACACAAATGGCGGGCCAGGTTGGGCGCCGCTCGGAAACATTGGAGAGTTGGAAATGGAAGTAATTCTGAAGGAAGATGTAGCCAATCTGGGCCACCGCGGCGACGTGGTGAAAGTGGCCGACGGCTACGGACGCAATTTTCTGCTGCCCCGCAAACTGGCGCTGCAGGCGACGCTGGCCAACAAGGCAGTGATCGAGCAAATGAAGGCAGCCGCAGCCCGCCGCTCCGCAACAGAAAAGGCGCAGGCTGAGGAACTGGTAAAGACCCTTGATACAGTGGCGCTGAGCTTTACCCGCAAGTCCGGTGAGAACGGACAGCTTTTTGGATCTGTCACCTCCGCGGATATCGCGGGAGGGCTGCAGGCGAAGGGATTCGAGGTGGATCGCCGCAAAATCCAGCTTACCGACCCGCTCAAGGGCCTTGGCGAATACACTGTTGCCATCAAACTTCACCGCGAAGTGACCGCGCACGTCAAGGTGCAGGTGGTTGCGGAGGCCCACGAAGAATCCGAGGGCGCTGAAGCGACGGCTGAACCGGCTGTTGCCGAGTAGTTTGAACTGATTTCTCCACATCGCCTCCGGGATGCTCCGGGGGCGGTCGTGTATCAAGCGGGTCCCATCGACGTCACACTTCTCAAGTGGCGGGCGGGGTGCAACTTATACAGCCTGAAGATCTCGGAAACGACATCGCGTAAACTCGTGCCCCGACTTAACGGGCCGCCGCGAACTACTTCAGATTTCGTGGCTCGACAGAACCCTCGGCTATTCTTGTGCTGATTCCGTGCTTCGAGTGCCCCCAAAAATCGTGAGTCCGGGTTCCTGCAGTCGAAACTTCCGCATCGACGGTGATACA
>DATKPJ010000123.1:0-30344 GCA_035524195.1 Occallatibacter sp.
GGTAGGTTAGTCACGTGTTACTCACCCGTGCGCCACTTTACTCATGGATTGCTCCACTTTCTCGTTCGACTTGCATGTGTTAGGCACGCCGCCAGCGTTGATTCTGAGCCAGGATCAAACTCTCGTTTGAAACCTGTTGTCCCGGCCACCCGACGGAGGTCGGTGGACCGAAGACCGTGCCCGCGCAACTTTCTCTCGAAAGGGCGCCGGGCACCTTACCTTGTGAGAATGATCAAGCCAAACCTGATCGTTTCTCACGACTGGCACGTTCAACCTTATTGTCAAAGATCCTTATGAGCGTTCCGCCTGAGCGGTGCCCTTTTGGATCGAGGCCCGGGCTTTTACGCCAAGGTGTCCTCGAACTTGATTGCGCTGCTGGTTTTTCTGCTTGATTAAGTTCGCCAGCATTTTTGCGCGAACCTTCTAAAATTATCGAATTTCTTACTCCAAGTCAAGCATTCATTGTTTACTTCCTTGAGGCGGCCCAACTCCTGTTGGCGCACCCTTTCCTCAACCGCAAACCCGAACACTTCACTGGAAACTCGAGTTCCAGAAGCATCACGCAGCGCAAAATATCAATGAGCGACCAGCACAAACTGCCTGCACCACTAAGGCGCACGAAAGGGATTACCTTCCGGGTCATGCAATGGCTTGTTCTCTGCGGGATTCCCTACAGGGGCTCAGGGACGCGTAAATCGCTGTCTTACCTGACCCTACGAACCAGCTTCCCAATTCCCCATGGGGCAGGCCACACGGCCACGGGAAGCTCCACTGCCTCTTCGCAACTTTTCAAGAGTAGCACACACTACTCTCGTTTGCAACTCGCGCTCCAATCTATCCGAAACGCGGGAAGCGACTTGTTGAGCATAGCAATCTGCCCCTCCAAGAGCAAGCTCCAAACCCTGTGGGAAAGCCGTCTTACCTGTGGGAATCATCTGTTTTGAGACAAGTTCCCGTCGCTACGGACGCGCGATGATCCCCAAATCCGTCAACCCGTTCACGAAAAACTGCATGGCGAGAGCCACAAGCAGCAATCCCATGATTCGGACCAGGATACGGATACCGGTTTCACCCAAGACCGCCCGCACCCGGCCGGCTCCAGCAAGCACCCAGTAGCTGACCAGGCAGGTAAGCGCGACCGCCCCCAGGATCGCACCCATCTCCCAATGCCAGAAATTAGGGACCGTACCGACGAGCACCATGACCGACGAGATGGCTCCCGGCCCGGCCAGCATCGGAATTCCCAAGGGCACGATTCCCGCATCCTCTTTTGCCGCCCCTTCTTCGGTATCGCCCTGCGCCTCCTGCGTCGGCGACCGGCGAGCCTCGAGCATGTCCAGGCCAATCAGCAGCAGGATCAGGCCTCCGGCTATCTCGAACGCCGGCAGAGTAATTCCGAACATCCTGAAAATAAGCTGCCCCGCCAGGGCAAAGCTGGTGAGCACAATAAAGCAGGTCAGCGCGGCCTTCCGCGCCATCCGCTTGCGTCGCTCCGCATCCACGCTTTGCGTAATGGCCAGAAAGGATGGAATGGCGGCAAAGGGATCGACCAGAAAGAAAATCGAACTGAGCGCAAGGACGCTGAAGCGCACAATCGGCGCATGGCTCAATTCGTTCAGTGCTGTTGCAGCGGGATTCGTCCAGGTCACGATGATTAGAGCCTAAAGCACGTCGAACGATTCAACTCGGCTATGGCCGTTCGCGCCGGCAACCAGCTGATTGCCCTCGCGCACCACCAGCCGCGTCTGGCAGCCTGCTTCGCGCGCCGCTTCCAGTTCGCACACTACGTCGGAAAGGAACAGCACTTCACCCGGCTTGACATTCATCTCCTCAGCAATCGCGGAGTAACTTGCGCAGGCGGTCTTTGGCCCGGTCCGCGTGTCAAAGTAGCCCGCAATCAGCGGCGTCAGATCGCCGAAAACCGAATGGCGAAACAGCAGCTTCTGCGCCTCCACGCTCCCCGACGAATAGATAGCAACCTTGCCCTTCTCAGCCCAGCGCGCAAACGCGGCGGGCACATCCGCAAACAACGTCCCCTTCAACTCCCCGCTCTCAAAACCCGCCTTCCAGATCTTGCCTTGCAGGCTTTTCAGCGCGGTCGATTTGCGATCGCGATCCATCAGCCACGTAAGATACACCATTGCGTCCAGTCGAAACCGAGGAGTCTCCAGTTGATCGGGATGAATTACCTCGGGCAGGCGCGGGATGCCAGCAGCCTTCTCGGCCCGGTTCTCCTCGGCAAGCAGCGCCAGATCGGCACGAACACCTTCATTCCCGGCACTCCTTTTCAGAAACTGCGGAAAGTGTGTTCGCGCATAGGGAAACAAGACCTCCGTGGTCAGCGTCAGCGGCGCAACCGTTCCTTCCACGTCGAGCAGGTAGACCTTCGTGCGCCTGGCGTTCATACGGAGATTTTGGCTGTAACGCGCGGCCCAAGATATGTTGGGCCAAAGCAGACCGGCTCGTATCCCTGGTCGACGCCCGATTCAGTGTAGTGAGGCGTCCAGCCAGCAGTGTCCTGGAACCAGCGAATGGCGCGAATGCGGCGGTCCTCGCACAGCGTAAACCAATGGGTCGTCCCGCGCGGCACGCGAAGCATGTCTCCCGGGCCTACTTCAACTGAAACCACGCGCCCATTCACATGCAGAAAGAAAATTCCCCGCCCGGCAAGAATGAAGCGCACTTCGTCCTCCGAGTGTGTATGCTCCTTGTCGAATTTTGCCAGCATCGTTTCCAGATTCGGGGTGTCGGGATTCACGTCGATCATGTCTGCCGTCACATAGCCGCCCCGGCGCTTCATCTCATCAATCTCGCACGCATAGGCGGCGAGCACCGCATCGGCAGTTGCATCTACCGACACGCGATCGAGGCTCCATCGCTCGTAATCAATGCCAAGCCCAGCAAGCGCCCCGCGAACGTCGGGCTCAGACTCGATGATGCTGTTGGAATGAGGAAAGCGGAGAACAGCCATGATGCGCTCCTTGCGATCGGCAACGTTTGCCGGGTGCCCCGGGTTTCGATTTTGAAGTTTGGGAAAATCGAAAACTTCAAGTCACCGAACCCATCAACCGCCGCCCCTCCACCTCGAAAAGAAACTCGAGGACCTCAAGGTGGCGGCGCGCCTCAGCCACCGATTTGCCCCAAGTATATAGCCCATGTTGACTCAATAACACACCATGCGCATGGGGGTATCCCTCCAACGTCGAGTTCAATTCTTCAGCCAGAGCACCATACTCCTGCGAGTTCTCGATAATCGGCACCAGTTCCTTGTGCAAATGGGTCCTCACCCCAGCCAGTCCCTTCAGCAGTTCGTAGCTTTCCAGTTGGAGATGGCCCTGTTTCGCAAACCGTCCCGAGAGCAGAGTGTTCCAAATCGAATGCACATGCAGAATGGCATTCGAATCTGGCCGCGCCCGGTAGATCACCGCGTGCAACCCCGTCTCGGCCGAGGGTTTGCCATTGCCCGCTACCTTGCGCCCTTCGATGTCGATCTCCAACAGATCGGCTGGCGTCAGCTTGCCCTTGTCCAGGCCGGTTGGAGTAATCAGAATGTGCGGGTCCCCACGCACGCTGAAGTTTCCGCTCGTCGCCGGTACCCATCCGTGGGTGTAGCACCACCGCGCCGTAGCGCAGAGGGCCTCCACTTCCGACTGCAAAGGATTCGTATCGGGGACCATACGTGTGTCGAGTGTACCAACCGGCCAACCATCGGGAACTCGCGCCAGCGGCACTACAATAAATGCTTGCTGACAGAATCGCAACGCGACCGCATCGAAGTGGTTCTCGTTTCGCCGCGCAATCCCCTCAATATCGGCGCCGTAGCCCGAGCCATGGCCAACTTCGGTTTCGCTCGCCTTACCGTCGTCGCGCCCTATGCGCCGAACTGGCGCGAGGCTCGATCTGCTGTCGGCGCTCCAGGCCTGCTCCAATTCGCTGTTGAGGCCGGATCGCTCGCGGAAGCGGTCGCCAATTGTACCCTCGTCCTCGGCACCGGCACTCTCACCCACCGTAAGCCCGAGCAGCGCGTGGTTACGTTGCCCGCAATAGCCTCCATCGTTGAACCGGAGGCGGCTCGCGATGGCCACGTCGCTCTCGTGTTCGGACCGGAAAAGCACGGCCTCACGCGCGATGACCTCTCCTATTGTCATGTTCTGGTCGAAATCCCCACTGATCCCGGACAGCCCTCGATGAACCTCGGGCAGGCAGCAGCAGTCTGCTTTTACGAGCTGGCCTCGCGGCCTCATGCCGTCGCGCTGGACTCCCCTCCGGAATCCGCTCCATCCGATGCAACCTCGGGTGCGCTCGACGCCCTCGCTAACCTGATCGAGCAGACCATGAACTCGGCGAACTACTCCCCGGGTGCTATGCAGGATGCCAATCGCCACGATCTGCGTCTCATGCTCCGCCGACTCAATCTTCGCCCTGCCGATCTCCGCCGCGCGCTGGGTTTCTTTCGGCGCGTTCTGTGGCATCTCAACTCACATGAGGAAAACAACCCTTTACCTCGCTGACACCCTCGTAACCGAAATCCCTCCGATTCATTTACGCTCTGAGAACACACTGCTGGTAAAGTGGCCTTCAAGGGTTCATTCCATGCGTCTATCTTCCCCTCGATTTCGCGGATTGCGCCCCGGCGTAGTCAACTCCCCCGTGGGTATCTGTCTGTGCCTGGTCGCGATGGTGCTCGTTTCAGCGCAGGCTGCTCGCGCCCGGTCGTCCTCCCCTTCCGGGCAATCGTCCACAGCGCAAGCCCGCCCCGCTGAACAAGCCCCGTCCGACTCGGTTCTCGAAGAGCAGCTTCGGCAACAGCTACTGGGCAAATCGCTCTATCTGCGCGGCGGGTTCCTTGACAACACCCTCAGCTTTGACGAATACGGCCGTCTCATCGGACACTCGCCCCAGGGTTCATTCACGCTGAATCTCATCCAGATCGATAAGCTCCATCTTGGACGGCACAAGCTGGAACTGGAGGGCGTCCGGTACGGCTTGCACTTCTTGGGAGCGGCCGCGAACGAAGATCCCACCAAGGCGGTCGACCGGGTGAGAATCACGCCCAAGAAAAAGATTCTCAAAATCACGATCGATCGGGAGCAGGTGATCAAGCCAAAAAAGAAAAAGAAGGATAAGTCAGAAGGTTCAGACGAGGCGGAGGCCGGCGCCGCACCCGCCGCTCCTGAACCGGCCGCAAGCACCGAACCGGGCGCCACGTCGGACGAAGCGATCCCGGCCGGCGAACGAGGCGCGACCACAACTTCTCCTCTTCAGGCAATCAAGCTGTTGAAGCAGACAGTCGACAATGTCTTCTCCGTGGGACTGGATGAACGCCTGATCGCCGCCATGCCGGACTACTGGAAGCTTTACTACCAGGCGTTGGATGCCCACACCGTTTACCGGCCCCACCAACCCGGCATCTTCCTCGATACCGATGTTGACCAGAAGGCAAAGCTCCTCTCGAATATCGAAGCCCCTTCAAATGAATATGCGCAAGCCGGCGGAGTTGCGGGCATGGCCTTGTATCACGCGGTCATTGGAACCGACGGAAAACCGGAGCAGGTCGTCGTGGGCAGACCAATCGGGTTCGGACTCGATGAGAACGCTGTTGAAACCATCCGCAACGCAAAATTTCAACCTGCCATGAAGGATGGAAAGCCGGTTCCTGTCCTGCTCGACCTGCTCGTGCAGTTCCGCATCTTCTCCAAGAGAACATCGGTGGAGGGCGGTACGGATCAGGCAAACTCGCCTTCGGGTCCAGCTCTTCCCGGCCCGTACAGCGTGAACCACCCGTGAATCAGAATCTCCTCCGGCTGATCCAGAGCGGATCAACAGGAGAATTGGCCGATGCGATTGTGGCTGACCCGTCTCTGGCGGAATATCGCGACCCGCAGGGCGTCTCTGCTCTTCTTTGGACGATCTACACCGGTCAAGCCGCGGCACGTGATTTTTTCCTGGCCCGGCTCGCCGAGCGCGGTGTCGAACTCGACATCTTCGAAGCGTCAGCATTAGGTGACGAGGCTCGCTTGCGGACCATCGTGACAGCCGATCCAGCTGCAGCCCAGACCTTCTCCGGCGACGGATGGACCCCGCTCCACCTTGCCGCCGCCTTCGGCACACCGGCTGCCGTCGCACTGCTCCTGCATCACGGTGCAACGGTGGATGCCGTATCAAAGAACCCGCAACGCAACCAGCCTCTTCATGCAGCGCTCGCACTCGGCAGGAATTCCATGACGATTCAACTCCTTCTTGATCGCGGCGCTGACACAAATGCCGTTCAGGCCGGTGGATTCACAGCGATATTTTCAGCTGCGACCGCAAATCGCCGAGACTTGGCTGAACTGCTGGTTGCGCATGGCGCCAATCCTCGCCACGTCACTGACCAGGGCAAAACGGCGGCACAGTTCGCAAGAGAACGCGGATTCACCGAACTTGCCGATTGGCTTGACATGCTTCCTGACTCAGCCTGAGAACCCGGCTCTCTTTCATTCATGTGCCAGTAAGACATCCGGGTTTCACGAGTATTTTGTCAGGATCCGAACAGATGACAGGAATACAGTGTCGTGCGTCATGTACGACACTTGTCTTACGCCCGTCTTACACAGGTAATACGGCAAAAAATCCGCTGATCCCGTCCTACAACATGCCCTCCGGTGGCAATTCCCCGCCTCGCGGCCTAGCTTTCTCGTGCTCCTTCGGGCTTTGCCTGTCCTGCTTCCCGCAAATCCGTCTGACATGCACGACGATGGTATCTTTCTCTTGAGGTCGCTCGCCCCACATTGCATCCTGCGCTCTTAGCCACGATCCTTGTCTGGACGATTTCGCTGGCCGGCATCCTTTGCATGCTCCTAAGGCCCCGCGGCATCTCCGAGGCATGGTGGGCGGGTGCCGGGGCGGTTGTGCTCATCGCTACCGGCCTCATTCCACTCCGGCAGGCTGCCTCAGCGGTTTACGAAGGCCTCGACATCTACCTGTTCCTTACAGGAATGATGGTTCTGGCAGAGGTCGCACGCGCAGAGCATCTCTTCGATTGGGCAGCCGGTCTCGCCGCAGCCCACGCACGTCACTCGCCCCGGCGCTTATTCACCCTCATTTACGTGGTCGGCATTGTCGTCACGGCGCTCCTTTCCAACGACGCCACAGCAGTCGTTCTCACGCCCGCTGTGCTTGCCGTCATGCGCCGCATCGAAACCAACGCCAAGCCCTACCTGCTGGCTTGTGCCTTTATTGCCAACGCCGCCAGCTTCGTCTTTCCCATTTCGAATCCGGCCAACCTCGTCGTCTTCGACAAACACATCCCGCCCCTGTTTGAGTGGCTGCAGATTTTCTTCCTGCCGTCCGCTACGTCCATCGCCGTCACGTTTTTGGTGCTTCGCTGGTGCTCGCGCACCCAATTGGCAGGTACGTTCAAAGCGGAGCTGCATCAGGCGCCGCTGACCACCGAAGGCAAATTCGCGCTTGCCGGACTTCTGCTGGCGGCGCTCGCGCTCATCATCTCCTCGGCAGTCGGCGCCGACCTGGGTGCGCCCACCTGCGCCGCAGCATTTCTCGTGGTGCTGGTGCTTGCAACCCGCAATCGAACCGTCGTCTTCCACGTTGCTCGGGGTGTGAGCTGGTCCGTCCTGCCGCTGGTGGCCGCCCTTTTTGTCATGGTTGAAGCGCTCAAAAATGCAGGCCTGCTCTGGGCCGGGCTCGCAGGATTGCACTGGCTCGACCACGCCTCCCCCCTGTTGGCCAGGGGATCATCGGCATTCGCGGTGGCCCTCCTGTCAAACGGGATGAATAATCTTCCCGTCGGCCTCATGAGCGGCGCTGCTCTTCAGCACGCCCAGCAGTCCGGCCTGGTGGCGCACGCGCTCCTGATCGGGGTCGATCTCGGCCCCAACCTTTCCGTCACCGGCTCGCTGGCCACGATCCTGTGGCTCATTGCGCTCCGCCGCGAAAAGGTTGAAATTTCAGCTCGCGAGTTCTTCAAGGTCGGCGTGATTGCCATGCCGCTCGCACTTACGGCGAGCCTCCTCCTGCTCCTGAACTGACCCCGTTTATTTCGGCGGCTCCCACAACTCCACACGATTGCCTTCTGGATCCATGATCCACGCGAATCGACCGTAGTCATGGTCTTCGCGATTCGGATCGATTCGCACTCCGGCCCCCGCCAGTTGTGCCAGCAGTTCGTCCAGGTTGTCCACCCTGAAATTGACCATTGTCTGTTGCGGCCCTTCGCCAAAATACTTCGTATCCACCGGAAAGTGCGCGAACACCGTCATTCCCGCCGATTCCGGTCCGGCGAAAATAATTGACCCGTCATCTGTGCGGGGTACGCCAAGATGCTCGGCGTACCAGGCCGCCAGCTTCTCCGGAGCCTGCGCCTTCAGAAACACTCCGCCCACACCCGTAGCCTTTGCCAACCTATTCCTCCTTCCGGATCAGTTCTTCCAGCTTTGGCTTATGCTTTACCTCGCGGCCGGTTCGCGGTTTCTCCTCGATAACGCGGGAGGCCTTTGGCTGGCCCACCCTCTCGCGTGCATTCGCTTTTACTGCCTTGGCCGCCGAAAATCTCCCCGGCTTGCGTTTCGTCATGGCAAGGACGAGTATGGAATAGTTAACGCCGCGTGGGAAGATCTATTGCCAAAGCGATCCCTCTTCAACACCGGCATGGGACACCTGACCACCATGGAAGAGCGGGAGTTTTTCAACGAATCCACTGAAATGCGCACCCACATGCTGACCTGCCCTAAATGTGGGCAGGCCGCGGAGTATAAGGTCACCTGGGTCGTTCGCCGCAAGAAACAGCAGTTGCCGCGCCATGCCGATGAACGCGATCGCGCCCGATTTGCCAAGGCGCAATCGTACATGGTGCGGCGCGACGACAAACTGGCCTGCGCCAACGTTCGCTGCCGCAAGCCGTTCGAAATTACCTCGCTACAGTCGCTGGCCTTCCTGACGGAGTGATCCAAAGCAGTGCCGCCAGCCGGCCCGATTTGGCCACCGTTGCGCGCCTCATCGCATCCCTTTTTCATCGCATCGCAACGACGGTCTCTAAACCTTGGATACCCTTCTTCTGCTGGCGCAACGCCCGCTGCATGTGATTGAATCAATGCTGTCGGCGGTCATTTCGCTCAGCCGGAACGCGACCGCCAGGAGATCGAATGGCAAATAACCTTCTCCCCCCCGAAGAACGCAACCTGACCCCTGAACAGGTCGAAGCTCTCGACAAGCGGCGCGATCTGGGACACACCTTCCTCGTCCTCGCCTGCCAGTTCTCGGTCGTCGCCACGGTTCTGCTGCTTTGGGTGGGCCAGGACCTCCAGTACTCGCCAGGATGGGAACATCCCATGGCCTACTATTTCTTCCTCGCCCTCATCCTCATCGCCTGCTTCGGCATTGCTGGCCTCGTATTACGCCGTGGCACGCCGCGCATCGATTAAGCTGCCCCTGAGAAGCCGGATCAGATTCGGCCCTTCCTTGGTGCGCGCTTTGGCGAAACAGTATAGCCTTAAGGGTGGAGATGGCCACCGCTTCCCCAATTGCGCATACCGAGGAGACGCCTGCCAATCGGCTCAAAGACAGCCATGGCCGCGTTATTCACGATCTCCGCGTCTCCATTACGGACCGCTGCAACTACAAGTGTGTCTATTGCCGAACCGGCGAATTGGGCGCCCAGTATCCTGAACTGGGCATCGACGAGTATCTTCGCCTGATCAAGCTCTTTGTCGCTCTTGGAATCGAAAAGGTCCGCATCACCGGCGGCGAGCCCCTGCTGCGCCGCGGCTTGATCGAGCTCATTCAGGAACTCGGGCAATTGCGCGCCCTTTCTGGCCTGCCCCTCGACCTGGCCGTCACCACGAACGGCCATTTGCTTGAGAACCTCGCCGCCCCGCTCAAGGCTGCCGGACTGAACCGCGTCACCGTTAGCATGGACGCTGTCGACGCCGCCATCTTCGAGCGCATCACCCGGGTTCCAGGCAGCTACCAGAAAGTCCTCGGCGGAATCCGCGCCGCCCGTGCCGCAGGACTCAATCCGCTCAAGATCAATTGCGTTCTTCTGCGCGGCTTCAACGACGGTGAGGTCGAGGGCTTTGCTCAATTCGCCCGCGCTGAAGACGTCGTGGTGCGCTTCATCGAGTTCATGCCACTCGAGGAAGACCGGCTTTGGTCGCCCGATATCGTCGTGCCGCTTCGCGAAATCGTGGATCGCATCAACCGTGTCATGCCTCTCGTTCCCCTGCCGCCACGCGAAGCCAGCGAAACCGCACGCCGCTACACTTTTTCTGACGGCAAAGGCGAGATCGGCATTATCGCTCCCGTCACCGAGGCCTTTTGCGGCGCCTGCAGCCGCGTGCGCCTCACCTCTGACGGCAAAATCCGCACCTGCCTCTTCTCTCAGGTCGAGCACGATCTCTATGGCCACATGCGTGCCGGTGAAACCGACGCGGAGCTGAGCGACTACATCGTGCATACCGTCTACAGCAAGGAAGCCCGGCACCACATCGGCGAACCCGGCTTCCTCAAGCCTTCCCGCTCCATGGTCCACATTGGAGGATAAAGACGGAAAAATCCTTGCTCCGTTTGCATCGCTCCGTTTTTCCAGCACTTCCGTATCTCCCGAAACATCACCCGCTTCGATGGAAATCACTCTATCGCCAACGATGTTCGGTCCACTTGTCTGCATTCTTGAACCGAAGTGCCCTTTACCGTCCCCTGGGTCCGCTGTTCGTTCATTCCGTGTGCAAGAATGACTGAAACCGAAGGCTGGCGAATGACCGACGAGCTCGAAAATCGAATCCCCCTTGACGATCTTCTCGTCTTCCATCAATTGGCGCGGTCGCTCACTTCAAGTTTCGACCTGGATTCGATTCTGCGCACCATCATCGATCACATGGAGCGCTTCATTGAAGCGGACCTCTGGACCCTCCTGATGCTCGACGAGGATCGTCAGGAGCTCTACTACGCCATTGCCGCCGGCGGCGAAGAAGCCGTGCTCCGCGACTTGCGCGTAAAGGTGGGCGAAGGCGTGGCGGGATGGGTCGTCGCCAACGGGGAAACCCTCATCGTGCCTGAGGCCGAAAACGATCCCCGGCTCAGCGGTCCCGGAGCGCCCGAGTCTCCAAAAATCAAGTCGGTCATCGCGCTGCCTCTTCGTGGACGTAAAGGCACGCACGGCGTCATTGAGATCTTTAATCCGCGTTCGGAACAGCTAACCGATTACACCATAGCTTTCCTGCATATCCTTGCCGACCACGCCGCGATCGCTATCGAAAACGCGCGTGACGTTGCCCGCATTCAGCAGCTCACCATCACCGACGACACCACCGGACTCTTCAATGTGCGGCATCTCTATGAAGTTCTTGCCTGGGAGCTGGATCAATGCTCCAGCACCGGTCGGCCCGTCAGCCTTGCATTTCTCGATCTCGACCGGTTCAAGCTGGTGAACGATGCGCACGGGCACCTGATTGGAAGCGAATTGCTGTCCAAAGCCGGACAACGCCTCCAAGGCCTTAGCCGCAAACAGGATCTTTGCTTCCGCTATGGCGGCGACGAGTTTGTCATCCTGATGCCCAACACCGGCGCCCGGGAGGGACTTGCCCTCGCCTCAACTATCTTAAAGGAGCTCATGGACACCCGTTTCCGCATGAAGAATGGCCTCGAGCTCTCTGTCAGCGCGAGCGTCGGAGTGGCCACAGCTCCAGACGACGGTCGCTCCGTCCACACCATTGTCGGTATCGCCGACGATCGCATGTACAACGTGAAATCCGAGTCTCGCGGCGGCGTGCGCGGCGCATAGCCGCGGCTTCTCCTTACTCCCGCCATGTAATCTTCAGATGCGCGCGTGATCTGATGCGCAGAGTTCTGTTCTCCCCTGTGTTTTCTTCGGATATACTTCCATCCCAATGTCAGATGCGTTGAAATTTGCCTTTGAGATCCTCGTGGTCGGAGCATTGGCGCTGCCGTGGATTGTCGTGCTGCAGCGAATGTTTCCCGAAACCTCGCGCGCCGGACTCGATTTCGATCTTTCCTTCGTGCCCAAATCCGTTCAGGGAGCTGTTGCCGCGGCAGCCGTGATCGCATTCGGCTATCTTCTCGGATCCGTCATTTCGCGCATCTCCCGGGATATCTTCAATGATGAATTGTTTGGGAACCTCCCGACGGAGAACATGATTCGTCTGGCCGTCTACAACAATGAATACTGCACCGAGCACCTGATTCGGAACATGACCCTGCCGTTCAAGCCCACCGAGGCGCAGCTCCACTCATTCGGCCTCTGCCCCGGATCGGTTCCGAATGACACACCGGAACGATTCGAAGCCCGTGTGACCGATTTGTTTCGTTTGCAGGAGAGCGCGCTGCTGTTGCAGGGCGAGGACAAAGTCGACCGGCTCAAACAGTACTTTGATCAAATCAACGTGCTACGGGGCGCGACACTGAACAGCATAATTTTGTTCATGCTATGCCTCTTCGGCGGATGTGGAACCCTCCGCTTCCGCTGGTCAGAGCGGCCCGTCTTGAAAGCACTCACCTATTTGCCTGCCGGTGCCGTGGTTGTTTTTGGTGTCTATTCGCTCATCGAGCATCACATCATCCATCCTGAAATGAGCGTCTATGGTGACCCGCCACTTGCGGAAACGGTCCTCATTCTGCTGGGCCTGGGCGGACTTTTTGTGGTTGCCAAATCGAAGGAGGCAGTCTCCTATTTCAGGATCGGAGTCGTGGCCCTGGTCCTCACCGCTGTGTGCTATGAGGCATGGTGGTGGACAGAAGTCATGTACGACATCCAGGTGATTCACTCGCACCCTGAAGCAACGCAGAGACCGGCCCCCAGTTCCGCCGACAATCCCTGATGCATTCCGTCACGCACCCAGGGATTCTTTACTCGTTTTCATCAATCTCCACTGCAGAATCCTGATTGTCGGCCAGGGTCTCCAACTGCCTGCGCCAGTCCAGCGAATCGACAAAGCTGCGCGACTCGCGCCAGTTCGGCTCGACGATCACATGCAGTTCGAGATAAACCCTGGTTCCCAGCAGCGACTCAATCTGCTTGCGTGCACCTGTACCGATTTCCTTCAGTTTGGCGCCGCCCTTCCCGATCAGAATCGCCTTCTGTCCCGCGCGCTCGCAATAGATGGCTGCGGCAATGCGAGTCAGCGGCGTCTTGGCTCCGGGCCTTTTGCCCGGTGGCTCCGGTGCAGGCTCTTCAAACCGTTCAATCACCACCGCCGCCGCGTACGGCACTTCTTCGCCCGTCTCTATGAGGATGCGCTCGCGAATCAGTTCCGCCACCATGAAGCGCATCGGCTGATCCGTGTACTGGTCCTTCGGGTAATAACGCTCGCCCCTCGGCAGTGCGTCCACGATCTTGCTCAGGAGCACATCGAGCCCGTCGCGCTTGCGCGCGCTCACTGGAATCACCTCAGCGAACTTGTATTGCTTCGTCAGGGTTTCGATCAGCGGCAGCAGCAGATCCTTCGCGACCAGGTCGATTTTCGTCAGCACCAGAAACACCGGGCAATCGAGCCCGTGAATGAGTCCGAAGAGAAACTCTTCTTCGCTCGCCCAGCTCGGCGTGTGATGGACATGAGCTCCGGCCGGCTCGCCTGCTGCCTCCAGTTGCACCCTGCGGCTGGCATCCACCAGGACCAGAACCAGGTCCCGCGTCTCAAGCGCCTCATGCACTTCCTGCAGCATGCGCCGGTCCAGCTGCGAATTTGGTTTGTGCACGCCCGGAGTGTCCACAAAAACCACCTGCGCCGCGGGATGCGCGCCTTTACGCGCGGCCACCTCCACCACCCCCGCAATGCGGTTGCGCGTGGTCTGAGGCTTGGCCGTGACAATGGCCACTTTCTCACCGGTCAGGGCGTTCAGCAGCGTACTCTTTCCGGCATTGGGCCGGCCCAATATAGCGACAAATCCAGATTTCAAATCGTCCTCGCACCCAGGGTTCGTTTTGCTTTTGCCATAGGCGTTACGCCGTCAGCGCCTCGTTCCTGGCTGACGGAAATACACGCAGCCGTTCGACGCGGCGGTCGGTTGAAGCCACCACCTCCACGCGCAACCCTGCTTTATCCAGCAAAATCACCTCGCCTGCCATCGGGATTCGTCCCTCGATTTCGCTTACCAGGCCGCCCAGCGTGGTTGCCTCATACTCCTCACCCACCTCGACCGGCTCACCGAACAGGTCCGCAAGCTGATCCACCGGAAAGCTCCCCGGCACCGCCCATGCGCCCCCGGGCTCTCTCTGCGGTTCTTCCACAGGCGCATCCGTTTCGTGTTCATCCCGGATATCGCCCACAATCTGTTCCAGCAAATCCTCGATCGTCACCAGGCCCGACACGCCTCCATACTCGTCGATCACGATGCGCATATGCTGCTTCTCGCGCTGCATCTCGCGTAGCAGTTCGTACCCGCGCTTGGTCTCCGGTACAAACACTGCGGGACGTTGGATAGTCGCCACTGTTTGCGTCCGCGCTTCTTCATCTGATATTTGCAACAGGTCATGTGCGAATGCGATGCCCGTGATGTTATCGAGCGAATCGGCAAACACCGGCACTCTCGAAAAATTGTGCTCGCGAAGCTGCGACAAAAACTCTTCCAGCGTGATCGACTCCGGCACGGCAAAGACACGCGGCCGCGGGGTCATGATCTCGCGCACCAGTTTGTCGCCGAATTCCACAGCCGACCGTACGAGATCGCGGTCAGCTTCTTCCAGGATTCCTTCCTCCTGGCCTGCTTCAAGCAGCGCTTCGACATCCCCGGCCGTTTCTTCCGCAGTATCCACCGGTTCCTCGGCTAGGGACGCGACCGAATAGAAAAAGCGGACAAACATCGTGATCGGCGTCATCAGCCACAGCAGCAGCCGGATCGGCCACACTAGCCTGGCTGCCCACCGTCCGCGCGTGTAGTTGAAGAGCAGCGTGGGCAAAACCTGGTTGCAGATCGCCACCACCAGCACCAGGCCAATCACCGCCTGCGCAATCTCCGCGTAACTCGGCCTGGCCATGTGCGGAGCACGATCGAAGAGCACGATGCCAAACTCGAGTGCGATCGCGCCCAGCCCCAGTTGTTGCAGCACCGACGCGGAAATGGCGGCGTGCTCGCGGTTCAACCCCAGTCTCGGCTCAACGCGCTCTTCCCAAGCGTCAAGATTCTCCTGCACTTCCCGTGCAAGAATCTTTCCGAACTCGGCGTACACGCGGTTGATGTACGAAGCCAGCGTGACAACCAGCGCCGCCAGCACGAGCAACAGAATCGTCGCCCAACTCATGTTCGTGCGCCCACTCGCGCGGTTTTCGCAACGATCGGCCTCTTCGCCTGGAGCTTCTGCGCCAGTTTGCGTTTCATCTCTCCAGCACGCTCAATCAATCCCACCGGTAGGCCAAGTTTCTTCCGCAGGATCATTTCGCGTCGCGCCATGCTGCCACGATCCACTTCGTGATCGTATCCAGCCAGGTGAAGCAGCCCATGAAGCATCAGCACCTTGATTTCCGCGGAAAGCGCGTGGCCCTGTTCCAACGCCTGCCGCTGCGCGGTTGGGACGCTGATGGCCAGGTCGCCCGCAACCGCATTCGCCGCCGGATTTGCCGCAGGAAATGACAACACGTCCGTCGCTTTATCCTTACCTCGAAATTGCCTGTTGAGCCTCCGAATCGCTGGGTCGGTCGTCAGCAGAACCGTCACCTGTCCGCGCAGCCGGACCGCCGCCCGCGCCTCGCGCATAAACCCCTCCAGCGTACGCGCTGAAGGCATGCGATCCGGGTGGTTCTTTGCAGGGCGGTCTTCCACGCCACGCCGAACCGCCGAAATGCTTCGCGGTGGAGTGTGAAAGGCCAGGTCTGGATCGAGGAGAATCATCGTGCAGAAAGCTCCGCCGCGACACGCGCGGCGGGGCATCTCAGACACAATTTTACGCGAGCCCGCAGTTTTATTGCGGCATTGCCGGATGTACCGGCTGCTGCGGCTGGCCAGACGGCTCCGCCGGCATGCCTTCGCCCATGCTCAGCGGCAGTTCCTGCTGCTGCGGCTTGGCCGATTCATAGGCGCGGACAATCCTTTGCACCAGCGCGTGACGCACCACGTCTGTCTCCTCGAAATGGCAGAAATGAATTCCCTCCACTCCATCGAGCACGTTGATCGCATCGACCAATCCCGATTTGCGCGGGTTGGGCAAGTCGATCTGCGTGATGTCGCCTGTAATCACGGCTTTGGAGTTGTTCCCCATCCGCGTCAGGAACATTTTCATCTGCTCGATCGTCGTGTTCTGCGCCTCGTCCATGATGATGAATGCGTCGTTCAATGTGCGCCCCCGCATAAATGCCAGCGGCGCCACTTCGATCACGTTCCGCTCCAGCATCTTGTCCACTTTTTCAGGATCCAGCAGGTCATACAATGCGTCGTAAAGCGGTCGAAGATAAGGATCGACCTTCTCCTGCAGGCTGCCTGGCAAAAAGCCCAGCCGCTCTCCGGCCTCCACGGCCGGTCGCACCAGCACAATCCGGCTCACCTTTTTTGCGTTCATGGCAGCCACCGCCATTGCCACCGCCAGGTAAGTCTTGCCTGTGCCCGCCGGGCCGACACCGAAGACCATGTCGTTTTGCTCAATGGCTTCAACGTACTTCCTTTGGTTGATCGAGCGCGGCTGCACCGTGCGCTTCACACCGGCTGAACGCTGTTTCCCTGCATCGGCCAGCGAACGTAGCGAAGTCGCCGGATCGGCCACCACCAGGCGCAGCATCCCGTTTAATTCCCCATTGTGCGGATTGATGCCCTGCCGCCGCAGCGCTTCGAAATCCTGAAAGATGCGCTGGACCCGTCCCACCGCCTCCTCCGGCCCCTCCACGTACACGGCGTCAGAACGAAGCTCGATCCGAACACCGAGTGAATCTTCCATCAGCCTTACATTCTCGTCGCGGGTCCCAAACAGGGGCTCAAGGTTTGGTGTGATCTCCAGAGCAGCGTTCAGATTTCCTCCAGGGCTGCCTTCCGGGCAGACTGCGGGTAGTTGGTAAATCGTCCTGCGGCCTCTATCGGCGGAAACTCGC
The DNA here is from genome assembly GCA_035524195.1 of Occallatibacter sp. GTDB lineage: Bacteria > Acidobacteriota > Terriglobia > Terriglobales > Acidobacteriaceae > Telmatobacter. The sequence goes on from DATKPJ010000123.1 coordinate 17,025, forward strand.
CAAGCATCGGCGAGAATCGCCTGAAAGCGCACACTGAACCTTGGATGGCCTGATGGATGGGCGGGTTGGCGAGAGCGACCAAGTCCTATATCTGGGGAGAGAGTAGCGCCGGTTGCCCCTCGCGTCAATCCCACCCCGGTAAAGATTCAGGGAAATAGTTACTCTCCGGCTACGTGACCTTCGCGTATCGAATTCAATCGCCGCCCGCGGCAAAACCCAATAGCGCCACGCTGCTCACTTCGCTCGGGGGAATCCAGCTTGGCAGCTGGCTCCGCTCGAGCCGGTGCGTGTTCTTCCTCGCCTCAAACCGCACCAGTTGATGCTTCTGGTCAAACGTAACCACGAAATCCTGCAACGGAGCGGATCCGATGCTGGCGAACGGAACCAGGGAGTTAATCGAAACAAACGGGTCTCTGAACACATACCCGCCCAGGCGAAGTTGGCCTTTCATCTCACCGCCGCGAAAATAGGTGGTGCTCACCTGAGTCTGTTCGCGCACTACAACCTCGGTATACCTTTCAAACTCCACTTTGCGCGCTACGCTCGCGGGCAGATTAAGCCCACCACCACCCGTATCAATCACTGCCATCACCGCTTGATCGCCCACCGTAAGCATGGTCATGGGACCGATTCGCGAGAGCATTAACGGCATGACATTCCCGCCTTCCGCTCCCGCAAGATCCCCCTCGCTGAGGTCCATGCAGTGCCTGGGATAGTCCAGCGTCAGCATCATGTTTTTGAAAAGCCCGAATCCAAGAATGCCGTCGTACGATCCGACTGACTGAAGAGTGCGGTGCACCAGCGCAAGACCGGGATGAAATTCGCGGCCTGCGACTAAGATCGTGCTCACAGCCACTTCCTGCACGCGCTCCCGGTATTTCCCGCTTAGGTCGACTAGATTTGTTTGTCCCAGCACCGGCATCTTCAGCGCCCTCGCAAGGGAGGGCGAAACAATTACTGCGCGGTTCGTGCCGGTATCAACGATGAAGGAGAAAGGACCTCGGCCATTCACCATGACCTTCACAAAGGGCACGCCATAGTGCAGATTAACCGGGATTGAGGTAGGGGTCGAGCACTCGGTGGTGTCGCCAGCAGCTTTAGTGGTGATCAGCACGCCCAAAAACAGAACGAAAAGCAAACTCCAGCGCGATAAAAGCATCGCACAGCCTTCCAATGCAACACAGCCCCGAGAAGCGTCACGATTCTGCTCCCCGCAACCAATACTTTGAAGTGTTTTATGTCACAGGTGTTGCACGCGAGTACCCTTACTTTTGCTGTTTGTTCATTGTCAAAACCTTGACATGGACCCAGCCGCGGGATCCGATCTGCCAGATTCCCGCCCTTTTGAGAAACATCTCAGCCCTTTGGGCCTGGTCCCCGCGAATTGACCCCCAATCCGCTTTCCCGTAAACTAAGAAATTGCGAAGGATGCGGATCTTTTCCCTCCCCGCATTCAACCCAGAGACACAGATAAGGAACATTGATGGCAAACCATGTATCTTCGCTGAAGCGCGCCCGCCAGACCGAAACCCGCACCGCGGTCAACCGCGCCAATCGTACCCGCGTCCGCAGCAGCCTGCGCGCTCTCCGCGAGGCCATTGCCAAGGGCGATGCCAAGGCCGCCCAGGCACAGTACCGCGAAACGGTCTCCGCTCTCGATAAGAGCGTGCAGAAGGGCGTTCTTCACTCCAACACCGTCTCCCGCTATAAGAGCCGCCTCAACGCCCGCATCAAGGCGCTCTCAACCGCAAATGCGTAAACGTGTTTGCAAGTTCCGAAAATCAAGACGGCCGGGGTACTCCCGACCGTTTGGTGTTTTTGTGCAACTCCAGATTCCGCCCGGCACCCTTCAGGCCTAATCTTCTAAGTTTGAAGTTCGCATCATCTTCGAGATGTCATCTCGGAGCGTAGTCCGCTGCGGGGGACGGAGCCAAAGGATCTGCGGCGGCTCTTTGTGGTTTATTTATTGGTTCTGGGACACAGAAATGTCCGAACCTGGCTGGACGATCCCGCGTACATCACTGGTCGGTATTGCGTCTGTATACTCAGTGGTCCTTTCAACAGCAGGAGACTGATGAGAAAGATTGTCGGCATTCTATTCTTTTTACTCTTCTCTACATCCTTGGTTTCTGCACAGAAATACCGGCTTGGGCAACGGCCTGTAAAGGAAAACCCTGCCGACTACACCATCCCAGTTCATATCTCTGCAACCCGTTTTCGGCCGTGCGCGACTGTGGGAATCAATGCTGAATGCGGCGAGGGAGTGTACGTCGATGCGACCCTGAACGGGAAGAAGCTCGAGTTATTTGGCGCGGTCGATAAGAGCGACCTGAGGCTCATCAATCCGGGTGATTACGTGGCCCGCCTCGTGAAAAAGACCCGTGACGGAGGCAGCGCAGTGCTAGGCCAGGAGTACTATGTCCTCCTGCCGGATAAGACGGCATGGATTTGCAGCATCACGGGCTTCTCCGAATAGCCCAGCCGGGTACCCCAGGTCTCCCGCCTTTGGAGATATGGGATGCGTCAATCCAGCCTCTCAAAGATCCCCGCAGCGCCCATCCCTCCACCCACGCACATCGTCACCATTCCATACCGCGCCGTCCGGCGTTTCATCTCCTGGAGGAGCGTCGCGGTAAGTTTCGCTCCCGTGCACCCCAGCGGGTGACCCAGCGCAATCGCACCGCCGTTTACATTGGTGCGCTCCGGCTCAAACCCCAACTCCCGCATCACCGCCAGAGCCTGCGCGGCAAACGCTTCGTTGAACTCGATCAGCTCGATGTCGTCGAGCTTCAGCCCCGCTAGCTTCAGCGCCTTCGGAACCGCGTACACCGGCCCCATACCCATCTCTTCGGGCAAGCATCCCGCCACAGCGTATGCCACCAGTCGCGCCAGCGGCTTGATCCCCAATTCCTGCGCCCGTGCCGCCTCCATCAGCACCGTCGCCGCCGCCCCGTCTGAAGTCTGCGACGAATTGCCCGCCGTCACTGTTCCGGCAGCATGAAACACCGGCTTGAGCGCGGCCAGCGCCACATCCGACGTATCCCCGCGCGGGCCCTCATCCGCGGCAAACACCGATTCGGTCACCACCGGCTTCCCTGCCCTGGCTCCTGGAACCGCATTGGTTACCTTCACCGGCACAAGCTCCTCGTCAAACCGCCCCGTCGCCTGCGCTGCCAATGCCTTCCTGTGACTCGCCAATGCAAATGCATCCTGATCCTCGCGGGAAATGGTGTAGTGCCGCGCCACGCGTTCCGCCGTCAATCCCATCGTCAACAACGATGCAGGATAGTGCTCCGCCAGCCATGGATTGGGACTGAGTTTCGAACCTCCTGCCGGAATCATGCTCATCGATTCCGCGCCTCCCGCTATTACGACGCGACACATGCCGCTGCGAATCTTCATATCGGCCTGCGCGATGGCCTCCAGCCCCGAGGCACAAAGGCGGTTTACCGTCGTCCCCGGAATCTCCACCGGAAACCCGGCCCGCAATGCGGCCATGCGCGCAATGTTGTATCCCTGCTCGCCCTCCGGCTGCGCGCAACCCAGAATTACATCGTCAACCTCTGCCTTCTCCAGCCCCGGAACCCGGTCCAAAGCGGCACTCAACGCAGTCGCAGCCAGGTCATCAGGACGCGTGGTCGAAAGCGCGCCCTTCGGCGCTCGCCCCACTGGCGTCCGCACAGCGCTTACAACGACAGCTTCAGGCACGTAATTCTCCTTTACCCGTTCGATTCTCTCGATCCTGCAATCGACTCAACCATGCCGATCAAATTACTGATCCGGCATCTCGAGCAGTGTCCACGCGCCCTTCGTATAAAAGTGATAAATCGTTCTGTGTTCAATGCGCGAATCGGCCAGCGCATCGTGTCCGGGCGGTGCCGGCCGTTGATCCATTCCCGCCTGCGCCTCGTGCACCTGCTCGGGACTCGCCCGGTCGATGCCCCAGTTGAACCCCAGCACTCCGCTCGGATCATGGGGCTGTAGCCGTTCTGTCTCCGGAGCTGTAGCCAACACCATCGGCGTCTCGAGCGCGGTTCCAAAAAACACCATCAGCGATACGGTTCCCTTTGCCGAGCACAATGCCGCCCAGTCCGACGAACCGGCCCGCTCCAGGCTTGCATGGATCACGTTCTCCGGCCGGTGCGCCTCATACGTCTGCGGAACCATGCAGCCCCGTTCGTTCAGCACCGCTGCAACCTGCTCAGGCAATTGGGGAAATGAGTCTGTCGGCAATCGATGAATCACATAGGCAGTCTGCCGTCCATCGACAACGATATGCCCCGATTCGACCAATTGCGCCGGCTCCGCACTCGCTGGCGCGCCCTGCGCTGTGGCCCTCGCGGCTCCCATCGCCAGCAGCGCTGTCGAGATTGCGATTCCGATCGCTCGCTTCATCGACCCCTTAGTTTCTCAGCGGCTTGCCGGTCTTGAGTGTAAATGCGATTCGATCCTGTGTTTTTCTCTCACCGCACAGAGACAGAAAGGCTTCCCGCTCCAGGTCCAGTACATACTGTTCGCTGATCGGCGTTCCCTCGGTCACGCGCCCGCCGCACAGAATGTATGCCGCCCAGCGCGCTACTTTCTGGTCATGTTCCGAGGCGTATCCCGCTTCGCCCATCAGGAAGATTGCCATCTCAAGCGCACCCAGAGCCGCCACTCCCGGCGCCGGAATCGTTGTCCGCGCTACGGGCGCAGCATACCCCTCTTCGGCCAGGGAAATCGCCTGCCCCTTCGCGTCCAGCAGCAGCCGTTCCCGGTTCAGCGTGATCCGGTCCGACTCCGCCAGCAACCCCATCTCTCTTGCCTCCACCGACGACGTTGACACCCTCGCCATCGCAAGCAGCTGCAGTGTCCGCCGCAGCGCCGAGTTCATCTCCGCCGATCGTGCAAACTTCGATGGCGGACTCTTCGGATCAGGCGGCGTAACCGCCGCAGCCGCGTCCACGGCCCGCAGCAGCATCTCCTTCGTTCCGCCGCCGCCGGGAATCAGCCCCACGGCCATCTCGACCAGCCCCATGTAGGTCTCCGCATGCGGCTGCCGTCGCGCGGCGTGCAGACAGATCTCCGCGCCCCCGCCCAGTGTCATGCCAAACGGCGCCACCACCACCGGCCGCGGGCAGAACTTGATCGCAGCCGTCATCTGCTGGAATCCGCGAATTGCTGCGTCAACCTCGTCCCATTCGCCTTCCTGCGCCACCAGCAGCAGTTGCAGCAGGTTCGCGCCGACGCTGAAGTTGTCGCGATCGCCTGTAATCACAAATCCCGCAAAATCCCGTACGGTCTCTGAATCCGGCCGCAGCACCGCCGAAGCCAGTGCGACCACGTCGCCGCCGATCGCGTTCTTCATGGAATGCAGTTCAATGCATCCGATCCCATCGCCCAGATCCACCAGCGAAGCGCCCGCATTGCTCCGAACCACCCCGTGCGCCCGCGTGAAATCCGCAATCCGGGCGTGCCCCGGAATTGCCGCTACCTCCTCCATCCTGCGCGTCTCGGGCTGGAAGCAGGTGCGTCCATCCTGTCCATACCAGCTCGCGTTGCCTGCCGCCAGCAGCGCCTCCACGCGCTCGCTCGGCGCAACTCCCATGGCCTTCATGCGGTCAACGGTTTCACGCTCGCCTACCGCGTCCCACATCTGAAACGGCCCCAGTTCCCAGTTGAATCCCGCGCGCATCGCCTCGTCGATCGACGCCGCGTCATCCGCTGCTTCGCCAATCCGATCCGCAGCAAAGTTCCAGAGCGTGCTCAGAAACGGCCACAGGAATCTTGCAGCCTTGTCCTTTTGGGGATCGCCCGCCAGCAGCATCCGCAAACGCTCCGCCACGGTCGTCGCATTCTTCGCCATCTCGAGCGACGGCAGCGCTGGTTTCGCCGACGGTCGATACTCGAACGTCTTCAGGTCCAGCACCAGGCGCTCGTCCTTCCCATCCCCCCCACGCTTCTTCTTGTAGAAGCCCTGGCCTGCTTTATCGCCCAGCCAGCCCCGCTTCACAACTTCCCTCAGAACTTCCGCAAATCCGCCCGGCGTCACGCCTTGAGGAAAGTTCGCCGCTACATGCGCCAGGATGTCGATCCCCACCATGTCCGCCAGCCGGAACGTCCCTGTCCGCGGCCATCCGATTGCCGGTCCGGTCAGTGCATCGACCTCCTCAATCGTCAGACCCTGCTCCAGCATCAGCGAAGCAGCAGAAAACATCACTGCAACCCCAATCCGGTTGCCGATAAAGTTCGGCGTATCGTTCGCGAACACCACCTGCTTGCCCAGCATGCGGTCGGCAAATGCAGCAAACGAGCCCACCAGCGCAACATCGCTCTCCGCTGTTGGAATCACTTCGAGCAGCCGCATGTACCGAGGCGGATTGAAAAAATGCGTCCCGAAAAATCTCTCTCGCCCCGACTTCAAACCCGCGGCAATCCTTCCCACCGGCAATCCCGACGTGTTGGTCGTCAGCACGGCATGCTTCGCAATATTGGGAGCAACGCGCTCCAGCAGCGCCGTCTTGATTTCCAGGTTTTCCGCCACCGCCTCGATCACCCAGTCGCACTGCGCCAATTTCGCGAGATCGTCTTCAAAATTTCCGGGAGTAATCAGCTCGGCGAGTGACGTCTCGAAGAGCGGAGCCGGCTTGGCCTTGCCCAGGGCGGCAATCGCCGTTTCAGCAAGCTTGTTTCGTGAGCCCTCGCCCGTTGGAACCATGTCCAGCAGCAATACGGGAATGCCCGCGTTCGCCAGGTGCGCTGCAATCCGCGACCCCATTGTTCCCGCGCCCAGCACCGCGGCTCGACGAATCAGCATCGGCCTTTGGGCAATCTTCGGTGTCGAGACTGCGGGCGAAGGTACGGCGGTCATGCATTCGCTCCCACTGCGGGTTAAACTCGCCCGCGCATTCGCCCCGAGCATACGGAAGCTCGCTCTGCCGGGTCAAGATCCACACCCGCACCGGCGCATCAACCCATCGGGGCAACGATTCGCAAAATCACTTCACCAGCAGTTTGAATGCATGTGTCCATTGATTGTGCAGAAATCCCGGAATGCACCACAGCATGCATAGCGGCTCAATCGCGCGCGCAGCTTCCGCCGTCCCCATATCCGCCGTCTCCCACCCAAACTGGTCGCAAATCTGGCTCACCTGTTTCTTCGCGCCCTCATCATTGCCGCAAATAAACATCGTCGGTTTGCCCGCCGCATAGTGCGGATTCACCATCTGCGCACTCCCCACCGAGTTGAATGCCTTCACGAGCTTTGCCTCTTTGAATTCCCGCTGAAGATTCTCCATCAGCGATTCATTCGGCGAGGTAAAGAAACGCAACACCCCGTTCTCCGGCGGAGCATCCGCAATCGGATTGCACGCATCCATCACCGTCTTTCCCGCCAGGTTTTTTGCTCCTGCCTGCTGTAGCGCATCCGCTGCCACATCGCCCTTCACCGCCAGCATCACCATCTCCCCAAACTCCGCAGCACCCGCAAAGCTGCTCACCGTAGCTCCCTTGTTCCGCGTCGCCCATTCTTTCAGCTTTTCCGGCGATCTCGTCCCGATTGTTACGGTATGTCCATGCTTCAACAGTCCTCCCGCCAGAGCCTTGCCCACGTCGCCTGAACCAATCACCCCAACCTTCATCCGGTCCTCCATTGTCCAGCAGTCTAGACTGCTCACCGGCAGCGTTCAATGAACAGCCTATGGAATTTGATGCCTCCCAGTTGCAGTGACACCAACAATCCTCAGGCAATCTGCGCTATCCTCAACTCAGAAACGATTAAGGGTGAGCCCACCCGAAATGGTCCTCTTCAACGCAAAAATCTGGGGAACTAGCGCTGCGGTCGTTGTCGCGGCCACTGCTGCCGCGGGCGCAGTCTGGCTGATTCGCCGCCGCCGGCCTACACCCGATGAGGTCGAGTTGGCGCGCCGTCAGCGTCTCGCAGAGTCCGGTCGGCTCGTCGACGGCATGCTCCTCGATGTCCGTGAATTGCCAGACGAAGATGGACACATCCGCACCTTCCTCTTCTACAGCTATTCCATTGGCGGTGTTGAATACGAGTGCTCCCAGGATGTGACCATCATCCGCGAGGCAGCCCAGCCCACGCAGGTGCGTGCAGGATTTCCCTGCTCCGTCCGCTATCTGCCCGGAAGCCCGGAAAACAGCATCGTCGTCTCGGAAGCGTGGTCGGGGCTCCGCATCGATCCTCCTTTCCTCAGTCAAGCCCCAAACCTCAACAAGCCCGGCAGATTAAGCGCTCCCTGACCTCTTCGCTGCCGGGACTTGATTGTCCCTGGCAAGCTTCGCTCTACCCCGTTTAAACTGAGTGTATGCATGTCCACGCGGCGCCTGCCGGCCCGGGCGCGAAGAGGACTCAATCCGTACTTCGCTTCTCGCTGGCCGCCACCCTCGCTTACGTCGTCGTCACGTTTATCGCCGGGTTGCGCGCCCACTCTCTCGCTCTTCTGTCGGAATCGGGTCACAATGTCTCTGACTTCCTTGCGCTCCTTCTCAGTTTTGCCGCCGTTTACTTCCAAACACGCCCTGCCGACAACTCCAAAACCTTTGGCTACCAGCGCGCCGGCGTCCTTGCCGCATTCGTCAACGCTGCTACGTTGATCATCATTGCCATCTGGATCGCCATTGAAGCAGTCCATCGCCTCAGCGTGCCGGTCAACGTACATCCCGGTCTCATGATGATCGTCGCCGCGGCCGGCGTCCTGATGAACGGCATCATCGCCGCCCTCCTGTGGGGAGTGGCCCGCGACGTCAATCTCCGCAGCGCTTTTATTCACATGGCTGGAGATACAATTTCCACCGCTGCCGTCATCGCCGGAGGCGCCGGCATTCTCTTTACCGGCCACAACTGGATTGATCCGGCCCTGTCCCTCCTTATCGCCGGGCTCATTCTCTGGTCCAGCATCGGCATCGTGCGTGAGACCTTGAACATCCTCCTTGAAGGAACTCCACGCGGCGTTTCACTCACGGCAATCCGCTCCAGCATGGAAGCCGTCGAGGGCGTCGTCAACGTCCACGATCTGCACGTTTGGTGCCTCGGCTCCCACTCCAGCGCGCTCGCCTGCCACGTCACCATCGCCGACATCCCTCCCTCTGAAAGCGCCTGTATCCTTGTCAAGCTCAACCACGTGCTCCGCGACCACTTCCACATCAGCCACACCACCGTCCAGTTCGAACACGTCGGTTGCGGAGAGTTGGAAGGTTGTGTCGTCCCTATGGAAGAAATGAGCAGCGGCGCTGCCGCCGGCCATCACGGCCATGTACATTAGTAGCGATCCTGGAGGTCCCCAACTTGGTTCGTCTTCGCCTTGCTTTGGTTGCGTTCTGCCTCGTTTTGCTTCCCTTTCCACTTTCTTTCGCACAATCGGCTTCGCAAGCCGCGGCCGCTGTCACTCTCGACCAATTGCAGGTGCTGGCCGGCGAATACACTGACCTCGCCGATCCGGCCACGCCGCTCAGCTTTTACCCCCAGGATGGCAAACTCATCGTCGAGTCCGACCGCGGCGTTCCAACCCCGCTCACGCCCATCTCGCCAATGGAATTTGCAGTTCCGGAATCGAAAAACACGTTCCGGTTCACTCTCGATTCCGCCGGCCATGGGGCTTCTGTCATTCACTCCAGCGAGCCTGAAGTTGTCTACAAACGCACCGGACCTCCCGTTCATCACGTCTTTCATGACTACCAGCGCTCCGAGGTCATGATTCCCATGCGCGACGGAGTCAAGCTGCACGCGGTCATCCTCACGCCCGCCGATATCAAGACACCTCTGCCCATTCTGCTTTCCCGCACGCCCTACGGGGTCAACGGCACAACCCGCGCCTCGTTTTTCGCCTATCGTCCTGAACTTGCACGCGACGGCTACATCTATGTCGATGAAGACATCCGCGGCCGCTTCAAAAGCGAAGGCGAATTCATCATGATGCGCCCTCTCGCCGACCATCGCGATCCGAGAGCGATTGACGAGAGCACCGACGCGTATGACACCGTTGCCTGGCTCATCAAAAACATCCCCGGAAACAATGGGCGTGTCGGCGTCGTCGGCACCAGCTATCCCGGCTTCCTCACCATGATGGCCGGCATCGACCCCAACCCCGCCGTCAAAGCCATCTCACCCCAGGCCCCCATGATCGACGTGTGGATGGGAGACGACTTCTTCCACAACGGCGCATTCCGCCAGTCCTACGGCTATGACTACGTCCTCGGCCTCGAATCCAACAAAGAAAATAGCGAGGTCAGTTACGGCAAAGACAAAGACGGCAATCCTGTCGATGGCTACGACTACTTCCTCAAGCGCGGATCGTTCGCCGAAGATGTAAAGCAGTCCGGCTCCAGGATGCTGCCCACCTGGAAGCTCTTCCTCGACCATCCTTCCTATGACACCGTCTGGTCCTCGCGTGCCGTCGAGAACCACCTCAACACCGTTGCTGTGCCCACGCTCTCTGTCGGCGGCTACTACGACCAGGAAGACATGTGGGGTCCACAGGAGGAATACTCCAGGCTCGAGCCGCACGACACCAACCACGAGAATTTTCTTACCCTCGGCCCATGGCGCCATGGATCCTGGTCGTCTTCGTCAAACCACCTGGGCAACGTGCAATACGGAGCGCCCATCGGCAAGGAATTCCGTGCCAATATCGAGGCAAAATTCTTCGGTCACTATCTGAAAGACGAGCCAGGCTTCACCCTCGAAGACACAGCCAGCTTCCAGACCGGATCCAACACCTGGCAGCACTACTCGCACTTTCCGCCCATCAAGTCGGAGCCCACCAGCCTCTATCTCCAGGGCAACGGCTTGCTCAGTTGGAACAGCGCAACCACCGACGCCAAAACCAGCTACACCAGCGACCCCGCCAATCCCGTGCCTTATCGCCATCGTCCCATCCAACCGACCTACTCGCGTGGCTCACAATGGTTCAACTGGCTCACTGAAGATCAGCGCTTCGTCACGGATCGCAAAGACGTTGCAGTCTGGAAATCGCCTGTCCTCAAAAAGGACCTCATAGTCACCGGCGAAGTCATGGCAGACATCTTCGCCTCCACCACCGGCACCGACAACGACATGGTGATCAAGCTCATCGACCAATATCCTGAGGACGATTCCGATCCCACGATGCGCGGCTACCAACTCATGACTAACGCCGAAATCTTCCGCGGTCGCTATCTCAGCGGATTCGATAAACCCCAGCCTCTCCGTGCCAACTCAATCCACGAGTACCGCTACAGCCTCCACGACGTCGACCATGTATTCAAAACCGGCCACACCGTCATCGTCGAGATCCAGAGCACCTGGTTCCCGCTCTACGACCGCAATCCGCAGACCTTCGTGCCCAACATCATGACCGCCAGGCCCGACGACTACAAACCGGCCACCATCACCATCTACTCCGACCCCGACCACGAGTCGAACCTGCTGCTTCCGCTGATGAACGCCTGCGACCACATCGCCTGCTTTTGAGCCCTCAGATGGGTGGCCGAGTTCTCTCCCCTGAGGCCTGGGAGAAGCATCGCCTCGGGATATCCTGGGCTTAAACCGTCTCTTTCGCGCTACAATGGAATCAGCACCATGCCCCTGCACCAGCCCATCCCGGCCCTCCTTTAGCGGCGCCCGCCGCCTACACTGTTCTGCCCCTTTCCAGTCCGAAGTCTTTACTCCAAAACACAAGAGCCCGGAGGGCCCACATGCTAGATCGCCTTGAACAAATGGAGCAGCGTTTCAACGAGCTGCAATCGCAATTCGCGCTCCCAGAGGTCCTCAGCGACCACGAGCGTTCCGCCAAAATCTCCAAGTCGCTGCGCGAAATCGAAGAGACCGTGGAAAAGTACCGCGAGTTGAAACACGTCCGCCAAGGTCTGGCCGAAGCACGCGCCATGCTCGCCGAATCCGACCCGGACTTGCGCGCCATGGCACAGGAAGAGATTGCCGCGCTCGAACCACGCAGCTCCGCCATCGAAGATGAATTGAAACTCCTGCTGCTGCCCAGGGATCCGAATGACGAGAAGAACGTCATCCTTGAGATCCGCGCCGGCACCGGTGGTGACGAGGCTTCTCTTTTCGCCGCCGAAATCTTTCGCATGTACACCCGCTTCGCTGAGCAGCACCGCTGGAAGATCGAGGTCCTGTCCATCTCTGAATCCGGCGTTGGCGGATACAAGGAGGTCATCGCCATCATCGAAGGGAATCGTGTCTACTCCCAGCTCAAGTGGGAGAGCGGAGTCCATCGCGTGCAGCGCGTTCCGGCGACAGAAACCCAGGGCCGCGTCCACACCTCCGCCGTCACCGTCGCTGTCCTGCCCGAGGCCGAAGACGTCGACATCAAGATTGAGGCCAAAGACATTCGCATCGACACCTTCTGCTCCTCAGGACCCGGCGGTCAGTCCGTCAACACCACGTACTCCGCCGTCCGCATTACGCACATTCCAACCAACACCGTGGTCAGTTGCCAGGATGAAAAATCGCAGATCAAGAACCGCGAGAAAGGTATGCGCGTTCTGCGTTCCCGCCTCTACGAAATGGAGATGGAGCGTCAGAATGCCGAGTTGGCACAGACTCGTAAGCAGCAAGTCGGCTCCGGCGACCGCAGCGAGAAGATCCGCACCTACAACTTCCCGCAGAATCGCCTCACCGACCACCGCATCGGCCTCACCCTGCATCAGCTCGACCTTGTAATGGAAGGTCGCCTGCAGCCCATCGTCGACGCCCTCGTCGCCCACTACCAGGCTGAGCAATTAAAGGGCGACAGCGAAGCGGCCTGACGCACAAACGATCCGCGAGGCTCTGAAAGGACACGACTCGAGTTCCATGACCCTCCGCGACCACCTCAGCCACGCCGAAACCCGCCTTCGTTCCGGCCCTCATCCCGATCGCGCCCGACTCGACGCCGAAACGCTGCTTCTTCATCTCCTCGGAAAACAACGCGCCTGGCTCATCGCGCACCAGGACGACGAATTCGGCGGGTGCACAGCCATCCGCTACGCCGCCCTGCTCGATCGCCGCGCCAAAGGCGAGCCCATCCAGTACATCACCGGTGAGTGCGAATTTTACGGCCTGCCCTTTCGCGTCACTCCCGACGTCCTCATTCCCCGCCCCGAGACCGAGCATCTCGTTGAGAACGCCTTCAGCTTGGCGGCACAACTGGGTGCCCCATCCAAGCCGCCGGTTTTGCGGTTTGGGTGGGAAACGGAGAACTCTGACCCACCGCTCCGCATTCTCGACATCGGCACTGGCTCCGGCGCCATTGCTGTTGCCCTGGCACACGGCCTTCCCGGCGCAAACATCACCGCCACCGATATCTCCGCGCATGCCTTGGCTCTCGCAGCAGAAAACGC
>DATKPJ010000124.1:0-21499 GCA_035524195.1 Occallatibacter sp.
ATGAGCATCGAGGCCGGCGCGCGCGCGGGCATGATCGCGCCCGACGCAACCACGTTCGCCTATTTAGAGGGCCGCAGGTTTAGTCCAAAAGGAGAAGCCTGGAAGGCCGCCGTCGCCGAGTGGAGCAAGCTGCCCTCCGACGCGGGCGCGCAATTCGATCGCGAGCTGGTCATCGATGCAACCACGCTCGTGCCCTACGTCAGTTGGGGCACAAGCCCGGGCATGGTTGCGCCGGTGACGGCGAGCGTTCCCGATCCCGCGGCGGCTGCCAGCGAACTCGATCGCAAATCGTTTGCGCGCGCGCTCGAATACATGGCGCTCAAGCCCGGCACGCCGCTCGCCAGCATCAGCATCGATCGTGTGTTTATCGGCTCCTGCACCAATGGCCGCATTGAGGACCTGCGCGCCGCGGCGCGCATCGCCGCCGGCAACAAAGTATCCACGCACGTGAGCGCCATGGTGGTTCCCGGCTCGCAGCAGGTCAAGGCGCAGGCCGAAGCCGAAGGCCTCGACCGCATCTTCAAGGAAGCGGGCTTCGACTGGCGCGAGCCCGGCTGCTCCATGTGCCTGGGCATGAACCCGGACATTCTCTCGCCCGGCGAGCGCTGCGCTTCCACCAGCAACCGCAACTTCGAGGGCCGCCAGGGACGCGGCGGGCGCACGCATCTTGTTTCGCCGGAGATGGCCGCCGCTGCCGCCATCGCCGGCCACTTCGTCGATATCCGCAACTGGCCTGTTCATGAGACCGCTCGCGAGGAGGTAAACGCCTGATGCAACCCTTCCGCACAATCACCGCCCTGGCCGCGCCGCTCGACCGCACCAACGTCGACACCGACCAGATCATTCCCAAGCAGTTTTTGAAGCGCATCGAGCGCACCGGCTATGGCGATTTTCTCTTCTTCGACTGGCGCCAGACCCCCGACGGCAAGCCGGTGGCCGACTTCGTTCTGAACGATCCGCGCTATCAGGGCGCGCAGATCTTGATCGCCGGCAAGAACTTCGCCTGTGGCTCCAGCCGCGAGCACGCCGCCTGGGCGCTGAGCGATTACGGCTTTCGCGCGGTCATTGCGCCCACGTTTGCCGACATCTTTTTCTCGAATGCGGGCAAGAATGGGATTGTGCTGGTGCGGCTCCCGGAGAGGGATGTCGAATCTCTTCTCCAAAACGCACAGAAAATCCCCGGGTACCAGCTCACGGTTTCGCTCGAAAGCCAGACCGTCGCCGACGGGCGCGGCTTCAGTGCGTCGTTCGAAATCGATCCCTTCCGCAAGTTTTGCCTGCTCGAAGGCCTCGACGACATCGGCCTCACGCTGCGCCACGCCGCGGAGCTGGACAAGTTTGAGAAGCAGCATGACGGAGCCGGGTGGCTGAAAGCGAAGTGAGGCAGCCTCTGGCTGCTGGCTTTTAGCCTCTAGCTCATTCTGCGCGAGTGAAATGCATCGGCCGTAAGCTAGGTGAATCGACTCTGTGTCATGCTGGGAATTTTAACGGCACCACGAACAAGCTAGGAGCTAGAAGCTAAGAGCTAGGAGCTAGCGATGAGCGAAGCGAAGAGCCAATGACCATCGACGGCAAACGCAACTCGATTCCCCTCACCGAAGGTCCCAGCCGCGCGGCGGCGCGCAGCTATCTGCGCGGCTCGGGATTCAAAAAGGAGGACCTGCACAAGCCCATCATCGGCGTGGCCAATACCTGGACCGAGATCGGCACCTGCAACGTGCACCTGCGCGAGATTGCCGAGGCGCTCAAGGAGGGCATTCGCGAGGCCGGCGGCACGCCCATGGAGTTCAACACCATCACCATCTCCGACGGCATCACCATGGGCACGCAGGGCATGAAGGCTTCGCTGGTGTCGCGCGAGGTCATCGCCGATTCCATCGAACTCGTCGCCCGCGGCAATCTCTTCGATGGTCTCGTCGGCATTGGCGGTTGCGACAAGAACATGCCCGGGATCATCATGGCTCTCTGCCGTCTCGACATTCCCGGAATGATGCTCTATGGCGGTTCCATCGCGCCCGGCAAACTCAACGGCCCCAATGGCGAAAAAATCGACATTACCATCCAGAACGTGTTCGAAGGCATCGGTTCCTACGCCGCCGGCCGCATCGACGATGCGGGGCTCGAAGCGCTCGAAGCCAATGCCTGTCCCGGCGCCGGCGCCTGCGGCGGACAATTCACCGCAAACACCATGGCCATGAGCGGAGAGATCCTCGGCATCTCGCCCATCCAGCTCTCCGGCGTTCCAGCCACCGCAAAAGACAAACTCGCCGCCACGCGCGAGGCCGGTCGCATCCTCATGGACGCGGTCCGCGCCAATCGCCGCCCATCGCAGATCATCACCCGCAAATCTCTTGAAAACACCATCGCCAGCGTCGCCGCCAGCGGCGGTTCGACCAACGCCGTTCTTCACCTCCTCGCCATCGCCCATGAAATGGGCATCGATCTCTCCATTGACGACTTCGACGCCATCAGCAAGCGCACGCCGTTCATCTGCGACCTCACGCCAGCCGGAAAATACGTGGCCTCGGACTACCAGGCCGCCGGCGGTTCCCGCGTTCTCGCCAGGCGCCTCATCGACGCCGGCCATGCTGACGGCTCGACACTCACGATCAGCGGCCGCACGCTCGCTGAAGAAGCCGCGCTCGCCAAAGAAACTCCGGGCCAGGTCGTCATCCACACCTTCGACAAGCCCATCAAGCCCACCGGCGGTCTCGTGATTCTCAAAGGCAACCTCGCACCCGAAGGCTGCGTGATGAAAATCGCCGCTGCCAATCGCCTTGAGCATCGCGGCCCGGCGCGCGTTTTTGATACGGAAGAGGCCTGCTTCGCCGAAGTGCAAGCCGGAACGATCAAACCCGGCGACGTCCTCGTCATTCGCTACGAAGGTCCCAGGGGCGGGCCCGGCATGCGCGAAATGCTCCAGGTGACCGCCGCGATTTCTTCCAACGCGGAACTCAGCGCGCACGTTGCCTTGCTCACCGACGGCCGTTTCTCCGGTGCCACGCGCGGCATGACCGCGGGCCACGTCGCGCCCGAGGCCTTCGTCGGCGGACCCATCGCCGCCGTCCGCGAAGGCGACATCATCCACTTCGATATTCCCAATCGCAAACTGACGCTCGAAATCAGCGACGCAGAAATGTCTGCGAGGCTCAAGAACTTTAAGCCTCCTGCGCTGCGCTGGCCTGCCGGCGTCTTCCGCAAATATGTCGACCGCGTGACCTCCGCATCAAAGGGCGCGACAACGTGAAATGCAGCTATCAGCTGATAGCTGATAGCTGATAGCTACCAAGGAGAATCGCATGGGAACCAATGCAACCGCACAATCCGCCAACGCTCACCTCACTACGCCCACTCGCTTGACGGGCGCTGAAATCGTCTGGGCCACGCTGGTGGGTGAGGGCGTTGACACCGTCTTCGGCTATCCCGGCGGAGCCATCCTGCCGGTCTATGACGCGCTGCGCAAATTCCCCATTCATCACGTACTGGTTCGCCACGAGCAGGGTGCCGCGCACATGGCTGATGGCTACGCGCGCACTTCGGGCAAAGTCGGCGTGGCCCTCGCCACCAGCGGTCCCGGCGCCACCAATCTCATTACCGGCATCGCCACCGCTATGCTCGATTCCATTCCCATCGTGTGCATCACCGGCAATGTCTCCAGCAAAGTTCTCGGAACCGATGCCTTCCAGGAAGTCGACATCACCGGCATCACTCTGCCCGTCACCAAGCACAATTTCCTCGTCAACAAGACTGAAGACATTGCGCACGCCATCCGCTATGCCTTCCAGATCGCGCAATCCGGACGCCCCGGTCCCGTCCTCGTCGACATCACCAAGGACGCGCAGCAGGGATCCGCCATCTTCGACTTCGCTGCCGCCAAACCTCGCGCCTATCGCCCCCACCCCATGCTGAAGGTGGAAGAGCAGGGCCTCGAACGCGCGGCTGAACTCATCCGCAACGCCAAGCGCCCCATCATCCTCGCCGGTCACGGCATTTCCGAGTCCGGCGCAATGGAGCAGATCCGCACATTGGCCGAGCGCGCTCAGATTCCTGTCGCCCTCACTCTGCTCGGCCTCGGATCCTTCCCCGCTTCGCATCCCCTCAACATGGGAATGATGGGTATGCACGGCGAAGCATGGGTCAACCACGCCATCCAGGAAGCCGACCTGCTGATCGCCTGCGGCATGCGCTTCGACGATCGCGTAACCGGAACCACTGCAACCTACTCGCCTAAATCGAAAAAGATTCATATCGAAGTCGATCCCGCCGAGATCAATAAGAACATCAAGGTCGACGTCGCCCTCGTCGGCGATCTGCGCGAAGTGCTCGAAGACCTGCTGCCCCGCATTCCAGGCCGCGACGGATCTGCCTGGCTCAAAACCATCGAATCAAGCAAAGGTGCGGTAGCCGTGCGCGACATCAAGAACCTGCCTGACTCCGGCCATCTCTACGCAGCACACGTTGTCCACGATCTGTGGCGCATCACCGGCGGCGACGCCATCATCGTCACCGATGTGGGACAGCACCAGATGTGGGAAGCACAGTACTACCACCATGAAATGCCGCGCACCCTTATCACCTCCGGCGGCCTCGGCACCATGGGCTTCGCTCTCCCGGCGGCCATCGGCGCCAAGTTTGCGAGCCCCGAAAAAGAAGTCTGGGTCATCGCCGGCGACGGAGGCTTCCAGATGACTGCGGCCGAACTCTCAACGATCGTTCAGGAGAAAATCAAGCTCAACATTGCCATCATCAACAACGGCTACCTCGGCATGGTGCGCCAGTGGCAGGAATTTTTCTACGAAAGCAACTACGAAGCCACGCCCCTGGTCAGCCCTGATTTCGTCAAGCTCGCCGATGCTCACGGCATCGCCGGACGCGCCGTCCGCACCCGTGCTGATGTGGCCGAAGCCGTCAACCAGGCGCGCTCCGCACCCGGCACATTCCTCATCAACTTCCTTGTCGAAAAAGAAGATTCGGTCTACCCCATGATTCCTGCCGGCAAGTCGCTGCACGAAATGATTCGCCGTCCCAAAAAGAATCCGCTGGTCGAATCCGCGGACGACGTTTAAGGCGGCTGCTAGCTGCCGGCTCTTAGCCTCCAGCTGGTAATCCCCTCGCCAGGATTTGGCGTAGGGCCAACCAGCGCGGGAGTTACGAGCTAAAAGCTAGCAACTGGAAGCTAGGAGTTAGTCTTATGATGCACACATTCGTCGCTTACGTTGAAGACCTGCCCGGCGTGCTCACGCGCGTGGCCTCGCTGTTCCGCCGACTCAACATCAATATTCATTCGCTCACCGTCGGCCGCAGCGAACGCGCTGGCCTCTCGCGCCTTACTCTCGTTTGCGAAGCATCGGCTGAAGCAGGCCATCGCATCCGCGCCAGCCTCTTCAAACTTGAAAACGTCGTCGATGTCGACGACATCGCAAAGGCCCCGTCGGTCACCCGCGAACTCGCGCTCATCAAGGTTGCCGCCACGCAGCAGAACCGCTCCCATATCTTCGAACTCGTCGAAGTTTTCCGCGCCCGCATCGTCGATCTCACTTCAGAATCCCTGATGATTGAAATGACCGGCGTCGAGAGCAAGATCGAAGGCCTCATCGAAGTGCTTCGCGAAGACGATGGGCGCATCCTCGAAATCTGTCGCAGCGGAAAAATGACCATGCGCCGCGGCCATCACACCAGCGGAGTTCTCAAGGCCCTGGGCGCCGCGGAAGAGCCCAGGTCCGGACAGAATGGACATCCTGTCGAAGAAAGCGCAGTCGTCGAACCCGACTAGGTAATCTCGTTTTCAGCCACGAAAACTGCCCTCGTCGAACACACTCGAATCACTCACCACAAAGGAAGAAACCGAGAACATCATGGCCAAGACTTACTACGATCACGACGCCGACCTCACTCTCATCCAAGCCAAAAAAGTCGCCATCATCGGCTACGGCTCACAGGGCCACGCCCACTCCCTCAACCTCAAGGACTCCGGCGTCCAGGTCAAGGTAGGCCTCGCCCCGAACTCCAAATCCATCGCCAAGGCCCAGAAGGCCGGCCTTGAAGTCGATACGGTTCCTGCCGTCACAAAATGGGCCGACGTTGTCATGGTTCTTGTCCCCGACCAGACCGCGGCCAAACTCTACGCTGAAGAGATCGCGCCCAACCTCAAGCCCGGTTCCCTGCTTCTCTTCGCTCACGGCTTCAACATCCATTTCAAAACCATTGTTCCCGCCCCGGGCATCGACGTCGGCATGGCCGCGCCCAAGGCTCCAGGTCACCGCGTTCGCGAAGTCTTCACCGAGGGCGGCGGCGTTCCCTGCCTTATCGCCATTCACCAGGACTCGACCGGCCACGCCCACGCGCTTACCCTCAGTTACCTCAAGGGCATCGGCGGAACCCGCGCCGGGGTGCTCGAAACCACATTCAAGGAAGAAACCGAGACCGACCTCTTCGGCGAACAGGCTGTGCTCTGCGGCGGCGTCAGTTCCCTCATCAAGGCCGGCTACGAGACCCTCGTCGAAGCCGGATACCAGCCCGAGAGTGCCTACTTCGAAGTGCTCCACGAGCTCAAGCTGATTGTCGACTTGATTTATCGCGGCGGTCTCGCCTATATGCGCTACTCCATCTCCGACACCGCTGAGTGGGGCGACTACGTCTCCGGCCCCCGCGTCATCAACGCCGAAAGCCGCAAGGCAATGAAGCAGATCCTCGCCGAAATTCAGGACGGCAGCTTTGCCAAACGCTTCCTCGCCGACCAGAACTCCGGCCGCAAGGAGTTCCTCGCCTTCCGCGAAGCCGAAGCCAAGCATCCCATCGAAATCGTTGGCAAGAAACTGCGCGCTTCCATGCCCTTCCTCGATCCCGTCACCGTCGAAGAAGTTTCCAAGACGCGGTAACACTCAATTCGGAAACGAGCGACGGGCCATGCCGGGTGCCCATCCTTGCCGCGTCTTGTTTTTAGCGGCTAGGGTGGCATCGCGGGTGCCCAGGTCTCGCCTCTGAGACCCGGGATTGAGGCTCGTCTCACTTCTTATCCGCCGAAACGCCGCCGCCTGAAAATCCCCGCGGAAAACCAGTAGCCTAGCCAGCCCGCCTCAGTCCCCGCTCCTTCTCCAATCTTTCCGCAAGAAACACCTTCAGCAACGACTGGTACGGCACATCGCGCTTATTGGCGAGGATCTTCAGGTCTTCGATCATGGCTACGGGAAGACGCACCGAGATCGTCCGCAGCGTTGGCTTCAGGCTGGGCAATTTCGCGCGCTTTGCTTTCGACCAGTCAAGGAATGCCGTCGAATCGGCCCCGGCGCCCTGTGCTGACCAGAACTCGAACTCCTCGGCCTCGTTCTTGAATTCAGGAATTGGCTTCTTCGTGGCGTTCATATTCTTCCATCTCCCTCTGGCCCATATCGCGCACGGAAATCACGCGAATCAACCTTCTTCGCACCGTAAAGGCCACAAACAATCGCCGGCTTTTCCCAGTCTGCCCAAGAGCGAAGTACCGCTTCTCACGCGTTGAATGTTTCAGGTCCGATCGCAGCACGAACGGATCATGAAAGAAAATGTCTTCTGCCTCTTCCGAAGTGACCCCGTGGCGCTCCCAATTCTTGGCGATGTTGGCTTCGTCCCAATCAAAGCCAATGCAACCAGCCAGTGGGTCCTTCTCGCCCATAATCTGTATATATCACACATATACGAGATTTGGAAGGAATGTATACCTACTTCCTGTCCAGCCGGAACGCCGCCGCTTGAAAATCTCCGCGGAAACTGTCATCCATCTCCAGCCCGTGATTCATCCACCACGTTCCGCTTGCTGTAGCCGGCGTCTGCGGCGCCGCTTTTCCCTCAATCGACGTCAGCGCGTATTCCGCCGCCGGGTCCAGCCCCTTCAGCTTGAGCGTCGGAAAACCGCGCCCCTCCTGCGTCGAATGGATATAAAGGAATACCACCGACTGGCTCTTGTCGTGATTCACCGTCTGCGTCGCTGAAAACTCGCTCCCATTCAGCGGCGAAATCAGCCGGTACAGATCGCCCTGCACAATCGTCCGCTGCACCTCGTGGTAGGCGGCGATGAGACGTTTCGCCGTAGCCATCTCCTCGTCGTTCCACTTTGCAATGTTGGCGCCAATGCCCAGTGAGCCTTCCATCGAGCTCAGCATTCGATACTCCAGCGACGTCGCCCGATGATTCAGCCAGTGCGGCGAGTCTGTCACCCACGCCATCATGATCTGCGGCGTATAGGCGTAGGTAAACCCGTCCTGCTGTGTCAACCGGTCAAAGGGATCCGTGTTATCCGATGGCCACACCTCATCCGCGTATCTCAAGATCCCCAGATCCACGCGCCCGCCGCCGCCGGAACACGACTCGATCTCCACCTTGGGATGCCGGCGCTCCAGCTCGGCCAGGATGCTGTACAGGCTGCGCGTGAACGCCACATAGACCTTTTTCTGCTCATCCGGCGGCAGCTGGTCCCATCCCGGCTCGCTCCAGTTGCGGTTGTAATCCCACTTCAGAAACGCAATATCATTCTCCGTCAGCAGCTTGTCCAGAAAGCCCAGCACGTAGTCGTGCACATCCGGCCGCGCAATGTTCAGCACCAGTTGATTTCTTTGCTCCGACCGCGGCCTGCCCGGAAAATTCAGCACCCAGTCTGGATGCTTGCGATACAAGTCCGAGTCCGGATTCACCATCTCCGGTTCAACCCAGAGGCCGAAATCCATCCCCAGCGAATGCACTTTATCGATAAGCGGCTTCAGACCATGCGGAAACTTCTGCGGATTCACATACCAGTCCCCCAGCCCCGCGTGGTCGTCTTTGCGCTGGCCAAACCAGCCATCATCCATCACAAAGCGGTCCACCCCAAGCGCCGCTGCTTTTTCCGCCAGCGCCATCTGGCCCGCCTCGCTTACGTTGAATCCCGTTGCTTCCCATGAGTTGTAGATCACCGGCCTTGGCTTTGGAGCGGCATCCTCGCCCGTTCCCACCCGGTGCGGCAGCACGTGAGCAATCTCAAAGTGATGCAGCAGCCGCGAAGCTCCGCCCAATCCATGGGCCGAATATCCCCCATAAAACACCGGCGTCTCCAGCGACTGTCCGGGATGCAGCACATACCCAAAATCAAATGGATTAAAGCCCCCGGTGACGCGCACCGCATCCAGTTGGTCCCGCTCCACTGTGATCCGCCACGAACCGCTCCACGCCAGCGCGCCAAACCAAACCTCGCCATGTTCCTCATCGGGTTCGCCCGCCTGGATCGCAAACCACGGGTTGGCCTGGTGGCCCGTCGATCCGCGGCGGCTCTCAATCACTCTTTCTCCGGGGCGAAGCTCCTCCTGGTTCAGCGTCCACTCGCCCGCCCACCGGCCAGTCAGATAATTCAGCGTGTAGTGCGCCGCGGGCAGCGCCCACGCCGCGGCCGCAGCCTGCTCAATCGTCACCGGCTGCGCTTCCTTGTTTTCGATCGTCGCTGACCGCGCAAGAATCCCGCTCGCCGGATCCATCGCATAGTGCAGCTTCACATACACTTCGCGCTTGATATCTTTCAGAACCACCTCAAGCCCGTCTGCCGTCTCGGTGTGGCTCACATAGTGCAGCACAAGGTCGCGATTGCCGTCGGCAAACGTCACCTTCAGAGCCGGCTCCACAAACAGGCCCGCGCCCCAGCCCACGTACTCTTGCGGGGTATTCGTGTAAGAGGAGTCAAACGACGCCCACTCAGGCTTCGGCACAGCGCTCGGGAATCGATCCGTTTCAGCCAGCCGGCCACCCCAATAGAGCTGCTGCAACTCGCCTCGCGAATTCACCCCAAACACATACGTGACGTTTCCGCCGTCCATCCTGAAAACCTTGGTTGCAGAATCAAACGAGACAGCAGGCTCCGCCACCCCGATCAAAGAGACAGCCATCATCGCGACGGCGCATGAAAATGTTTTCAGCATGGGCGTTTCCTTTACTCCACTTTTCAAACCGACCCATCATACCATTCGCTCTCTAACGTGATGCTGTCCGGCATTCCAACATCCCGCCGCGGCCAACCAATCCATTTTCAACAGACCTCCTCCCAGTCGCGGTCTCCAGATCGTCTATCCTGTATCTGCAACCCGGAGGTCCCCGGATGCTCGCCCCCACCTACACGACACCTGCGTGCCCCACGCCTCCAGAAGAGATTGCGGAGGCCATTAACCGCATCATTCCGTTACAGGGCCTCCCGTTTGAAGACCGTCTCTGGCTGGCCAAACACGCCGAAGAAGTCGTCGCTCAACCCGGCGACGTGCTCTTTGAAGAAGGTGCGCCCGCCGACCGCATGATCCTCATCCTCAAGGGTGAAATTCACGTGCGCCGCCAGCGTGGCGGCCCCATCGCTCTCTTCATCGGCCGTACCGGCCAAATGACAGGCCTGCTCCCCTTCTCGCGCATGAAGACCGCCGGCGGACAGGGCTTTGCCGTCTCTCCCGTCTGGGCTCTGCTCATTCATCGCGACGAGTTTCCCGCCATGCTTGACGCGATTCCTTCGATGAGCCAGCGCGTGGTTTCCACCCTGCTTGACCGTGTCCGCGAGGTTACGCGCATCGAGCAACAGGCTGAAAAACTCACCGCCCTCGGCAAGCTCGCCGGCAACTTGGCCCACGAGCTCAATAATCCCGCCTCGGCTGCCCAGCGAGCTGCATCCAGCCTGGTCACCGAGTTGCGCGCCAACCGCAACAATCGCTTCAAGCTGGTGAACCTCTGCCTCTCCGAAGAACAGATCCGCGGCATCGAAGACTGGGAGCAGCGCCTCCTCAGCCGCACACCCGCCGGCGCAGATCAGGATGCGGGCGACATGATCGTGCGCGACGAATCGCTGCGCAAATGGCTCACTGACCTGCCCTGCGAAGGGTCCTGGGAGGTTGCGGCGCAGCTGGGAGAACAGGGCGCAACCGTCGCCGATCTCGATGCCTTGCGTACCATTCTCGAACCCAGAGAAACCTGTGTCGCCCTGCAATACTTTGCCCGCTATCTTCGCTCTAATCGTTCGGTCGAAACGCTTCTCAACTCCACGGCGCGGATCTTCGACCTCATCAGCGCGGTCAAAGCGTATTCCTATATGGATCGAGCGCCGATTCTCGAAGTCGATGTGCCTGCCGGCCTCGATGCCACCGTGCAGATGCTCCAGTCGCGCATGAGCAACGTCACGGTCGAGCGCGACTACCAGCTCAATCTGCCCCGCATCAGTGCATACGGCAGCGAATTGAACCAGGTATGGACGGCCCTGATCGAAAATGCGCTCGATGCTCTCGGCAACCAGGGAACTCTCAAGCTGACCTGCCGTCTTGAAGGCGAAATGCTCCTCGCCGAAATATGGGACACGGGTCCCGGCATCCCGGCAGAATTGCAGGACCGGATCTTCGAGCCGTTCTTCACCACCAAGGCGCCCGGCCAGGGGCTCGGTCTGGGCCTCGACAATGCCATGCGCATCGTTCGCAAGCATCGCGGACACCTGAGCGTCCGTTCCGAACCCGGTTCCACCTGCTTCCGTGTCCGCCTGCCGCTCGATCAGTTGCAGGCATATTGACGTCTAGCTGTCCCGTCACCAACGAAAGTGAACGATAGGGGGTTTCCATGGCAGACCCTTTGTCTGCTGAAGTCAAAAAGACAACGCTCGCTCCCTTGCTTTCCGTCCGCAATGGCGCGCGGGCGGTCGAGTTCTACAAGCAGGCATTTAATGCGGTGGAACTCATGTGCATCACCTCCGACAATGGAGATGTCGTAGCGCACTTCTCCATCGGTGCTTCCGATTTCTGGCTCGCCGACGAGTCTCCGGAAAATCAGAACTACAGCCCGGAATCGCTCGGCGGATCCACCGTGCGCATGGTGCTCGTGGTCGAGGATCCCGACGCCGTCTTCGATCAGGCAGTCGCGGCGGGCGCAAACCCGCTCTGGCCGGTTGCCGATCAACCCTACCACTGGCGCATTGGTCGCGTAGTCGACCCCTTTGGCCACCATTGGGAGATCGGCAAGCCTCTCGCCTGAAAACCTTGAGAATAAGGAAACCGATGAAAGCCCCGGAAAGGATCGAGACACCTCGGCTCCTGCTGCGCAAGCCCGTCCCGGCCGACGCTGAGGCCGTCTTTCGCCGCTATGCCGCCGATCCCAAAGTCACCCGCTATTTGAGTTGGCCCACGCATCGAACCGTAGCCGATACCCAGGCCTTTCTCTCCTGGAGCGACGACGAATGGGAAAAGTGGCCGGCCGGCCCGTATCTCGTTTTTCTGCGTTCCGATATCCGCGTTCTGCTCGGCGGAACTGGGCTTTCGTTCAAGAGTCCGACCCATGCGATCACCGGCTACGTCTTCGCTCAGGATGCCTGGAAACAAGGCTTCGCCACTGAATCCCTCATAGCCATGGTCGATCTGGCCCGTGATCTCGGCGTGATGCGAATCGATGCGTTGACCCATGCGGCCCACGCCGCTTCCGCCCGTGTCCTTGAAAAATGCGGGTTTCAGCGCGAAGAGGTGCGGCGCGAACACTTCTTGTTTCCCAACCTCAAGCCGCAAAAAAAGAGTGACGTAATCAGCTTCGCATGCTGCTTTGACCGATAGACCTTCGCCGAAAATGGCGCCACATGACAAATACGTTCCCGATACGCTCTCAGACCCTTTCGCGACGGCCTGCGGTCATCGCGACGAGATGTCGTCATCGTTCCTTCGTCACAGACCGCGGTACGCCTTTCGCATCTCGCGGATTCCGATCGGCTAAGTCAAGTCGTGGCAATGCCACGCGCCCCCGGGCAAGGGGAAAATAAACATTGGCATCGTTCTTGCATTGAATAGGGGCGTTGACCGGAGCTGCCGCAATTGCCCGGATCAAGGAGTCGCTCCATGATTCATCTCGCCATCTCTTGCTCTTCTTACCTGCTGTTCTTCCTCATCAAAGCTCTCATGCCGACACAACAGGCAAGTTGGCGTGCGCAGGCAGAAAAAGGCGGGATCACCCCAAAGCGCTGACCGATACGAAATTGGCGATTTTCTCGCCCTAGAACGAAACGTCCGCGGGCTCCGTCACCCGCATCACCGATTGATCCCCCGTCATCTGCTTCCAGGCCGCTCGAATGGCCTGAATCTTATCTCGATTGTCTTGCGTGTCCGGATAGTCGATGATCAGCATCTTCGACCGCAGCCGCTCCGGCGCAGTCTCGTGCTTCCCCTGCCACTGGCCGTAAACATCCACCACGCTCAGGCCGTCGGGAAATCGCGGTGTCACCTCTTTGTCGAGGAACGCCCGCCACTTCGCCTCGCTGATCCCCTGGTCCGGCCGATCCATCGGTCCAAGACCGAAATAGAGTCTCGTGTCGACCCAACCCTTTGTCTCTCCGGGATGAGCCGAATCGCCTGAAAGCGTCGGCGCGACCGCAACCCCGGTCGGCGCCGCATGCTGGTGGGCGCAGCCGCATAAAACAACGCCAAGAACAGGGCTCAGGAAGACAGTACGAACGCGCATCCAATTCCACCCGAAAGCCGGAGAAGCCCTACTTTTCCACCTCAACCCCACGCCAGAACGCCACGTAACCTTTGATCTTCCGCGCAGCCGGCTTCGGATCTGGGTAGTACCAAGCCGCATCAGGATTGTCCTGCCCATCCACCAGCAGGCTCAGGTAACGCGCCTGTCCCTTCCATGGACACGTCGAAGTCGTGGAACTCGGGCGAAAATATTCACGTTTCAAACTGGTTTCAGGAAAATATACATTTCCTTCAACCGTCTCTATCTGATCGCTCTCAGCGATCACTTTGCCGCTCCAAATAGCTCTTGCCATTGATTTTACCGGTGCACCGCTCCTCTGCCTCGATGCCGAAGATACATCGGATCCGGCACAGAGGTTCCGGATAGACACTACCAGAGTTTGCCCGCTGTGGCGAGTCTGGGACAGCTTCAAACAGCCCTTGGGAATCTACTTTGCCGCAGTGATGGAATCGATGTGCACGCTCTTCCTTGCCGGGTCCGCCTTCGCTACGATCGTCACATGATCGCCAAGGAACCCCTTCACCGCAGCCGGGTTGTCGATCGACCAAACGGCCTTCTTGGCCTCATCCACAAACACAGGTGCCATGCCGCCCTCGACGCACTTCTTCACGCACTCCGCACCAGAACCTGCATGCTTGGCGCCGCACATCGAATCGGAAATCCAGCCGTTGATGTGGCTGCTGTCAGCGGCGCTCGCGGCGATTGCGCCCGTCGATAACGCCAGAACCAGGATTGCGACTGCTTTTCTCATAAGACCTCCGGAAATCACCTTTAGGGAATCAAGCATCATCATGCTCTTTCGGTGGCGGGTCGCACAACCCTGACAAGCATTCTATTTTGCGGGATTAAAAATTAGACCGGCGTTTCTTCACTCTGCCGCAAACCGCTCCGCCTCGCCTCCACGCTCTTCAGCACGAACTCATATCGAGCCGCAGCCGCGGTGAACCGGTTGACAAGCTCCGAGGTCTTCATCATGAACATCGGATTCTTCTCTCGGATGCCATCGAGAAGATGCGAAAACTTGGCCAGCAGGAAGAAGCCCTCTCCATTGCAGTCCACAAACAGTTCTGCGGAGACAGCGCCGTGCAAAACCATGGCCGCAGCCATCTCCCAGTACGTCACCACCTGGCGAAAATGAGCGTTGTGCGGATGTGCGGGGTTCGACGCAACGGCGAAGAAATCCTCCACCGTCTCCGGCCAGAACTCAGCCGTTATCCAGGCCCTCGCCTCGCGCATCAGCGTCTCTCTGCGCAATTCATACAGCTTGAGGATGATCTCGGCGTCCGCCGGCGTTGCGAGCATTCTTTCCATTCAGTTCTCCGCTGCCAATACTAACGGATTCAGACGAACCATGCGGACGCGGATGTTTCAAATTGATGAACGCTCGAGCAGATATGTCGTCAGGTCCATCATGCCGGCTGCAATTCCTTCTTCTGCTCCGCCTTCTCTGCAACCGGCCCATGTGTCTCCGCTGTCGGTGGCGGAGGTGCATCCCCGATCCGCTTCGAATAGCTGCACACCACAGCCCCATCTGCCGGCTCCGCAGTCTTCTTGCCCCGCTTCTTCGGCTTCTCTTCCTCAGCGCCCTTCTTCTTGTTCGGACACTCAAGATAGATTCCGCTCTTGAGCGTCTTCTCCACCAGGTAGGGACTGCCGCACTCCGGACACTTCTTCGCTACCGGTTTGTAATTCGAAGTGAAATCGCACTTGGGATAATTCGTGCAGCCCCAGAAGACGTTCCCGCGCCGAGCCTTCCGCTCCGCGATGTCGCCTTCGCCGCACTTGGGACACTTCATCCCTTCAATGATGTTCTGCTTGACATATTTGCACTTGGGATAACCCGAGCACGAAACAAACTCGCCATACGCTCCCTGCCGGAGCACCAGCGGCTTTCCGCATACCGGGCAATCTTCGCCGGTCGGCTCAGGCGGCTTCTGCTGCTGCTTCTGGCTCAGCTTGCGGATCGTTTTGCAGGGCGGATCTTCGTTATACCCAGGGCAGCTCATGAACGGACCCCACGGCCCCCGTTTCAGCACCATCACGCGCCCGCAGTTCTCGCAGTATTCCTCCGTATCTCCGGCATCCTGCGCCTCCGGCGTATTCAAATCCGGCTTGGACGCAATATTCTCCTTGGTAAACGTGCAGCTCGTCGGATCTTTCTTGTCGTACGCAGAACATGCATAAAAGCTGCCGAACTTGCCCCATTTCAACACCAGAGGCGATCCGCACAAGTCGCACTTCTCGCTGGTCAACTGCTCCATGCGCTTGATGTTGCGCATCTTCTTGCCGGCATCCTTCAGCTCATCCTCAAAATAGCTGTAAAAGCCCTTCAGCAGTTCGGTCCACTTCTCCTTGCCTTCTTCAATGTCGTCCAGCTCTTCTTCCAGCCTGGCCGTGTATTTCGTGTCGAAGATATAGGGGAAACTCTCCACCAGCAGATCGCACACCACCACTCCGATTTCGGTAGGGTAAAAGCGTCCGCGCGAGCCCCCATGCTTTACCACGTACTCGCGGTCCTGAATGGTGCTGATAATCGAGGCATACGTTGACGGTCGTCCAATTCCCCGCTCTTCCAGTTCCTTCACCAGCGAAGCTTCGTTGTAGCGCGGTGGCGGCTCGGTAAAGTGCTGCTCGGGGTCGAGCTTTTCCAGTTCGAGCGCGCTAACGCCATCCAGGTTCGGCAACTTAGCCGCCGATTCATCCTCGTCGTCCTTCTTGTCGTGTGTCGCTTCGTAGAGCTTGAGGAAACCGTCGAAGCGCATCACCGAGCCGCTCGCCCTGAAGTCATACGTCTTGCGCATCTTTGCGGATACGGCTGCAATCTTCGCAGTCGTTATGTCAAACACCGCGGGCGTCATCTGCGACGCAACAAAGCGCCTCCAGATCAGCGTGTAGAGCTTCAACTGTTCGTCGCTCAGGTAGCGCGCAATCGATTCCGGTGTCCGCGAGGCGTCCGTCGGTCGAATCGCTTCGTGAGCATCCTGCGCCTGCTTCTTGCCACTATAAAAGTTCGGCGTCTCCGGCAGATACTGCGGCCCCAGTTGCTTCAGGATCCAGTCTCGCGCCGCAATCTTTGCTTCCGGAGCAACACGCGGCGAATCGGTTCGCATGTAGGTGATCAGGCCGACGGTTCCTTCCGTGCCCACGTCGATGCCTTCGTAAAGCCGCTGCGCCACGCCCATCGTGCGCCGCACATTAAAGCCGAGCTTGTTCGACGCCTCGCGCTGCAACTGGCTGGTGATAAATGGAGGCAGAGGTCTCCGTTGCTGCTCTCTTGACTGAACTGAAGTCACCGACCACGCAGCCTTCTCGAGCGCGGACAGCACCGCATCCATCGAATCCTTCCCTGACAGCGCGTTGCTGATGAACTGGTCTTTGCCTTCCTTGTCCTGGCCATTCGCAACCCGGGCCGGCTCGCCATCGACGCCGATAAACCGCGCCTTGAAACTCGCGCCTGCCTGCGCCTCCGGATGCAACTCTGCTTCCAGTGTCCAGTATTCCACCGGCGCGAAATCTTTGATCTCGCGCTCGCGCTCCACAATCAGACGCACTGCCACCGTCTGCACGCGTCCCGCCGAAAGGCCTCGCCGTACCTTGTCCCACAGCAGCGGAGAAATCTGGTACCCCACCAGCCGATCGAGCACACGCCGCGTCTGTTGGGCATCAACGAGATTCTGATCCACGTCGCGCGCTTGCTTGAACGCTTCCTGCACAGCCTTCTTCGTAATTTCGTTGAAGGTGATCCTCCGGATCTTCTTCCGTTCTTTCGCCGAAGTTCCCAGTTGCAGCGCCAGGTGATAGGCAATCGCCTCGCCTTCGCGATCCGGGTCGGGCGCAAGATACACTTCATCTGCTTTGCCTGCTGCCTTCTTCAACTGCGCAACCACTTTTTCTTTGCCCGGCGACACAATCAGCGTCGGCTCAAAAGTGCGCTTCTTCAGTTCAACTCCGATATCGTTCTTGGGCAGATCCATAATGTGCCCGACTGACGCGAGCACTTCGTATCCGCTGCCCAGATATTTCCCGATCGTCTTCGCTTTCGCGGGCGATTCGACGATCACCAGTGATTTGCTCATTGCCATCCTTTAATTCCCACTACTCGAAACTCAATCTTGTCCGGCTTGCTGAAATCGGATGCGCATTCCTCCGTCTTGGATGCGCTCGAAAATCATTCGTTCGCTGCTCGGGCTTCCTTTTCCTCCCGGAAAAAACCAGCCACAAATCTTGGAAACTAACACGGAAGACGGCTCCGTTTCCACTCGCAAGCAGACTTTTTTCGCTCCCGCGTCCCTCCTACACTACGCGCAAACGCCTGTGCAAGTGCGAAGAATTCTGTGAATTGCGCGCTCCCCGGCAGCAGGCCGAATCGAGAAACTCACATGGTGCGCACATAATTCTTTCCCGGCAACTGGCGGATTCGGCCTGCCATCTCCAACTCAAACAAGGCCGTAAACACCTCGGAGGAAGTCAGTTGCGTCTCAAGCAATTCGAGAACCTCATCGATCTGCAGCGATTCATCGGCCCTCAACGCTTCAAGAACCGTCGCTTCCTCGGGACGCAGCACGGGATCAGGCAATAAGGATGCAGTTGCCGCCGGTTTGGATTCATGGCCACCCTCCTCTTCCAGTTGCATCCGCACCTGCGAAGGAAGATCCTCCCACACGTCTTCCCATGTCGCCACCAGCTTAGCCCCTTGTTTTATCAGCGTGTTGGGAGTCCACGAATTCCGGTTCGTCACATTTCCCGGTACGGCAAACAAATCGCGATCCTGCTCTGCAGCGCACCGCGCCGTCACCCGTGTGCCTGAGTTTTCACCTGCCTCCACCACCAGCACCCCAATGCTCAGCCCGCTCAAAATTCGATTGCGGCGCGGAAAATTCTGCGGCGCGGGGAATGTTCCCGTAGGAACTTCGCTCACGATCGCACCGCCAGTCGCCAGAATCTCCTCCGCAAGCTTCCTGTTTTCCTTGGGATAGATCACGTCGATCCCCGTACCCCACACCGCCAGCGTCGGCATGCGCGCTGCCAGCGCACCCTTGTGCGCGCACGTGTCGATGCCCCGTGCCATCCCGCTCACCACGAGCAGCCGCCGCGCCGCCAGATCGCGCGCCAGCATCTCTGCCACTCCGGTGCCGTAGGGCGATGGATGCCGCGTTCCTACAATGGCAATCGACGGCCGCTTCAAAAGTTCCGTCGCTCCCCGCACCCAGAGCACCGGCGGAGGATCGTAAATCTCTTTGAGCCGTTCCGGATACTCAGGACTGCCGAACGAAATCACCTGCGCATCCTGCGCTGCCACCCGCGCCCATTCCTCTTCCGCTGCCTGCCGCGCCTTGCCGTCAAAGATGAATTGCGCCGCGTGCGCAGGCAGCCTCAGCCCCTCCAGATCCGTCAGTGTGGCGGCGAAAATCCGGCTCGCGCCGCCAAGTTCCTTCACGGCTTCCAGAATCCGTCTTGGTCCCAGACCAGGCGACATCGTGAGAGCCAGCCACCCAAGACGGTCTTCATCTCGATCCGCACTGCTTCGGTTTGCATTCGCTTGTTGTGGCAAGATCGTCTTTCGAGAGGCCGCTGTCGCGCCTTGACACGCAAATCCGCTTCAGCGGATACCAGGACTTCTACCTTAGGTAATTTCGCTCAAAGTAACCCGGTTCCTACCGGCAAGTCAAGGAACACCGTCACCGCGCTTGACGATTTCCCGCACTCCATCGGGTAAATTGATAGTCTAAGAGTGCGTGAGTCCTCGTAAGCGTTTGCGTGTAGCCGCCATCCGTTTTCTCAACCCCGCACCTCTGATGTGGGACTTCGAACACCCCCCGCTGAACGCCTCACTCGCCGAGCGATATCAGATTGACTGGATGCTCCCGTCAGAATGTGCTGACCGGCTTGCCGCCGGAGACGCCGATATCGGCCTGGTTCCCATCGCATCCCTGGCTGGCGATCCTCATCTTCGCATCCTCCCCGGATGCACCATCGCCTCCAAAGGCAGCGTACGTTCTTTATTGCTGGTCCGCCGCGCCAGCCGGCCGCTGAGAGACCTCCGCAGCGTCGCCGCCGACAAGGCCAGCCGCACCACCTTGGCCTACACCCGGTTGCTCCTCCGCCGCTGGCAGAATCCCGATGTTCCCTTTCTTCCCATGGCTGCCGACCTCGACACCATGCTTGACCACGCCGATGCAGCCGTCATCATCGGAGACCCCGCCCTGATGGCTCTCGAAGAACGCGCCAACCGCTTCGAACGTACCGGCGAAGAACTTGTCTATCATGACCTCGCCTGGGAGTGGAACCAGCTGACCGGGCTTCCGTTTGTCTCCGCCGTCTGGGCTGCCGCTGCGGGAAGCGCCCTCGATGACACCGTTGCCGAGGACTTCATCCTCTCCCGCGATCACGGCCTCGCCCAGATCGAATCGCTCGTCACCGAGTGGTCGGAAAAAATCCCGCTCACCGCACAGACCATCCACTCCTATCTCACCACCAACATTCATTACATCCTCGACGAGGAATGTATCGAAGGCATGCGCGCCTTCTTCCGCGAGACTGCGAAAGCCGGCATCCTTCCCGACTACGATCCGATCGTGGCAGAACAGGTGTTGTAGCACCGCTGAGACAGCGCATCTTTCGCGTCGCGGGCGCACACAAAAGCTGATAGCTGCAAGCTAGAAGCTGGAATCCGTTTTCATATCTCCCACCGCAGCAGCACCGTTCCCACCGTGAATCCCGCTCCCACCGCGGCCAGCAGCACCAGGTCGCCCTTTTTCAGCTTGCCTTCTTCGATCGCCGTCTCCATCGCCAGGGGAATGGTTCCAGAAGAGGTGTTGCCGTATTTTTCGATATTGATAATCACGCGGCAGGGGTCCATTCCGAGCCGGTCCGCGGTCGCCGTAATAATGCGCTTGTTGGCCTGGTGCGGGATAAAGCAGCCCAGATCCGCGCCGGTGACTCCGTTGCGCTCCAGCAGCTTCAACGTAAGCTCGGCCATCTTGCGCACGGCGAACTTGTACACTGCGGGACCGTCCTGGTGGATATAGTGCATCTTCTTGTCGACGGTCTCATGCGTTGAGGGGTTCAGGCTTCCGCCGCCCGGCATGCAGAGGCTCACGCCGCCCGATCCGTCAATCTCGTTCAACGCGTCGATGATGCCGATCTCGCCCTCTTCGGCTGGCTCCAGCAGAACCGCGCCGCTGCCGTCGCCAAACAGCACGCAGGTGGTTCGGTCGGTGTAGTCGGTCATGCGCGTGTTCGCGTCCGCCCCGCACACCAGCACCTTCGAATACGCGCCGCTCTCCACCATCTTCACACCCGCTTGCAGCGCATACGTAAAGCCCGTGCAGCCGGCTGAGACGTCAAAACCCCAAACGTTGCGCGCCCCGATCTTGTGCTGCACAAGGCACGCGGTTGAGGGATACATCATGTCGGGCGTCACGGTACCCACCAGGATCACCTCAAGTTCGCTCGCCTCGATGCCACGCATCGCAAGGCATTTTTTGGCCGCCTCAGCGCACATGTCGCTCAGGCCCAGACCCTTCGCCAGCACATGGCGCTCGCGGATTCCGGTGCGCTCCATGATCCACTGATCGCTGGTTTCCACCATCTTTTCGAGGTCTTTATTCGTCAGAACATCGGGAGGAACGTAGGTGCCCAGCGCCGTAATCTTGGCACGCCGGCCCACCACGGGTCGAACAGCAAGGCTCAATGCAATTCTCCTGACAAACTCGTAAAAGGAAGTCGGGCTCGACGACTTTGGCGAGACCGGCCAAAAAGTAAAAGCGCCCGCGGCGCCAAAAAAGTACCGGGTGACCTACTGCGCCCGTACTAGCCCGTTACCGTTGCTTCCTTCCGGACCTGGCGGGGTTGGCGGGATTACGTCGCGTAGGACCCGGCACTGACTGATTTTAGCACCCCTGGGACTGCACATTGAGCTTGTTGATGGCTTTACAACCCGGCAGTTGACCCACTCAACGATTCTGAAGATGCGCCTCAGGTTCACGCGGTTGTTGTACCACCCCACCGACAGCGCAGCGGA
>DATKPJ010000125.1:0-16414 GCA_035524195.1 Occallatibacter sp.
TAAAAGCATCCCCGCCCAATTGATCCACACGTTCGTCTCCGCCAGCATTCCCGCTACCAGGCTCACTACGACCAGGGCGGCAAGGCCCACGGCAAACTCGCGCTCGAACTTGCGGGTCATGGCCAGGCGCACCAGCAGCAGAAGCGCTCCCAGCGCGGCAACCGGCCCGAACAAGGCCATCCAGTGGTGAAACCCGAAAATCGAATTCACCATTGCGGTCCGTGCAGTGGCCCCGCTCACGATCGACAGGCAGGCCATCAGCATCATGGGCCGGTGAATCCGCGGTCTCTTGCGGTTGAGCACTCCGATCGTAACGAACACCACGTACAGCGCAATCTCCGTATACATGATCAACAGAAACTGCCGGGCAGGCCAGTCGAAGATCACCTGGCTCGGATCGACGCGAAGCGAGCGAAGAGCAACCAGCGGCCCCGTTACCGCGATCACCGCGGCAATCGCCACAACGCCCCAGCCGAGCTTCATGTGCACCCGGCGGTTCTGCGAGGCGATCAGCAGCGACTGCACAAAAAACAGCACAAACCAGGCGAAGATCGCGCTGCTGTGCGCCACCACCGTCGCCAGCATCAACGGACTAATGGGACTGCCGTCTACATGCTTGCCACCAAAAATGTAGTGTTGGAAGCCGATGACAGTCAGAACGAGGAAGATAGCCCCAGCGGCGCTATAGAAAAAGCGATCACGTTTCATTCGGACTTTCCTTTTTTACCGGGGGGGGAACAGCCCGAATTGTAGACCCATTCCTGCTTCACGAACAATGCGAATCTTTTCAGGCCAGGACGTCTCCTTCCAAGGCCGGCCAATCACAATCGCTCGCCTTGTGGCAAGTGGGCTCTCATCACCCGTTTCCTTGACAATCGACAGCCGGTTGTCCCACGTCCCCCGAGATCCCCGTGCAGCCCCTGGGAATGGGCCAGCTTCCCGGCGCGAAGCGCAGTTGGCCGCACCGCAGTTGCTGTCAAGGTTTTCGCGCTCTCCTTTTCTCCAGCCCCTTCATTCCACGCTCCGAATTCCCGTCCCGTTTTGCCGGTTAATTCGCCCGAACGCGCACAATTAAAGCATCACAGCACAAACCTTCTGGCTTTTAGCCTTTAGTTTCGAGCTTCTAGCTTTTAGCTATGAGCTAACTCCTTTGCTGAGAAATATTTAGCCCGTGCCAACACGAGCGACAGGAGCTAAAAGCTGAAAGCTGCCTTCTAACTTCTTTGTTGAGAGATATTTGCGGATAAGTCCTTTGCTGAGAAATATTTAGGCGGAGGCAAAAGCGCTAAATCATTGAAAGTAGGATATTTACGCCCAGCGATAGGGAGCTGAGCTGCCTTCTAACTCCTTTGTTGAGAAATATTTGCGGATAAGTCCTTTGCTGAGAAATATTTAGGCGGAGGCAAAGACGTTAAATGATTGAAAATAGGATATTTACGCCCGGCACCCCCCCGGGGGGGGTACCCCAGGAGGCATTACCATGTATCTCTCGAATATCGCCGGCCATGCCCACCCAGTTGGCAACGCATTGGGTACAAATCACAGGAGTCGCCGCTGACTGGCCCGATGGGCGCATAGTGGCAGCTGGTCTCCCAGCCGTCAACCTTCAGATCCGCCGGCGGCAGCAGGCTTACAGCTTATCTGCCGTTTGAACGAGCAGCCACCAACACCGGCATATGTGTGAGCGCCATTACATCGATGCCCTGCGCAAAGTGCTACGTTGTACTCCTTCAAGGAGGGCAGCGGAATGAAATCCCTCTGTCTTCAATGTCACTTTCCGCTTGAGCCGGCGTTCAAGTTCTGCCCCGCCTGCGCCGCTCCCATCCCGCACAAACCGCTCTTACCCCAGGAACACGAAAAGGCGCCCGTTCAAGCGTCCTTCTCCGGGCTCCTGTTCGGGCTCATCGCTGCGCCGGTCATGCTGATCGTTGGCGCCATGCTGTGCCTTACCGGCCTCGGCGTATTCGTTGGCGTTCCCATGATCATCGGCGGCATCCTCGCGCCGCTCATTGGACCGCTCGTCGGCTTCGTCTCTCTGCGCGGCAAGTGTCCCTGGTGCGGCGCCTCCGTCACCAGCCTCAACAGCTCGCAGAGTTTCGCCTGCGATGCCTGCCATCGCCGCATCGCGATTCGTAACGAGAAGTTCGTCACCTCCGTCTGACCGCCGCCGTCCGCGCCCCGGCCACGGTTGCAGCGAGCGACGGTCCGCGCTACTATCTCCCCGGAGCATCCCCATGTCTCAATACGTATTTCACTGTCAGGATTGCAACAAAGAATTCACGCAGCAACTTCACATCTCAGACCGCGACAGGAGCGATGTCGTCTGTCCGCATTGTGGGAGCAAGCGGGTCGGGCAGCTTGTCACGTCCTTCTCTGCCGTAACTGAAAAGAAGAGCTGAGGCGCCCAAACCGACATCTTGTCGGCATCCACTTCCGCCGGCCCCGACACAACCGGCCGATTCGGGTTCAGAACCGGACTGAGATTCCCTGCTCGCACATTGTCGTCAGTACCGACAACAGGTTCGTCACGCCCAGCAGTTGCCGGATGCCCTTGCCCAGGTTGATCAGTTCCAGGCAGCATCCCGCAGATTTGGCGGACACATAGAGTCGCACCACGGTGCCCAATCCCATGCTGTCCATCCGCGTCAAAGCGGTTAGGTCCAGCACGATGCGCTTGCTGTTCGGAATCAGCGAGCCGACCTTCTTGTAGAGGTGGTCCGTCACGCCGGCAACGAGCTTGCCACTGCAATGCACTGTGGCAACATCGCCTTTGCGTTCTACGGCGAGGGTCAGGGAATCCGCGACAGCCTGGTCCGCCATTCGTTGCTCCTTCTTGCATTTCAGAGAGAGGAAGAGAATCGGTTACGGCGTGATTCTCTCACACCTCTGCTCCGACCAGACAGCGCAAATTCACCTCCGATCAGTGGATTTTCTTTCCCGTGCCAATAGAAGGAGACACGCGTAGAAGGAGACACGCGACCGGGTTGGCCGCGTGTCACTTGGAATCGAATCGATCTCTCGTTACCGTGCCTTCAGCGAGGGGTTGGAGTGGTAATCGGTGCGCACCACAGTTTCCGGCTTGCTTTCTACTGAGCGAGGAGCTCCCACCAGGTCGTCAAACAAAGCTCGATAGTGAATCATCGCGCGACGCAGATCCTCGGTAGTGGCTTGTCCGTTCACCTGCCGAATCGCAATCTCGTGCGCTGCACGGTAGTTCTCCGTCACTTGCGGGTGATCCACCGAAATATCTGCGGCGCGCTGCTCAAAGTCCGCAACCGGATAACCCCGTGCGGCCATCACTTCGCCCAGCAACTGGTCAGCTTCGGCCACCGCGCCGATGGGGCCATCCACAAAATTCTGTTGCACTGCCATCCACTGCGTTTCGAACCGGGAACGATCCGCGGATGAAAGCTCGCGAAGGTGGAATGACTTGACCCTTTTCTCGCGCTCATTCAACTGCTCCTCAGCACGTCGCCGGCTTCCGCCTGCGGCGATCGCGCGCTCGTACTCTGTGGCCCCGAAACGGCTGCGCAGCCGGGCGCTGCGACGCTTCTCGTAAAGAACGATGATGACTACAGCCGCAACCAGCACGATTGCAACGATAGCGATGACTTGCCAGTTACTGAGATTTGAAATATCTGCATTCGCAAAGCTCATGGTCTGTCTCCTCTGGCCCGAGAGCGAAACTCGTTCCCTTTCGCTCGTGCAGGTTATGCCGAACCGTCTCGCATTGAGATTGCGGCTCAATGTTTCGATGCGTTTCTCCAGATTGGAGAAGACCTTTAATAACCGGGTTGCCTCAGGTCGCAGCCATTTGAAATGTGACGCTGGCGAATTTGAAACCACCGCACGCGAGGCAACCTTTGGTTATGCAGGAGGCTCTCATCGTCGAGATGAGTCTTCGCGGTCGCGCAGATAACTGCCAGCGCGACTCGCCAAAATGCAATTTTGATCTGCACGCGCACGCAATGCCAACCAACGCAATCAGAGAGGAATTTAATGAGCATTATGAATGATCGTGACCTACAGAAAACAGAACCAGGGTTGACCACAGCGGCGCTCGCCGGTGTCGATGAGCCAGATTCGTCCGCCAACCATTCAAACCGTCCCATGGACAATAATCAGCAGACCAGCCTCCGCACATCGACCCTTGCTTCGAGCGCAGAGGCAGCAAACAACGCGGACACTGATTACAAAGTCACGCCCTTGTTTTCGCCCGGCGAGGCGGCTGATTTCCGAGCGAGATGGGATGCCGTTCAAGTGGGCTTTGTCGATGAGCCGCGCCATGCCGTAGAGGAGGCAGATGGTCTCGTCGCTTCGGCAATGAAACGGCTCGCCGAGATTTTCGCCGAAGAGCGCGCCAAGCTCGATGGCCAGTGGGATCGAGGCGACAGCGTTTCCACCGAGGACCTTCGCGTCGCGCTCCGCCGCTATCGTTCGTTCTTCGGCCGCTTGCTTTCAATCTGACTGCCGCACTGTCAGGCTGCCTGGCGCTCGATCCTCAGGCAGCCTCGCATTGCCAGCAGCCGAATCAATCGTAACTTAACGCATCGGAACTGAGCCTATCCAGGAACACCCGTTGCGCTACGTTGATCTTGTTTCGCGCCACGGCCAGCGGGAACCATGCCGCGCGGTCAACTTCAGGAAACTCCTGCATCTTTCCTGATTTCGGAGGCCACTCCATAGCGAACGTGTTGCTCGCAATTTGTTCGGCATCGCAGTCGCCTTCCAGCGACCAGGCTCGGACGACCTTGCCGGATGCGAGCTTCACCTCTGAAAGTTCATGCACCGCACTCGCCGGTGGTTCGAAACCGGTCTCTTCGCGAAACTCACGCTTCGCCGCCTCCAGCGGATCGTCGCCTTCCGCATATTCGCCTTTCGGAATCGACCACGCGCCGGTGTCCTTCTTCATCCAAAAAGGGCCGCCAGGATGAACCAGGAAAACTTCGATCTCTTTTTCGCGGCGCCGATACAACAGGATTCCTGCGCTCCGTTTCGCCATGATTGCCCTCGTCTCCGTCACGCTCAAGCATAATCAGATCACCGAACGGCAAACATCAATCAGGTTTATCATGGAATCGCAAACATCCACCCACCGAGGAGCGACATCAATGAGCGAAATGAATCAGACCTTCCCTCACAGGCATGGCCGCCGCGAATTTCTTAAAGCTGGCGGCGCCGTCACTGCCGCTCTGCTCGCGCCCTCCGCCGCCTTGGCAACCACGCCGAACAAGTCATTGCCGGCGTTGCCGTCGAATCCCAAAACGCCCGAGGCCATGCCCACGCGCAACCTCGGCAAAACCGGATACATGGTTGGCATCTTCTCGCTCGGCGGCCAAGCCTCTCTTGAAAAGCCAGACAACTTCGACGTTGCCGTGCCCATTGTGGAGCGGGCGCTCGATCTCGGCGTCAACTATCTCGACACGTCGTCGATTTACGGCGGGCCTGAGCGCTGGAGCGAGCAGTATGTGGGCAAGGTGATGGCACATCGCCGCCACGAAGCCTTCCTCGCCACCAAGACAAAGGAGCGCACGCGTGATGGCTCCATGCGCATGATCGAAAGGTCTCTCCAGTTGTTACAGACCGATCATGTCGACCTGTGGCAACTCCACGATGTGGGCACGATGTACGACGTCGACCAGATTTTCGCCAAGGACGGCGCCATGGAAGCGCTGCTGGAGATGAAGGATCAGGGAGTCGTCCGCTATCTCGGCATCACGGGCCACTATCGTCCCGACGCGCTGATCGAGGGCATCAACCGCTACCCGTTCGACACGATCCTGATGGCGATGAACGCAGCCGACCCGCATCATTACAGCTTCAACGAGAAACTGCTGCCGCTTGCCGTCGAAAAACAGATGGGCATCATCGGTATGAAGATTCCCGGCCGCAGCCGTCTGCTCTCTTCATGGACGCCTCCGTCCATCGAGCAACAGAAACACTCATGGGAAGGCATGACCATCCAGACCTCGTCTCCCGGCACCCTGAAGATGCGCGAGGCCATGTATTACACTCTCTCACGTCCCGTCAGCACGGTCATCATCGGCTGCGACACCATGGCTCAGTTGGAAGAGAACGTGCAACTGGCCCGCGAATTTACGCCGCTCAGCGAAAGCCAGCAAACGGAATTGGTCGCGCGCGCCGAGCCCTGCGCCAAGCCGTCGCTGTTTTTCCGATTCTATGAGAGACCGTAAATGCAGCTGAGGAAGCGATGTTAGCACTGTTTGCCGGGTTGATGAAATCCCCGTCGACGTGGTGGGCTGACTCCGCTTGCGCCTACAAGCCGATGTGGTTGGGTGACCCGGCTCTCATGCTTTTCGCTTGCGCAGAACCCATGTCGTCATGCACCGGAAATCCTGCACGATCGTTGTCTTCAGTGGATCGACGAGCACCGCATCCAACTCGTCGACCAGGTCCATCAGCATGTCTTCGTCCACCAGGAACCACTTCGATCCATCACCGACGACGTAGATACCATCCCTTACCCACTCGAAGTCCATTCCGATCCGCGACCCCAGCCGGCAAAACAGCATTCCGCCCGGCCGTAACACCCGCCACAGTTCTGCCACCATGCTCTTGAAGTGCTCTTCATCGCGCGCGAAGTGCAGCACCGACGAGCACATTACCACATCCGCAAATCCGTCTGCGAAGGGCATCCGCTCGATTGATCCCACCTGAAAATTCTCTGCCGGCAAGCCCGTATCGAGAGACAAAGACAGGCGGCGCACATGCTCGATCCCCTCCGCGTCTTGATCGAGCGCAAACACCTCGGCGCCTTGGCGCAGCAGGTAGACGATATTTCGCCCATAGCCGCATCCCGCGTCGAGCACCCTCATATCCGACGCAATGTTGCCGCGCAGAATTTGATCGAAGACATAGGATGTCGATCTGCCCGAACTGCTCCTGAAGGGTCAAGCCCACGTCCGCCTCTTCTCTAAACCCCATATCTTCCAGTTCCCGTTATAGCCCGTGGCATCCAGCCCGCGCCGCCCAGTGAGGAAAAGGTCAATTGAACATGCAACATGATTGATGTCAATCTGAAGAGTTCAGCCTTCTACGTTGTGATACAGGCGATAGTGCTCGTTGTAGATGGACGCGAAAGGCCTCAGCGTCACCGGCGCGCCCGCGGTCTTCATCTGCCAATCTCTCGACCCCGCCGACACCTGCGCCACCTCCAGCAATTCCTGCCTGCGCATCCTCGCCGGAATTTGGCCGACCGCAAGCAGCGCGAGCGGCCCATGCACCGCGGCCACGATGTTCGGATGCTGTGCATCGACCGCTTCAAGAACCGTAGGCATGTCGAACTCGACATCGATGCGATCTCCGTTCCGCCATATCCGGTCCAGACGCACAAACGCCCCCGGCGGCGGCCCGGCAAACTCGCGCCTCCCGTTGATCGCAATCATCGTTTTCTGCCCAGCCCACGCCGGAATTCGCAGGTACACCGGAAACCTGCTTGGCGCCCCAACAGACACCTCGACCTCAGTCGACGGATTATGCGGATAATCTGTTCGTTGCGTCAGCGTCACTGGTTGCGGTCCCCGCGACCACTTCACCCGCGAGGGCACATATAAGTTCACGTAGATGCCTTGGCCATCGCTGAAATAGGAACTGATGCCGTAGTCCGCCGTTACCTGGGAAAAGGATCCCGTGCAGCAATGCCACTTGTAGGGGTGATAGAACTTCGATCCATCTTTGTTGTAGTCGGAGTAGTAGAACCCGTGCCCATCTTGCTTGATCGGCAATGCGCCCAGAATGCAGTTGAAGAGAACCCGCTCCATGCTGTCGCCGTAGCGGCTGTCTTTGGTCGCGCGCAACAGGTAGCGAGTGAGCTTGAAATGCGCGTAAGATCCGCACGGTGTCTCGAAGCTCGAATGCGTTTTGTCCAGGCTGGCGCCAATTTCGCCGCTGCCCGGCGCGCGAAACTCCTCGTTAGGGCCCCACCCTCCGGTGGCAAAGCTCTGCGCCTTCACGAAATCAAATCCGTTCCGCGCAGCTCTCAGATGCTTCTCGCTGCCGAGCGCAAAGTATGCCTGGACCGCGCTGCTCATCGCGTTCACGTGGCTGTAGGCATGTTTACCCGGCAGCACATTTTCCCCTGCTGCCAGCGGATTCCAGTACCAGCTATCGGCCAGGTAGCGAATCCCAAGTTCGCGATAGCGGTCGCCCGCGCCTCGCTGCCAGGCAAGAAAAAAGTTCTCCGGTAAGGTGTACGGCTCATCCCAGCAGAACGATTCATCTCTGTGCGGGCGCGCGTACTGCTCCGCACGCGATAATGGTCCGGGCGGCAGGTGCGTCCTCACCGAGTCGAGCGCCGCGTCGAGGGCCTTGAATGCCTCGGGGCTTCCAGCGAATTCATGCGCGTCAATCATGCCGATCGAAATCTTGTCGTACGTATACGCCGGAAACCGATTGTCATCCCAGAAGTGCGAAGTGATGGCCGGGTCGAATCCATGCACAAGCCGATTCACTTTCTCCTGCGTCGCCCGATCACCCGTAGCCGCGTAGTACCGTGCCAACGCGGAAAGGTACTGTCCGAAGCTGTGTCCGGGAGCGAAGCCGTTGTTTCCCGGCTTGTCCAAATCTGCAAGCGGAGCCCAGCTGTACCACCCACCCATCTCTTCGCCTGGCGCCGGCAACCCAGCGCGCTCTCTGAAGGGTTTCAGCAGCGAATCTTCATTCAGCGCCCGATAAAACGCATGATTCCGGTCAAACTGCTCGCGCATCGGTCCTTCCAGCAGGACGACGTCGCCATAACCAAATTGGCTCAGCGGCGGCGCAATGACCGGAGCATCTTCGACCTCTGCAAATGCTTTTTCAGAACGCACGAGTGCAGCCGCACCCAACGCTGCACTGGTTTTCAAGAATGTCCGTCGAGTTGAACTCATGTTGGTATCCCTGCGCCGTTCGCCGATCGCACCCTCGACAGAAGCCAGCCGAATGACGCCAGCCCATTCAAACACACTGGGATAAGATCCGCCAGGGTTCTAAACCCGCCGCGATTCGACGGTGCGCCTACCCTATTTGACTTGTTTGAAGAGAAAGGGACTCGAAATCCGCCGTGCCAAGTCCGCGATTCGCGGCCATCTGAAGATACGGCAAGCGCTCGGGATCCAGGTTCCAGTACGCCTTTGCCACCCACGCGTCGATCGCCACCGGATCCGTTCCCGCAACAATTGTTTTTTTCAAAAGCACATCCTCGATATTTCCGCCGGTGGGTCCGTTGCGAATCAGCACCCGATAGCAATCCATCATTGTGAGCGTCGGCAACATGAAGCTCGCCAAATCCGCCAGGCTCTGGTGAATCTGCTGATGCAGCCGGTTGCGCTGTCCCCCAAGAATGCCGAACCAGTTCTTCATGCCGAGGGTCGCGCCGGTCAGTCCATGATGCTTTGCGATGGGCAGATTGATGACCTTGTCCGCTTCGAGAAACGGCGCGAAGACCAGCCAGTTCTTCAAAACCACCCCGCCCAAGTCCACTTCACGAAAGAGATCGGGATCAGGCAGAATCACCTCTGCGCCCTCGGCTAGCGCGGACGCCTGGATGCCGGACCGCTGAAAGCAGCGACGCGGTTCGTTGCAACTCACATCGGTTACGATCACGCGCTTGGCCCCCGCATCCCGACACTGGCGCACCACCTCGGCCACCAATTCCGGATTCGTGTTGGCCGCCTGCTCCGGCTTGCGGTCCCACGCAGCGTTCGGCTTGATCACAACCACGTCCCCCCTCTTGATGAAGCGTCCGATGCCTCCAAGATTCTCGAGTGCCTTCTGCACCAGGGCACGCGGCTCACCACTGTGCGCAACCGGCTCGCCAGACTTTTCCATGGAATATTGCACAATCGTCAATTTTGGCCATGCGCCCGCCGGGACCCGATGATCCCGCCGGGCTTCCTCCGCGCGTGCCGGAACCGGCCTCGTGCTCCGCTCACTCAGCCAGATTCCTGCTCCCGCTGCGCCCGCCGCGGCGCCGCCCACTCGGAGCAGTTGCAGCATCGCCTGGCGCCGAGAGAGGCGATTCTCTTCGCCCGGCAATTGACTGGAGTTCTGATCAGTGTCTCGTTTCATCTCGCGTTCCAGTTCAGATTTCCACGAGCTTGATGCGCTTCGGGTCGTTTGTCCCGAGACGATGTTCTTGATCCGCTGCCGTGGCGA
The DNA here is from genome assembly GCA_035524195.1 of Occallatibacter sp. Taxonomy (GTDB): domain Bacteria; phylum Acidobacteriota; class Terriglobia; order Terriglobales; family Acidobacteriaceae; genus Telmatobacter. Next base: position 10,156 of record DATKPJ010000125.1, read on the forward strand.
TGTACCGCGGTGGTCTTCCGGCAGCTTCAAGTGTGGGTAATCCCGCCGCGGCCCGTTTCTGCTCGATCATGGTCCAGGCAGTCTGATCCAGCGCCACCCAGTCCTCGCCCACCACGAGCGCGTTCGGAAACCACAGATGTTCTGGATGGAACCCCGGGCCGCCTTCGTAAACCGACGACATTGCGTCTCCGATCGTTAGCCGGAACTTCTCTCGAATCGCCGGGCAACAATTTAAATCGGCCACGCCGGGATTGCAGCCTGTGCTATGGAGTTCGTCGGGCCGCTTCAGCACGCCGTACATGTTTTTCAGGGCGAACGTCACGCCCGCGCCACTGTGGTCCTTCAGGATCGGCAAGTTGATCACCATGGAACACTCGCGCGTCAGAATTTTCGAGAACTGTGGATGCGCCGTACCCCAGTTCTGCCTTTCTTCCTCAAATCCGGCAGCATCGGAACCATAACAGCGAACCCGGCTCGGATCCTCATTGAGGGTCAACCCGCAAGCCTCGAGATCGCGCGCATTCCGGTCCCACACAAGGATGTTGCCTGCCTTTACTCCCGCCTGCTGCAAGCGTTCGGCAATTGCCATGACCAACACCGCGTGGGTCGAGATTCCCCTGCCGCCAAGTCCATTCGTCTTGAGCCCGATTACCTTGTCCTGCGCGCGTTCCCGCGCGATAATGCGCTTCCATGCGTCCACCGGTTTGTCCTCGCCGGAGTATGCCGCGATCGCACGGTCCAGCAGATCGAGCACCCGCTGCTGATCGGGCTTTGCGCTGGTGCCATGCAGTGCGGGGTCCCTGGCAATGATGACCCTCGACTTACCAGACTCGGCGTGCAGCCCGACCGCGTCGAGTGCATTATGCGACCCAAGAATCACTGCTCCGGCAGCTGTCTCCTTCAGAAACTCACGGCGGCTCTTCATCGTTCCTCCTCGCACTAGTTCGTGCGATCTTCCTGGTCGTGACGGGTTATAGTTTTGCTTCGACACTGTGGGCCAGGCTCAGCAATGCGCGCGCAGTGTCCGGCGTGGATTCGTAGGCAACGATGCGCACAAGGTTGGGACCCTTGCGAAAGCTCACACTCTGTGCGTATTGCACCCCTTCGTCGCCCAGTTGAACGGCCTTCGCGTCCCGCGTGAGCCCGTTCTCAAGGATCTTGCGTGCACCGGCTGGATCTTTCATGGTGTAAACATCAACCACCACTTCCAATTGGCCCTGGAACTTGTAATCCGAAGTTGACGTCGATACGACGCCCGCTTGAATGTACTGCTCGGCATCGCCGTCGATGTACTGCCAGAGATCTCTGGCTGCAAAGACTCGCGTATCGCCGGTCTTTTCCCAGCCGGACACAGCCCCCGATGCGGGAAAAGGATCGATTCTATTCTTTTTGCATCCACTTTCGGCCACCATCGCTACCATGGCAATCGCGACGAGGGCTGAACACATCCATCTCTTCGAATCAAACATCGTGGACTTGCTCCTTCAATTCCTGTTCAGCAGGATCTGCGCGCTCGGCGACCTGCTTTCACCAATGCTTGTTACATGTACGGCCGGCCGCTCCTGCAACGGACATGCGTATTCGCAGGCGCCGCAGCCCACGCAGCGGCTGGGATCAACGCGCGGCTGCTTGAGTAGTTTGGTGCGTCCTGCAGAATCAATAACTTCTGCTTCTTCCACATAAATCGCCTTAGGCGATATCGGGCACCACTCTTCGCACACAATGCATTCCGTCGCTTCAGCCCACGGCAGGCAGCGCCCGCGATCGTAGAACGCTGTTCCCAGCCGGATCGGCTGCCTCTGCTTGTCCAACCCGACAACCCACCCCTTCTCGCTCGGTGAAATTTGCCAGATGGCTCCAGTCGGACAAACCTCCGAGCACAGTGTGCAACTGGGTTCGCAGTATCCGATGCGCGGAACCAGCATCGGCGTCCATAAACCCTCGATTCCAGCCTGTTCGAGCGTCGGATGCAGCGAATTGTTGGGACATACCTTCATGCATTCGCCACAGCGGATGCAGCGAGACAGGAAGTCAGGCTCATCCACCGCGCCGGGCGGACGCAGCAGCCGTTCGTCCCGGCTCTTCCCCATTCCAGTGTTCGCGCGTATCAACGGAACAGTGGCCGCCCCGGCCGCGAGCCCAGTGATGGCCTTTCGGCGCCCAATGTCGGGTGTCGCAACTTCACGTTCATTGCGGAAGAACCGGAACCTCAGGCTGTCATGCGGACAACTGCCCACACAGTTCATGCACATCAGGCATTCGGACTTGTGCCACGGCACGCCGCCAATTGGATCGTCTCCCCCCTGGCAATGGAGGAGGCAGCGATTGCACTTGTCGCAGGCCGCGGCATCCTTGTGCAGCCCCAGTACCGACCATCGCGAGACTGCGCCGAGTAACGCTCCAAGCGGACAAATGGATCGGCACCAAAACCGGGTGATGCGGAAACTGGCTCCAAGAATCACAAGGAACAAGACACCCAGCAGCAGTCCCTGCTCAAAATGTTCCTGGCGAAAATCGAGCAGCGTTGCCTTGAGAAAAACATGGAGCGCGTGGCTCCCCGATTTGATCGCCTCCACATGGCTCTGCTCGAAAGGCGAGAGAAGGGATCGAGCTGCAAAGTTGAACCCTGGAAGCAACGAAAGCCCAATGGACCGAACCAGCAAACTAAATGGATCGAGCCAACCGATCGCCATTGACCCAAACATCGCAGCTACCAGTCCGGCGATCAGCACAACGTATTTCACGGTTTGCCAGCGCTTATACCGGTTCGACTCGATCCGCTGCTTGCCCCGTTTTGCTTCGGATGGCATATTGCCGACAAAATGTTGCAGCGTCCCCATCGGGCAGATCCAGCCGCAAAAGAACCGCCCCAAAAACAATGTCGGCAGGAGAATCACAAGGCTGAAGATCAGCCCACGATACAGTGCATGCGATGCGAGGGCGTTGGCCAGTCCCACAAGGGGGTCCCATTCGAAGAAAAGCCTCACCGGCCACTGCAAATGCAGTTCCGCCGATGCACCCGGAGTTGGCCGCAGATTTGTGAGGATCAGCAGCGCAAGAAACAGGAGCAGAAAGAATACCTGCGAGATTCTGCGCCACAGCAGTAATCGGGAATGAGCCACGGAGTCCCCGCGCATTCGTGGCAAGGCACTCTCCACGTATCAAGAATCATTGACGCGCAGCCACGCTGGGAACAGTGATCGCTGTCACTTTGAGCGGATTCTAGATATCGATTTCCATGGACAGATCGCCGAAATCCCATTACTCAGTTGGATGGAATCGAAGGTGAATGAAGCAAAACCTGACGACTAAAGGTGGTTAATGAGCGAAGCAATACAGGCCGCGCCGAAGCCGTTGTCGATATTCACCACCGACACATTCGGAGCACAGGAATTCAGCATGCCCAGCAGCGCTGCCACGCCGCCAAAGGAGGCGCCGTATCCCACGCTAGTCGGCACTGCCACCACCGGCGCGTTCACCAGGCCCGCCACCACGGTCGGCAATGCGCCTTCCATGCCCGCGCACACCACCAGGACTCGCGCAGTCTGCAGCGATTCCTTCTGCGCCAGCAGGCGGTGAATTCCCGCGACACCTACGTCGGCAATCAATTCTGTCGTATTGCCCATCAGTCGCGACGTCACGGCTGCTTCCTCCGCTATCGGGAGATCACTCGTTCCGGCGCACACCACGCATACCGTTCCCTTGCCGGGGATGGGCTCTGCCTGTGAGAGAGTGATCGCTCGCGCAGTCTCGTAATACTCGGCGCGATGCTCGGCGGCAATCACGGCGTCGTACATCTCGCGCGATGCACGCGTGGCAAGCACATTGCTGCCGGCGCTCGCCATGTGGGCGAAGATCTGCGCCACCTGTTGCGCCGTCTTCCGCTCCGCAAAGATGACCTCTGGAAGTCCCGTCCGAAGCGACCGATGATGATCGAGCTTGGCAAATCCCATGTCCTCAAATGGCAAATCGCGCAACCGATTCAGCGCCTCATTCACCCCGGTGCGTCCCTCGCGCACCTCGTTCAGGAGCGTCTCAATATGCTTGCGATCCATCAGCGTTGTCCCTTTCGATCAGAAACCCGTCCATATTGCCGCATCGCTTCCTGCATGACCTGTTTCAGGGGAACGGAGTGCTGTATCGCCAGTTTCCGGCAATCCTCATACTCAGGAGATGCATTGGCCACATCGCCCGGAGCCCAGCTTGCTACCTTCATCCTCACCAGCCCCCATTCCGTCTCAACCACTACGAAATCCCGCGCCAGCGATGCCTTTTGCTCTACGCGCCAGTGCAGGCCGATCGTGGTCGTCTCACGAAAGATCAATTCGCGCAGCGAAGGCACCAAATCGGGGCGGCAAAGCACAGTCATCTGGACTCCCGTGCGTCCCTTCTTCATCTGTACCGCCGCCCGGTATACATCCCACGCCCCGGCTTCGAGTAACCGCTCGCTCACAAACGCCAGAAGTTGCGGACTCGAATCGTCAATCACCGTCTCTATCACGGCAATGGGTTCCGCCGCGTCGTTTTGTGACGTTGTTTCATCGCCCACCAGCAATCGGAGCAGATTCGGCTCGCCGGCAGTCTCGCGTCCGCCTGCGCCATAACCCGAGGCGGCAACGCGCATTGGCGGCAGCGGAGCGTACTCTACGTTGAGCATACGCAGCAGTGCCGCGCCCGTTGGCGTCACCCGCTCCATGGGCGAACCGGAAGCATAGACCGGCGCATCGCCCAGCAAGGCCAGGGTTGCCGGTGCAGGTACCGGCAGAGTTCCATGCGCGCACTTTACTGTTCCGCTGCCCACATTCAAGCTCGATGCCATCCATCGTTCTACGCCCAGGGCAGCAGCCCCAGCCGCACCGCACACGATGTCCACAATGGTGTCAACCGCACCTACTTCGTGAAAATGGACTTTCTCAATCGGAATCGAATGAATGGCCGCTTCGGCTTCGCCCAGTAATTGGAACGCTCGCTTCGCCTGCTTCTTGACTCCCTCTGCAAGTGGAGCAGCATCGATAATCGCAAGAATCGTCGACAATGAGCGGTGATGGGCCTGCTGGTGCTCCGGATTGTGGTCGTGCACATGCTTTCCGTGATCGTGCTCCCCGTGCCCATGCGAGTCATGCGCGTGGTCGTGCTCATGATCGTGCGAATGCGCGTTTCCGCCGCCATCCGGCGTGATTACATCAACCTTGGTGGCCGACACCCCCCCGCGCGTCACCCTGTGCATCTCAAGGCGCGCACCCACATTGAGGGCGGCAGTCGTTTCCTCAAGGAAGTTGAAGGGAACGCCGGCATCCACCAGGGCGCCAAGCAGCATGTCGCCGCTGATGCCCGCAAAGCACTCCAGATATCCAATTCGCATCGAAGAAAATTCTATATGGTCGCGCTAAGCGCCGCGCCGCATCAGGACGTCGGCGGGCAGAACTGCGTTCAAAGAACCCGACCGAAAGCCGGTGCAGTCTAATGTGACGTACTTGAAGCCGGCTTTTCGAAGCTCGGATGTGATCGCATCCAGCATCTCCATGGTCAGCGCGCGGGGCAGCTCGGTCCGCGCAATCTCAACCCGCGCAAGCTCACCATGGTGCCGCACGCGAAACTCTCTGAATCCCAGCTGGCGCAAACTTTCCTCACCGCGCTCGACTTGCTCCAGCACTTCGCGCGTCACCGCGCGACCGTACTCTACGCGCGAGCTAAGGCAAGGCGCAGCCGGCCGATCCCATAGCGTGTAGCCCGCCTGCCTCGCCAACTCCCTGATTTCCTGTTTGGTGAGCTCAGCATCGGCTAGGGGAGCCAGAACCTCGTGATCCTCGGCTGCGCGCTGTCCGGGACGATAATCCCGGCGATCATCGACGTTCATGCCATAGGCAATGTGCACAAATCCCAGTTCTGCGCCGAGCTTTTTCATGCCTTCAAACAGCTCGGTCTTGCAGTGGAAACAACGGTCAGCCTCGTTGCGCTGGTACTCCGGCTTCTCCAGTTCTTCGGTCTGAATGACGCGCAATGGGATCCCATGTGCCTCGGCAAACATGCGCGCCTGCTCCATATCGCGCCGTGCCAGGCTGGGCGAATCGGCCAGAACCGCGAGCATGCGATTTCCCAGGACGCGATACGCCGTCGCCGCCAGGTAGGCCGAGTCGACGCCTCCTGAGTAGGCCACCATCAGGTCGCTCAACCCTTTGAGCCCGGTCTCCAGCGCCAGCAGTTTGGTTACTGCACTCCTATGGCCATCCAGTCCGGTTTGCGCCGTCGCCGCCATGGG
>DATKPJ010000126.1:0-6200 GCA_035524195.1 Occallatibacter sp.
ACGCGTGCCCAAAGCCCGCTGCACCAGGGCTGTGCCCTCTTCAATCAGGCTGCGGTTCCAGAGCGACCGATCCTGCTCGTCGAGAAGAATCACTTCGCTGTTCGCCGAGGTGCGTGCGGCGCGGCGCGACTCCTGAAGCAACATCAGCCCGAGCAGGCCAAGTGTTTCCGGTTCCGGCATCATCTCTGCCAGAATACGCCCCAGACGAATCGCCTCAGCTGAAAGATCCGATCGAACCAGCGACTCTCCGGACGAAGCCGAGTAGCCCTCCGTAAAGATCAGGTAGATAACATGCAGCACCGAATCGAGCCGGTCCGCAAGGTCGCCGCTCGCCGGTACCTCATACGGAATCCTGGCATCGCGAATCTTCGATTTGGCTCTCACGATCCGCTTTGCGATCGTGGGTGCGCTGGTCAGGAAAGATCGTGCAATTTCTTCTGTTGTGAGGCCGCAAACCTCGCGCAACGTCAAGGCGAGTTGGGCTTCCTGAGGCAATGCCGGATGGCAGCAGGTGAAGATCAGCCGCAACTGGTCGTCTTCGAGGTGCTCATCGTCCCACTGCGCCGGGTCGATCGCTTCAGTCTGAAGGTTCTCCGCGGCGTCGTCAAGCGATGCGTTGAATTTTGCACGCCTGCGAAGACGGTCTATCGCCTTGAATCTTCCCGTAGAAACCAGCCAGGCTGTTGGTTTGGTGGGTACGCCGTCGCGCGGCCACTGCTCCATCGCCGCAATCACTGCGTCGTGCAGCGCTTCCTCGGCCAGATCAAAATCCCCGACCAGTCGAACAAGCGTGGCCAGCACGCGGCGCGACTCCTTGCGATAGATTGCGTCCAGCGCGTCGCGTGCATTCTCCGGTGCATCCTGAAGCATGTGTGAGTGGACCTTCCGCAGTTACCGGCAGTGTACGTCCTGCGCGTCACGTATGCGTCTCGTGGCAGCAGCAGGAAGGCCTTGCGCTGGTTTCAGCGTGGTAGCCACCCATTGAGTCCGTCGCTCCATGCTGGTCGTATCGGTCGTGGGGCCGCACCCAGTCGGCGAGCGAAAAATACGGGCCGTTTTCGTTGCGTCCTTTCGGCGTCAGGTCCAGCCACATATACGCACCGACTACCTCCTCGTTTCCACGCGCATAGCAGGAATATGTGTGGAAGATCTCGCCTTCGTCTGAGTTGTAAAACACGTGTTGACCCTGCAGGTCCTGCAACGACGCCTTCATCTTCCGGTAGTTGTAATACACCTCGCCTCTCCCAAGTTCCTCGGGCCTGAAGGAGACATGGTAATCGACGTTGAAGTCGCTCCCCAGCGATGAAACCCATTCGAACTGCCATCCCATCCGCTGTTTGTACTTGAGCAAGTCATTGAGCGGCGCGCGCGACACTGCGACAAAGCTCACGTCGTGATGCGCGAGGTGCAGGTTGGCGCCGTCGACATGATCGCACAGGAACGAGCACCCGATGCAGCCGTTGCCCAGATCGTGCCGCCACATGAAGCTGTAGATGATCAACTGGCTTCGTCCGGCAAAAAGATCGGACAGTGTCTTCCTGCCCTCCGCTGTGTCAAAGACGTATTCCTTCTCCACGCGCACCCACGGCAAGGCTCGACGCGCGGCGTTCACGGCGTCGCGTTGGCGGGTGAGTTGCTTTTCCATATCGAGCAGCTTTTCGCGTGCCCCAAGCCACTCACTCTCTGAGACTACGTTTGCGATTTGTGTTCTTGCGGTCGTCATTGAGGATTCTCCTGTTCTGTAATAGGGTGATCGGGTGATGTGCCCGCTTTCTCTTCTGCCTCTGGCAGCAACTCTGATTGCCGACTTTCCCCGTCATTCTCCTGCCTCCGCGCTCGCGACCTCTTGAAAAGCAACGCTCCCAATCCTCCCGCGGAGGTTGAGCTCGAAACGATCGCTGCTGCCGTCAAAATGCACACTGGACACATGTGTCCCCCTCGCTCCGCGCTCCCTCGCGGAATTCGTCAGCTTGCCGCGTTGTGATTGGGCGTCGCCCGCTACTTGGCGCTGCTGTGCCTCAGCTCTTTGATAGGCCTCACTTCAATGCCGCCCATCCGAATCGGTGGAACTTTCGATGCCAGTTGGATGGCTTCGTTCAGGTCCCGCGCCTCGATTAGCAGGAATCCCCCGATCTGCTCGTTGGTCTCGGCAAACGGGCCATCGGTGACGATCACCTTGCCGTTTCTTACCCGCACCGTGCTCGCCGCGCTCACCGGGGCCAGCGCATTCGCTGTCACAAAGTGCCCACCCTTGCGCAGCTCGTTGTCATATTCCAGCGCCGCGTCGGTCAAATCCTGCGACTCCTGCTCTGAAAGGGCATCCAGATTTTTTTCGTCATAAAAGACCAGAAACAGATACTTCATGTCGCTCTCCTTTGGATTCAACGCCCTCGTTCATTAGCTAATCGATCCAGGACCCCGCAATTGGACAGGAAAATTTCAGAATTGCAGAAATATTTTCGAGGCGGTCTTCGGCCCGGTTCCGGCCCCGCTGCCTGTTGTCCCTAATCCATCTCGCGATCTGATCCGGCGCCCTGGGGCGCACCACTCACTTGCTCCTATAACCCCTGCGCCATTAAAGTGTGACCCACGCGCAGTATGCGCGGGCAAGCTGCCCGATCCGCGAGCGGCTCCCCTGTTCATTGATCTCACTTTGGTTCCCAAGAGGCCTTTTCATGTCTTCCGTGAACATCTCCGTTGGTCCACATCCCGTCTCTTCTGCAGCGAACCAGGATCTCGACTCGACCCTGCGCGAAAACCGCATCTTTCCCCCTCCTGAAGAGTTCAGCCGCACGGCCTATATTCAGAGCCTTGAACAGTACGAAGCAATGTACCGGAAGTCCATCGAAGATCCCGAAGGCTTTTGGTCCGCGGCGGCAAAGGAGCTTCACTGGTTCAAGCCGTGGGACAAGGTCCTTGACTGGAAAATTCCCTCGGCACAGTGGTTTGTGGGCGGAAAGCTCAACCTGAGTTTCAACTGTCTAGACCGTCACCTCAGCGGCCCGCGCCGCGACAAGACCGCCATTATCTGGGAAGGCGAGCCCGGGGAGATCCGCCGGCTCACCTACCTCGAATTGCATGCAGAAGTCCAGAAATTTGCGAACGCACTCAAAGATCTCGGCATCAGGAAGGGCGATCGCGTCGCTATCTACATGGGCATGACGCCCGAGCTGGCCATCGCCCTGCTTGCCTGCGCTCGCATCGGCGCCATCCATTCGGTCATCTTTGGCGGATTCGCCGCCAACGCCATCGCAGACCGCGTCAACGACTCCGGCTGCGTCGCCATCCTCACCCAGGACGCGAGCTACCGTCGCGGAGGAGAGATCAAGCTGAAGCAGACCGTGGATGAAGCCCTGCCGGGCTGCCCCACCGTGCGCCATGTGGTCGTTTATCGCCGCACCGGATCTCAGGTCAATATGGTGAAGGGACGGGATCACTGGTGGCACGATCTCGTCGCCAATGCGGCCGCGGATTGCCCGGCCGAGCCCATGGATTCAGAAGATCAGCTCTACATCCTCTACACCTCCGGCACCACCGGCAAGCCCAAGGGCCTCGTCCACACCACCGGCGGCTATGCGGTGCAGACCTACCTCACCACGAAATACGTCTTCGATCTTCATGACGACGACATTTACTGGTGCAGTGCAGATATCGGCTGGGTCACCGGCCACTCCTACATCGTTTATGGCCCGCTGCAGAACGGCGCCACCGTCCTTATCTACGAAGGCGCGCCCAATTACCCCGATTTCTCTCGCTTCTGGAAAATCATCGACGACCACAAGGTCTCTATCTTCTATACCGCGCCTACCGCGATTCGCGCCTTCATCAAGTGGGGCGACCAGTACGTCGAAAAATTCAAACTCGATTCGTTGCGCCTGCTCGGCACGGTCGGCGAGCCTATTAATCCCGAAGCTTGGATGTGGTACCGCGAAAAGATCGGCCGCAATCGCTGCCCGATCGTCGACACCTGGTGGCAGACTGAGACAGGCTCGATCATGATCGCACCCCTCCCCGGCGCCGTTCCCGCTAAGCCCGGCTCCGCCACCCGCCCTTTCTTCGGCATTGTGCCGGAAGTGGTCACCCGCGAAGGCCATCCCGTTCCGGCCGGCAGCGGCGGACTGCTTGTCATCCGCAAGCCCTGGCCCTCCATGGCCCGGACCGTCTACGGCGATCCCGAGCGCTATACGCGCACTTACTGGTCCGACGTCCCCGGCTGCTACTTTACCGGCGACGGCGCGCGCCAGGACGCCGACGGCTATTTCTGGCTCATGGGTCGCGTCGACGACGTAATCAACGTCAGCGGCCACCGGCTGGGCACCATGGAAGTCGAGTCCGCCCTTGTTGCCCACCCAAAGGTTGCCGAAGCGGCCGTCGTGGGCCGTCCCGATGACCTCAAGGGTCAAGCCATCGCCGCCTTTGTCTCGCTCGAAAGCGGAAACAAACCCTCAGAAGAGTTGAAGGATGAGTTGCGCAAATGGGTCGCCAAGGAGATTGGCTCTCTCGCCCGCCCCGACGATATCCGCTTCACCGAGGCTCTACCCAAAACCCGAAGCGGCAAAATCATGCGCCGACTGCTTCGCGATCTGGCCACGCACGGCGAGATCAAAGGCGACACCACCACCCTCGAGGACTTCACCGTCATCGCCAAACTCCGCGAAGCCGAAGAAGGCTGAACTCGGAATTCACTTCCCCCTGACCGTCTTGAGTCCGATCGAATGGCGGATGTGCATCCTCATGGACACCTAGAGGGCTGATGCAGCAGCTCGGCGTTATTCCCGTTCCGATGGCCGTTGACCATCGCTCCACGCCTTCACTTGCCCCGTCACATTACTTTTTCGTGTACCTACACAGACCTGAAACTTTCTCCATCGCGCCGGTGGACAGTAGAATGACGGCAAGTTGAGCACAGAGTACCGTCCGCCCGATCCGGAGGATCGATGAGCTTTCGCAAAAGTTGGCTTGAGAAACTTCTCCTTCCCGAAAGGGCGCCGCGCCGTTCCGCAGAGAAATTCTTCGCATTTCGTCTCGATGGATCCACGGTGCTCCAGGAGGCGATCCGCAACATCAGCTCTTCGGGAGCCTACCTGGAAACCAGAGCGAAGCTTGTTCCCGAGTCGCACATCTCCATCGTGATGCAGGCCGACGGACCATTTGAATTGAACCCTGCGCGGCGCATCACGGCCCTGGCCCGAGTCGTCCGCATCGATGGCGAAGGAGCCGGCCTTGCCTTCATCCCGCCCGGCGACTCCCATGCCCGCCGCTGGATCGAGCTTGTTGAGTACTGTGCTCGCGAAACCAAGCCTAAGGAGATGCTAGCCTTCCTCCAACTGAATGCGGCCTTCACTTTTCTCAGTCGAATCTGCCCCAAAGCCGGCGAAGAGATCGACCAGTTGGTCCGCACAAAATTCAGCAACTACAGAATTCAGCACGCCGTCGACATCGCCCTCAAAGCGGAGATGGGATTGGCTTCCGAGCCCGATGCCGAAAAGTTTCGCGCCGAACCAAGGGCCGTTCTACGCATCGTTGAAAACGGGTCGAACGCCGCGGAGGATTGGCTGCAGGACCAATGGGCAGGTCTTCTCGCCGCATGCTGCTCGGTTCAGGGCAAAGATGAAGTGGAGCCCGCCGTGGTTGAAACCTTCAGCCGCCTCACTCCATCGCAGGTCCGCATCCTCACCTCGGTGTGCGTCAAGTCGACCAAAGTGCGGTCAGAAGAAGGCAACCTCGTTGCGCGTCCTCTTACCTGTGATCTCAACGAGTTGATGTCCGCCACCGGCGCTCGCGATGCGCAGGTCGATCGCGATATCAAGCTTCTGGCCGATGTCGGCCTGCTTGAAATGAGCAAGCCAACCATCATGACCGACGGCCGAATCGATCTGACCCCCACATCAGCCAGCCTCCTGCTGCATGCCAGCTATAACGGACATCGCGGCAAAATCGAGGATTTCTATTCCGTGGCTTCGTGACGCCCGCCATCCTGAGCGCCGCAAGGGAGTCATCTCAGAGCAATCTCCTCCGCGAAATGCCGATACGCAGGCACCGGTTTCTCTCCAGAATCCCTGCCGAAGTTCCGGGTGGTCGACCGGCTTCCTGACGTAAATCAGTGATAACAAAAGGGTGGGCTACCACCCAGGCTTGAGCCCGACTTTGCCGTATGATTTGCCGAAGGACCACAAACGAAACGACGCGGCAAGAGTTCA
>DATKPJ010000127.1:0-36675 GCA_035524195.1 Occallatibacter sp.
AAAAATCGGCATTTCCTGCCAGTAATCGCGACGCCTCAAGCACGAGCGTGGATGCATCGATGATTTCATCGGCGTCGACGCCGGCGACGGGGCAGCCGGTCACGTTGCGGACAACATCGCCGCAGGCGCCCTTGGGGGAAAGACCAATGGAGTCGAGGGTGTCGACGATTTCGGGAAGCGATTCGATGGTGAGCCAATGAAGCTGAATGTTCTGGCGCACCGTGATGTCGGCAAGGTTGCGTGCATGCCGCCGCGCGATTCCGCCGATCGTGCGGAGCTGGCTGGCGGAAAGGATCCCGTTGGGGATACCGATGCGCATCATGAAGTAGTCGGTGGAGATGCCTTCGCCACCCTTGCCGCCGGTGGCTCCCACTCCATCGCCCTGCGTGTAGATGCCCCACCACTTGAAATAGGTTGAAGCCCATTCGGGCACGACACTGGAGCGGCCCGCACGTGCAAAGGCGCGCACCTCGTCAAATGCCTGCCATGGGTTCTTCTCGCGTTTGAGGCGCTCGGCGCGTTGCGCCTTGGTTTCCTTTGGTTGAACTGCCTGATCCATTTCCGACCTCTTTTTTGTGCTGGAAAAACAAAAAACCCGCGGCAGCTATCGCTGCATCGCGGGCAATCAAGAAACCTTAGGAGAAACTATAAGGAAGTTAGAACGAGGTCACCTGTGCGCGCGAAGCGGCGAACGGCGGCGACAACAGAGGCGACCTTCCATGAACTGATCTTCGCAGGGTCATTGAGAAAATGCAACTGAATTGGTCCGATTTAATCGGCCCGCGAAAATGTTGAGACGGCTAAGTCATAGTTTGCAAGCCGGTTAAGATAGGTTGCGAAGGTCGAGTTTTGTTCCGAACCCTGAGAGATGGGCGGGCCGCTGCCCGTTTTCAGGAGACAGCGACCCGGTTTGGAGCTATTCCATGCCGTTCTGCGGATTGGTTTCTTGAGGATGCAGAACGCGGAAGAATGTTCCGCCCTTTGACCAGACGAGGACCAGGATGTCCTTGTCCGGAGGCACGGCGTGGATTTGACTGACGAAGTTTTCGGCGCTGGTGACGGGCTTGTGGTCGACCTGGAGGATCACGTCGCCGGGAGCGAGGCCGGCATCATCTGCCGGGCTGGCTGGACGAACACTCTCGACAGCGGCGCCATTGACATCGGACGGCACGTTGAGTTGCGAACGAACATCGGGTGTCAGGTTGTCGACGGTGAGGCCGAGTTTTCCGTGTGTATTCCCGCCTGCGTTGTTCGCTGCGACTTCGTTCTTGGCGTGGAATTGGCCCACTTTGATATCCAGAGTCATGGGTTTTCCATCGCGCAGAATTCCGAGTGAGATGCTGTTGCCGGGAGCGATCTGCTCGACGGCGACCTGCAAGGCGCTGCCGTTGACGATCTTCTTGCCATTCAATTCGCGCAGCACATCGCCACTCTTGACGCCTGCGGCGGCAGCAGGCGAATCGGGCACAACCTGGCTGACGATTGCGCCTGAGGCGTCGTGAAGATCGAAGAAGCTGGCGTTCTCAGGGGTGACGTCGTTCATGCTGATTCCCAGATAGCCGTGTTCTACGTGGCCGGTCTTGATGATCGAGTTGGCAGAGGCTTCGGCGATCTGCGATGGGATGGCAAAGCCCGCGCCGGCAAAGGAGCCGTTGTCAGTGATGATGAAGGTGTTGATACCGATCAACTGACCGCGCGCATCGACAAGCGGGCCGCCGGAGTTACCGGGATTGATGGCGGCGTCGGTCTGAATGAAGTCGCCCGGCTTACGAGCATTATTCGAGTAAGGGTTGGGGCGGTTGAGCGCACTGATGATGCCGCGGGTGACGGAGAACTGGAAGTAGCCGAACGGACTGCCGAAGGCGAGCACGGTCTGTCCCGGATGGAGTTCGGTTGAGTTGCCCCAGGGAACGGTGGGCAAATTATTGGCGTCGATCTTGATGACGGCGAGGTCGTTGAGCTTGTCGACACCGACCAGTTTCGCCGGGAAGACGCGACGGTCGTGCATGGTGACCCTGATTTGCATCGCGCCGTTGACGACGTGATCGTTGGTGAGGATGTAGCCATCAGGGGAGATGATGACACCGCTGCCGATGCCGCGCTCAATCTGAGGTGAGGGGTTCGTTCCCTGGCCCTGGCCAAATCCCTGGCCGAACCCGTTGCCGAAGAACCAGCGGAACTCCGGAGGGACGCCGTTTTGGCCGTTTTGAGGGCCATTATTCGATCCCTGTTCGTCGTCGGATTCGGAGTCGTCGCCTGTAATGCGCGACGTCACCGAGACGTTGACGACCGCGGGGGTAACGCGGGCGGCGAGCGCTTCGACAGCGTCGTCGAGCGAGATCAGGGCGGAATTGTTTTGCGTGTCTGCTGCTGCGGCTCCGTTGCTCGCAGCGAAGGCGGGTTTGTGGCCGACCATAAGGGTGAGGCCAAGGACGACAGTCGCGGCGATGCCGGCGGGGAGGCCGAGCCGTTTTGCCTTTGCGACTAATGAATTAGTTGATGTGGACATAACTCCCTCTCGATGGTTGAAGTTAACGTTAAAGTTGGAGCACGAGCCAGCCGCCGCGGATTTGAGGTGCGTCCGGCTGGTCAGACATGGAACGGATGGGAATCACCCTGAAGATCAGGCGCGTGACCGTGATCTGACGGGACGCTTTGTTGCCTGAAGGGTCTTTCTGGTCGCCGGCTTCTTTCGCGGCGGTTGAAGTTGCGGTGTCGCCGGAGTCAGCCTGCGAAGCGGGGGCACTTGTCTGAACCTGCTCCCATGTGGTGAGGACGATCCACTCCTGAGGCTGGTTCCGGGGCTGGGCCGGCTTTTTCGAGGCAGGCATGGCTGCCTGGAGGTTTACCTGCCTGGGAGATTGCGAGCTGCGTCCCGACGAAGGCTCTTTCATCTCAGCCACAACGGGCAATGCATGCAGGCCGGAGTTCGGAATTGAAGCCTGAAGTGGGGCGGAATCTTCACGCGGCGTTGCGGGCAGATGAGGGATCGCATTCCGGGCATGGAGACGTGGTGCGCGGTGCGATGAAGCGGCCGTGTGGGTTTCCTCGTACAGAGCGTTGAGCGCGTGCGGTGAGTTGGTTTGAGCGTTCTCCCGCGCGATGGTCTGAGCCGACTGGGTATGCCGCGGAATGAAGGCGATGAATTGCGGGCAGCGCGCGAGTTCGATCGAACCGGCGATAAGACCGCAGCCGAGGGTTCCCAACAGGGCGCGAGTGGCCAACGGGCTCAAAGCGCGAGGGTGCGAAAGGATGCTGTGCACGCGGCTGACGAGCTCGGCACGGCGCTGCCAGGCACCAAGTGATAACGCTTCGGCGCGGCGGCGGAGTCCGCGCTCCGCGAGGCTGGTGAGGCATGCCGCATAAGCGCGGGGAGCACGTGTGGCGCGGATTACGGCTTCGTCGCAGGCCATTTCGCGCTCGCGGCAGAGCCGGTGCTCGATCCACAAGAGCGCCGGGTTCAAGGGGAAAAGAATGAGGCCAAATTTTTGGACGAGGTTCGTCCAGTCATCACGGCGATGCAAGTGCTCGGCTTCATGGAGCACGATCTGCTGAAGTTCGGAAGGTGTGAGGCGGTCGAGGAGCCAGGCGGGGATGAGGATGCGCGGCGCAAAGAAACCGATGACGCTGGGGCGGTCCAAATGGGCGGTGGTGCAGATTTCGACCGGACGGCGGCCGCCGATGCGGGAGAGGGACGCGGGCGCGGGAATCGAGCAGGCGCTCCAGTCAATCGGGGTGGCGCTTTTCCAAAGGCCGAACAAACGGATGGAGTGAACGAAGAGGTCGGCGGCCCGAAGGATCGTCCCAGCTGCCCACAGAGCGGTGATGGCGATGGCCCAGCGAATGTCAAGTTGGAACCAAGGCGAAGGCAGCGCGGCGCCCAGGCTGGAAGAAGACGCAACCGTGGGAGCCGAGACGAAACGAGAAAGCAAGGGCAGAACGGGAAGACAAACGAGAGTGATGAACCCCGAACTCCAAAGAGTGAAGCGGTGCGTCGCCGACATGCGCGGAGCGATGCGGAGGCAAACGGCGAGACCCGCGGCAACGACAGCACCTTGCCACAGGGCGGTGACGACGACAGGCGCCGCGACCTGAGAGGCAGCGCGAAACGCTTCGAAAATCGAGATCAGGTCCATGGTTTATCGCTCTCTCTCGTCGTGAGGATTCAGGTCATCGGGAGCGGCGTTCTTGATGGCGTCCTTCAACCGGTGCAGTTCTTCAGGCGAGATTTCTTCGTCCCCCAATAGTGAGAGCAACAGACGCTCGCGGGAGTTGCCAAAGAAACGTCCCAGCACGTGACGGACTTCAGAGCGGCTGGCTTCCTGCTCGGCGATGCAGGGCCGGTAAACGAAAGCGCGGCCCTCCTGGCGGTGCTCGACGTAACCTTTCTGTTCCAAGATTCGAATCGTGGTGAGGACGGAGTTATAGGCGAGGGTTTCGCCTTCCGGCAGATCGGCGACGAGGTCGGTGACAGCGGATTCGCCTCGGCGCCAGAGGATCTTCATGAGCCTTAACTCGGCCTCGGTGAGCGTATTGGACTTTTTAGGTGGCATAGCTAAGTAATTGATTCCGCGTACTGAAGGCCGGACGATTTTTGCCGGCTTTCAAGAGTTGGACGAACAACTAAAGGATTAGTTATCAGATTTGGGCAAGATTTTGCAAGGGAGGAGGTGGGTTTGTGGAGAGCTCAGGCACGAGTGTATGCGGCTCCGTTGTGCGCGGGCTGGAGCAGCCGGAAGGTAATGGCCGCTGCGGGGATGAGAAAGGCGGTGGACCCAAAGACCCACATGAGCACGGCACCAAGAACCTGGTCGGGCAGGGGAGCAATCCCGAAAGGATTGGGGTTGTTCACATAAAACGGATAGACTGTCCGACCGCAGAATGCAAGAAAGGCCGACAGGATCGAGTTCACCACGTCAGCGGAGATGAGGTAGAGCAGGATGGTCCAGGATTGGGGTCGGGGCCTTGCGGGCCAGGGGCGAATGAGGCAATTCCAGAAGAGAAGGGATGTGAAGAGGAAGCAGACATGTTCGAAGTCGTGCCAGTTCTCATGTTCGAGCGCGAAGTCGTAGGCGGCAGGAGTATGCCAAACGAGGAAAGAGAAGTTCATGGCAATCCAGGCGACCAGGGGCGTGGTGATCCAGTGCGCGAAGCGGCGCAGAGGTCTCAGACGAAGCAGTGGGCCGGCGACGCCTTTGCGGAGGGCTTTGGGCAGACCGCGGAGCAACGGGACGAGAGGAAGTCCGAGCAGGACGAGCGGCGGGACCAGGGACATGAGGATGAGGTGCTCCACCATGTGGGCGCTGAGCAGCACGTCGGCGAAGGCGTCGAGCGGCGATCCGATGGAAAGCCAGAGGCTGGCAAGACCGGCTATGAATGATGCCAAGCGCCAGCCGGAGAACTGCTCGCGGCGTGTCCTGCGCAATGCGAACCATCCACGAAGGTAGACGGCGGCGGTGAGCAGAACGGACAGTGTGAGCCAGACCGGCAGCGACCAATCATCGAACACGGATTGCATTGCGGGAGACATGATTTAGCGAACAGTCTGTAGAGGATGCGATTCGACGGGCAATGGTTCCTGCTGGGTGAGCGTACGCGAGGCGTCGATGGCAGGAGCGAGGTTGTGGCCCCGAAGGGTCTTGAGGAAACTGACGAGAGCTGTGGTTTCGGCTGGGCTGAGGGCGTTGCCGTAAGCGGGCATATTGCCGCCGCCCTGCAAAACCTGTCGGGTCATCTGGTCTTCGGTCATGCGGGTCGCGATGGAGTCGAGTGCGGGGCCGCGTTCTCCTCCCCGATGGTCGAGGGCGTGGCAATTGCGGCACTGCTTGTACTGGAGAACGAGGGCGCCCTGGCGTTCAAGCGGTGATCGATGCCGCAGGTAGTCGACGGGAACCGGGTCAGCGGACCAGGCATCCATCTTGGGGCTCCACGGCGTGTAGGTACCGAGTTGAGTAAAGATGCCGAGCGCGACGGCGATGACGGTGAGCATGAGCACGGCAACGGGACGGCGGGACCAGTGTTTTTCGCCTTCTCCCGCTACGAGAGGCAGCAGAAGCATGGAGCCGATGATGAGGACGGGAGCGACGAAGATAGCCGGCGTTTCGAGATTCTCCGGAAGGTAGGCGAGGACGGCATAGATCCAGAGGAACGGAAAGTCGGGCTTGGGGACGGTCTGGATGATGGTTGGATCGGGTTGTCCTGTGGGGCCGAAGGGTCCGAAGAGAAGGGCGCAGGCGATGACGGCGAGAAGGATGGCGGCGGCAAAGACGGCATCTTTCCATGCTGCGTCGGGAACGAAGGGCACGCCTTCCCTGGAGGTCATTTCGTGATATTCGCGCTCGTAGGTGAGCTTGCTGACGATGCGGCCGGGCATGGGCCACTCGTTGACGCCGAGACGAAGAACCATCCAGATGTGGAGGGCAGCGAAGGCGATAAGCAGGCCCGGAATGATGAACACATGGAGATCGAAGAAGCGGGACAAGGTTTGTCCGCCGATGATGGGACCGCCGAGCATCCAGTGGACGAGGTTGCCGCCGATCCAGGGAACGCGGCCAACGATGGAAGCACCAATGCCGAGGCCCCAGTAGGCGTCCTGATCAAAGCGCAACACCTGGCCAGTGAATGCCATTGCGAGCGTGAAAAGCAGGAGAAAGACGCCGAGGATCCAGGTGAGTTCGCGGGGGAATTTGTAAGCGCCGAAGACGAAGACCTGCATCATGTGGATGAGGACGATGGCGATCATGAAATCGGAGCCCCAGCCGTGAATGGCGCGCAGGAACCAGCCGAGAGTGATGTTGTGATTGAGAAACTGGAGGCTGGCCCATGCTTCTCCGGCGGAGGGAGTGTAGACGAGGCCGAGGAGAATGCCGGTGACGACTTGAAGGATGAGCAACACGGTGGCGGCGCTGCCGAAGACGTACCACCAACTGGCGCTCGCCGGGGGAGTGGGATGGGCCGCGGCTTCGAGCAACGGCTTTTCCAGCCCGAGGCGATGCTCGAACCACTCGTAAGTGCGGCGGGCGGAGGAGACGACGCGCTGTGTCAGGCCGGCCATGATGTGGACCTCGCGTCGGGGTTGGATTCAGAGGCCGTCGCGGGAAGGCTCTCAATCTGCACAACGGGTTTTTGATTGCAGGCTTGGTTGGAGAGCGTGGGCATCTGGCCGGCATCGATCATCAGGTTGTTGCCGGAGATGGAGTAGTTGTATTCGAACAGGCCTCGCGGAGGCGGCCCAGAGGCACGAGAGCCGTCTTCGTAATAGACGCCGCCGTGACAGGGGCACATGAAGAGGTGGGATTGCGGAAACCAGCGGACGGGGCAATTGAGGTGCGCGCAGTTGATAGCGAATACCTGGAACTGGTTCGCCTGGATGTGACGGACCCAGCAGGCGACATTGGCGGTGGCGCCATCGGATGGCGAAGTTACTGGATTGCGGAAATCGGCAAGACGCGTTTCTCCTTCGGGAAAATCGGTGATCGGACCAAGCGAAATCCACGACTTGTAGCTCGAACCCTTTTTGAAAGCAGGGCCGAAGAGATAGCCGAAGATGGGCACGGCAAGCACCAGGCCAACGGCGCCGTTGAGCAGGAGCGAGATCTTGAAGAGAAATGCGCGTCGCGAATGCATATCGGATTTCTGGTTGTGAGCCGCAGCAGGAGCTTGCGGTTGGGGTGCAGGCGCCGGCTGGCCATGGTCACCGGGTGAATTCATCTCTTCTCCTTGACCCTGGAATTGGAGGCCGGTCCTGGCAGCTTCGCGGGACCGGGTAAGGCATGCGGGTTGGCGATCTGTGGCGATGGCGGCGGAGGCCGATGTCCGGCGATCCAGGCGACGATGTCGGTAATCTGCTGAGGTGTGAGCGCGCGGCCAGCAATGTACGAACGCCAGTCGGGAGTTTGCGGGTCAGTGTGCCCGGCGACAATGATGCTGCGGAGTCCCTGGTCGCTGATCAGCGACAAGTAATCGGGGTCGACGATGGAGAAGGGCGTGGCACCCTTGGGCTGGAGAACTCCGTTTGCGGACGGAAGTCCGCGGCCGTCTTCCCCGTGGCATCGGGCGCAGGCTGTGACGAAGGTCTTTTGACCGTCGATCGCGTTGGGCTGCGTGTTGGCGGCGTAGGGCGGCAGAGTGATGGCGGTGAACGCAGCGGGCCGTGCCCACTCGTGCAGCATGCCCTGGACAAGGGCTTCAATTTGCCGATCGGTCAACATGCCTCCGGCACTGCGGGCAAAAGCAGGCATGAGCGAGCCTTTGACACCGTTGGCGGTTATGGTGTGCAGATTGTTTTCGCCCGCAATAGCGAGATAGGCAGGGTTGTCGAGGGGAATCGCCGCGCCTTTAAGTCCATTTGCGCCGTGGCATGCTGAGCAGTTCTGGCTGTAGAGCGTGTGAAAATCGACGACATCATCCGGGCGCGCAATTTCGGAGCCCGGCTTGGGATATCCCGGCATCCGATTGCAACCGACGCAGGCGAAGAGAGCGCTTGCGGCGAGGAGGGATGCGATGGAGAGACTGGACCTCATTCCCGTCCATCCTTTTCGAATTCTTCGGGATCGTCGATGTTGCTGACTTCAACTCCGGCGCGCACGGCGAAGGGCAGAGCCTGGAATTGCGGGGTGCGCACCTTTGCCTGGAGATTGACGACGAAGCCGCAAACGAGGCCGAATGCGATTTGCGAGGGCACAAACCAGTACCAGTCAATGCGCTCGTTGAGGATGGGGCTGACGACGTTGAGGACGGACGCCAGAAGCCCGGTCCAGAGAAGCGGAGCGATGAAGCCCGCTGTGAGAATGGGCCAGCGCGGAAACATGGGCAGCATGGCGCCGTAGAGGAGACCAACGAGAAGAGAAGAGACGGTGTGAATGGCGAGTGCGGCGAGAAAGCCCTGCCAGTGAAATTCCGCCAGGAAGGCGTTGCTCGAGCCGGCCCAGCTGACGAAGCCGCCAGCGGCCATCAGGTTTACCGCGTACCAGAGGCTGTGGTACTTGATCAGGCTGAATGCGGTCGCGGGGACGATCATGGCAATGCCGCCGGCGATTCCTCCCCTCAGTCCGGTGGTGAACTGGAAGGTCTCGACAGGAATCATTTTGCGGTGCATGGGGCTGACTGGAAGGCGCTGAATGGAGCGCCGGGCGCTGGCGATTTGAATCGGCTCTTCAGGAGCCGGAACCATTTCATGCGCTTCAGAAGGCAGCACGGCGCGGAACCATCCTACGACGGAAGCGACAAAGAGGATGAAGCCGAGCACGCTAACCGCCGGGCTGGTGACGAGCCCCGCGACGATGAGCGTGGCGCCGAGAGCCAGGGCAAAGGGCCATGCGGTGGAACTCGGCATGTGAACGAGTTGCCGGCCGATCTCGCTTTCATGTTGCATAAGCTTCCTCGTTGGCGGAGATTCGTATTCCGGTCTTGACCTTCTCGACCGTGTTAGCGGCCGACGATATACACGACGGTGAAGACGACGACCCACACTGCATCGACGAAATGCCAGTAAAGGGAAAGAACTTCGAGACGCTCGGCGTGTTGCTGAGTGACTTTGCCGGCGATGGCAAAGATGAGAGTGAGGCCAAGCATGATCAATCCGACGATGACGTGCGATGCATGCAGGCCAACGAGAGAGTAGAAAGTGGTTCCGAAGAGGTTGGTGCGGATGGTAAGGCCGTCGTGGTAGATGAGTTGGTACCACTCCATCGCGGTGAACCCGATGAAGATGCTGCCGAGGAGAACGGTTGTAGCCAGCCACCAGGCGCTCCGTGCGACGCGTGCGGCGCGCAGTTCGTGAACGGCGAAGTGAACGGTGACGCTGCTGGAGAGCAGACAGACTGTGGCGAAGATCGGCAATTCGAGGACGTCATGCGGATAAGGGCCGGTGAGGCTTTTGCCGATGTAGTAGAGATACGCGACGACGAAAATGACGAAGATGGCGGATTCGGCGATGATGAGGCAGACCATGCCGACAACGCCGCGCGAGGGTTCATGCCATCCTTCGACGGGCTGATGGGGGACTGCGACGGCTGTGCTCATCGGGAGGCTCCTCTGGGCGGTTGATCCTGCGGTCTGCGGGGATTATTCATATTGCGAATCCGGCTCTTCAGGGTGTTTGAGATCCCACAGGGGCCGACGGCTTTCAACGGTGGGGATGACGGCGAAGTTGTAGCTGGGCGGCGGCGAACTGGTGGACCACTCCAGGGTCCATGCATCCCATGGGTCGGGACCGGCGGTTTCGCCTTTGAAGTAGGAGACAACGAGATTGTACGCAAAGATGAGTACGGCGACGGCCTGGAAGATGGCGCCGCTGGAGACGATCAGGTTCCAGAAGCCCCAGCCTCGATCAGCTTCGTAGGTGTAGATGCGCCGTGGCATGCCCATCAGGCCGGGGACGTGCATGAAGTCGAAGGTGAGATGGAAGCCGATGAAAAAGAGCCAGAAATGCCATTTGCCGAGCGCGTTGCTGAGCATGCGGCCGGACATCTTGGGATACCAGTAGTAGAAGGCGGCAAAGATCATGAACAGGATGGCGCCGACCAGCACGTAGTGGAAATGGGCAACGACGAAATACGAGTTGCCCAGCTGCCAGTCAAAGGGTGAAACGGAAAGGATGATGCCGGTGAGGCCGGCGATGAGGAACTGAAAGAGGAACGCGATGGAAAACATCATGGGGACGGTGAAATGGATGTTTCCGCCCCAGAGCGTCGCCAGCCAGTTGAAGATCTTGATGCCGGTGGGGACGGCGATGACCATGGTGGAGAAGGTGAAGAAGGCGTTGGGGCCGGGTCCCATGCCGACGGTGAACATGTGATGGGCCCAGACACTGAGGCTGATGAACCCGATTCCTACAGTGGCCGCGACCATTGCGGGATACCCGAAGATAGCCTTTCGCGAAAAGACGGGAATGATCTCGTTGGCGAAAGCGAAGGCGGGCAGGACGAGGATATAGACCTCGGGGTGACCGAAGATCCAGAAGAAGTGCATCCACAAAACGGCGGAGCCTCCGGCCTGGGTGTCGAAGAAGTGGCCGCCAAGGTAGCGGTCGATGCAGAGCATGATCTGCGCGGCTGTGAGCGGGCTGATGGTGACAAAGACAAGGCCGGAGGTGACCAGATAGAGCCACACAAGGAGCGGCATGCGGTTGAGCTTCATACCCGGGCAGCGCATGCAGAGCGTGGTGGCGACGATGTTGAGTGCCGTGCCGATGCTGCCGATGCCGCTGAGGAAGATGCTGAAGGTCCAGTAATCGGTGGAGTGGCCGGGTGAAAAGACGCGAGCGGTGAGAGGCGCGTAGGCGAACCAGCCGACGTCGGGTGCGGTGCCGGCGCCGTAAAGGCCGCTGCCGGCGAAGTAACTGAAGTAGAGAAGCATCCCGCCGAAGGCAGAGATCCAGAAGCTGAATGCATTGAGGCGGGGAAAGGCCATGTCACGCGCCCCCACCATGAGGGGGACAAGATAGTTGCCGAAGCCGAAGAGGATGGGCATGCCGACAAAAAAGACCATGGTGGTGCCGTGCATTGTGAACAGGCGATTAAAGACTTCAGGCGAGACGAAGGTGTTGTTGGGAACGGCGAGCTGGATGCGAATCAGGAGCGCCTCAACTCCCGCGACGAGAAGAAAGATGAGGGCATATGTGATGTACATGATGCCGATCTTCTTGTGGTCGACTGTAGTGATCCAATCCTGCATCACTTCGAAGAATCCGCGGTGGCGCTGAAGGGCCGGTGCGGTTCCGGTGCCGGCAGGAGGTTGTGTTTGAGTCGCCATAGGTGCCTCGTCGAGATGGTTAGTGAAGCGTCATGAGGTATTTGGTGACAGCGTCGAGGTCGTGCTGGTTTAAATGCATGGCGGGCATGAGCACGCCGGGTTTGAAGTGCGCGGGGTCATCGATGAAAGCTCGCAGGTTGGCAGGGTTCAGCGGAACGGAGCCGGATGCGATGGTGTCGCGGCTGGCAAGGTGCGACAAGTTCGGGCCAAAGGTGCCGTGGGCGAGGGTGCCGGAGATCGTGTGGCAATTGATGCAGGCGTTGCGCTCAAAGACGGCTCTTCCTTCTGCAGCGGAAGGATCCTGCACGGCAGGCCTGGCTTGTTCAGCGGCCCATTTGGCGAAATCGGCAGGCGCGTCGGCGTAAACGCGAATGAGCATTTTGGCGTGCTCCACGCCGCAGTATTGCGCGCACTGGCCGAGGAAGAGGCCAGCCTTTTCAGGATCTATCCACATGACATTGACTTTGTTGGGAATGACGTCCATTTTTCCAGCGAGACGCGGAACCCAAAAGCTATGGTCGGTGTCGGCAGAAGACATGGTGAGATAGGTGGGCCGGGTATGGTGCGGGTCACTGACCGGGACGTGCAACTCGTTGGCGGTGACGATGCCGAGCTTGGGATATCGATACTCCCACCAGTATTGATGGCCGATGACGACGACATTGAGGGCGTTGCTGGGATGAGGCGCATTCTCAGTGACGAAGATGACACGCGCGGTGGCAAGGAACAGGACGACGACGATAAGGATGGGGATGACGGTCCAGGAAAGTTCTACCTGGGTGCTGCCATAAATCTGCGCAGGCTCGCGCACGGTAAAGCCGCGGCGGTGGCGGAAGCGGACGAGGGCGTAAGCGAGCAATCCGGCGACAACGAGGAAGATTGCCGTGCAGATAGCAAGGACGAGCATGGAGAGATCGAAGATGTAGTGTGCCGGTGTGGCTTCGGGAGCAAAGAGGCTCGTTGGCGGTTGGTCAATAAGGAGTGCTGAAAGCAGCGCGTGAAAAAGGGCGGGAAGGGGCGCGGGGTTGTGTGCGGGCAAGCGGGTGAGATGCGCGAAGAAATTCAATGCACCCAGTGCCATTTCGTGTCCGCTCCAGCTGATGGGCAGCGTTCCCTCGACCGTTGTCTGCGTCGCTGCGAAAGACATCGATTGCCTCATCGCCATCGTCGGATGGCATGAAACTGCCTATGGGAATGTGCAGCGGCCGAAGGTTCGGGTGCCATCGCGTGACTTGACGCCGGCGCGTGTGCTGGATCGTCCTTAGCCTTGCCCCTGCCCGAAGAAGTCTGCTGCGTTTTGCGAAGCTGGCGGAGCCAACGTCGGTTCTCAACGAAGTTGACGTTCAAGAAAAATTCGGATGTGGAAGCGCGGCCAGCAAAAACGCCTGCCGCGAAGATCAGGGGAAGGCGGCATTTGCTCCCGCAAGAGTGAGCTTATCATTTTCGGCCGGTGCATCGTTGGGCGCTCTGAGATGCAAGGCTGGAAATCGGATTGCCGGTGTAGTTGCTCGAAGGGGCGGAGCCGCTTATCCGAGGCCTGGATGGAAGGAGCGACCGGCCCTCATCTTGCCGGGATTCTGGCCGATGAAGGAATCAGAGATTGGTGTAATTCTGCCGACCAGGAAGGGTGGGAGTCGAAAAGGCCGGGACGCGCGCGTTCCTGGTTCCCGAGGAGCTTCAATGACGAAGACGATTCTGGTGGTCGATGATTCGTCGACGGTGGTTTTGAGCCTGAAGACGGCCCTCGCCATGAGCGGTTTCGACGTAGAGACGGCGGATAACGGCAAGACAGCGCTGGCCAAGCTGCAGGGAGGCCTGAAGCCGAACCTGATTCTGACGGACATCAACATGCCGGTGATGGGTGGCATGGACCTGATTCGAAGTGTTCGCGCCATGCCGGGATTGCGATTTGTTCCCATCCTGACACTCACAACCGAAAGCGAGAGCGCCAAACGGGAAGAGGGCAAACGTGCGGGAGCGACAGGCTGGCTGGTGAAACCAGTGTCCGGCACCGACCTGACGGCTGTGATCAGGAAAGTACTTCCGGGGGCATAGGGTCGTGGCAACCACATCACTACATGCGCCGGAAGCGTTCCAGGAGGACAGCAAGCTGAGAGGAGACAGCGTGGATGAGGCGACTCGGCAGGGTGAAATGCGTCTGCGCCGCATCCGGCATCGCTTAATCGGGGAGTCGATGATCCGCATCGTCCTGCTGATCGTGCTTTGCCTTTTGGTTTGGAAGTGCATGGGCCCGGACGTGATGCTTTACCGACTCCGGATTGGGGAACTTCTGTTGATCTTTGTTGTGCTGCCGGGATGCGCGTTCAAGTGGTGGCACTGGACTTCGGCGCGCCGCGCAGTTGCAGAGATGTGGGCATTCGGCGGGATGAACTTCAGGGAGGTCTCGCATCAACTATCGGCCTTCGGAGATATGCGGGACGAACTTGCCGATTCGGAAGCTTTTATTGACGTGATGCACGACCACATCGGCGATTCGCTGGCTGAGTCAGAGCGCGAGGTCACAACGGTGATCGAGCAGATTGGGCTTTTGAATGCGCAGGCTCGGAAGAAACGCGAACACATTCATCGTTCCATTCAGAGTGGGAAGGCGCTCACGGAGAACACGCATCGACGGGTTGAGAGGAGCCGCGAAGTGATCGGCGCCCTCGAGGTCCAACTGGAGGAACAGAGACTTGAGATGCGCACAAGCTTTGCGCGAATCGAGCGGCTGGCCGGGGAAGTGGGGGCGTTGATGCCGCTCACCAAGCTGATCACCTCGATTGCCCAGCAGACCAGCCTGCTGGCTCTGAACGCCGAAATTGAGGCAGCTCGTGCAGGAAAGGCAGGACGCGGCTTTGGGGTGGTCGCGTACGAAGTGAGAAAGCTCTCAGTGCATGCTGCGCAGGCTGCTGCGAACATTGACGAGAATATCCGCGCAACCTGCAAAAGGGTAGATGGGGAGATGGACCAAGCCCGGGCCTCGCTCGAATGCCACGAAGCGAACGACGGAATGCGGCACCTTGTGGAAGGGCTGGCGGAGATGCAGCAGGAGTTCTCAAAAAACGGCGAGTTGCTGTTGAGCGTGATTTCTGAAGTAGACGCCAGCTACGAGGAGAGCATCGAGCGTCTCATGCAGGCCCTGGGACATATTCAGTTCCAGGATGTGATGAAGCAACGGATGGAGCAGGTGCAGGAGTCTCTCGTTGAGATGCGGGATCACCTGCTGGGACTGACTGAAAAGCTGCTTGATCCAGATTGGGATGGGGCGATGGACGTAACGTTTGCGAAGTTGCTCGCGGCGCATCTGGGAACGTATCGAATGGCCAGCCAGACAAAGACACACCTTGCCGTTGCCGGAGAAGCGCCGAGCGACGATCCGTGCCGCCCAGCAATCGAGTTGTTTTGAGACGTCCAGGGCAGTGCTCCTGGTGGCTGCGGGATGAGCCGGGATGCGCCGCATTTTTTAATGATTTCCAATCTGCACAACTCCGCATATCACTCATGAACTGCAGGGAGGTCGCCGATGACACATAGGTATGCCGGAATCACAGCGGCTTAGCCGCTCGAATTCAGCTCATCGAAAGGAGGTTGCCGTGGGAATCGCTCTGCCGCCAACTGAAGACGCAAATTTGATCCGCCTTGAAGGAGAGATCGATATTGACGACGCTGCGGAACTGAAAGAGCGACTGCTGCAGGCTCTTGAACGCGGCGGGGAACTGTTGGTCTCGCTTGAGGATGCTGGCAGCCTGGACGTGACGGCGATGGAGTTGTTGTGGGCGGCGGCTCGCGATGCGGGGGCGAAGGGTATGAAGGTGGAGTTGGCCGGGCCGGTCCCGGAGGCGTTAACCGCGTCTTTTTGTGATGCAGGATTTGAAGCCATTCCCTGGCAGAGGTTGACGGGAGAGGGCGCTTAATGCGGCAGACGATCTCGATCGATTCGGAACAATTCAAACAAACCTTCCGCGAGGAGGCACGCGAGATCCTGGTGGATCTCGAATCGGCGTTGCTGGAACTGAGCGAATTCGGTGAAAACGGCGAACTGGTGGGGAAGGTGTTCCGCGCCTTGCACACCATCAAAGGCTCGGGTGCGATGTTCGGCTTTGAGCGGCTGGCAGCGTTTACCCATGATCTCGAGACGGCTTTCGACCTGGTGCGCGCAGGACGGCTCCAGGTGAATGCGGAGCTCATTGATTTGACGCTTGCGGCCGTAGATCAGATCCGCGGCATGCTCGAAGGAGACGCAACAGCGGAGAGCCCGGTCCGCGAGGAGATCCTGGACAAGGTGCGGAAATGGGCGGGCATCGCAGTCGTTCAGGAACCTGAGGAGAAAGCCGAGGTCGCAAAGACAGGAAAAGCCGCGGAGCCTGGACTGGGATCAGAGCCGTTGCGGGAATGGCGGATTCATTTTGTGCCCGGGCCGGAATTCCTGAAGAACGGCGCCAACCCTTTGCTGCTGCTGCAAGAACTGAAACACCTCGGCAGGATGTCGGTGCGGGCATGCACGGCCGGGATTCCGTCGCTCAAGGAGATCGACCCCGAGCGATGCTATGTGGCCTGGGATGCGGTGCTGAACACGGCTGTGAGCCGCGATGCAATTCGCGATGTGTTCATCTTTGTCGAGGGCAGCTGCGAACTGGTGATTGATCCGGCCGTGGCTGAGGGCGATGCGCTTTCTGAGGCACCTCCGGATTCAGAAAAGGTTGGTGAGACTTGTGCGGGGCTCGGTGCGGCGAAGGAGGCGAATACGGACCGGCGGACGGGGCCGGCCGATCGGCGCGTCCATGACCATGGCGAGATGGCAACGAGCCTGCGCGTGCCCGTCGGCAAGCTGGATCAGCTTGTGAACCTGGTGGGCGAACTGGTTACAGTGCAAGCGCGACTGAGTGAATTGGCGGCGCAACGCGACGATGCGGAGGTCGTAGAGGTTTCAGAAGAAGTCGAGCGGTTGACTGCGGCCCTGCGCGAGAACTCGATGAACATCCGCATGATTCCGATCCGCGGGACATTTGAGAAGTTTCGGCGGCTGGTACATGACCTGGCGCGCGATCTCGGCAAGGATGTGGAACTGACTCTTGAAGGCACCGAGACGGAGCTTGACAAGACGGTCATCGAGCAACTGGGCGATCCACTGATGCACCTGATCCGCAACAGCATGGATCACGGCATCGAAACGCGCGAAGTGCGTGCATCGAGCGGCAAGCAATCGCCGGCGAGGATACACCTGTCTGCGCGGCATGCGGGGGCGAGTGTGTTGATCGGTATCAGCGACGACGGCGCCGGCATCGACGCCGACGCGGTGCGAGAACGCGCGGTCGATCGAGGACTGATCGGGCGCGATGCACGCCTGAGCGATGCCGAAGTAAACGCGCTGATCTTTCAGCCGGGCTTCTCGACCGCGAAACAGGTGACGGATGTATCGGGCAGAGGCGTGGGGATGGACGTGGTACGCCAGCGCGTAGAGAGTCTGCGGGGGACGGTTGAAGTAAGCAGCAAGGCCGGTGCCGGAACCAGCGTGATGCTGCGCCTTCCTCTGACTCTCGCCATCATCGACGGGCTGCTGGTGAGCGTGGGAGATGCGCGGTTTGTGCTGCCGCTGGCGAACACTCTCGAATGCATTGAACTGACGCGTGAGGATATTGCGCGGGCCAACGGCAAACAGGTGGTGAATCTGCGCGGGAAACTGATCCCGTACATTTCGCTGCGGCAGCATTTCAAGATCTCCGGAGAGCCTCCTCAGATCGAGCAAATCATGGTGGTGGAGACCGAAAACGGCCGATTTGGCCTGGCAGTCGACCAGGTGCTGGGGAACTGCCAGTCGGTGATCAAGAGCCTGGGGCGTTTCTATCGCAATGTGCAGGCAGTGTCGGGGGCGACGATTCTGGGCAATGGAAGCGTAGCGCTGATTCTTGACAGCGAACGAATGTTCAAAGAGGTGGAACGCGCGACGCTGCGCGGGCCGCGAGGGCACCCAGTTGGGCCGGCAAAGAATCTGCGCGGGAATCCAATCCCGCAATGAGCAGGGTGCATGCCCACTTGGTGTCTGGGGAATGCGACAGCGATTTTGAAACGAAGTGCGAACATGCTGCATCTCGGTCTCCTTCCTTTTCTTGCTTATCCGGAAAGAGCGGGTCGGTGAGGGATCTGGGCGAGAACGAAGGGAAGCAATTAAAGGAGCGGGCTTTATGCCGACGAGTTTGGTGAGTGAAAGCCGGAAGGTGAACGGCTCAGGCAACGGATTAAACGGACATAGCCATGGAACACACGGCAAGCCGAGAAGCGAGCAGGCATTGGCTGATGAGGATTCGATGAGTCTGCTGCAGGAGATCATGCGGCTCGTGGATGCATCAAAGGAAGGCCGCCTGTCGGAGCGTGGCAACGCCAGCCTCTTCAGCGGTGTGCAACGCGAGACCGTTGAAGCAGTGAACGAGATGCTGGACGCGATTCTCCTGCCCATCGCCGAAGGCAACCGGGTGTTGGCGCAGATCTCCGCGGGCAAGATCGATGAGCTGATTACGCAGACGTATAAGGGCGACCACGAAAAGATGAAGACTGCCGTGAATAATGTGGCCCAGGTCCTGCAACAACTGGAAGCAATGTTTGTGCGGTTGACACGCGCAGCCGAAGAAGGGCAACTCGGCGAACGCGGACGTCCTGAGTTGACTCAGGGCGCATATGCCGATCTCGTGCGTGCGGTCAACTCCATTCTCGACGCGGTTCTGCTGCCGATTGCGGAGGGCAACCGGGTGTTGGCGCAGATCTCCGCGGGCGAGATCGATGAGCTGATTACGCAGACGTATAAGGGCGACCACGAAAAGATGAAAGTTGCGGTGAACAATGTGGCGTTTGTGCTGCAGGGGCTGCAAAAGGAGATGGCCCGCCTGATTGCCGCTTCGAACGAGGGGCAGTTGAGCGAACGCGGGCGCAAGGATCAGTTTCAGGGCGCCTACGCGGAGATTCTGCATGGCGTAAATTCGATGCTGGACGCGATTCTTCTTCCCATCGGCGAAGGCAATCGCATCCTGGCGCAGATCTCTGCGGGCAAGATCGATGAGCTGATTGTGCAAACGTATAAAGGCGACCACGAGAAGATGAAGGTTGCCGTCAACAACGTGGCGCTCGTGCTGCAGAGTCTGCAGAAGGAACTCGTGCGCCTGACCGAGGCGTCGAAGGACGGCCGCCTTTCGGAACGCGGCAAGGCAGACCAGTTTCAGGGAGCGTACGCCGGAATTGTGGATGGAGTAAATGATGTGCTGGACGCGGTCATCGGGCCGTTGAATGTCTCTGCCCGCTACGTTGAATTGATCAGCAGGGGCGACATTCCCGCTCAAATCACCGACTCCTATAACGGCGACTTCAATCAGATCAAGAACAACCTCAATTCTCTGATCGCGGCGATGAACCAGATCACGGACGCCGCGGAGGAGATTGCGAATGGGAATCTCACAGTCGAACTGCGGGAGCGTTCTCCCGAAGACAAGCTGATGCAGGCGCTGGCTTCGATGGTGAGTGGACTGACGCGGACGGTTTCGGAGATTCGCTCGATTGCCGGGGAAGTGGCGGCGGCCAGCCAGTCGATCTCGACTGCGTCGATCCAAGTTTCAAAAGGTGCAAGCGCCCAGGCTGCAGCAGCCGAAGAAGCTTCTTCGTCGATGGAGCAGATGGTTTCGAACATCAAGCAGAACGCAGACAATGCGCAGCAGACGGACAAGATCGCCAACAAGTCGTCGAAGGATGCGCAGGAGAGCGGCAAGTCGGTGCTGGAGGCAGTTGCGGCGATGAAGGAAATTGCGAGCAAGATTTCGATTATTGAGGAGATCGCTCGCCAGACCAACCTGCTGGCCCTGAATGCGGCGATCGAGGCGGCGCGCGCGGGCGAGCATGGAAAGGGCTTCGCCGTCGTCGCTGCAGAAGTGCGCAAGCTTGCAGAGCGCAGCCAGAAGGCGGCCGGAGAGATCAACCAACTGTCTGCAACCACGCTCCGTGTGTCGGAGAAGTCGGGGGAAATGCTGGAGAAGGTCGTTCCGGACATTCAGCGCACGGCAGAACTGGTGCAGGAGATCTCGGCTGCCAGCAAGGAGCAGGATACCGGAGCCGAACAGATCAACAAGGCGTTGCAGCAATTGGAGCAGGTGATCCAACAGAATGCGTCGGCGTCGGAAGAGATGGCGTCGACCACCGAAGAGTTGACGGGCCAGTCGGAGCAATTGGTGGGCGCCCTTGCCTTCTTCAAGACCGGAGAAGAGGAGAACGTGTCGGGTCGAGCCGGATCCGGTGCGAAGGCTGCCCGGCGCGCGCAAGCCATTCCGGCAATGAGCGCGAGAGGGAGCAGCCATGTCACTGCGGCGAAGCCTGCGACAAAGGCCGGCGTGTCTCTGCGGCTCAAGGATAAGCACGACGAACTCGATGGGGAGTTCGAGCGGTACTGACGAATAGGCGCGGGCCTTGCGGTTCGCGCCTTGTCTTCAACGAGGGAGAGGAGTTTGGACAATGAGCGTAACCGAAATCACGGAGACACGGCAGTACCTGACTTTTAAACTGGGCAACGAAATCTTCGCCACAGACGTAGCGAAAGTGCGCGAGGTGCTGGATTTGACGACCATCACGGCGATTCCGCGAACTCCGCCGTTCATGAGCGGGGTGATCAACCTTCGGGGGAGTGTTGTCCCGGTGGTCGATCTGCGTCTCTGCTTTGAGATGTCGAAGACGGAGAGCACGCGCAAAACCTGCATCGTGGTTGTCGAGGTTGTGCTGGACGACGAAGCAACGGTGATTGGCGCATTGGCTGATTCAGTGGAAGAGGTGATTGACCTGGAGCCGGACCAGATTCAGCCGGCGCCTCGAATCGGAACTCACATTCACACCGATTTCATCAAGGGAATGGGCAAGCGGGACACCCAATTCATCATGATCCTGGACATTGACCGGGTCTTTTCCGCCGATGAACTCGCCGTTCTGCATGTGGGGGAAACGGCCAAACCAGTTGTCGAAGCAGCATGAAGGAGAGGGCGGAGCGAATCGACCGCTCCGCTCAAAACATGATTGTTCACGAGGATTCCATTTCAACACGGGACTATGCCCGCCTTTGCGATCTGATTCATCACGAGGCGGGCATCCACTTGAGCATTGAAAAGAAGACGATGCTCGAAGGGCGAATCAAGCGGCGGCTGAAGGCGCTTAACCTGGCCTCGTATGGCCAGTATTGCGAGTATCTGTTTGATGGAGATAGACGGAAAGCGGAGATCGTGCCGCTGATCGACGCGGTGACGACCAACAAGACGGACTTCTTCAGGGAGCCGCGGCATTTTGAGTTCCTGGCGAGGGAGGTTTTGCCCGAGTTGATGGGACGCGCGGATACGCGCGGATCGGTGTTCTGGAGTGCCGGCTGTTCGACCGGGGAAGAGGCTTATACCCTGGGCATCGTGCTCAGTGAATTTGCGCAGACACATTCCGGGTTTCGCTTTCGCATCTTTGCGACGGACATTTCGACAACTGTACTGGAGAAGGCCGAACTTGGTGTGTATGCCGAAGAAACGGCAAGCGCAGTGCCGCTGCCTTTAAGGCGGAAGTATTTTCTTCGCGGCCGTGATCCGGAGTGTCGCCGGGTACGTGTGACGCCCGATTTGCGCCGCCTGGTCGAGTTTCGAAGGCTGAACCTGATGGATTCCGACTATGGCCTTGAAGGGAAGGCAGACGTCGTTTTCTTTCGCAATGTGATGATCTATTTCGATCGGCAGATGCAGCACCAAGTCCTGCAGAAGATGTGCAGGTGGCTATTGCCAGGCGGGTACCTTTTTGTCGGCCATGCCGAGACCTTGCACGACCTGGACCTGCCGTTGGTTCCGATTGCTCCTTCGCTCTACAGGAGGACGGATGGAAGACATTGAAGCTCGCGCGCCGGAGATCTATGTGCAGCCGGGCGAATCGCACCTGGTGACGGGGTCGGTGATTCTGCGGACTGTGCTGGGTTCCTGCGTCGGAGTGGCGTTCGTGGCTTTGGGGAAGAGTATGGCTGGATTCTGTCATCCGATGTTGCCGCGGCATCCCGGGACACGATCGATTGAGCTGAGCCTAGCATGTTCGCGGCGCTATGTGGATTTTGCGGTTCGCGATGCAGTACAGGGTCTCGAATCGTATGGAGTGAGGCGTTCGGATATCCAGGCCAAAGTCTTTGGCGGCGCCGATGTCCTGAAAGTGACCAATGAAGCTTGCCGACCGACGGTTGGGCAACTGAATTGCGAAGTGGCGCTGGAGGTTTTGCGTGAAGAGGGAATCGACGTTGTGGCTACCAGTCTGGGCGGAACTTCAGGATTGACGGTCGAGTTCTACACGGAAACGGGTGAGGTGCGCGTACGCAGGCTGAGTTGAGCGGTGGCTCGCCTACAACGGGGCGGGGCGTGGACAGAAGGGGAGCGGCAGGGGAAACCGATGATTCGTGTGCTGGTCGTAGACGATTCCGCCGTGGTTCGCCAAACGCTGAAAGAAGTGCTTTCGAGCGATGCGGAGATCGATGTAATCGGGACGGCGAGCGACCCTTTTGTGGCGGCCGAGCGCATCCAGGAAGAGATACCCGACGTAATTACCTTGGATATCGAGATGCCGCGCATGGACGGCCTGACTTTCCTGAGAAAGATCATGAGCCAGCATCCGATTCCGGTTGTGATTTGCTCTAGTCTTGCTGAGGAAGGCGCGCAGAGTACGCTGAACGCATTGGAATATGGGGCCGTGGATGTGATCGCAAAGCCTCGCCTGGGCGCAAAGCAGTTTCTCGAAGAATCACGCATTGCCCTGTGCGATGCGGTGAAGGGCGCGGCCGGCGCAAGGCCCAAGTTGCTGCGGGCAAGCCACAAAGTGGAGCCGAAGCTGACGGCCGACGCGATTCTTTCTCCCGGTGCACGCTCGATGGTGGAGACGACGGAAAAAGTGGTGGTGATCGGGGCTTCAACAGGAGGGACCGAAGCCCTGAAGCTGCTGCTTGAGAGTCTCCCCGCGGATGCGCCGGGCATTGTGATTGTGCAGCACATGCCAGAGCTGTTCACGCGGGCCTTTGCCCGGCGGCTCGATGGTCTGTGCAGCATCACGGTGAAGGAAGCGGAGAGCAACGACTCTGTGATTCGCGGTCGCGCACTGATTGCGCCCGGCAATCATCACCTGTTATTGAAGCGTAGCGGTGCGCGCTATTACGTGGAGATCAAGGACGGGCCGCTGGTTTGTCGTCATCGTCCGTCGGTGGACGTACTCTTTCGCTCGGCGGCCCGCTATGCGGGGCGGAATGTAGTGGGCGCAATTCTGACGGGAATGGGTGATGATGGGGCGCGAGGCATGTCGGAAATGAAGCAGGCGGGGGCGGCGACGATCGCCCAGGACGAAGCGACTTGCGTGGTATTTGGAATGCCGAAGGAAGCCATCCGGCTGGGCGGAGTTGATCGCGTTCTGCCACTCGAGAGCATTGCGGGAGCGATCCTGGCCAGTACCCAATAGTCGCGTCACGACGGCGCGCATCGGCCGGACTGGGCAATCTCGAGGACGATCCGACGGGACTTGATTGCGAGCGAACTTGGGGGGCAAGCTGATGTGCGGGCGATAGAATGGCGTTGCGTCTGAACTTGCATCCAGGAGTTCCCCGATCATGAAATCTTTTTGCGGCAGCATCTCTGTTGTGTCTTGTGTTGCGCTTGGCCTGGTCGTTTCCCTCCCGCTCTTTCCAGCAGCCGTAGCGAAGAACTCGGCCGCGACCGCCAATGCGAGCGCGGATTGGATGCCGGATCTTCATTGGAGGCTGGTGGGCCCGTTTCGTGGAGGCCGCACCCGGGCTGCGACGGGGGTTCCAGGGCAGCCGAATGTCTTTTACGTTGGCCAGGTGGATGGAGGTGTATGGAAAAGCGACGACTATGGGAGAACCTGGAATCCGATTTTCGACAAGGAGAAGACGCAGTCTATCGGAGCCATTGCCGTAGCGCCGTCGGACGCCAATGTTGTGTACGTGGCAAGCGGAGAAGGATTGCACAGGCCCGATCTTTCGGTGGGTGACGGGATGTATCGCTCGGATGACGCGGGCAAGACATGGAAGCATCTTGGCTTGCGGGATGGGGAGCAGATTCCCGCGCTGGCTGTGGATCCGCACGATCCCAACCGGGTTTTCGCGGCAGTGCTCGGCCATCCATATGGACCCAATGAGGAGCGGGGAATCTATCGGTCGGCGGACGGCGGGCAAACCTGGAAAAAAGTTCTTTATAAGGATGCGAACACAGGCGGGTCGGATGTAGCAATTGATCCGCAGAATCCGGACGTGGTGTACGCGGCTTTGTGGCAATCGCGCCTGGGGCCATGGGAAGACGGCAACCAATACGACGGAACGAACGGCGGGTTGTTCAAATCGACCGACGGGGGGGACACCTGGAAGAAGCTGACCAAGGGATTGCCGGATGACCTGGTGCAGATCAATATCGCGATTGCGGCGAGCGATCCCAATCGGCTTTATGCAACGCTTTCGACTACACACGAAGGCGCATATGCGACAGGAGTCGGGCTGGGCGTTTACCGTTCAGACGATGCGGGGGAGAGCTGGTACAAGGCGACTGACGATCCGCGGCCGGCGATGAAGATTGGCGGTGGCGATCTGCCGATTCCGGCAGTGGACCCTAAGAATCCCGACGTGGTGTACAGCGCCAGCATCGTAACCATGCGGTCGATGGACGGCGGCAAGACATGGACGGGCCTCCGAGGCGCGCCGGGCGGAGACGACTATCAAAACCTGTGGATCAACCCGGAGAATCCAAACATCATTTTGCTGGTGAGCGACCAAGGCGCGCTGGTGAGCGTGAATCGAGGGGAGACATGGAGCTCGTGGTATAACCAGCCGACGGCGCAGCTTTATCACGTGGCAGTGACGAATACTTTTCCCTATGAGCTATGTGCCGGCCAGCAGGAGAGCGGATCGGTTTGCATCGCGAGCCGCGGGAACGATGGCGAGATCACGTTCCGCGATTGGCACCCAGTCGGAATTATCGAATATGGATATGCAGCCCCCGACCCGCTGCATCCTGAGATTGTGTATGGCGCGGGGCGGACGGAAGTTTCGAAGTTCAATCGGGTCACAGGCGAAGTGCAGAATATTACGCCGATCCCGGGGCGTGAAAAGGAGTATCGTGCCGACCGGACGGAGCCGATTCTCTTTTCACCGGTTGATCCGCATGTGCTCTTCTACGCGGCGAACGTATTGTTCAAAACGCGCGATTACGGAAAGACGTGGGAGAAGATCAGTCCCGACCTTTCGCGCGAGCACACGGGGCAGCCCGCGTCGCTTGCGCCTTTGCCTGCAAAGGAGACGGAACGCCGGCGGGGCGCGATTTACTCTGTCGCGGCCTCGTTTAAGGACGTGAACACTATCTGGGCCGGGACGGATGACGGCCTGATTTGGGTGACGCGCGACGGAGGCAAGAACTGGAAGAACATCACGCCTCCAGGGGTGATCCCGTGGAGCAAGGTGACACAGATTAGCGCGTCGCATTTCGACGACAAGACGGCCTATGTATCGGTGAGCCGATTCAGGATTGACGATCTGCATCCTTACATCTATCGAACGCATGATGGGGGCGCAACGTGGCAGCAGATCACGACGGGGTTACCGGATGATTCGCCGGTCAACACCGTGCGCGAAGACCCGGTGCGCAAGGGGCTGTTGTTTGCCGGGACGGAGACGGCGGTGTGGATGTCACTCGACGATGGCGATCACTGGCAGTCGCTTGAATACAACCTGCCGCATACGTCGATGCGCGACTTGTGGATTCACGACAATGACCTGATTGTGGCGACGCACGGCCGGGCATTCTGGATTCTCGACGACATCTCTCCGCTTCGCCAGCTTGAAGGGATCGAGGCAAAGACTGAACCGATTCTTTTCAAGCCGGGAACGGCTTACCGCGTACGCCGGGATACGAACACGGATACGCCCCTTCCGCCGGATGTGCCTGCGGGCCAAAATCCTCCGGATGGCGCCGTGATTGATTATTCGCTGCCGGAGTCAACCGAAGGACCGGTGACACTGGAGATATTGGACTCCGCAGGCAAGGTTGTCCGGAGGTATGCGAGCACCGACAAGCCGGACCAGACGATGGAGGAGCTTAAGAAGCAGCTGATTCCGCTCTACTGGATTCGCATGCCGCGTGTGCTTTCAGCGAATGCGGGGATGCACCGATGGGTTTGGAATTTGCACTACACTACCCCGACAGCGACGCATTATGAGTATCCGATTGCGGCGGTTCCGCATGACACGCCTCGCACGCCGCAGGGGCCGCTTGCCTTGCCCGGAACGTACAAGGTCAAGCTGCTTGCGAACGGAAAGACGATGACCGAGGCGCTGACGGTGAAGATGGACCCGCGGGTAACTGCCACAGCAGCCGATCTTGAAAATCTGTTTGGGCTGGAGGACAAACTTGCAGAAATGGTGACGAGCAGTGCGGAAGCGTCGCTCGAGGCCCATTCGATTCGCGAGCAGGTCGAAAAGCTTTCGAGCCGGACATCGCCGGAGCTCAAGGCCTCATTGGAGCAGGCAGACAAGCAACTGGGAGAACTGCTCAGCGGAAACGAGGAGACCGGAAGCGGCGCGAAAGTGCCGGGTCTGGATGATGTTGCCGGAGAGATCGAGGGGCTCTATGGCGAGGTTGGCCAGGTGGATGCAGCGCCGACAGCTGCTCAGGAATTGGCCGAAGCGCATTTGAGTACGGAGCTGAGCGATGTGCTGCGCGGGTGGAATCAACTGAAGGGCAGCGTGATCCCGGAATTAAATCGCAAGCTTGGAGCGGAACATTTGCCAGCGCTGAACGAACATGAGATGCCGACGAACATGCCGGAGAGCGGTGACGAGGATTGATTCGCACGCGGCCGGTTCGGGCATTGCGCTCCTGCATAGGGAACAGGAGCGCAACCTGAGTTCTGGTGCAATTTTCGCAGTCCTTCAGCGGGTCATGGCGTAATGGACCTGCTCCTCGATGGCGGCGATCTGGATGGGAGCGCGATTGGCGCGCGCCAGAGCAGCGTTCAGATCACGAAGGTCGGTAGTCTTGAAGCGTTCCCACGAGGCAATTCCTTCCTTTGCGGCGGCGCTCATCTCGTCGAAGATCTCCATTGCCTGGGCAGGCGCAGCGCGATGACCGCTTTCGACCATGCGCAGAGCGACGCTGAGTCCGGAGTTGGCTTCGGCGAGGCCGGGCCTACTATTGGCTTCGTCGGCTTCACCGCCCCGGATGCGTTGCAACTTTACTAGGGCACTTTGCACAGCGCGGGTGAGATCGGTAGAACTTTTTGCACCGGGCGCGTCCTGTTTCTTCAGTTGACTCTCAACGCTTTCGAGTTCGGCCATGGCTTTGCGCGACGAAAGGGTCTGCACGTAGATGGAGTCGGCTAGAGCGAACTGGTGGTCAATCGTCTGCTGGCTGGCTTCGACGCGGGGATCCATGATGACACGCAGGGGGTGCTCCATCTGCGTACCGTCAACGGTGAGCCGCAAGGTGTAATTACCGGGAGCGATGCGCGGTCCCGGCGGAACGGCGGACGAATCCTCGTCATCGTCCATATCGCTTCCGGAGCCGCCGACCGCGAGGTCCCAGACAAAACGATGCTCACCCGCGCTTGTTTCGAGAACCTGAGGTTTGGGAAACCAGCGTTCGGCAATAGGCAATAACGGGCGCTTCACTTCGGTTTTGTCGTTGCTTGAAAAATGGCGCAGCACATGGCCCTGTGCATCGAGGATTTGCAGTGTGACCCTGGTCGCATCCCCTTGCAGGTAATAATCAACGATCGCGCCGTTTGGCGGATTGTTGGCCTGGGGCTCTTCAGGGGGCATAGGCGAACCGAGGAACGCGTCGTTGTCAACGCGCACTGCTGTGGGCGGCGCATAGAGATAGGCATGAGCTTTCTGCGCTTCCGCTGCCTGGCGCAGTGGGGCGATGTCGTCAAGTACCCAGAACGAGCGGCCGTGCGTAGCGACGATGAGGTCGGCGCCGTTCTCAGCGAGGTCGCGAATTGAGCTGACCGGCAAGTTGAGATTGAGCGGCTGCCAGTTGTTGCCTGCGTCAAACGAAACGTAGACGCCGAACTCCGTGCCTGCGAACAGGAGATTGCGCTGCTCGATATCCTCGCGGACTGCGCGCAAGAAATGGTTCGGAGCAATCCCGTTGACCGAGAGCTTCCAGGATTTGCCGTAGTCATGCGTGATGTAGAGATATGGCTTCTGATCGTCGAGGCGATGGCGATCGACTGCAGCGTAGGCAGTGGCAGGATCGAAATGAGAGGCTTCGATGAGAGAAATCTTGCTCCAGGGCGAGAGTTCGGGCGGCGTCACGTCGCGCCAAGAGTTGCCGCCGTCGGTGGTGAGATAAATACGCCCTGTGTCGGAGCCTGCCCAGATTTCTTCGGCGTTTATCGGCGACGGCGCAATGGTGTAGACGACTCCGAATCCGCGCTGTTCGGCATTATCAGGCGTGACGGCGCCGGTTTCACTTGTGCCGGCAACCGCGCCAGTGAGATCGGGGCTGATCTTTTGCCAGTGCAGACCGCCATCAACGGTCTTCAAAACATATTGGGTGCCGAGATAAAGCGAGGTTTTGTCGGCAGGCGAAAACACAAGCACGGGGGTCCATGGGTCGCGATATTTGCGTTTGCTAATGGGAAGCGAAAACCCGCCGAGGGGCCACGGTGTAATGTTCTGGCTGAAAGAGGTTCGCCGGTCGAAGCGGATGACATCGCCGTAGGTGCCGGAGAGATAGATGATGTTCTCGTTTTTCGGATCGATGGCGATGTAACCGCTCTCGCTTCCGCCGGGCAGGAACCAGTCGCGCGTATCGATGTGGCCGTGGTCGGAACGGCTGTGCACAGCGATGGAGCCGCTATCCTGCTGCGCACCATAGATGGTGTAAGGAAACGCATGATCGGTGGTGACGTGGTAAAGCTGGGCAGTGGGCTGGTTATACCAGGTGGTCCATGTCTTGCCGCGATCGAGGCTTACGGTTGCGCCCTGGTCGACGCCGAGCGCGAGGTGCGAGGAGTTTTTCGGATCAACCCAGATCTGGTGGTAATCGTCGCCACCCGGCGCTCCACGGACAATCTGGATGGTCTTGCCGCCGTCCTCAGTGCGGTACAGAGCGACGTTAGGGATGTAGAGCACATCAGGATCATTGGGATCGATGGCAAGGGAACTGAAATACCAGGCACGGCTGGTCAGGCGCGGGTCGGCGCTGGCGAGGTTCCATGAATCGCCCTGATCGTCGGAGCGATAGAGTCCCGCATGACCAGGACAGTCGATTGTCGCGTAGACACGGCGGCCGTTAGCGCTGACGGCAATGCCGACGCGCCCCCAAGGGCTGTCGGGCAGGCCATGCGCGGAGATTTGATCCCAATGCGCGCCGCCGTCGGTTGAACGATAGATGGCATTGCCCGGACCTTCGAGTGGGGCGTAGGTGCTCCACGGTGGGCGATGGGCGTCCCATGTTGCGGCGAAAAGAACCTGCGGTTCCCGCGTCGCCATGGCAATGTCGGCGATACCGGTATCGGGTCCTTTATCGAGCACTCGCTGCCAGTGCTCGCCGCCGTCGATGGATTTGTACACGCCGCGCTGGTCGCTGGGCCCGTAGGCGCGGCCCAGCACCCCGACGTAGACGGTCTGCGCGTCGGCGGGGTCAACCAGGATTCGGCTGATCTGGCGCGAGTCGTCGAGGCCAATGTGTTTCCAGGTGGCGCCTCCATCGCCGCTGCGATACATTCCGTCACCGGAGGCAAGGTCGGAGCGGATGTCGGATTCGCCTGTACCCACGTAGATGGTTCTCGGGTCGGAAGGAGCGACGGCGATCGCGCCGATGGAGGCAACCGGCTCCTGATCGAAGATGGGATTCCAGACAGTTCCGGCATCGGTGGTCTTCCACAC
Source organism: Occallatibacter sp. (assembly GCA_035524195.1). GTDB lineage: Bacteria > Acidobacteriota > Terriglobia > Terriglobales > Acidobacteriaceae > Telmatobacter. The sequence continues at coordinate 29,672 of DATKPJ010000127.1, forward strand.
GCCGCCATCCACGCCGCCAAAGTAGAAGGAGCCGTCGCTGCCGGGCACACCGCTGACAGCAACAACGCGGCCCGCACGAAATGGGCCGACGAGCCGCCAATGCAGCCCGTTGAAGAGGTCGGGCCAGACAGACTGCGCGGCAGCCGAGGAGGAAACGGCGAGGCAGCACAGGAAGGAAAGAAGGCAAACAAACTTATGCAAGCGGCTCAAGGGGAAGCGCAGGAATGAAGTCATCGTAGCTTCGATTGTGAGGCCGGCTGGCCGGATGAGCAAGAGATTTGAGTGATTGACTGCGGCCGCTGAATAGCGATGAGTCTATTCAAGCGGAGAGAACCGGTTGAGTTTGGCTTGACAAGATGAGCCTGGGAAAGTACTGATCGTGTGCAGCGGCTCGTGGGTGTCTGCGGTGGAAGGTTCATGAAAACCGGGTCGCGTTTCGCATCGAACCGCGCCTAGAGGGAGAACGGAATGAAGTGGACAAAACCTGATCACCTGCTGGTTCTGGTTGCCGTTGCGATCCTGAGCGCAACAGGCTGCAAACAAGAAAACCCACCCCAAACTGCGGGACCGGGGAGCCCTCGATCTGACGTGCTGAATTCGACGCAACTGAAGGTCGACCGGCTGGACCCGCGTCTGGACGCAATCGTTCCTTCCAATGCGGTACTCGAGCGCGTGGCCACCGGGTTCAAATGGGTTGAGGGGCCGGTATGGGCGGATGGCAGCCTGTACTTTGCCGAGATTCCGAGCAATCGAATCTGCAAGTGGTCGCCTGGGGCTGGAGTCACAACATTCCTGACGCCGAGCGGATATTTGGGATCGAAACCATACGGAGGCCCCGAACCGGGGTCTAACGGCATGACGCTCGACAGCCAAGGACGGCTGACCGTGGCGGGCCATGCCCAGCGCGACGTCTACAGGTTCGAATCGCTGCAACCGGATGGAGCACGGACCATCCTGGCAGACACGTATCGGGGCAAGCGGCTCAACAGTCCGAACGACCTGGTGTATCGATCGGACGGTTCGCTCTACTTCACCGATCCGCCCTACGGGCTGCGAACGCAAAAGGACGATGATCCTGAGAAAGAGCTCAAGGTCAACGGGGTGTACCGGATTCCGCGTGCGAGCGATCAGAAGGCCGGCGCAGCTCCCGACCGCGGAGCTCTGCAGTTGCTGGTCAGCAATTTGACCCGACCGAATGGGATCGCTTTCTCGCCCGACGAGAAATACCTGTACGTCGATAACTCCGAGCCGAAAAAGATATGGATGCGGTATCGAGTGCGGCCTGATGGTTCGTTGACGGATGCGAAGCTGCTGTACGACGCGACCGCAGATAAGCGGCCGGGCGCGCCCGACGGAATGAAGGTGGACGAAGAGGGGAACATTTACAGCGCGGGTCCTGGCGGTGTGTGGATCTTTTCGCCTGAAGGAAAGCCTCTGGGAACCATCCTGATACCGGAGCGGGTTGCCAATCTTGCGTGGGCAGGGCCGGATCGAAAGACACTTTACATCACGGCCAGCAGCAGCATTTACCGCGTGCGGTTGAGTGTCACTGGAGCCCCTCTGATTCGGAAACCATGACAGTGTCACAGAGAGTTGGGAGCAGACTGCCGACGCTGGCAGGCGGTTTGGCAAAACTTTTCCACCTGGGCGAGCTGCTGCTATACCAACAACGTTCGACAGGCGCCCGCTCCAGTTCGGCGGTGTACGATCATTTTCGTGAGAGTCTGCGTGCGGAGGATTCCTTTTATGAAAGTGTTTCCCCGAGGCTTGGCCTGTTTTGCCGCAATCCTTGTTGTTGCGTGTGCGGGCGTGATCCCGACTTCATTGCAAGCGCAGACCGAAACTCGACTGTTGCGCTTCCCGGACCTTCACGGGAAACAGGTCGTCTTCAGTTATGCCGGTGATCTCTGGGTCACGACTACCGATGGCGGGGTAGCGCGCCGTATCACCACGAGCCCCGGCCTGGAGCTCTTTCCGCATTTCTCGCCTGACGGGAAATGGATCGCTTTCACCGGCCAGTACGACGGCAATTTCAACGTCTATATCATTCCCGCCGGAGGTGGCCAGCCGCACCAACTCACGTATGTTCCCGACATCGGCCAGATACCAGAACGCATGGGACCGAACAACGAAGTCATCGCCTGGACTCCGGACTCCAAGCGCATTGTCTTCCTCTCCCGCCGAAATTCGTACACAAGCTGGTTCGGCCAGCTCTGGTCTGTCAGCGTAGATGGCGGCCTGCCCACCCGACTCGATATCGATCGCGGCGGCCTGCTTGCCTTCAATGCGGACGGCACAGAAATGGTCTACAACCGCATCTTCCGAAATTTCCGAACGTGGAAGAAATATACCGGCGGCATGGCGCAGAAGCTTTCCCTCTGGAATTTCAAGACACACCAGTACGAGCAACTAACCAAAGACGAGTGGACTGATACTTATCCGATGTGGACCGGCGGCAACACCGTCTACTTCGTATCTGACCGCGGGCCCGAGCATCGGCTCAATCTTTACTCGCTGGATATGAACTCTCATGATGTTCGCCAGCTCACGCACTTCACCGATTTTGACGTCGAATGGCCCAGTCTCAACGGCGACCAGATCATCTTTCAGTATGCCGGGTGGCTCTACCTTTACGACATCAAGTCAGACAAATCGCAAAAGCTGGACATCCAGGTCGAGGGCGATTTCGATCAGGCGCGAAGTCACTGGGACTCCACTGCCAAACTGATCGATTCGTTCGCCCTCTCGCCCGACGGCAAGCGCGCCGCATTCACTGCCCGGGGGCGCGTCTACACAGTTCCTGCCGAGCACGGCTCTGCGCGGGACCTCACCGATGAGCCAGGTATCCGCCGAGAAAACGTCGCGTGGTCGCCCGACGGCCACTGGGTCGCCTACGTCAGCGATCGCAGCGGTGAGCAAGCCATCTATATTCGTCCCCAGAACGGGATGGGTGGCGAGCAGCAGATCACCACTGGTGGCACCGAATTCCTAATGCGCCCAGTATGGTCGCCCGACAGCACCAAGCTCGCTTGGGCCGATAGTTCCTGCGACCTGCATTACGTCGACATTCATGACAAAAAGCCGGTGCTTATCGACCACTCAAAGTACGCCGAAATCACGAGCTACACATGGTCTCCCGATTCGAAGTGGGTTGCCTACGATAAGACGCCCGAAAACGGCTATCCTGTTATCGAGCTTTACTCATTGACCGGGAGCAAAGTTACCGCGGCCACCACGGATTTCTATCCCTCATTCGATCCCGTCTTCGATCCCGCAGGCAAGTACCTCTACTTCATCTCATTTCGCACGTTCAACGAAATTCTCGGCCCCTTCGACGATGTGGAATTTGCAAACCCGCAAGCCGCAAAGATCTACGCCATCACGCTCCGTGCCGATGAACCCTCTCCTTTCGCGCCGCAGAGCGACGAGGTCGCCGTGAAGCCGGAAGACACGTCCGCCGCAGCAGGGATGGCGCAACCTTCGCAAACGGAGGGTGCGGAGAAGCCCGCCGCGCCAGAAAAAAAGGAGGCGAAGCCGGAAAAGAAGGAACCCTTCCGCATCGACCTCGACGGAATCCAGAACCGCATCGTTGAGCTTCCCACGCCCCCCGGAAATCTTGGCGATCTTGCTGCGGCCGACGGATTCGTCTATTACTCCTCATCGCCGACCGACGGCTATTCTGGTCCGCTGCCCGGGCTAACGCGAGAGATTCATGTCTACGACCTAGACAAGCGCAAAGATGCAGTGCTCCTGTCCGGAGCTTCCACCTTTGTGCCCTCTGCAGATGGTAAGAAACTCCTGTACGAGGCCCCCAATCACAAGTACGGGATTGTAGATGCCACTCCGCCCTCTGCCCAGCATCACGTCGGAGACGGCACGCTAAATCTCTCCGGTCTCCGCGCCGACATCGATCCTCATGCCGAGTGGAAGCAGATGTTCAACGAGGCATGGCGCCAGGAGCGCACCTACTTCTACAGCAAAGACATGAACGGTGTCGACTGGCCCGCCATGCGCACGAAGTACGAAGTGCTGCTGCCTTACATCGAAGACCGCTATGACCTGGATTACGTCATCGGAGAAATGTTCGGCGAACTCGACAACTCCCACATGTACGCCGGCGGCGGCGATTTTCCTGATCTTCACCCCGTCAACCTGGGCATGCTGGGCGTAGACTTCGCTCTCGACGACGCGAGTGGCCGTTACAAGTTCGCCCGCATTCTTCCTGGGGACAACTGGGACCCTTCGGTGCGCTCTCCGCTGACCGAGCCCGGAGTCAACGTGCACGAGGGCGATTACCTGCTCGCCGTGAATGGCCGCGAACTCAAAGCGCCGGGGAATCCCTATGCGCTCTTCGTGAATACTGCCGGCCAGAACGTGACGCTCACCGTCAACTCCAAGCCCATAATGGAGGGCGCGCATGAAGTTGTCGTGCAGCCGCTTCCCAACGAGTACAGCCTGCGCCAGTTCGACTGGATTCGGACCAATCGCGAGAAGGTGGACAAACTTAGTGGCGGCAAAATCGGGTACGTTTATCTCCCCGATATGGAAGCCGCCGGCCTCAACGAATTTGTCCGCCAATATTTTCCGCAGATTCGTAAGCAAGGCATCATCTTCGACGTGCGCTTTAACCAGGGCGGGAACGTCGATCAGATCATTCTCGAACGCCTTCGCCGCATGCTCGCCGGGATGGAGACCGCGCGCAATTGGGCACCCAACACGGTGCCTGACAATGTCTTCTTCGGCTACATGGCCTGCCTCACCAACCATTACGCCGCTTCCGACGGGGACATCTTCACGTACTACTTCAAGTGGTACAAACTTGGTCCCGTGATCGGCACCCGCACCTGGGGCGGTGTCCGCGGTATCCGTGGCTACATTCCGCTGATGGATGGCGGCTACATTACGCGTTCTGAGTTTGCACTTTACGGTGACAACAGCCAGTGGATCGTTGAGAACCACGGCGTTGAGCCCGACATTTTCGTCGAGAATACGCCCGACAAGCTAGCGGCCGGCCACGACCCGCAAATGGAGAGAGCTGTCGAGTACCTGTTAGGGGAGATCAAGGCGCATCCGAAGGTTCTTCCGCCGCCTCCGCCCGGTCTGCCCGCCTATCCCACCGGCCCGGGCTTTTAGGTGGCGGCCGGCCGCGACACACTACGCAAGCCTCGCGATGTTTGATTGTCCTCCAATACGTGGCGACAGCCTCATCACTCGTGTGCGGCCCGTAGATGGCGCGTCTCTACGCGAATAACAGTTCTAGGTAAACAGCACACGCCATATTCTCAGTCCGTCTTCATTTCGAACGTGATTCGGATTTCTTTACTGTGCCCATCGTCTTTTCACGGCGGCCGCGATTCGTGCTCTGCGCCCTCTGGCGTCAGGTAATATTTCCTGCATCTTTTCGTCGAAGGGTTCACCGACGCAGAGGAAGGGGGGTCGGTAGTGATGCGTCTGGAAAGGCTCGAATAAGGCGGGATGCGCCATCACCTTCTCCTTCCCCGATGCATCCGTCGATTACTCCCCAGTTCCGAGGACGCACATCGGATCAATATTCCAGACCGATACGGGCAATCAGGCTTCGTCGTCGGCGAGTGACTCGGCGGAGATTTGGCATCAACCCAGGATCCATGAACACGTCTCTCCTATGGACACTGCATAGGGAGATGTGCTACCTTCTATGGAATGTCCAAAGGAGTGGCAATGAGCGAAGGTAAATCAGAAGTGTTGCAGGGAACGCTCGACCTCATGGTATTAAAGACGCTCTATGCCATGGGCCCACAGCATGGATTCGGAATCGCGCGGCGAATCGAACAGGTAAGTGACGGCGTTCTGGATCTAAACGAGGGAACCGTATATACCGCGCTCCTTCGGCTGCAGCAACAGGGGTGGATCGCTTCGAAATGGGGAACAAGTGAGAACAACCGCCGGGCGCGCTTCTACTCCATCACAAAGCAGGGAATGAAGCAGCTGGATAGGGAAGCCGAGAACTGGCAGCGCGTAGCGGGCGTCATGGAGCGCATGCTGAAGCTCGAGAGACAGGGGTGACACGATGGACAGACTGCGAACCACTTGGGCGAAGCTGAAGGGGCAAGCGGTGCAAAGCCGCGAGGACGATGCGTTCACCGACGAAATCCGCGAGCACATTACGCTCCTGACACAGCACTATCGAGCGCAGGGAATGAGCGCCGAAGAAGCGACCCATGCGGCCCACCGTCAATTCGGCAACGTGACTCAATTGAAAGAACGGCAGCGATGGCAGAGGGGCATGCTTTCCCCGGCTGAGTGGGGTCGCGATGTGCGTTTCGGCATGCGCATGCTCGCCAAAAAGCCAGGACTGTATGCGGCAATGGTGATCGCCCTGGCCCTAGGCATCGGCGCGAACACTACCGTATTCAGCATTGTGGACGCGGTCCTCCTGCGTCCTTTGCCTTACGCGCATCCGGAGCGTCTCATGGAGGTGCGGTCGCAGCATTTGTTGCAGGACGGAGCAGTCTCCTATCCAGACTTTTTTGACTGGCGTGCCCAGAACCACAGCTTCACTGAACTGGTGTCGTATCACGGCGAGTCACTCACGCTGACGGGCGTGGAGCGGCCGGCTCATCTCGACGGTGAAGTCGTGAGTTGGAACTTGCTGCCACTGCTGGGCGTGAACCCTGAACTTGGACTGGGCTTCCGGCCAGAGGATGAGAAGCTCGGCGCACGGGTGGTTCTCATCAGCCACGGACTGTGGGTCTCGCAATTCGGATCAGACCCCCGAATCGTTGGCCGCACGATGCAACTCAGCGGTGAAGCTTACACGATTGAAGGAGTCATGCCGGCATCGTTCCGGTTCCCCGCCGATGCGCCGCAGAACACTTTCTGGACGACGCTCGCCGTTGACAACGATGGGACGCCGGGGGCAACCACGGCCAATCGCGGCGATCATGAGCTTGCGGCCATGGGACGTTTGAAGCCAGGGATCAGCGAGGCTCAGGCGAATGCTGAGATGAAGGCAATCGCCGCAG
>DATKPJ010000128.1:0-3749 GCA_035524195.1 Occallatibacter sp.
GGCGCCAACTATGTCATCGACCACAGAAAGCCCTTCAAGGAACAGATGGAGGCGATCGGAATACCTGAGGTTGAATTGATTGCCGGCTTAACCGCGACCGATATTCATTATCCTGCGCTCATTGAAGTGCTCGCGCCGCAAGGTAAGTTTGGACTGATTGACGATCCGAAATCACTCGACGCAAATCCTCTCAAACACAAGGCTGCTTCCCTCCATTGGGAGTTCATGTTTGCCCGATCGCTCTTCAACACGCCTGACATGCTGGCTCAACACGCGCTGCTGAACGAAGTTTCCGAACTTGTCGATGCCGGAGTCATCCGCTCAACCGCTGCGGAGACCCTAGGATCCATCAACGCCATCAACCTCAAGAAAGCACATGCGCTGATAGAGAGTGGCCGAACCCGCGGCAAACTTGTGCTGGAAGAGTTCTAATCCAGGTCATTTGGATCAGTTGCACCATCGGACCGGGAGATTAATTTCTGCGGGAGAGCAACTACATGATGACGCAAAAACGTGAGTACCAGCGATTCAAGCCCAGCGAAATTGCCAAGTCATTTCCAGAAACGGCCGAGACGCTGCTTCTGGACACGTATCTGACGAACGAAGCGGCCGCCAGCGCACGAGTTTTCCGCGTTTATCGTGGGACGCCTCCTCACTATCACGCCGGCTGCGACGAGTATCTCTATGTTCTTATGGGCAGGGGCACCTTCTGGATGGGCGACGCTTCGAACGGCGCGGAGTTCACGTCTGGGGACCTTCTATTTTTCAAGCGCGGCACTGTTCACGCTCTTCCCAGGATTATCGAGGAGCCGGTGGTGTTTCTCTCATTTGACACACCGAGGAGGGACCCGAACGACATCATTTTCGTTAACCCGGAAGGCGGCAACCCTGCAAGTTTTATCAGGGGAAAAGATCAATGAATTTTCTCCGCACCCTATCCCGCGCATTGCCAAGGTCCTTATACGCCGCAAGGTGCAGGATTGCCATTGAGCGCGATTCGTGGCGCGGTCATCCGTGTGAGCGAATAGTCGGCTGTTCGACCAAATGACCAGAAGCGCGTGTGAACTTAGGCCTCCGCCCACCCTTAGCTGGGGTTTCCGGAACGGGCTTGCGTTGCTTTACGCTCTCAAGACTGGAAAACTGGTCTCCGCAACGCAGTCGCAAGGCCGCTCGTATGTGACTCGCGAAGACTGCGCAAGAACGGGTGCGGCAGTGCTGCTGAAACGCCACAGGCAAGGCCATCTTCGATGTGACGGGCTCCGCTTTGGTTACGCACGAAGAGATCGCGAGTATTCTTTCGCGGCTCTCCGGGAAGTCCATCCAACGCGTGAATCTCAGGCCGGACGAGGTTGAAAAAGGCCTGGTGGCTGCTGGTATTCCTCAATTCGCTGCGAGGAGAGTGCGAGAGTTGGACGAGGAAGCGGCATGCGGCTATCGGTCGATTGTCTCCCCTGCGGTGACAAACCTCACCGGTAGAGTTCCCATGTCGGTCGAGGACTTTCTCCAGACGACTGTGCCTGCATTGATCGCCTGACCAAACCCTTGAGGAAACCGCGTTGGCTTCATGCGCGGTCTCTTACGGCCCCAAAAGTCGCATTGTGTTGACCGATTCGGTCACTGGCGCCAAGCGCGCATTTTTATAAGGGAAAATTGACCTTCGCAAGCGCTCTACCCCGTTTCAACAAGTTCATGCTCGTGATCTTCGGCGCTGTACTTTACTGGAATGGGGTACGGCGTGGTTGACCGGGTGTACCGCCTTGGAGAGCAGCCCATGACGCGGCGGAAGGCCTTGCCAAAGGCGCTCTCGGACTCATAGCCGAGCGACTGCGCGATGGCGCATAGGCCGTCAGAGGAGTTCTTGAGGCGGTCGGCGGCTAGAAGCATGCGCCACCGGGTGAGGTACTCCATGGGCGTGGCGCCGACGGTCTCGCGGAAACGAAGGGCGAAAACCGAGCGGGACATGCCGACGCGTTCGGCTAGAGACTGCAGCGTCCAGGGATATCCTGGGGCATTGTGCATGCTGGCGATGGCGATGCTCATGTGCTTGTGAGAGAGCGCAGAGAGCCAGCCGGGACCAGCGTTGACGGTGTCTGCCAAGTGCAGACGCAGCGCCTGGATGAGCATCATGTAGGCGAGTTGCTGGGCTATCAGCGAACCGCCGGGCTGTGGATCACGCAACTCCTCGCGCAAGCGCTCGAGTGACCAGCGCATCGCGGCCTTGTCCGGCTCGCGGCGGATGTGGACGATGGGTGGCAGCGAGTGAAGGAGCATCTCAGCGTGGCTGCCTGTGAACCCGAAGAAGCCTCCGGCGATGTATCGCGCGCCTTCAGTGAATTCCCGGATGTCTCTAGTCTTGCTCAAGAGGGCCCACGCGAGTGAGTAGTGGACCGGTTCGAGCGAGAGATCGGTGGCGAGCCGGAACGGAAGTCCGCGCGGCAAAAGAAAGCAGTCCCCGGCACGGAGCAGCACCGGCTCGGGAGCGCCCTCAACGACCAGCCAGCACTGGCCGGCGAGCATGGCGTAGCACTTGACGCCCTGATGCTTCGGAAAGGAAATGGCCATATCGCCGGGCACCATGAAGCCGCCGGAGGATAGGCTCTGCGGCTTCAGTAGTGCGAGAACCTCGGAGAGCGGGTCCATACGCTGACTCGGCCCCAGACCGGGTTGTGAAAGCAGCGTCTCTGATCTCTGAGTCTCGGAGGTTTGAGCCGGCAGGACGATTGGACCAATCATACGGACTCCCAGTATAGATCGTCTTCACTCGTTTCCAATCTATTTGCTTAGCAGAACGCCGGATTATCAACGCCGGGAGACGCCTATGCGAGTGTTTGTGACCGGGGCCAGGCAGTTCGGCTTTCTCTCGTCCTGGGTTGGCATCGACAACCACACATCGAGCCGTTTGACCCAGGAGCGGTTGGGATGGCCGGCACAGACCGGCCTGCTATCCGATCTCGAGCGGGCGGACTACTTCAAGGCCTGAGCAGGTTAGAAGCCCAGGCAGCGAACTACGGGCTGTGAATGCAGTCCTCAACCGAAGTAAAGGAGACATCATTATGCGTATCTTTGTGACCGGGGCGCCCGGATTCATTGGTTCGGCACTTGTTCCGGAGCTGATTCAGGCAGGGCATCACGTACTGGGGCTGACACGTTCGGAGGCCGGCGCGGAAACATTGCGAAAGCTGGGGGCTGAGGTACTGCATGGCAACATCGAGGACCTTGACAGCCTGCGCGAAGGAGCGGCCAGGACCGACGGCATCGTTCATTTGGCCTTCAACCATGACTTTTCGCAGTTCCAGAAGAACTGTGATGACGACCGCAAGGCGATCGAGGCGATGGGCGAAGTACTGCTGAGGTCTAACCGGCCGTTTGTGATCACATCGGGCACGGCGATGGCGGCCAATGTGGATGGCAAGCCATCGACGGAGGAGAGCCCGTCCGCGGCGTGGAACCCGCGCGCGGCTTCAGAAGCGGCGATGAAGGAGTTGACGGCTCGCGGCGTGAACATCTCCGTGGTACGGCTGGCGCAGATTCACGACACGCGCAAGCAGGGACTGGTGCAGCATGTACACGCCGTGGCACGCGAGAAGCGGGTGTCGGCCTACATTGGCGATGGCGGCAATCGCTGGCCGGCGGCGCACGTTTCCGACGTGGCGCGGCTGTACCGCCTGGTGTTTGAGAAGGCGGAGCGGGGCGCGATCTACCACGCGGTCGACGAGGAGGGCATATCGATGAAGGCCATCGCCGAGGCT
>DATKPJ010000129.1:0-38825 GCA_035524195.1 Occallatibacter sp.
TGACGGGCAAATTGCGCGAGGGCGCGACCGCGACCGACCTGGTGCTGACGGTGACGCAGGCGCTGCGCAAGCTCGGCGTGGTTGGTAAATTCGTCGAATTTTATGGGGAAGGCATCGCGCAGTTACCGCTGGCCGATCGCGCGACGATCAGCAACATGGCTCCCGAATACGGCGCAACATGCGGCATCTTTCCGGTAGATGCGGAGACGCTGCGTTATCTGAAACTGACCGGCCGCAGCGACGAGCAGATTGCACTGGTTGAGGCCTACTACAAGGAGCAGGGGCTGTTTCACACCGCGAATTCGGCGGAGGCCGAATACACGCAGACGCTGGAACTGGATCTTGCCACCGTGGAACCCAGCGTGGCCGGGCCGAAGCGTCCGCAGGATCGGGTGCTGTTGAAAGATGCGGCCAAGAGCTTTGCGCAGCAATTGCCAAGCCTGCTTGCGCCCACAGCGAAGCCGCTGGGCACGCGGACCGCTGCGGCGTGGGAGCGGTCGACGGCGGTGGCGGATTCGGCGATTGCGGACGAAGAGAACGAGGGCGCGGCCACATCGTCTACAACAGCGCCAGCTTCAAGCGCCCCGCTGCGCGTGACCACCACGGTGAAAGAGCGGTTCAATGTCGATCCCGATAAGTATCTCGATCACGGATCGGTTGTGATTGCCGCCATCACGAGTTGCACGAACACGTCGAATCCTTCGGTGATGGTGGCGGCCGGGCTGCTTGCCAAGAAGGCTGTCGAAAAGGGACTCACAGTGCCGCCGTGGGTGAAGACATCACTTGCGCCGGGGTCACGCGTCGTTACCGATTACTACCAGAAGTCGGGACTTCTGCAGTTTCTCGAAAAGTTGCGCTTCAACGTGGTGGGATATGGTTGCACCACATGCATCGGAAACTCTGGCCCGCTGCCAGCTGATGTTTCGAAGAGCATCGACCAGCACGGGCTGGTCGCAGTGAGCGTGTTGAGCGGCAACCGCAACTTTGAAGGCCGCGTGAATGTCGACGTGCGCGCGAATTACCTGATGAGCCCGCCGCTGGTGGTTGCGTACGCCCTGGCGGGGAAGATTGGGCATAACTTCGACACTGATCCGCTGGGCAAGGACCAGGCAGGCAAGCCGGTTTACCTCAAGGACATTTGGCCCACGCAAAAGGAAGTTGCGGAGGCCATCGAAAAGGGACTGAGCAGCGAAGGATTCCGCAAAGAATATGCGACGGTGACGAAGGGTGACGCAAGCTGGCAGGGGCTGAGTTTTCCAACCGGCGATGTCTACCACTGGGAGCCCGATTCGACGTACATTCGGAAGGCACCATATTTCGATGGGATGACGAAGACGCCGCCGCCGGTTACCGACATTGCTGGCGCGCGTGTGCTGGCTGTGCTGGGCGATTCGGTGACGACCGACCACATCTCACCCGCAGGATCGATCAAGGCGAACGGCCCGGCGGGAAAGTATTTGGCGGAGCATGGAGTGAAGCCCGCGGATTTCAATTCCTACGGTTCGCGGCGCGGTAATCATGAAGTGATGGTGCGCGGCACTTTCGCGAACGTGCGGCTGCGCAACAAATTGGCGCCGGGCACTGAAGGCGGTGTTACGCGCTTGCTGCCCGAAGGCGAGGCGATGTCGATCTTCGATGCCAGTGTGAAGTATGCCGAGCGCGGCGTGCCGCTGATTATTCTGGCAGGAAAGGAATATGGTTCCGGCTCTTCGCGCGACTGGGCCGCCAAGGGGCCGAGTCTGCTGGGTGTGCGGGCTGTGATTGCGGAGAGCTTCGAGCGCATTCACCGCTCGAACCTGGTAGGCATGGGCATTTTGCCCTTGCAGTTTGAGCAAGGTCAGAACGTGGATTCGCTCGGCCTGACAGGCGAAGAGGTCTACGATTTCCCGGGACTGACGGCGATGCTGAAGGCGAAGCTCTCGAGCGGCCGGACACTCGGAGTGACGGCATTTTCAGCGGATGGAGAGAAGAAACTGTTCAATGCATGGGTCCGCATTGATACGCCGCAGGAGGTCGAGTACTTCGAGCACGGCGGCATTCTGCAGTACGTGCTACGGCAACTGGCGGCTAAATAAAGCATAGGCGGCCAGCCATGAACCAATCAGCGATTCGATTCGCTCACGAACGGAGCGGTTTCGGATCGCTGATTTTTGTTTGGCAGGGATCGGCTTGCGGCACGACTGAAGTCGTGCCCTGTTACAAGACCAGTTATGGGATCGGTTCTACGGATTCGAAATCGTTGGCGGGTTGGGTGACGGATATCTTCGGAAGGTCTTGGGCTTCCGCGATGAAGGTTTCTTGCGCCCAGATTCGTCCGTTGAGGTTTCAGCAACCACTTCTTCTTCACGCGGCGCAAAAAAGCGGACACCTTCCTGCTGGTGTTCTCCCATCACGTGGAGGCGCAGAAAATTGGTTGAGCCGGAGCGAGTGCGGGTGCCAGCCACGATGGCAATAACTTCGCGATTCTTGACATAACCATACTGCTCCAGGAGACTCTCGGCGACGTCGACAAGGGCTTCAGTCGAATTGACCTTGGGGCAGCGGATGGGGATTGTGCCCCACAGGAGATTGATGCGATTGATGGTCACGTCGATGGGACTTAGCGCGAAGATTGGCGACGAGGGGTGGTACTTCGATAGCTGCCGGGCCGTGGCTCCTGATTCGGTAAACAGCGCAATGCCGCGCAGGTCCAAGTCGTCGGCTGCGTGGGCAGTCGCTTCGCAGATGGTTTCGGCGATGGAGAGGTGAGTAAGCCGGATTCGAGGCTCTGACTCGGTCTCTTCCTTGATGTGGCGCTCCGCCTCCGATACGATGCGCGCCATCATGGAGACTGCTTCAACCGGATATTTGCCCACAGCCGACTCGCCGGAGAGCATTACGGCGTCGGTGCCGTCGTATACGGCATTTGCCACGTCGGAGACTTCGGCGCGGGTGGGCCGCGGGTTCTCGATCATCGACTCCAGCATCTGGGTTGCGGTGATGACAGGCTTGCGGAAGTCGGTGGCGCGGCGAATGATGTGCTTCTGGATCGCCGGGACCTGCTCTGGAGGTACTTCGACACCGAGATCGCCGCGGGCGACCATGATTCCATCTGCCACCTGCAAGATGCTATCGAGATGCTCGATGGCCTGGGGCTTTTCGAGCTTGGCGATGATCCAGGTTTCGCTTCCGTAGGCTGCGACGCGGTTACGAACGATGCTTACATCTTCTGCGGTGCGAACGAAGGAAACGGCGACGGCGTCAACGCCATTCTTCAAGGCAAACTCAAGATCCTCACTGTCTTTCTCAGTGAGCGACGGCACACGCACAGGAATGCCGGGCAGGTTGATGCCCTTGTTTTCTCCAAGCATGCCGCCGTTGACGACTTCGCACACGACATCTCCGCCGCGGATTTCGTGGACCCGTAACTCGATCAAGCCGTCGGAGAGCAGAATGCGCGAACCTTGTTCCACATTCTCCGCAAGCGTTTTGAAAGTGGTTGCGACGAGCGATGCGGTGCCCAACACCTCACGCGGTGTAATGGTGAGGCGCTGTCCGGCCTTGAGCAGGACGGGTTGGTGATCTTTTAATTTTGAAGTGCGGATCTTAGGTCCCTGCAGATCCCCAAGGATACAAAGCGGCTTGCGTTCGTCGCGGCTGACCTTGCGAATCATCTGGATCAGCTCGAGTTTTTCGTCATGGGTACCATGGGAAAAGTTGAGCCGGACAACGTCGATCCCTGCTCGGATCAGCTCTCGAAGCACCGGTTCCGTGTTCGAGGCCGGGCCTAATGTGGCAACGATTTTTGCGCGGCGTTGATTCGGTGAGCCTGTGGAGCTCGTGTCGGGGAACGGCAGCATTCAAATAACTCCGAGGCGAGGTTGGGGGAATGAGAATAACGCGTGTGCGGTTTTCTTTATTGTACACGGATGGTGTTGGGCGAATGATTCGCCGATGTGGGTTGCGGCGCGCATAAAGGAACGTATCAATGGGTGAGATCGGAAGAAGATGCCTGGATTCCGGCTTCGACGGAATCGGTTCCCCACCGGGATCTAAAGAGTACTCCGTTCAGTTCCGCTCCGAGCAGCGCGCTGAACGCGGTGATGTAAAGCCAAACCAGCGTGGCGATGCCGGCACTGAATGAACCGTAATAGCGGGAGTAGTTGGCTACCCGGGTCACATACCAACCGAAAGCGAGGGTGGTCGGGAACCATGCGAGGGTCGCCGCAATTGCGCCGGGCATTACACGCAGCCAATGCTCGGTGCGCCGGGTTCCGAAATGATAGAGCGCTCCAAGAACAGCGACCCCGGTGGCTAACGTAATGGCCCATCGAACTAATCGCCAGAAGAAGAGGACGAGGTACCGCACCTCGTGGTTTGCCAAGTCGATCATCCACGACTCAATCACACGGCCGAAGACGAGCACCATCGAGGCAAGCGCCATTGGAACCACCACGATGAGCACCAGGAGCAGAGCGCGGAGCTGCTGCTCCCAAATACTGCCCCATTGCCGCTGTGGCAAGCGATAGGCTCGGCGAAAGCCCTCCATGAGCGAATTCATCACTCCGATGCCGGCAAAGAGACTGAGTCCTGCGGCTGAGAAAAGAACACGGGCCGATTTCAGATGGCGCATTGTCTGCGAGGAGTGCAACAGCGACAGCGAGTCACCGGGAAGAAAGTTGAGGAAGTTGCCGCGCAACTCGCCGATCATGTTTGTTCCTTCAGGCACCATGGTGAGCACCGTGGTGGCGACGACCAGCATGGGAAACAGCATCAAAATGCCGGAATAAGCCGCCGCCTTGGCTGTATTCAGCACGTCGTGCTGGATGGCCAGCATGATGGCCTTCCTGAGTTTTTCGCGAAGAGCGATCATTCGGTTCACAAGCAACTGTAGTGCATGCCGCTGGTTTCGAACGACACGCCCTTGCTGATTATCCATGCGGAGACGGGCTGGCACAAACATTCGTGAATACGCGATGAAGAACGCTAGCGCACAGCGCCCAGGTTCATCGGGACATGCGCGCATGCCACGGCCAGAATGCTGACGAAGACGAATCGACCGGTTTATGATGTCCGGGTTATGAAATCTGCTTTCTTTCGCCCCGTGATGCTGATCGTTTGTGCGATAGCGCTAAGTGGGTTTGGTTCGTCCCCGGCTGTTGCGCAGACACCAGCTGTACCGAATCCTCAACTGACTTCGAGGGAGATAAACGAGCGAGTCGAGTCTTTGCTTAAGCAGATGACACTCGATGAAAAAATTGGGCAGCTTGTTTCTGACTCAGCCGGGTTTGCAACCGGCCCGGCCGCCTCGAACATGACGTGGGACCAGATGGTTGCCAAGGGAGAAATCGGTTCGATGCTGAACGTGGTGGGGGCAGAGCAGACGAATCATTATCAGCACATCGCGATGGAAAAAGCGCGACTGCACATTCCTTTGATGTTTGGCCTCGATGTCATCCATGGGCACCGCACATCGTTCCCCATCCCACTGGCGATCGCTGCGAGTTGGGATCCGTCAGCGGCCGAGACGGTGGCACGGGTGGGCGGCGAGGAGGCTCGCGCAGATGGAATCGACTGGGTTTTCTCGCCCATGGTGGATATCGCGCGCGATCCACGCTGGGGCCGGATTGTCGAATCGAACGGAGAAGACCCGTATCTGAGCTCGGTGATGGCGCGGGCGTGGGTCAAGGGGTATCAGCAAGGCGATCTTTCCAAGCCCGATTCGGTTGCCGCGTGCGTAAAGCACTATGCGGCTTATGGCGCAGCGATTGCGGGCCGTGACTACAATGCCGCGGACATGAGCGAGATCACGCTGCGGCAGGTGTATCTCAAGCCATATGAGGCTGCGGTCGACGCGGGTGTCGCCACCGTCATGAGCTCGTTCAACACCATCAATGGGGTCCCAGCCTCGGCAAACCCTTTCACGCTGACCCAGGTGCTTCGCAAGGAATGGGGATTTGGCGGATTTGTCGTTTCGGACTGGGGGGCAGTGGCCGAACTGCTGAATCATGGCATTGGCGCAGACGACGCCGCAGTGGCCCGGAAGGCGTTAGAAGCCGGCGTGGACATGGACATGGAGGGGGTCTACGGCAAGACGCTTGCCGCGGAGGTGCGCTCGGGAAGGATTCCTCAAAGTGTCGTGAATGAGGCGGTCCGGCGCATCTTGCGAGTGAAGTATGCGCTTGGGCTCTTCGATCATCCATACACCGAGCTTGGCGCGCCCTACCGGGCGACCGACGAAAAGCGGGCGGTGGCGCGGAAGATCGCGGATGAGACGATGGTTCTTCTGAAAAACGATTCTGTCAATGGAGCGGAACCTTTGCTGCCGCTCAAGGTGAACGGAAAAAAGGTGGCGCTTATCGGCCCGATGGCGGACGACGCGCTTGATCTGCTGGGAGCGTGGTCGGGGCAGGGCAATCCAAAGGATGTGATTACGCTGAAGGCGGATCTCGCGAAGCGGGTCGGCGACAGGATGCTTTATGCCGAGGGATGCGGCCTGCTTTCAGGCGAAGACGCCAATGTGCTGAAGAGCCTCCGGTTTGGGGGATCGGCCAGCGCGGCGGCGAACGGGCCTGTGCCTGATGACGCCAAAACCATCGCCGAGGCGGTAGAAACGGCGAAGCAGGCGGATGTGGCGATTCTTGCGCTCGGAGAGCCAACGAACTGGATGGAGGGGGAGGCCGCAAGCCGCGTACATCTCGGATTCACCGGCAACCAGGAAAAGCTGCTTCAGGCGGTGGTTGCAACCGGAAAGCCCGTGGTGCTGGTGGTGCTGGCAGGCCGCCCGCTGCAATTGAAGTGGGCGGCGGAGCATGTACCAGCCATTCTGGAAGCATGGAGTCCTGGAATGGAAGCGGGGCCCGCAGTGGACGATGTCCTGTTCGGCGATGTGAACCCGTCGGGAAAACTGCCGTCGAGCTTCCCGCGTGCGGTTGGCCAGGAGCCGCTTTATTACGCGCAATTACCCACGGGTCGGCCAGCTCATGGAGATTTGAGCCACATGCCGTGGAACTCCGAAGAGAAATTTGTGTCGCGGTACATGGACGAAGAAAATTCTGCGCTGTTTCCGTTTGGCTGGGGATTGAGTTACACAAAATTCAGCTTTTCCACTCCGACACTGAGCAAGACAGAGGTCCCTGTGGGCCAGATCGTGAATGGTCGGGGTCCCGTGACGATGGTGAGCGCAGACGTTACAAACGCAGGAAACGTGCCGGGGACCGAGGTGGTGCAGTTCTATGTTCGGGACACGGTAGCGAGCGTTTCGCAGCCGGTGCGTGAACTGAAGGGCTTCACGAGAGTGGATCTCAAGCCCGGCGAGACGAAGCGTGTGCAATTCCCGCTGGGATTTGAGCAATTGAGTTTCTACAACGTGCAAATGAAGCAAACCGTGGAGCCAGCGATCTTCGATGTCTGGATAGGCGACAGCTCTCTGGCTACGGCGGAGACCACCTTCAAGGTGGCACCGTAGCCGGCCGGAAGCACACTGGCAACGGACGAGGAGGTCCTGCGAGACGATTCCCTGCGCGGCAAAATGAGGCAGCGTCGCGCGGCTCGACTTGATCCGGTTCAGGCCTCGCGCTTCGAGTAGATATTACGAACTGCCTGAACAGCAGGCTTCAGACCGCCGAAACGGCATCCAACTCAATATCCGGCCGGGCTACGAGGCGGGGAAGCGCGGAAGTGTGCCTAGTTTTCAAACTGCTGGCCGGTGAAGAGGCGGTGGATCGAGACAGTGTCGATTGGGGACAAGCCGCGGCTGCTTGTGGATTCAGTTGTAATCGGCGTGATCGGCGGCCTCAGCGCGCAGCTCTTCATGTGGATGCTGCGGTTGTCGTCGAACCTTTTTCTCGGCCAGATTGCCGGATATTCTGCGCCGGGACTGGCGGTAGAAGGACACTCTCTTCAGCAGGTAATCGGGCCGCACGGGCTCTGGCTCATTCCTCTTGTTACAACCCTTGGCGGAGTGTTATCGGGAATCATCGTCTATGGTTTCGCGCCTGAAGCAGAAGGGCACGGCACCGACACTGCAGTGAAGGCGGTGCACTGGACCGCAGGCAAGATTCGAGCTCGTGTTGCTCCGGTGAAGATGATTGCGTCGGCAATCACCATCGGTTCGGGAGGGTCGGCGGGCCGCGAAGGCCCAACAGCTCTCATATCGGCGGGTTTCGGTTCGATCTATGCGGATGTCTTGCATCGGCCGGAGCGCGAGCGGCGGATGCTGGTTTTGATGGGGATGGCGGCCGGGCTCTCGGCCATCTTCCGTTCGCCAATTGGGACTGCATTGTTTGCCGTTGAGGTGCTTTACGGTGGCGTTGAATTCGAAGCGGAGGCGCTGCTCTATTGCATGCTTGCGGCGATTGTGGCCTATGCCGTGAATGGGACCTTCTCCGGATGGTATCCGCTGTTTCAGATTCCAGCGCAGGCCGGCGCCAAGGGGCTGACCGATTTTGGCTGGTACACGCTGCTCGGCCTGGCGAGCGGTGTGGCCGGTACGATTCTGCCTGAAATCTTTTACCGGCTACGAGACGCGTTCCTGGCGATTCACATTCCCCAATGGACCAAGCCGGCCATCGGCGGGCTACTTCTCGGCATCATGGGCCTGGGTTTACCCCAGGTTCTGGGGGGTGGTTATGGATGGATTCAGGAGGCAATCGATGGTCACCTGGCATTGCACCTGATGCTGATTCTCGTGATTGCAAAAATGGTGGCGATGAGTCTGTCAGTTTCTTCGGGAGGCTCGGGCGGTGTGTTTGCGCCGAGCCTGTTTATCGGGTCCATGATGGGCGGGGTCTTTGCTTCGATCGCACACCAGCCGGCGGCAGGGATGGTTGTTGTGGGTATGGGCGCGGTGTTCGCCGGAGCTGCTCGGGTGCCGATTGCAACGCTGCTGATGGTTGCAGAAATGACGGGAGGCTATCGGCTATTGGTTCCGGCTGGGCTCGCCGTTACGCTGAGCTACCTTGTGCAGCTGAAGCTCTCGAGCTTCTGCAAATACGGCAGTCTGTATGAGGGCCAGGTGCCGCGGAGGGTGGATTCTCCCGCACATCGTGTCGAGCACATCAGGATTGCACTAAGGCTGCTCGCCCAGGAGAAGGCCTCGCTGTCGCCCGAAATCTCGCGGCTGAATATTGCAGCTCTATTGCAGTCGGGGGTGGCTCTTGAAGTGCGCGATGGTGTGCAACTCATGATCGGAGCTCTTCGGCCCGAGAGCACCTGGGTCGGAAAGTCAATCGCAGATTGCGAAGAAAATGAAGCTATGCGCGAGGCTCATCTGGTAGCTGTCTTGCGCGGCCAAACAACGATCTTTCCCCGTCGTCAAACGCTATTGCAGCCGGGCGACAGGCTCTTGATCATCGCGCCGCAGTCCGCGCATGCGGATCTGGCCGTACATCTTGCAGGGCCAAATGAGCTGGCGAAAAGAACAAGTCCGCACCCGGTTGAAGCTGCATGAGGATACGCTGAGCCCTTTTTCGCCGAAGACGGTTTCGGGCAGCAGATGCCTACGCCACTTCAAGCATGCGGTCGAGCGCGATGCGAGCCCAGCGCTTTACGCTGGGACGAACCTGGATGCGGTTGACGACGCGCCCTTCAACGAGGTTTTCAAGCGCCCAGGCAAGGTGCTGTGGGCTGATGCGATACATGGTGGTGCAAAGGCATCCGGTGTCGTCGAGCGTGATGATGCGCTTGTTCTGCGAGGCGAAGCTGCGGGCGAGCCTGTTCACAAGGTGAATCTCGGTGCCGACGGCGAACATGGTTCCGGCAGGCGCGTCTTCGACAATCTTGATGAGTTGTTCGGTTGAGCCCAGGGCGTCGGCTTTCTGGCAGACTTCCCAACGGCATTCGGGATGCACGATGACCCGGATCCCCGGATATTTAACGCGGACTTGGTCAACGTGGGTGGGAAGGAAACGCTGATGCACGGAGCAGTGGCCCTTCCAGAGCAGAACGCGGCTCTTTTCGAGAGCAGCTTTGGTCTGGCCGCCCTGAAGCGCCCACGGATCCCAAAGAGTCATTTCGTCGAGTGGAATGCCCATGGCATACCCGGTGTTGCGGCCCAGGTGCTGATCGGGGAGAAACAGAAGACGTTTGCCATGCGCAAAGGCCCAGCGGAAGGCTGCGCTTGCATTCGAAGACGTGCAGACCAATCCGCCCTGCTCGCCGCAGAAGGCCTTGATGGCAGCGGTGGAGTTCATGTAGGTGATTGGAATGGTGTCGGCGGCGAGGCCGAGGCGCGTGAGCGTCTCCCAGCAGTCTTCGACTTGCGAGATTTCGGCCATATCGGCCATCGAGCAGCCGGCGTTGAGATCGGGCAGGATGACCTGCTGGCCCTCGTGACCGAGGACGTCAGCGCTTTCTGCCATGAAATGAACGCCGCAGAAGACGATATAACCGGCGTCAGTTTCGGCTGCCACCTTGGAAAGCCTGTAACTATCGCCGGTGAAGTCGGCGAAGCGAACGACCTCGTCGCGCTGGTAGTGATGGCCCAGAATGATCGTTGTCGCTCCAAGTTTGGAGCGAGCCGCAGCAATGCGGGCGTCCATGGAATGGTCGGGAAGCGCGAGATAGTTTTCGAGGCTGCATATGCTGCCGGCCTCTGGCGAGAGCGCCGTTTGTTCGTCGATGACCAAATTCACTGTCTTCCGCCTTCAGCCCGACTCAGCCGATGGCGGCTGACGCGAGCGGGGATGTTGAAAGCTAGGGTTTCAAGGCCCCTGGCTGCAGTGGACGCGCTGTTTTCTCCGAGCCTGATGGTCAGCCAGGAAAAACCCCCATCCACGGGGCTGTTGCAGCCATCTTTCTCTTAAGGATGCGAAGACGGGCCGTTGGACTCATGGAATCTTAACGGGGCCGGCGCCGCTGCCTGTGATTTTATTTTAACAAAAGTGAACCGAAACAGCGGCGCTTGGCGCGAAATGAGCTCGCCACGGTAATTTGGCGCTAAAGAGATTGGGAGACGCGCGATGGCAATGACGGAACTGGAGCAGTTGATCATCGGAGATGGGGCAGCGGCGGAGCCGGCGGTCATTCTGGACGGAGTGGGCGAGTTGCTGGCTCATAAGCGGGTGGCGGGCACGCCGAGAAGCATTTACGAAGAACTGTGGCATATCGTTTTCTGGCAGAAACTTTCGCTGGACTGGGTAAACGGGATTGCGACCCCATACCCTGTACACGCTTCGGGAGGGTTTCCAACCGAGGTGGAGGCAGCAAGTGAGGGATGGGACCAGCTGCGGCAACGGTTCTTCGCCGGCGCAACAGAAGCGGCCAAGGCAGCGCGGGACGAAGGACGGCATCAAAAGCAGGTCCGCTGCCCGTCGCGCCCGGGTTCGCCAGACCGGATCATGACGGTGCGGGAGCAACTGGAGAACCTGGCCGCGCACAACGCGTATCACTTTGGAAGGATCGTCCTTCTGCGGCAGATTGCGGGCGCTTGGCCTCCCAAGGCGGGAGGTTTCACCTGGTGATGCGAAGCTACGCCTGAATCAGACCCCAAGGCCTCGGCACTTGAGTTGCATTGTGAGGGTTGAGTGAGGACGGGTATCATGGGTCTCAATGGTCGCACCGCCGACAATTGAACTGGGTAACATAGGGATGGCCGATTCCCTGATTTTGATGGTGCTGGCGCTGGTGGTATTTGGCCCGCGACGGCTGCCGCAGATCGGGCGCCAGATCGGCAAGCTCATGTACGAGTTCCGCAAGGCGTCAAACGACTTCAAGTTCCAGATGGAAGAGGAGTTGCGGATCGCCGAGGACGCGGACCGGCGGAAAAAAGAGGAAGAGCGGCAGAAAACTCTGGCAACGCAGGCGCCGCAAGAGTCAGTGTCGGCGCCCCCTCCAGCAACCGTGAACGCGATCGAATCGCCATACGCTGGCGAGCTGCAATATCCCGAGACGAACACTGCGGAACCGGCGCAAGTCGAGAATTCAGAGCCGAAGATCATGCCGCCGTCGACGGGCGAGCAGGTTGCCACGTCACGGCAAGGGCGATATGTGGAGCCAGCGAGCGAGGAATCCGGCGAAACCCTTCAGAAAGGTTCGGGCCCGGCCGAGCAGGCGGCTGCAACGGACGAATCGGTGCCAGCGACCGAGACGGTAAGCCGCAATGGTTGACCCGCAAGACGCAATCGAAAAAGCCAAAAAGGCCATGAGCGAGCGCGCGGAACTCCCGGGCATGAGCCTGATGGAGCACCTGGATGAGTTGCGGCGGCGCATCGTCCATTCGGCGCTGTACCTGGCGGCTGGTTTCGTGGTGGCGTGGATTTTTCGCAATCCTGTTGTCGAGTTTTTCCAGGCGCCGTTAGTTCATATCCATAAGACGCTGATGTTTACGCATCCCATGGATGCGCTGAACCTGTATTTGCAGGCGTCGCTGGTGGCGGGAGCGATTCTGGCTTCACCGTTCATCCTGTTTCAGGTGTGGCTGTTCATCGCGCCGGGACTGTATCAGAAGGAGCGTCGCTTCGTCGTGCCGTTCATGCTGGCTTCGGTGGGGCTATTTTTGACGGGCGCGGCGTTCGGTTATTTCTGGGTATTGCAGGCGGCCATCCAAATTCTGGTGGTGGACTTTGGCCACAACTTTACGCCGATGATCAGCATCGAGGATTACACCAGCTTCTTTCTGTCGATCATTCTTGGGCTGGGCGTAAGCTTCGAGCTGCCGATCCTGATTTTCTTCCTGGCCCTGTTCGGAATTGTGAGCCCGAAGTTTCTTTGGAAGAACATTCGCTACGCGATTCTGGCCGTATTCCTGGTGGCCGCTATCATTTGTCCCAGCCCCGATCCCGGCACGATGTGCATCTATGCTGTCCCTATGCTGGCGCTCTATCTGTTGGGCATCGGGGTTGCGTGGTGGGTTCATCCTTCGCGGAGGAAGGCGAAGGAGGCTGCCTTGTGACGTCCTCGTCCTGGACGAGATTGGTGGCTGGTCTGCTGGTGGTCATGCCGTTGTGTGCTCCAGCGCAGGGGCACTTCAATGGCGGCAGGGCGTATGAGTACGCGCGGGACTTTGTGGCCATCGGGCCGCGCTGGCCGACGAGCCCCGGACACGCAAAAGCCGAAGCGTTTTTGCGCGCTCACTTTGAGCACGACAATCTCGAACAGGACAAGTTCGTTGCCGATACGCCGATCGGACCAGTGAATATGTGCAACTTCATCGTGCGTTTTCCCGGCAAGAAGGATGGCGAGATTGTGCTGGGCACCCACTATGAGACCAATTACTGGCTGCGCAATATCAACTTTGTCGGCGCCAACGATGGCGGCTCGACGACCGGACTGCTGATGGCGATTGCGGATGAGTTGCGGGCTGAGACCTCGCACGGGCGCAAGCTGGAGGGCTATTCGGTCTGGCTGGTGTTCTTTGACGGCGAGGAAGCAATCAAGAGCTGGTCGCAATCGGACTCGACCTATGGTAGCCGGCACCTTGCTGCGCAGTGGGCTGCAAATGGAACGCTAGGTCACATCAAGGCCTTCGTCCTGACCGATATGATCGGGGACAAGGACCTGGACATCCAGCGCGAAACCAACTCCACTGCCTGGCTCGTGGACATGGTGCGGCAAGCTGCGAAGAAGTGCGGCGATGAGCGGTATTTCTTTCAGACCGAAGAAGCAGTAGAAGACGATCACCTGCCCTTTGTGCGGCGCGGGGTGCCCTCGATCGACATGATCGATCTGGACTATGGGCCAAACAACAGCTACCACCACACCGCGCAGGACACGATGGATAAGATAAGCGCGCGCAGCCTGCAGATAGATGGTGACGTGATCCTGGAGACAATCAGGCTGATCGATCAACGATGAGCTTGCAGTCACGGCCTGATTGTCGGCAGCATGAGAGGACGTTTCCATGGCATCCGATCAAATGAGCATTTCCAGCCTTTTTCTCGAGTTTTCGCGCAACAAACTTCTGGAGCAGTATTGGCCGCGATTGCGAAAATGCGTGGACTCGCTCTCGGACGAACAGGTGTGGTGGCGGCCAAATGATGCCAGCAACAGCATCGGCAACCTGATTCTGCATTTGAATGGGAATGTGCGGCAGTGGCTGGTGGCGTCGTTCAACCGGCAGGAAGACATGCGGGATCGGCCAACGGAGTTTAGAGCCAAAGAGGGTATGTCGGCGGCGGAATTGCTGGATCGGCTGGGCTCGACGATGGACCAGGCGGCGGAAGTACTGAAGAGACTGACGGCGGCCGAGTTGGCGGCTCCCTACGAGATTCAGGGGTACCATGTGACCGGGCTGGATGCCATATACCAGGTAGTCGAGCATTTCGGCCTGCATTACGGCCAGATTGTCTACATCACAAAGATGCTGTCGGGCGCCGATCTTGGCTTCTACACAGAGCTGACCAAGACCGGGCGGGCTCGCTGAGAGTTGGCCGCATCGATGATTGCCGGCGCATCGTGGGGATGGTGGGTTGGTTTCCATCTCGCGGTGGTCGCGCTGCTGCTTGTGGACGGCGCGCTGCACCGCAGCGCCGACGAAGTGCCAGCATCGCCGCAGAATTCCATCCAACGCATCACCGGATCTCGACGCAGACAGAAGCTTGCCTGGGTATGGACATCGGTGCTGGCTATCGCCGCGGCCGTGTTTGCGGGATGGATTGCCGTGTCAATGGGCCACAGGCGCGCGCTTGAGTGGGTGGCGGGGTACTCGATCGAGGTTTCGCTCAGCATCGACAACCTGTTTGTGTTTCTGGTGCTTTTTGAGGGGTTTCGGATCAGCCGAAAACGGCAGCATCGTGCTTTGCTGTGGGGCATCATGGGAGCCGTTGTGCTGCGCGCGCTGTTTATTGCCCTGGGCGTGACTTTAATTCAGCGGTTTGACTGGATCACATGGATCTTCGGGCTGATTCTGGTGTATGCGGCATGGCGGCTGGTGCGCGGCGGATCGGCGAAGGCGGCAATTCCCGAGTGGATCCGGCGGCTTCAGCCGGCGAAGGGTTCACTGCTCCCGGTGATCTTTGCCATCGAAGTCACCGACCTGCTGTTCGCCGTGGATTCGATTCCGGCGGTGCTCTCTGTCTCGCACGATCCGTTCGTTGTGTACACGTCGAATATTGCCGCGGTACTGGGATTGCGATCGCTCTATTTTGCGCTGGCTTCGTTGCTCGATCGCTTGCGCTATCTGCACTTCGGGCTGGCCGCGCTGCTTGGGTTTGCCGCATTCAAAATGCTGACTGCACGCTGGATCGAAGTGCCGATAACGATGTCATTGGCAGTAATCGGGGCAATTCTGGGGGCCTGCGCGGTTGTCTCGATGATTGCGGGATACAAAAGCAACGGACCTGGAACGAACCGGCCGACTGACTAGGCCTGGGAGCAGGGGCTAGACTCGTCACTCCATCGAGATTTGCACCAGGTTTGGATCGGCAGGTTGTGGCGGGGTTTGTTCGCGTTCGCGCCATGCAGGCAGAACGGCGTGTCGAAGCCGTGCAACCGCGCTCCCAATGCGCATGGAACCATGAAGCAGGTGACCGGCCTTCAACGGTCCGGCGACGTGCAAACCACTGATCCAGTGCGACGCGGCACTGGCTGCGCAGCCGCATTGCGAGCAGTCGGGATCCCCGCCAAACACACAGGGTTCGACATGAGTACGCAGATCGGCCGAGTAGTTTTTTGAGAGGCGCGAGAAGGTACACTCCTTTGGCGACGCGGGCGGATGCAAGAAGGCGTACCCGTATCCAGCAGGGGTAAGCAGCTTGGGGTAGAGGTCGCGAAGGCGTGGAAGTTCGCGGCTAAGAAACTCGCGCTGATCCTGGGACAGGCGCTCGGCGCTCTCTTCGCCACGCTGCGGCGAGTAGAGGCTCACCCAGATTTTGTGCACCTCGTCGCGCTCGCTCCAGAACCGCATGTACTCTTCGAGATAGCCGGGCCGCTGGAGCATCTGGGCGGTGATTGTGTAATGAACATAAATGCGGCGCCCGGCGATATTTGTGAGGATTCGCTCGTACGTTGCGGGATGGCGGCGGACGTTGTGGTGCTCAGGCAGTCCGTCAATTGAGACCGCCGCCGTGAATCTTGAAAGTCTCATCCATTCAAGCGGGATGGGGATGATGCCGCTGGTGACGATCATGCTGAAGATGCCGCGGGAACTCAATTCCGGCAGGATATGGCTCAGCTCACGATGGCGCACCATGGGCTCGCCACCGACCAGCGTGACCTGGAGAGGCTGGTGCCGATCCACCAGTTCCAGCACGCCACGGACAAGTTCTTCGCCTCGTTTGTCGTTGAGTTCACGAAGCGTAACGTCGCCGCCGAGATGGTTGGAACCGTAGGCGTAACACCCCGGGCAGTGCAGCGGGCACTCGCGCGTGATTTCGATGGAGAGCAATGGGGTGTGGCCCCGAAGGACCTTGCCCCAGGACTGCAGAATGGATCGAGTATGCAATTGTCACTCCGTGGGGATGGGAACGACGGCTTGTCGACCTGCTCCAAGGTTAGACGCAATCCGGGCCCCTGAGGGTCCAAAAAAAAGAGGTTAGGCGGCAAATTCGGAGTTCACCCCAGGGGCCAGGGCTGAAGAGGCAAGAAGATCCGGTCCAATCCTGTGAAGCTGTCGCCAGGTTTGCTCCGAAGCTGTTGGGTGGCGGAAGGATTACGAAGGGGATGTACCCCGCATCTGCGGACCTTGGTCCGCGCGCATGTTCCGTCGTATTCTAGTAGTGGGCACCCCCGATGAAGACATTCACCCTGGACGAGGCGCAATCGCTGTTGCCGTTGCTTGAATCGCTCTTGAATCGTGCGATCGAGGGCAAACGTGCGGCGGAAGCAGCAGAGACGGAGCTGGCGGCAATTGCGCAGCGCATTTACATTGTCGGCGGAATGCGGTTGGATGTCTCCAAGGTATCGAAACTGCGCGCCGAAGTGGACAGCCACACGCAGCGGGTCCGGGAGACTGTGGCGGAGATCGACGAAATTGGGGTGCAGGTGAAGGACCTCGATTCCGGGCTCCTTGATTTCCCATGTCGTATCGACGACGAGGTAGTGCTGCTGTGTTGGCGCATGGGAGAGACGGCGATCGAGCATTGGCATACTGTGGACGGGGGCTTCAAAGGGCGCCAGCCTTTGGATGAGCGCTTTCGCCGTCGCTCGAACTCAAACAATCGACCGAATTGATCTGCTTTCAGTCTCCTGGAACCAAGGAATATTCGCTTGTATATCGCGGAACCGGAAATTCGCGGGGTCCTGACCTACGCAACGCTGATCCCTGCGATTCGAGAGGCGCTGATTGATTACGCATGCGGCCGGGTAGAGCAGCCGCCGCGTACGATCATGCGAGCCGGCAATGCCGAGGGCGTGAATAACGGCTGGTTCGCTGTGATGCCTGCAATTGCGGGCGATGTCATGGGCGTGAAGACGGTCACCTTCTATCCAGGCAACACAGGACTAAGTTTGCCCACACACATGGCAACGGTGGAACTGTTGCGTCGCGCAACGGGCGAGCCTCTCGCGGTGATGGATGGGCGGCTGATTACGGAGATGCGCACCGCAGCGGTTTCAGCGGTTGCCTTTGCGGCGCTTGCGCCGTTGCACTTCGAAGTGCCTCCGACGAGCCTGGGCATTCTGGGTTCAGGAGTGCAGGGGCGAGCGCATATCGAGGCATTCCGAGAGGTGTGGCCCGAGTTGCGGGAGATTCGCATCTGGAGCCGCACAGAAGCACACGCGCAGCGCTTTGCGGATGAAATTGGCGCTCAGGCGGTAGGGGTTGAAGAAGCAGCATCGGCGGAAGTTGTGCTGACTGTGACTTCATCGAACGAGCCGGTCCTGCAAGGCCGATGGCTTGCTCCCCACGCGATGGTGCTGGCAGTGGGAGCCACGGGAGCGACGATGCGTGAACTGGATGACGAGACGATGCGGACGGCGTTCGTGGTGGCAGAATCGCGCAGTTGCGTGGAGCGCGAATCGGGCGACGTGCGACTCTCCTGCGCGACGGTCGAAGCGGAGATTGGCCAGATTCTGAGCGGAGCGATCCAGACGACGATCCCGCGAAATCGGCGTGTCGTCTTCAAGTCAGTCGGGATGGCGATTGAAGACGTGACAGCGGCGCGGCTTGTGTGGCAGGCGCGCAACTCAAGCCAACCGAGGCCGATTTGAGAGCACGGGCAGTACCTGGCGCCGGGGAGCAATCCGATTTTGGCTGGCTAACTCTGCTGGATAAAAAGCAGGATAAGTAAGTAGCTCGAATCAAAATAGTTGCAGCCGGATTGAGATGATGATTCCGCCCGAAAAACGGCTCCAGGGATAACCCGTCCGGCATATTTCCCCTCTAAACAAGTGAGAAGCCTCCAACTCCATCATGCAGATGGAGGTGCCAGCAACTCAAACCAAGAGGGGAGTTATGTCGAGATGAAAACTGGAACTGCTTTGACTTATGCGATTGCAGCGATGTCGATCGCCTTTTTGTCGCCGAATCTTGCACGAGCTTCGGCGATGCGCGCCAAGACCGCACAGAGTGCCGGTGATTCCAATGCAGCGATGGCGGCAAACAGCACGCAGCTCCGTGGAGAAGCGGAGGCCAAGGAGATGGTGCCGGCTCGCGCAGCGGTGACCTCGACGCTGGATGCGAACAAGTTGAAGCCGGGTGACCCAATCAATGTCAAGCTGGCCGATACGGTTCATCTGAAGAATGGTCGCGAATTGCCGAATGGCACCCGGCTTATCGGTGTTGTCTCTACCGACAACATGCATCCGGGAAATTCGAAGCTTGCGATCCGCTTTACCGAAGCGAAGCTCAAGCATGGCGGAACCGTTCCGATTAAGGCCACGATTGTGGGCGTATTTCCACCCGAAACGGAAAACGGTCAGGGATATGACGTAGTGGCTGGCGATCAGCAGCCAAACGGCTGGACTGACAGCACGCTTCAGGTCGATCAGATCGGAGCGCTCTCCGGGGTGGACCTTCACAGCCGGATTGCGGGTACAAACTCCGGTGTGTTTGTGACCACGAAAAAGAGCGATGTAAAACTGGACGAGGGAAGCGAATTGACTCTCGCGATTGGGGCGGCCAACAATAGACAGACCGCAATGAACGGAAGCGGGATGTAAGGCGTCCGCTTGTCGCAGCAAGTCAACTTCAGATTGAATGGAGTCTTGGTGTAAGCGGCAGAGCCCGGCAATTGCTAGCTGGGCTCTGTTTGATTTAAGCTCGACCGACTGCGCGCCGCCGTCTCTGAGCCTCCTCACCGAGAGTCGGTGCGGCCTTCTTGCTCGCCGCGGCGAATTGAGGCCGTGTCCCGGGTGGATTGTGCCATTTCCAGTGAGAAGATCAGCTCAAACGAACCCTCCAACAAAACAGTCATTTCATTGACCACCCGAACGAGACTTCCCAGGTTGTCGCGGGAACGTGTTCCTTGCCCCAAGCGAATTTCCGGGCCGCGCGTCTTTATCAACAGAGTCCAGGTGAAGGCAAGCGGGACGGAATCCCGCCCGAAGCGGTACCCTGTGCTGAGTACACAGCAGCGGCGCGGAGGAACTGGTGATGACGATGGGGAAGTGGGCCAGGCTGTCGCTGATGGGGGTGACACTGCTCGCTGGGTGCAAGGGTTTCTGGGATGCGCCGTCCAGTTCCAGCGGCAGCGGCAGCACCACCGCTTCGAGCGGAGTCTTCTACGTTGCGAATCTGGAAGCCGGGGAGATCGTCGGATATTACATCAATTCTGGAGTTGTGACCGCGTTGAGCGGCAGCCCATATGCAGTGCCTGCGGCACCGGTAGCTCTTGCGGTTTCGCCGAGCAATTCATTTCTTTATGCCAGTACCGCGGCGGGAATCTACGTATACAGCGTTGCTTCGGACGGAGCCTTGACGTTGGCAAATTCCGGGTCGCCGATTTCGGCAGATCCTGCGCAGAGCTTGCAAGTGGATGCAACCAACTCCTGGCTGGTTGAGGCCGTTTCCGGATCTGCGAACGTGTATGCAATCCCCCTGAATCCGTCGACCGGAGGAGCGGCATCGAACACCGAAAAAATTGCCGTCCTGCCCAACACAGCCATCCAGCAGGTTGCGATTTCGTCTGATAATTTGCACGTGTTCGTCGCCATGGGAGCCGGCGGGACGGCAGTCATCCCCTTTACTTCGGGGAATGAAGATCCGTTTGGAGCGGTGGGTAACATACCCGTGTTGAATTCGGCTGGCGCCGCGCTGTCGGTCGCCGTAGATCCCGATGATCGACTGTTTTACGTCGGCGAGACGGCAGCAACTTCGGGCTCAAACAGCGGAGGGTTGCGTGTGTTCGATCTCAGCACGCTCAAGGAAATTGCCGGATCTCCATTTGCGAGCCAGGGCCTGGCGCCATACTCCATTCTGCCGATTTCGACGGGCGATTACGTCTATGTGGCGAACCGGCAGGTGAGCGGTAGTTCCACCGGCGTGATCGCGGGATTCTCGATTGCATCGACGAACAGTGTTTATTCGCTGACGACTCTCGGAAGCACGTTTGCAGCGGGTACGAATCCTCAATCGATGGTCGAAGACAACACGGATACCTTTGTCCTGGTAACGGATTTTGGTGGAAACCCTGACCTGAAAGGCTACACGTTTGATACGACTAATGCGGGTTATCTAGATGCAGTAATTTCATCAGCCACAGGTACTGATCCGGTGGAAGCCAACGCCATTGCCGCGCAACACTAAGCCAGAAGGTTGGCAGTCCGAGTGCTCGCCGAAAACAGGAAACCAAAGAACCGGCAGTAGTGGCGCGGGTTCTGCTTGCAATCGATATGGAACTCGGTGCGGCGGCCGGACGGCTGGCTGGTGCTATTCTCAAAATGACCGCCAGTGGCTGTATCTACGCGATTTTCGATGCGAGACCTCTCCCCCAGGCAAATTCTCAGGGCGAATGCGCAAGGGTTGCTGATCCTCTGCTTTTTGGTGCTCCTCGGAGGGTGTTCCCGGTTTCATCCACGACAGTATGAGAGCGTGTACGTGTGGGCGGAGCGGATGTATCTGCGTGATCGCGTGGCACCGGTCTCAAATCGCGTCGCCGAAGTGGTGAATGGCGAGAAACTGGAAGTGATCGAGCACGGCCGCCGGTTTTACAAAGTAAAGACGACGAAGAATGAGATTGGCTGGATCCCGGAACGCGCCGTGATCGACAGCAAGACGTACGATGCATTTGTTCAACTGGCCGAAGACCATAAGAAGGATCCGGTTGTAGCAACGGGGACCTTGCGCGACGACATTTATTTGCACGTGAAACCGGGCAGGGACACGGACCGGTTCTATCTGCTTCAAGGGAACACAAAGGTGCAGATGCTGGTGCGCGCGTCGGTGCCGAAGAGCATTCCGGGCGGTGCAGTTCCAGCAGCACGGCATGAACCACCGTCTTACGGAGGGGAGAAGGCTCCGATACCAGTGAGCGCAAGCCAACCGATGGTGAAGCGGTCGTCTTTGGCGGAGCCAGTGACCGATGCGCCAGAGACGCCGCCGGTGATCATGGAGGATTGGTGGCTGGTACGCGACAGTCAGGGCGACACCGGCTGGATGCTGGGCAGCCGGGTGGACGCAGACGTTCCCGACGACGTGGCTCAATACGCCGAAGGCCAGCGCATCGTGGGCGCCTACGTCATCGCCCGGGTAAACGACCCGGCGGCTCCGGGGCCGAACCACGACATTCCGGAATATGTGACCGCGCTCGGACCTTTGAAGTCGGGTCTTCCTTACGATTTTGACCAGATTCGTGTCTTCACCTGGAGCCTGAAACATCACCGCTATGAGACGGCATTCCGGATCCATCCGATCGAGGGATTTCTGCCAGTGCGCATCACCTCAGAACCGGCGGCAACCGGACCGGAGCCTGTCTTCAGCTTTCAGATATCAAGTTCGCCCGATGTTTCGATTGATCCCGATACAGGCATTGCGAAGCCGATCAATCCCCGCACGATTTCCTACGCAATGCGCGACACACAGGTGCGTCGCATAGGCCCGGACATGGAGCCGATTCCTCTCATGCGCTCAATGGACGAGAAGGAAAAGCCGGTGAAAAGGCACCGGTAGAACCGGCGCTTCAGATCGCCAGTTTCAGGCAACCCTCCCAATCAATCCGCAACGCCTACTCATCGGCAGCCGGCTGTAAGCGTGCCGCGGGATTGGTGCATCTTATTCACTTGAAGCGAAGAGCGAGTTCAATTTCCCCATGCCGAAAGTGATGGCACCCGGTGGATTCAAATCTTGCAGGATTGAAGGATGCCATATGAAAAAAAGCCTGGGAAAGGCCGGCCTGTTCGTCGTTCTCGTCGCAGGCTTGGTCGTGCGAGTTGGGAGGGCGCAGGCGCCGATCGATCCTTCGCTTCCTGAGGCTCCGATCTCACATCATCGCGGACTGTTTCTATTCTCCGGTTATGGGATGGTCTACGATCCGAACTCCGCAGTTCCTCCTTTGCGAACGAGGCAGAAGTTTGAACTCGCATTTCGACGGACGGTGAACGTCTCGACAGTAATCCGGGCTGGATTCGTTTCGGGATTTGACGAGGCGGCTTCAGTTGGGCCCGATTACGGCGACGGGGCAAGCGCGTTCGGAGAGCTTTATGGATATAACGTTGCGAGCCTGGCTTCAAATGCATTTTTCACCGATGCGTTTTTGCCCACACTGTTCCGCCAGGACCCGCGTTATTTTCGCAAGGGATCAGGCACTGTCAAGTCGAGAATTGGGTGGGCCTTGCGCAGTGAACTGGTTGCGTACAGCGATACGGGACACGAGATGCCGAATTACTCGGAGGTACTGGGGTTCGGCTTGTCCACAGCACTAAGCGACGCCTATTTGCCGGCGCAGAATGTTTCCTTCTGGAAAACAATGGAAGGCTGGGGAATCAAGGTTGGGGTCGATTCAGGAATACGAGTCTACCGGGAATTTGGCGCGAAGGTGATTCTGAAAAAGCTTCGAGGAAAGTGATGGATCTTATTGGCGTTGTGCGTATCGCCGATAGTTCCGCTCGGAGACTTTACCACTGCACTCCGGGATAGAGACTGGGCAGTCGATAGGTGTGAAATTGCGAAGAACCCGGCGTGACTCCTTGCCAGATCACATGCGATGCCTGCGAGTCCAGTTCTTGCACGAGGGCCCCGGTGGATACGGCGCAGAAGTCGGCGTGGATATCTCCATTTTTCTCCAACTCAGCATTTCCGCCGAAGAAGCTGAAGTCGCTTGGCGGTGTGACGTAATGGGTGATCATGGTTGCAGTCATGTTCGATTCGTTCAATTCCAGAATCGGCACAGTGGAGTAGCAGCTTGCGCTGGGCTTCGAATAAGGCAGGCACAAGACTTGTCCTGACGGGAAGATGCGGTCATTGCCGTTGTCCATTTGACCGATGCGAAACACGCCTGTGGTGTTGGGAGTGAAGTAACTCATTCCGTGCTGCGCATAAAACCAATCGGTGGGATCGGTCGCGCCGACCAGCTTGAAGTCGCCTCCTTCGCCGAGGTGCCAGAGAATTTTGCCGGAGCCCGTTCCATCGAGATATTCAATTTTGATGATCCAGTTTTGGTGGCGCATGGAGAGCAGAAGATTGTGATCGTCGGCGGAGTAGAGCATGCCGTTGGAGTGCGTCCAATCAGGGAAATTCATGGGGTGGCGATTGATGTCGAGATGATCGAATGTGTTCCATGCCCAAACGGGGTTTCCGTTCTGATCGACGTCGATGAGAGCGTCTCCAATAACGAGGCTCGTTCCCGGAAAGCCGGCGACATTGGTGTATGCCCGCGTCTCGGTGGCCAGCACAATCCAGTGGCCATTGGGCAGGGCGAGCACGCTGTGGTGAAAGCTGCCAAGCTGATAGGTATTTCCCTCGGCGTCGCGAAGGTTCGACGCAGCCAGTTTCTGGTTGAGCTGATCCACGGTGATGGAACGGACCGTGTTGCCGGCAAGATCGACCTCACGCACCTCATTCAGGTCGCCACCATGCGAACCGACAGCGAGCGAAGAGAGATAGGAGATGACCATGAGGAAGTCACCGTTGGGCAGCAGTTGAATACCCTGCAGCAGATCTGCCTTTGGGGCCGAATACGTATAGGTCCAGATCACGTTGCCGTTCAGGTCGGTTGCGAACGCCTGGGTGAGGCCTTGCGGCAGGAGCGTGTTCCACATTTCGATGCCGGGCTGCGGAGGCGATCCGGCGGGAGTGGAAATTTGCGTTTTGGCCGTCTTGGGCGGGGTCCCCGTGGTGCAGGTCATATCGGCGTCGTCGAACGTGGCTCCATTGTTGAGCACAACCTGGCCGCGCATGTGATACAAGGTGTTGCCTTCCATGCCTGCGACGTAGAGCTGGATTCCTCCTCCATTGGCTGAGGGTGTGGAAACCTGCCAGGTATTCAGCCCGTAGCTTGTAGACTTGCCGAATTCGACGGAAACCTTGCCCGGGGCCGGGAGATAGATGGAATAACTGGCCACCTGGGGGTTTCCCGTGAAGGGCGGACACACCGCCACTCCGGGAACGATCAGGGACACGACAGCGGTTGCGTAATTCTGCTGGGGCGCCGAGACGAGCGCTACGGTGACGGTAACATTCGCGCTCTGGGTAAGAGACGCCGGTGCCGTGTAATTCCCGGAGGAGTCAACGGTGCCATTGGCGGCGGTTCCACCGGCTGTGCCGTTTACGAGCCATTGCACCGGGGCGCCGTTGGCTCCTGACACTGAGAACTGGAACTTCTGGCCGGACGCAAGGGCCAGATACCGGGGCGTGATCGCGAGCTGACCTGCCTGGCCCGAACTTGGCGGCGGTCCGCTGGGAGGCGGTTTTTGCGGACCCGCGGGATTGACCCAATAACCGCATCCGGCGAGAGGCAACAAGGAGGCCAGGCAGAGCAATCCGGCCAGATGGTTCACGGAGAATCTCCAAAACGGACGCTTTGGCCCAGCCCACCATTTCAAGGGCAGACTGACCCAAGGGGAAGAGATCATCGGTCACTCTCAATGCTGCGTGGGGAAGATCGGAACCAGAGGAATCGTATACCCCTCCGCAGAATATGACGGCCTCAATCGGGAATAGGGTGCATGGAGCACCCCGATTTTTCACGTAGAGTTCCTAATTGACGATAAGAAAACGCGCAAGATTCGCTGGTGGGACTACCCCTGGCGCCGAAGTTCGTGTTCCACTACGCGCATCATCTCGGATTCTGGCGCAGGCTTCCCAGTCCAGATCTCGAATTGACGAGCTCCCTGTTGCACGAACATCTCTATTCCGCTGATGACTGGAATTCCTCGGGAACGGGCCAGCGCTAGAAGCGGCGTCTCCATGGGGTTATAGACCAGATCGAACACGAGGCCTGCGTTCAACTCATTTTCGGCGATGGGCATGGATTGCTTGCTGCCTTTCATGCCACAGGGCGTGGAGTTGATGAGCACGTCGAAGTGCTGCTTTATCAGGAACTCGTGCTTAAGCGATTTGGCCTTGGCCTGGCGCGCGAGAGCAACGGCCTTTTCATGGGTGCGGTTGACGATGAATACCTCGGCTCCCTGTTCAACCAGGGCAAAGACAGCGGCCCGCGCCGCACCGCCGGCACCCAGCACCACGACCCGTGCGCCTTTGAGCCGCCCGCGCCGCTCCAGAGGCCGGATGATTCCAGCGACGTCAGTATTGAATCCGTAAAGCTTGCCATCGGCCCCGGTCCGCAACGTATTGCACGCGCCAATCCGCGCCGTAAGTGGGTCCATATTCGCGAGGTGAGGAAGGACCTCAGTCTTGAGAGGCATGGTGACAGCAACCCCGGCGAGGGGTAGCTCTTCAACTACGGTGAGCAAGTCAGAGAGACTGCGCACCTTGAGCGGCAGCAAAACGGCGTTCAGGTTTTCGCGCCGGAAAGCTGTGTTATGGAGGAGCGGCGAAAGCGAATGAGCAATGGGATTGCCGGCGACCCCGAAGACGCGGGTTGCCTGATCAAGTTGGTCGACCCGATAGAGATCCAGAAACGTTCGCGCGGCGAGCTGTCCGGGGGCGGTGAGCGTTGAATCAGAAAACGCTGCGAAGGTAAAGGCTGCGCCTGCTCGCGGACCCAGGACACGGCTGATAAGCCCTTCTTCTCCCATGGCGATGCCCACCACATGGGAGGAGATAGACCGGCTTTCAATGAGGCGCAGGACGGCTAGATTATCGGTGAGGGATTTCGCCGTTGACACGACCTTTACATATTCGGGCTCAAAGGTCCCGATACGGTCAGCGGCCTGCTCGAGAGCGCGAGTACGCGTAAAATCATGAAAACTAATGATTAATGCCCCACCGGACGATCGCAGTTTTGCCAATTGCGCCGCTTTGGCCGCTTCGGCCGATTCGAGTTCGAGATCAATTAGCTGGCAGCCGTTCTGGGCAGCTTTGGCGAGGATTTCGAGCTCAGCCAAGAGCGATCCATCGAAACCACCACCATTTACTTTCCGGCGGCAGGTGGCGATGACAGTGGCATCGCGGTGATCAGCAAGGAAATCCTTGAGCTTCGGCAAGGCTGTCGCGGGTTTTGGCAGGGAATCGAGCCGGAACTCCAGGAAACGTGAGTCTTTGAGAGCCGCTTCGGCCCGCTCGAAGAGCTCTGCCGAAGAACCCGCCTGAATGGCAACGCAAAGTTTGCCCAGACGCAGAGGTGCGCTGGCGGGGGGGGATGGTGGCGCAATGGTTGCGGTGTGAGGCATCTTCTCAATTGACGCATCTTACTGGGGTTTCAGGTCCGGATGCAAGATCGGAATCGCTGAATCTGAAACCTGCAAGGCGCCCGCTTTGGGTGCTTAAGGAGCCGGGCTGCGGTTGCTCATTGCTCACGGAGGGTTGTGGCCGGGTCAATCCGAGCAATTCTGAGTGCCGGGAGCGTTGCTGCAACAAGTGAGATCGCAATGAGCACTCCAATAACGGATAGGAGGCTGGGAGCGTCATAGACCCCAACGCCATAAAGGACGCTGCGCATGGCGCGAAGGCTTCCCGCGCACAGAATCAGGCCGATTCCCAAGCCGATCGCCGAGGCCCGGAGGCCCGAGCCGGCGACGTGGGCAATGGCCTGGCTGATCGACGATCCCAGCGCGATACGAATGCCGATCTCGCGTGTCCGCTGCGCCACCATGTTGGCTACGAGAGAGAAGATGCCTACCGCACTGAGCAGCAGGGCAAGGCCCGCCATGGCGCTGAGCAGGGCGACCTCAACACGCTGCGTGGCGAGGGTTTCGGCTTGCAGGGCGGTCATGGGGTAGAAACCGGAGAAAGGCAGGCCGGGGTCGACGCTGGTCATGGCGCGCTGCATCTGGCTGGTGAGGCCTTCGACCGGGCCCGCTGTGCGGACAATCCAACTGGGCTGAAACCATGTGTGAAGCAGAGCGAGTTGGGCAGGCTGCAGGATCTGTGCCGCCGGGACATACATAGTTTCTTCCGTTTGAAGCGGCGCGACGGGGTTGAGGCCCGAGGAGATTTGTGTGTCGGCTACCATGCCCACGATCACCATACCGTTGTCGATCGTGTGGCCCACAGGATCGGCTCCTTGATAGAACTTCTCGGCAAAGGCTCAATTGACGATGGCGACTGGCTGCGTGGTGGGACCATCGGAGGCAGCAAATGCTCGGCCAGCAAGCAAGGGAATCTGCAGCGTCTCAAAGTAGCCGGGCGTCACGTAGTCCGCATCCGTCTGCACCTGCTGGCCAGACTCCGGCCCGTCGTGGAGCGTGACCCCGTTATTCAGGACGCGCTCATAGGGGAGCGAAAGCCCGACTGCGGCATCTTCGACGCCGGGGATTTGCTTCATGGCCGCAATGCTTTCATCAAGCAGCTTTCTGAAGGCCGCCGGATCGTGATAGCGGGCCTCGTCGAGGGAAGCCTTGGCGGTCATGACTCCGTTGGGATTAAACCCGGGCGGCAGAGTCTGAAGATGGATTAAGGTGCGAATAAGCAGGCCGCTGGCCGCGAGAAGGACAACGGTGAGAGCCATCTCTCCAGCGATCAGCGTCTGGCGCAGGCGGAGGCCTTCGACGCCTGCACTCGCACGGCTGGTCATGGAGGACCGAATATCGACCTTGCGTACCGCGAAAGCCGGCAGCATGCCGAAGAGCAGGCTGGTGAACACCGAGGCGACGAGGGTGAACAAAAGCACGCGGGTGTCCAGCGGCACGCCGGCAACGGGGAGGAAGTCTTTCGGCAGCAGCGAAAGCAACCCACGCAGGGCGACGAAACCTACGCCCACACCGGCAGCGCCTCCCAGGCAGGCAAGGAGCAGGTTCTCGATCCAGAATTGTTTCTGAATCTGCCAGCGGGAAGCTCCAAGAGCCAGGCGGGTGGCGATTTCAGGCATCCGGCGGGCCATGCGCACGAGCGTGAGCCCGGCGAGATTGGCGCAGGCGATGAGGAGAATAATGCCCGCAGCCAGCATGAGCGTCAGGGCTTTCGGGCGCAGCGAGGCGCTTTCGCCCTTCTGCAGAGGCACACAGTAAAACGAAACCGTTGCGCCAGGACCGTACTGTGGCGCGAGGCTTTTGGCCCAATCGTCCCAGGCACGGTTGATCTCCGCGTCGGCCTGCTGCCAGGTAGCTCCGTCACGGAGGCGAACAATGGCAGTGTAGTTTGAACCGCCGCCTTCACCATTGCGGCTAGGTTGGATGGCGGTGTAGAGATCTGCGTTCAGTGGCGTCTGCGCGTTGGCGGGGAGAATGCCGATAACGGTGTACGGCGCGCCTTTCAGGTGAATGGCCCGGCCGATCAGGTTGCGGTCTGCTGCAAAGACATTGCGCCACAGTGAATAGCTGAGGATGACGGCCGGCGGGCCATTGGGCCGGTCTTCAGCCTCATTGAAGTTGCGGCCAAGCAGAGTATGCAGACCCAGGACGTCGAGATAGTGCGCCGAAATGCGTCCGGCACGCACGTATTCGACATGCTCTCCGGCCTGAAGATTGACTCCGTCGGCTCGGCCGCTCGAGACTGCAGACAGGAGCGACGGAACATTGTCGCGGAGCTGTTCCCACACCTCGCCGTTGATCGAATGGCGTCCGTCATACGACGCGCCTCCCTGGACGAGGCGGAAGATGGTGCCAATGTGCTCAGGATGCGGGTAAGGCAGGCTTTTGAGCATCAAGCCATTCACGATGGAGAAGATTGCCGTATTGGCCCCGATGGAGAGCGCCAGCGTGACAATCACGGTCACGGTGAAGCCGGGATTGCGGCGCAACTGCCGCAGAGCAAAAAACAGGTTTTGATGCCAGTTGCCCATTGCGTCTCCTCGTTTCCGATTCCCAGTTGGATGATGGGTCGTCGATACACTACGGGCGTATAGCCCATCTCCTGAAGATGCATTCCCTGAGCCAAAGTCCCGGGGGGCGAGCAAGTGCAGCGAAACGCAAACGAATCAATGCGAGGTGGCCTTTCTGCTCTCCGGCGTGTTGTCCATTCCTGAACAAGAGTGTACGAAGGCGAACATGAATAAGGAGCGCGGGAGAGTCTTGTCGCGCATTTATGTTAGCCGGCGATTCCAATCAGCCGCTTGCGCCTCATTGTGCGACGCAACTTCGGCTTGCTGTGGCAATCTGGAATCCTGGAGGTTCAAGACGCGATGTCCACTGAGACCGTTGTTGCCGGGTCGGTAACGGAAGAACTGCATGCCTGGGAGGCAGGAGGAGGCACTTCAGCCGATGCACTGACCGCATGGGTGGAAGCGCGGCTGGCGGCGCACGAAGCGGCCTTAGCGGCATTGCTGGCCGTCGATGGCGAGCGGACGCCAGAGAATACGCTGCGGTGGTATGACGTTGCCATCGAGCAGTTGAGCCTTGCGGGGTCACAGGCCGGGGTGCTGAACTCCGTTGCCGCCGACAAGGCGGTGCGGGACCAGGCGCAAGCGGAGGCGCAGCGGATTGCCATGGCCGGCTCGGCGTTGAGCTTGAATCGTGCAGTCTACGATGCGCTGGCCGCGGTAAAACTTGATGCGCCCGATCCCGCGACAAAACATTACGTCGAGCGGACCTTGTTGAGCTACCGGCTCTCTGGCGTGGACAAGGATCAGGCCACGCGCGATCACCTGCAGGAATTGCACCAGAAGGCGACCAGGTACTCGCTTGAATTCAGCCGCAACATCCAGGAAGGCGGGAAAACGATTCTGGCGACGCAAGAAGAACTCGACGGATTGCCAGCCGACTACCTCGGCCGTCACCAGCCCGATGCGGCTGGTCAGGTCACTCTGACAACGGACCAACCGGACATGCAGCCGGTGATGACGTTCGCAACAAATCCGGCGCTTCGGGAGCGCATGTTCCTCGCCTACAATACGCGGGCGTATCCGGCGAACGCGACGATCCTCAAGGATCTGCTGGCCACAAGGCAGGAGGTTGCTACTGTGCTCGGGTTCCGTAGCTGGGCCGATTTGGCGACGGCAGACCAGATGATGGGCTCGGCGGCCAACGTGAGAATGTTTCTCGCGAAGCTTGATGAGGCCAGCCGGGAAGGGGCCGCGCGTGAACACGAGATGGTGCTGGAATTCGCACAGAAGCAGCAGACTGGCCTGAAAGAAATCGACATCACGAGCCGCGGCTTCTGGTACGAGCAATTCCGGCGATCGGCCTTTGATTTCGATTCGCAGTCGGTGCGGCCGTATTTCCCTTACG
This sequence comes from Occallatibacter sp., assembly GCA_035524195.1. GTDB lineage: Bacteria > Acidobacteriota > Terriglobia > Terriglobales > Acidobacteriaceae > Telmatobacter. The sequence continues at coordinate 30,517 of DATKPJ010000129.1, forward strand.
CAAAGGTTGAAGCTGGTGTGCTCGAGACGGCAGCGAAGCTATTCAAGGTGGAATTCCGCCGATCGGTTTTGCCTGGATGGGATGCAGCTGTATCGGTGTTCGAGGTCTACGAAGACGATGACATGGTGGGGCGCTTTTATCTCGACATGCACCCGCGCGAAGGCAAGGACAAGTGGTTCTCTGCAGCGCCGGTGGTGACCGGCGTGCGTGGGCGCTATCTGCCCGAGGCGGCGTTGATCTGCAATTTTCCTGGTGGCAATCCCGATGATCCGGGACTGATGCAATACAGCGACGTAGTTACATTCTTCCACGAGTTCGGCCACCTGATGCACGCCATCCTCGGGGGCCAAACTGAGTGGGCCGGCGTCTCAGGCTTTGCCACCGAAGGAGACTTTATTGAAGTTCCGTCACAGATGCTGGAAGAGTTCTTCCGCGATGAAAAGTTGCTTCAAGCGTTCGCCCGCCATTACGAAACAGGCGAAGTGCTCCCCACGGAGACGATCAGAAAAATGAAACTTGCGGGGTCGTTCGGGCGCGCCGATTGGGTGCGGTCCCAGCTTTACTACACGACCTTGTCGCTGAACCTGCACGATGAGGATCCTGCAGATTTGGACCTGGACGAGAAGACGAAGCAGCTCTATCAGAGTCTGCAGCCGTGGACGTGGGTCGAGGGCAATCGTATGTACGCGAGCTTCGGACATCTGACCGGCTACTCGTCGAACTACTACACCTATGCGTTCGACAAGGTGATCGCTCTCGATTTCTTTGCGCAGTTCGATCCGGCCGATCTGTTGGGATGTGAGACTGGGACGCGGTACCGCAAGTTGGTGCTCGAACAGGGAGGATCGAAGCCGGGCCGCGAGATGGTACGCGACTTTCTGGGCAGGGATGAGGAATTCTCAGCATTCAGCAAATGGCTGAATGAGGAATTTGAGAGTCAGCGCGTCGGCGGAGGCTCCTAAGTCGTTTGCTTCCCGTCATTTTTTTGGGAGAATGCCTTGGCGAAGTGTTGAATCGCAGGAATGATTCTGAGATTGGAATGAGGGAAGGAGAAAGCGTGAACGTCGCTGACTTTCGACGGATTGCACTCAGTCTGCCCGGCGCGGAAGAGGGCTCCCATATGGGGGCCGTCGATTTTCGCGTAGGTGGACGAATCTTTGCCACCCTCGCTGCGGTGAAGCAGGGGTACGGCAACCTAATGCTGACGCCAGAACGGCAGGCGGCTTTTGTGGCCGAGGCGCCCGAAGTCTTCCTGCCGGTTGCAGGCGGCTGGGGCCGCAACGGCGCGACACATGTGAAGCTGGCCGCGGCCAATGAGGACCTGCTGGCCGGAGTATTGCATACCGCTTGGAGGCTTCGCGTGGAAAAGAACCAAAAGGCGGGCCATGGAAAGGCAAAGCGCGATCAACCAGCGACGACCGCGAAATTGGGGACGGACGAAATTGAGATGAAACCGATTCTCGAGTAATTCAGTCAAACAACGCGCGGCTAAATTGGGGCTGCGGGCTACCCGCCCGCAGGGGAAAGCGCATCGACTCACTCACGGACATCAGATCGAGGTAGGGAGGGTGTCTGCATCGAACTCCTCAGAGAACGCGCTCCTTCGAGAAATCCAGTGATCGCCAGGGAGGGCGGTCTTAAGCGGGCAATTTCGTTGCCAAGCGCGAGGGCAGAAGAACTGTAACTTGTGAGAGGATCAAAAAAAGATTTGCACAGGTAGTGGTGGGGCAGTTGCAACCTTTCCCGGAATCCTGCATCCTAATGAATAACAAGCAGAGGCTTCCCCGAATTATGATCCTACCGACAAAGGAAACCATTCCTTTTGAAGGTCCGGCAACGGACCCCTTCTCTTGACCCCCTCAGGACCTCCCTCCAATTTATGCCTCTCGAGCGGGCCTGCCGGAAGGCAGGCCCATTCGCTCTGCTTTTGAGCGAAGCGAAATCTAACCCTCTACGGGCCTCTCGTAAACCCTTCTCGATACAATTCCAATTCTCGATACAATTCCAATGTGACGCATCCAAATCTCCCAAGCCAGGAACAGCGGACCAGGAAGAATCTGAAGGAGATTGATGCGCTCTACGACCTCGCGGGACTGGTGCGTAACCGCCAAGGAAAGGCGCTCGCTGGAGGTCGGCATCCTCGCTTCGATCGGGCGGCGCCAGAAGAGCTTTCGGCAAGGCCGTCCAGTCCGCAGGTCGCGGGAAACGGGGTGCAATGGCTGCCTGTGCCTGCATGGCAGAAACTGCACTGGCTTTGGAGCGGTTTCAGCACACGAAGGGGCGGAGAGAGTCGCGCCTACTGTGTTGAAGATGCGAAACCTGAGTTGAATCTTGGATATACCGCTGAGGACAGCCACGAAACGGTGATGCGCAACCGGCGGTTGCTCGCGGAGGCAATAACCGGGGGCGCTGGAACGCCCCTGGTAACGTTACGCCAGTTCCACTCTAATCTTGTGGTGCGAGTGGGCGCAGCCGATGCTCGGCGCGAGCGGCCGCAAAAGGCTGATGGACTGATGACAGACGAGCCCGGCCTTCTTCTTGGGATCCAGACTGCCGATTGCGTTCCAGTTCTGGTGGCGGATCGCAAACGCAGGGCAGTAGCCGCCTTCCATGCAGGCTGGAGAGGGACGGTGAAGCGCATTGTCGAGCTTGGAGTGGGAAAGATGCGGCTGGAGTTCGGCTCGCGGCCTGAAGACCTGGTGGCCGCTATCGGACCTGGAATCAGTGCCTGCTGCTATGCCGTTGGTGAAGAAGTGCTTTCGGAGTTCGAGTCCCAGTTTGCCTACGCTCGAGAGCTGTTTCGCGAGGTCTACGATTCGGATGAAGTGCGGACGAAGTATCCAATGCTTTTTCTGACGCAACGAGCGCCGGGGCACTCACCGGTCGGACCCAGGCTGCACCTCGACGTTGCAGAGGCGAACCGCCGGCAACTCCTTGATTCCGGAGTAAGGGCCGGAGCGATCCGGGTGGTAGGAGGGTGTACGAGCTGCCAGCAGGATTTGTTTTTCTCGCACCGCGCATCCCGCGGTCATGCCGGGCGCATGCTGAGCGTGATCGGCATACGTCCGCGCTGACGGGAACCAATTTTCAAAAATCGGATTTGCAGGGCGGCACCGAAACCTAAGAAGCGGCCGCCGCTTCTCCTGGGTTGACCAGATCGCGCAATTCCTTTGAGGGCTTGAAGTAAGGTACGCGCTTGGCGGGGACTTCCACGCGCTCACCGGTCTTCGGATTCCGTCCAATGCGGGGATTGCGCTGGCGGATGCGGAAAGAGCCGAAGCCACGAATCTCAATCTTGTCTCCCCGCTGCAGCGCGGAGATTACGGAATCGAAGACGGTCTCCACAATCACCTCGCCATCCCGGCGAGTCAGATCTCCCAGGCGCGTGACCTTTTCCACCAGATCTGCCTTTGTCATGTGCAACAACCTCCGCTCACAGAATAATCGGATTCCGACCGGGGGGATGTCAAAAGAAAACCAGCTAAGCTGTGGAGAATTGAGCCTTTCACATCAGAGAGTTGGCGAAAACGAGCAGGGATGGGCACGGTGGCTCGGCAGGAGTGGCGCCGTGGGATTATTCTAAGCAGAGCCTTGCGGACAACAGGTCTGAACAAGCAGGAAAGGGACGAAATGTTGCCGGAGTATCCGCAATATAGCATCATTATTCCGGCCTTCAATGAACAGGCGCGCATTCCGGGGACGCTCGAGGCTGTGGTGAGCTGCGTCCGCGCAAAAGCCTGGAACGCCGAAGTGATCGTAGTGAACGATGGATCGAGCGATGCGACGGCCGCACTGGTTCGCGACTTTGCGCTTCATGCGCCTGAAGTGCGGGTCCTCGAGAATGCGGGAAACCGTGGAAAGGGCTTTAGCGTTCGCCACGGGATGCTGGAGGCCCGAGGGGAAGTGGTCATGTTTACCGACGCCGACCTGTCCGCACCCATGGAAGAGGCGGACCGGCTTTTCGCGGCAATTGCCGGCGGGGCAGATATCGCTATCGGTTCGCGATGGCTCGAGAGCGGACGGCAGACGCATCGGCAGCCCCTCTACAGGCAGTTTTTCGGGCGTTGCTTCAATTCTGTCTGCCGAATGGTGATGCGGCTGCCCTTTGCCGATACGCAGTGCGGATTCAAGGCATTTACGCGCCAAGCCGCTCAAACCGTCTTCCAGCTGCAAACCATCGAGCGGTGGGGCTTCGATCCAGAGATTCTTTTCATCGCGATCAAGCGCGGTCTCACCGTGAAGGAGGTTCCGGTGAGTTGGGCTCATGATGAGCGCACACGGATGAGCTATCTGAAGGACGGCCTTCAAATGCTGAAGGAACTGGCCATCGTACGCTGGAATGCACTCACGGGCCGGTACAGCAAGCGGGTTGAAGCTGTGTTGCGTGCGGGAGAAACCCGCTAAGCACTTTTGACAAGTCCGATGCGAATGAAATGTTAGGGTTGAATGGAATCCGCCGGAGGTTTCCTCGCCTCAATGATTTCGCGTTCGCCTTTGCGCCGAAAGAGGCGCCTTCTATCGCTTCTTCTGATCGCGGCGGCGCTGCTTTCAGTACGAACCGCGGCAGCGACACAACCCTTTGATGCCACCAATCTTCGTCGGCCTACCGATCTGGCTGGGACTTGGCTGATTCATGCAGGGGATGATCCGGCCTTTGCTCGGACAGATTTCGACGACTCAAACTGGACACGCTTCGATCCGAGCACCTCGATTACCACGATCTTTCCCCAAAGCCAACCTGGCGTGATCTGGTATCGGCAGAAGGTAAAGGTGAGTCCCACCGATAGCGGACTTGCGCTCAGAGAGTGGAATATCTCCCGGGCCTTCGAGGTCTATGTCAACGGCGAACGACTGATTGCATCGGGACAGGTGTCACCGTACAAGCCGTACACGCTGGGCGCGAGACTCCTTGCGCGGATTCCAGGGTCGATGGTGGCTACGGGCGCGCTCGAAATCGCGGTGCGGGTTCACCTGTCCCAGATAGATTGGGCGGGTCAGGACCCGGGTTTCTTTGCCGCCAATCTCACCCTCGGGGAGCAAAACACTCTCGAAGCGGAAGACTGGCTCACGGTGATTGGAGAAAACGCTTTTGGTTGGTTGGACTGGTCGTTGCAGATCGGCCTCGGCATAGTCGCGCTCATGCTTTTTCTCTCGCAGCGCAGCCAAAAGGAATATCTATGGATATTTGCTCTGGGCTTGATCCGGCTTGCCGAATGTCCTGAACCTGTCATCGCTTCTTTTCAGAACATTCCGCTTTTATGGGAGGTCCTGAAAGATCTGATTCGAGTTGCGACCCCGTATATCCTTGCTTCACTCTACTTCGCCTTTGTGCATCAGAAGATCGGCTGGCGCTGGCGCACGTTTCTTGTTTTTGCCGGTGTGATGAACGCTGTGAGTTCACTTGAAAACGTCATCCTCGTGGTGCCCCCGCAGTTCCAGTTGGTCAGCAATCTCCCGTTTGTCGTTTTTCTTTGCATCGTCATCCCCGTTGTGCTGGCGATTCATCTGCGCCGGGGCAACAGGGAAGCCGGTATTCTGCTGATTCCCGCTTTGTTGTTCAGCCTGTATCTCTACACGGAGATCGGACTGCTCACGCTGTACCAGGTTCACGCATGGCGCACGGTGGCGTTGAAGGGCCTGAATCTAATCGACCGCTTTCCGGCAGGGCCATTTGCCATCTCGTTCGAAACGGTGTGCGACATTTTGGGTACGGTTGCGCTGGCGATCATCATGCTGATGCGTTTCATCCGGATGAGCCGGCGTCAGGCTCTCCTCGAAAGCGAGCTGGCTGCGGCGCAGCAGGTGCAGCAACTGCTCGTTCCCGAAAAAATTGAGGGCGTGGCTGGATTTCAAGTGGAAAGTATCTATCAGCCGGCGCAGGAAGTCGGGGGAGATTTCTTTCAGATTCTGCCGGCGGGCGATGGGGGGCTACTTGTGGTGGTAGGCGATGTGGCCGGCAAGGGGTTGCCCGCTGCGATGCTGGTCTCGATGCTGGTAGGCGCCATTCGCGCGATCGCGGAGTTTACGAGGGATCCGGCGGAACTGCTGGCGCACTTGAACGAGCGGCTCGTCGGCCGCGCAGGTGGAGGGTTCTCGACAGCACTGATTGCGCACATCGCGAAGGACGGACATGTCACGGTGGCCAACGCCGGGCATTTGTCACCGTACCTCGAAGGTCGGGAAGTGGAGCTTGCCGGCGCGCTGCCACTGGGCATTGCGAGCGGAACGAGGTACCAGACCGCCCGGTTCTCATTGCACCCGGGTGAACGGCTCACGTTTTATTCCGATGGCGTAGTGGAAGCACAGAACGGACACGGCGAACTATTTGGATTTGAGCGGGCGCGCGAGGTCTCGATGCAGCCGGCCGCCTCGATTGTGAAGGCGGCAAAGGATTTCGGCCAGCAGGATGACATCACGGTCGTCGCGATCACGCGTGTCTCCGCCGTTGCCAGCGCCGCCTGACGCGGCCCTGTCGGGTGACCGGAACGTCCTCGCAACGGATCGCGATTGCGCTTCGCCCGAATCAAATGAATGCCTAGCGGACCATTTTTCCTTCACCAGGCTTCACGTCTCCGCAGTCGGCGCCAATGTAATGCGACACCATCGAGACGTTGATCGTCAGCGGTTTCGGCAGCTGCGGATTGGTGATGGTCATGAGCACCGTTCCATGAGCATGCTCTGCACTGTCGATAAGAATGTCGACGTGAGAGGTGTTCCTCTCTCCCTGCCCACATACCTCATCGAATGAGACTTCGTGGGAGTCCTGGTGAAGGTTCGATAGCGTGCAATCATGCTGTTGCCTGGCGTTAAACCCCTGGATATCGCTCTTCCATTTATCGGCTGTCAGGCAGGACTGAGTCACGTGCTGGCGGCCCATCGCTGCCGCCATTCCTGCCATGGGAGTGTTCTCGACGCCGGTCACGGTGGCGGTGGTTTCTGTTTGCCAAAGGCCCATGGTAACGGGCGGCGTTTCGGAGATTTGTGCGACCGCCGTGATGGCGAGGATGAGCACAGCCAGTGAGAAAAACAGCCGATTTGAATGGGCGCCCTGAGGCAAGATTTTCATGGTCTGGAATTTCCTTGTAGGAAGATCGCCCACGCGGCGGGCAGAGCGGTGTGCAGGACTTATAACACAAGCCGGGATCTGCTTGCCAGATGAGTCTTTGGTAAATATTGGTGGATTTTCCCGATGAGAACGGAAGGCTCAGGCAGTCGCGGTTTTTGCGATGGCCTGCAAGCCGCGGGCCTCGATTTCGAATTCCCGAATCCTGTACTTCTGGATTTTGCCGGAAAGAGTTGCCGGAAACTCGTCAACGAATCGGACGTGTTCAGGAATCTTGTAGTAGGCAATCTTGCCCTGGCAGAAAATGCGAATTTCTTCTTCATTGGATTGCCGGCCGGGACGCAGGCGGACCCACGCCACTACGATCTCGCCAAGCCGGGCGTTTGGAATGCCGACAACCTGGACCTCGCCCACCTTGGGATGCGTGTAGAGAAACTCCTCGACTTCGCGCGGGTAGATGTTCTCGCCGCCGCGGATAATCACATCGCGGGAGCGGCCGGTGAGATGAATGCAACCATCTGAATGCATGACGCCAAGGTCACCGGTGTGCAACCAGCCGTTGGGCTGTATGACTTGCGCGGTGCCTTCGGGATCGCCGTCGTAGCCCTTCATAACCGCATAGCCGCGGGCGCAGATTTCGCCTTGTTCGCCAATGGGCACCGTTTGGCCGGTATCTGGTGAGATGACCTGGATTTCGGTCTGCGGCATGGCTCGGCCAACGGTGTGAACGCGAATCTCGATGGAATCGCCGGCATCGCTCATGGTGACTACCGGCGAGGTCTCCGTCTGGCCGTAAGCGATCACCAGTTCGCGGCAGTGCATTTCATTCAGAACGCGTTTCATCAACTCGACTGGGCAGGGCGCGCCGCTCATCATTCCCGTGCGCAGGCTGGTGAGGTCGAAAGCGTGAAAATCGGGCAGGCCGAACTCAGCAACGTACATGGCGGGGACGCCGTAAACAGAGGTTGCACGTTCGTCGTGCACCGCCTGCAGGGTGGCGTGGGCATCGAAGGTCCAGTTGGGCAGAATGATCGCCGCGCCGGAGTTGACCGCCGACATGGTGCCGATGACGCATCCGTAGCAATGGAAGAGCGGCACAGGGACGACGATGCGGTCTTGCTGGGTGTAATGAAAGCCCTGAGCGAGGAATTGGCCGTTGTTCACGATGTTGTGGTGCGTGAGCATCACGCCCTTGGGCAAGCCGGTGGTTCCGCTGGTGTATTGAATGTTGGCCACGTCATCGACG
>DATKPJ010000130.1:0-2884 GCA_035524195.1 Occallatibacter sp.
TACGGCGTGCGCAACTTGCTGGACGTAACTGCGGCTCAGCGTACTTTGGCACAAGCCCGCTCAGCCGATGTGTTGGCGCGAACGCAGGTGCTGACCGCATTCGCAGAGCTGGCTTTCCGAACGGGAGATTCGATTCGCGCCGACGGGAGGCTTCGGCCATGAATACGATCCATAGATTTGCATGCGGTATCTGCACGCCCGCCCTCCTCCTGATGACGGGTTGCGGACGAGCTCCTTCATACGACATTTTGGGCTCGTTCTTTCCCGCATGGCTCGTCTGTCTTGTGGTCGCCATTTTGCTTACGGTTGTTTCTCGGTCTCTATTGTCTCGTTACGCCGAGATCGCCTGGCCGGTTCTGGTGTATCCGAGTTTGACGGCCGTGTTCACATTCGCTTTATGGATTGTGCTGTTCCGGTGAATTTTATGACTACCGCTCCTTTGAACAAAGAAATGGTTGCGAACGTCGCCCAAAATCAAGCGCGCAAGCTTGGTGGCGTGACGTCAAAGCCTGGGAGGTGGCGCAAACCTCTGGGCCGCACAATCAGTATTGCCATCGTGGCGGCCGCGGTGATCCTTGGACTCGCCGTACTTTACCGCGAGAACTACTATCCGCGGACCGAAGATGCCGAGATATTTGCTAATTTCATCGGCATAGCTCCCCAGGTCGAGGGTCCTCTCATCCGGCTGAACGTGAAAGATAACCAGTTCGTGAAGAAAGGCGAACTGCTGTACGAAATCGATGAACGTCCCTATCAATATGCCCTCGAAAACGCGGTCTCGGAGCAGAGCACTCTGGAAGGGCTAGTCGGGGACGAGCAACGAAAAATAGCAGCGTTGGAGAGCGCAGTTTCCGTCGCACAAGCGAACATTCACAGCTCGGAAGCCGACGTGGTCAACGCGGAGCGGGGCGTCGACCGGGCGCGCGCCGAATGGACTTACGCGAACAACAATTTGCATCGCATCGAACCATTGTTGGCCAAGCAGTTTGTCACCGTGGACGAAGTGGATAAAGCGAGATCTTCTGAAACTGCAGAAGGGGAAGCCCTGAGGCAAGCGGAATCTCGATTGCAGTTGGCGAAGGCGGAATTGAACTCTGTCGTGGCGCAGCACGAACAGGCCAGGCATGCGGTCACAACGCTCGAACCCTTGATCAATCAGCGTGGAGCAAAAGCCGCAGCGGTGAAGAAGGCTCGCTACGACCTGGACAACTGCCGCGTCTATGCGCCGTTTGATGCTCGTGTGACCAACCTTACGATTTCCGAGGGCGCTTATGCTCACGTCGGCCAGCAAATGTTCACGCTTATCGATGCCCGCACTTGGTGGGCAGTCGGAAATTTCCGAGAAGGACAACTCAAGCGTATTACTCCGGGCATGCGGGCTGATGTCTATCTGATGTCGATGCCGAATCTCCGCTTTGCGGGGGTGGTGGATAGTGTCGGATTCGGAGTCACTCCGGACCCGGATAAAATCGGCAGCTTACAACCGGGTCTTCCCGACCTGCAGCGCACGTTAAACTGGGTTCATCTGGCGTCGCGCTTCCCGGTTCGCGTGCGCGTTGAAAATCCCACCCCTGATCTGTTTCGAATCAGTGAGTCTGCCGTAATCACGATTCGGGGCAACTAAAATGGCCACCCTCGCCCAAAGCCTGCCCCACCCATCCGGCGCCCTGACCTGGCTGCGAGAATTTCTCAAAGAGGAACTTATACCTTACCCAGGCAGGGCTGCTCTTGTAGGGAGGATGACACTTGCTGCCACCCTCATCGTGATTGTCGGAATGACCTTCCGCATTCCGTACAGCTGGCAAGGTGCAGTTTACGCACTCATGGTTTCTCGGGAAAACACTCGGGCGACGCTGCAGTCTGCGGCAACGATATTCCTGGTGACCGGAATCGGCGCCGCATATCTCATAGCATCTGTTTGGTTTGTTATCAATGTTCCCCTGCTTCATTTTCTCTGGGTTATCGCGACTTTCTTCCTCGCTTTCTATGCGGTGAGCGTGCTGACGAGCTATACAGCAGCTGTGGCGTTCGTCAACCTGACCGCCGTTGGAATTCCACTGTGGGATCGGCGTGTACCAGCCGAAACGAGTGTGGAGGATACACTTTGGCTGTGTTTAGCCGTATCGGTGGCGGTGATGATCACTGCGGCTGTAGAGCTCGCGTTTGCGCGACTGCGTCCGGGAGACGAGGTCGTCTTACCCATGGGTGACCGATTGTCTGCAGTCGAAGATTTATTGACTTGCTACGCTGAGGGCCGCACCGTAGATCCTGGTATCGAGCAGAAAATCATAAGGCTGGGTACACTCGGAACATCATTATTGCGGAGGGCGTTGCGGCGCGGCGCTTATTCGCCCGAGTATTCCGTCGAGATGGGTGGTGTCGTAGCCCTCATTGGCAGGCTCGTCGATCTTGCAGCGACCTTACCTCAGCTCAGCATCGACCTTTCCCACAGTGACCAGTTGCGGTTCGGCAACTTGGCCTCGGTCGTCCAAGGTATTCGGGATGATCTGATGAGCCGGCGGATTCCGGGTCCGGTTCGCTTCGATACAAATGAAGGATCTGCCCCCTTCGTGCCATTACTGGGCGAGATGGAGCATACAGTCACTCTTATCCCCCAGGCGTTTGCGGATTGCGGATCAATCCAACCCTACTTGGTGATAACAGAGGATATAGGGCACCGAACACTCCTTGCCCCGGACGCTTTCCGCAACCCTGAGCACCTTCAGTTCGCGCTCAAAGGCTGCCTGGCCGCGAGCGCTTGTTACGTGATCTACAATGCGATCGCATGGCCGGGCATCAGCACGGCCGTGACCACATGCCTGCTGACCGCGCTTTCTACAATTGGTTCATCCCGCCAAAAGCAGCTTCTTCGTATCACTGGCGC
>DATKPJ010000131.1:0-16927 GCA_035524195.1 Occallatibacter sp.
CCCCACCACGTCTACAGAGTTCGTCCAGACTGCGGAACCGGTTGACAGCTTAACCATCTGCGCCGAGATTGCAACCTCCACCTTCACACCGCCGTCGTAGTCAATTTCTTCGAGCTTCTCCAGCCGTCCGCTCAAAACGTAATCGATGTCGGGTCGGCCGTCGTAAGGCTTTACTTGGCTGAAGTTCCCGCCGGCGCGCAGGTGATCAGCCACCGCGTTGGTTACGAGCTCCCGTGGATCTGTTGCCCACCGCTGATAGTTGTAGAACCCGACCTGTTCAGGAGAAGTCTTGTACACAATGGCGCCCTGACGCAGGTACTCGGGTGAGCGGAACTCGCGCACGGCGAGAGTCGCATGGACGTTTCCACGAGCCGGTGGATCGGGTGGAGGCGAGACATCCAGAGTGTAATAGTGTGGATACTTTACCGCCCCGGCGCAGCCCGACAATATCATCAGGGCGGCTAGCGCAGAACAAAGCAGGATTGGTTTCATTCTCATGTTGACCTCACTTTTCTGGTGGGACTTCGCGCTCTTTAGGCTGCTTGATGCGAATTAGGCTGAACGGGCGCTGCTTGAGCGCATCGGTCAGTTGATCCAGGTTGTCCGTAGCCGTGCGCAAATTCTCAACAGTATCGTCAATCCTGTCGTCGTTTGCCCGGACCATTGTCTGCACGTCGCTCAGCAATCCTCTGGTTTGCTGCAAGGTAGTCTGCAACTGGGTCAGGTCGTTGCGCAGAGGCTCCCGCGCATCCGTGATGGTGCCGTTCACGTTCTGAATTGCTGCATCGGAGTGCTGGGCCAGCGCGTTTAGCTGGTCAGTAAGGCGGTCGATCTTGGGCCGTTCTTCTGTAAGAGTTTCGTTGACATTGTCCAATACAGCTTGAATTCTTTGTTGGTTCGGCTTGCCGGTCAGGGTGTTGAGATTGGCGAGAAGGACGGTCGCGTCGCTGTTTATTTCTCTCAATTCGCCGCGCGCTTCGGTAATCAACCCGTTTGAGTTATCTGCCACTGCGACCATCTTGTCGGCAATCTCATCCAGGCTTGGGGTCTCCTGAGAGGAAATAGACGATTCGGGTGCTAGACGTTTGGCGTCGTTGCTGCCGGTCGAGATTGACAGTACGGGCCCGTTCATCAGGTTGACCACGCCCAGTCTGGCCACGGACTTTTCATTGAGGGGTGTGTCCTTTTTTACGTTGAACAGAATCTCGATTCTCGTCGGATCGGATGGCCATGGTTGTACTGATTTGATTTTTCCTACGTCAATCCCGCCGAAAAACACGGATGCTCCGGGTTCAAGGCCACCCGCGTAACGTAGATACGTGTGGTACGAAACCGTGTCGCCGCCGAATTGCGCATTGAGGAGGTAAATGAGTGTGAATGCCAAAATGGAGAAGCATCCGAGGACGAAAGCGCCAACCTTTGCTTCCGTAGTCATTGGAATACCTCCTTTTTCTCAAGATATTTTTGGAAGAAAGTGGAAACGATTGTCTGGTTGGCTAGATCCTCCGGAACACGATCAAGAAACTGACGAACGCGCGGATCCTGGCTTGCCTTGATTTCTTCTTTCGTTCCGACCAGCCGAAACGAACCCTGGTGCAACATCGCGATGCGATCCGCGATCCGGAATGCGCTCGCCATTTCGTGGGTGACCACTATGACGGTCATCTGAAATGTCTGTTTCAGAAGCAGAATCAATTCATCTAGTTCCGCAGCGACGATTGGATCGAGACCGGCTGAGGGCTCATCCAGAACCAGAATCTCGGGGTCGAGAGAGAGCGCGCGGGCCACAGCTCCGCGCTTCTTCATTCCGCCCGAGAGCGCCTGTGGCTGCAGCTTGCCAAAATCTGCCAAGCCAACCACGGCGAGTTTCATCCAGACCATCAAATCAATGATGGAAGGTGCAAGTGAGGTGTGTTCACGAAGAGGTAGAGCTACGTTCTCTTCGACAGTCAGCGAATTGAACAGCGCCGCACTTTGAAACGCCACGCCGATCGAATGCCGAATCTTCTTGAGCTCGGACAATGAACAACTCGTGATGTCGACGGCTTTGACGATCACGCTCCCAGACTTGGGGCGCTCCAGCCCTATGATTTGCCGTAAAAGAGTACTCTTCCCTGAACCGCTGCCGCCTAGTAGAACCATGGTTTCGCCGGCTTCAATGTCGAGATTAAGTTTGTTCAGGATTCGACGGCCCTCGTACTCGACAACCAGATCGCGGACGGAGATGATTGGCATCAGCGCACCCCCGTGGAATAGAAGATAGCGGTGAAGATGGCGTCGGCAACGATGACGAAGAACGTTGACTTTACCACAGCACTGGTCGTCGAGCGACCGACGGAGTCGGGTCCTCCGTGGACGCGAAATCCTTCGAGGCAGCTGACGTGAGCGATGATTGTGGCAAATGCAAGGCTCTTGATCAAACCTGTGATCACGTCCCGCACTGCTATGGATTCCATCACAGACCGGAAGTAAACCAGCAGAGAAAGCCGAGCGCTGAAGAACATGAAGAGTCCGCCCGCGAGAATACCGAATAAGCTACAAACGATACTCAAACACGGAACGCTGATTAAGGCAGCTAGGTACTTCGGCGCAAGCACAAAGTCGATTGGTTCGAGAGCCATGACCTGCAGAGAATCAAGCTCTTCGGATACCTTCATGGTCCCAATCTCAGCCGCAAACGCAGAACCCGACCGTGCACTGACTGCGGTCGCCGTGAGTAAGGGGCCCATTTCGCGCGTAAAAGCGATTACAACTAGATCGATGACGAAGCCCTGGGCTCCAAAGCGTCGCAACTCGGTGGCTCCCTGCATGGCAAGAATGAATCCGGTGCAAAGCGCCATCAAAGACACCATCGGTAGTGCTTTATATCCTATCTCGAGCACTTGGCGCACGGTTGCCTGCCAGCGATGACGGTTCCCAACCAGTGGCAACGCACTCTTCATTGCGCGTAGCGTAGACCAAAACTGGATGTTCAGGCTCCCGACATAATCGAGATTCTCGATGGTTCTCTTGCCGACGCTTTCGACAACTGAAGCCATTAGGACACCATCACCGGAGGTGGATTGTCTGCAGATCTGCCGGTCTCGAACAACCAGCCAATACCTGTGGACTCGAAGAAACGATGCAAGCGACCTTGAAGCCCTTGAAGGTGCAATGCGATTCGACCGATGCGGGCCATTTTGAGCCCTTCTATAAGGGTGGCAACGCCGGAGGTGTCCATATAGGCGACTCCCGCCAAGTCGACGGTGATTGTCCCGGGGGACAACTGCTTCCCTAGGAGCGCCAGCAACTGGTCCCGCAATTGCGGCGACGATTCGATATCAATCCGGCCGCTCAGATACATCACTGCCAATTCCCCATTTCTCTCGATTCTGATCTGTAGGCTGTCCATTCTCTTTGCCTTCTGTTGGCGTCCGGTTTGGATGCGGATGAATTGCGAGAACACTACACGGCGCCCTCTCCTCCAGGCTGGATACGGTGCTCCACAGACGACTAACATGCGAGCTATGTTGCCGGAGGCCAATGACGAGGAGGTCTGCTCGGCTCGCGCGAAGAAAGGAAATGACGCCATCAACTTCTTCGGCTTCGATAAGATGGCCGGTTACCTCAACGGAATGCCGCCGCCCCTCGGCAACTGCAGCCTCCATGAGTTTTTCGTGAAGTCGCTTTCGATCCGCTTCGATGGCTTGCGCCACCTCTGGAGCGACGGTGAGAACCAGTCCGATGTATGCCGGAGGTGGCTCAATTACGGTAATGGTCTCGAGTGGAGTGCCAAACAGCTTGCATAGTGCTATGCCTGCGCTCAGTGCGTCACGAGCCGGAGGAGAATCGTCATACGCCACGATGATCTTCTGAAATGGCTTTGATGTTTGAGTCATCGGATTAATAATTCCCTTCCCCGCCCCTGTCGTTTCCCCTAAGACCTGCCTTTCCCAGGCTGGGCAACCGTCCAGTGATGGTTACAATGGCCGCTCCCAGAAGCACGCCCAGGATTCCCAGAAGACCATGGGACAGATTGGGAGAAAACGGCGACGGAGCGCTTGACGTGGTACGTACCGCCGGAACCGGAGTGGAGGTTGCGCTCATCGTCTATTTTCGAGTTCTTACGGTGACTTCCGCAGAAAGCCCCGGCCGCAGTTGCGCAGTAAGAGATGAGTTGTCGAGGGCGATCTTGACGGGCACTCGCTGAACAACCTTTGTAAAATTGCCGGTGGCATTGTCGGGTGGAAGGAGTGCAAACTGTGATCCGCTTGCCGGCGCGATCTCGATAACCCGGCCCTTGATCACCTGGCCGGGGTAGACATCGACACGAACTTCGGCATTATCACCCGTCCTAACGTTCGTGAGCTGAGTCTCACGGAAGTTTGCCGCAACCCAGCGAGTGGCATCGAGGAACGGTATTACCTGCGTTCCCGGGCTCACGAGCTGTCCCGGGTGGACCTGGCGCTCGCCGACAGTTCCATCTGCGGGCGCCACGATGCGTGTATAGCCCAGGTTGATCTCGGCTAAAGTGAGCGCAGCTTCCTTGGCATGAAGGTCGGCAATGAGTTGGTCTTCTTGTGATCGAAGCACGGCTTTGTCGCGTCGTTCCGCTTCGGCTGCCGATTCATTACCGCTCAGTGACGCCTGCGCTTGCGCGATTTCCGCGTCGCTGTTTGCCTCCTGTGCCGCAAATCTCTCCTCATCGGCCACCGCCGATTCAAGTGTCTGCCGGGTCGTTGCATTTGACTTAAACAACGCTTCCTGTCGTGCGCGTTCCTCACGGCTGCGAATCACCTCTGCATGAACGGCGACTTTTCCGGCTTGCGCGGAGGTGATCTGAGCCTTGGCATCATCGACCCCGGCGAGGGCGCGCTGAATTTTCGCGTCTTCCAGCTCCTGCTGCCGCTGGTTATCCTCGATCGCTGCTCTCGCCGCCTCAACTGCGGCGGTAGCCTGAGACACCTGCGCCCGGTAGTCATCGTCGTCGAGTTGAACCAGAACATCGCCTTTATGAACGATCTGGTAGTCGTTCACCTTCACTTCGCGGACAATGCCGGATATCTTCGTACTGAGCGGAGTAAGATCGCCCTGAACATATGCGTCATTGGTCACCTGCTCGGTTTTTGCGCCCTCCCAGCCGTCCCAGTTGCGAGTAACAGTCACAATCACCGCCACTGCCAGTGCGACGACTATCAAAGGGGTCGCATACTTTTGCCACACGGGTTTCAGCACTCGTGACTCGATGACTTTTGCCGTTTGACTCACAACTGACCCCTTTCCGAAGAACTCTTCACTGATTCTTTCTCGTTTCCGTCTGGGTTCATCCCAGGCATATTTAGGCCCAACGAAGGCAACCTCAACAACTCAGCAGCGGCATTCCGCCCGGCACTTCAACATTGGCACATTTAATGCCAAATCAAACTAGCCGCTAGCCCCTTACAGATGAATGCAATGGAATCGCCTGCCCCTCTGGCTGGATGTCGAATGTCGTAATTGTCGAATTAACCAAACGGATTTCGACAACACCCCCTCATGCCCCATAGACCTTCGGGGCTGGACTCACGCGCGGACCGGGAGCCTAACCGGGTCAGAATCTGAGTTATCGGGAAGATGAGCACGCTAGGAGCTACCGCGCCGAAATGCCGTGCGAATGGCTCTCTAAATGCAAACGAGAGGAGAGTTGGATAGTGCGAGCCGAGCGTCCCGTATCACGCAGAGTATGTCGGCGAAGCACTCAAGGAGCGGATGTGATCGGGCAGTCTGTGAGGTCAGCAATCATCCCCGCCGGAGCGGCGATTTGAGGCTCGCTTGTAGGCGCAGCCGGTTCCATCATTGGGACATGGATTTCAGCGCGACATCAAGATCGCCGCGACTTTTTGGGAAAGTTGGTTGCGCGACGGGGGGCGCTTTGTTCGGATTTCATTGGCGAAAACGCTCGCTTGCTCGTTGATGCGATGCAGCGCAACGCCGCTGATCTTAATTCTGCGCGCCCTGGTCGATGAGTAATGGGTCTCTGTCGACAGATTCGAGGAGCATGAGAATGCGCGACCGGAACAATTCAGCGTCGTGAAGCGAATACAATGGATACGCGTGCCTCTCCGCCCCGGTGGTACCGAAGAAGTTTGCCTGGGCTCCGGCGGCGAGAATCAGGAAGTCCCCTTGGTACGATGTTCCACCCGCCGTTTTAACTGTTCGCGTTTTGAGAGCGGCTGAAACCACATCTGCCATCTTGACTTCGACATTGGCGTGTCCGCGAAGAAGAGAGCGTAGCGAAAATGCTGCATTTCCGGGCCCCAACAGAGCCGTTGCCACCTGATAGAGCAACGGCTGGAATTGCTGGTAATTGTTCCTATCGATCAGCGTGATGTGAACCTCCGGATTTGATGCCAGCCTCCGGGCGCAACTCAAGCCGGCAAAGCCCCCTCCAACGATGACGACACGTTTCATGTTCTTCAGCACCCTTCGGACTGGGGCAGGCCCTTACGGTGCGGGAACGGCTGTGGTTTATTTCCTGTCGAGCAACATCAGCAGGAAGACGGATGGCAGGTAAATGATCGAAGCAAGCAGCAATTGACGCGCGATTAAGTTCGATCGATTCAAGGCCAGACGCGTTGCGTAATGTGCGAAAGTCAGACCCAGCAGTCCGGCTCCCACAAGATAGATTCGCCCTTCGTCGCCGAGAAGTGCAGGAATCAAACTGATTGGGACCAGGAGCAATGCCGGTATAACGCTTTGGAATGCGACGAATCTATGTCTGTTCTTGTTTGGCGGAAGGACCTGGTACCCGGCACGGTCATAGTCCTCGCGATACATCCAGGCGATCGCCATGAAATGGGGGAACTGCCACAGGAAGAGCATCGAATAAAGTATCCAAGCTTCGACACTCAAGCTTCCTGATGCGGCAGCCCAGCCAATCAGCGGGGGCGCTGCTCCCGGCAAGGCGCCAATGAGCGTGCACATCGGCATTTTCCTCTTGAGCGGGGTGTAGATAGCCAAGTAGGTGACAAGAGTGAGTCCAGCGATCAGACTGGACAGCGCGTTGACGGCCAAGGCGAGATAAGCAGCGCCTCCAATTGACACAAAGAGCCCAAACCACAAGCCGGCGGCGGGCGAGATGTTTCCAGTTACAAGGGGCCTTCGCGATGTCCGGCGCATCTGAGAATCGTACCTGCGCTCAATAAACTGGTTGAGCGCTCCGGTGCCGCTGGCGATCAGTAATGTACCGAGCATCGTATGAACGAGCATGGCATAAGGAAAGCTTTCCAGCGTCATAGGTCGCGCTAAACAGAAGCTCGCAAAAGCAGCAATTGCGATCAAAAAATTGACTTCGGGTTTAGTTAATGCCCAGTAGTCCGCCAGAACACGTACAAGACGTTTCTCGCGCGGATCTGACTTCGCCAGCGGCGCAGTTCCTTCGACCACAGATTCGGTTTCCATCGCTAGACAGGTTCTCCGTCAATAAGAGGCATTCGGCCCGATGCCACGACGACCGAGTCGAGCGCTTCGAATTCCCGCCTTGATATAGCGGATGAAGAGAGAATTTGCATCATCACCACAAAAGCAGAGATTAGAAATACCATCGATCCACATACCCACATCAAGGCTCCAGCGGCAATCTGGTCGTTGAGCGGGCTTAATCCAAAGGGGCGCGCCACCAGGGCGTAACTCGGATAGAGCAGGCGGCCGGCAAAGCAGAGAAATGCCGAGATTCCGGTGTTGACCGCATCGGCAAAGAAGAGATAGGGGACCAGCAGCCATCGCATTCGCGATCCGCGATCGGGCCAAGGGCGGATGACCGGCCACCAGAACATGAGATTCGTGAAAAAGAAGCAGGCATGCTCAAAGTTGTGCCAATTTTCGGAGGCGAGCGCGAACTCGTAGGCGCGCGGAATATGCCAGCCGATGTAAGCGGCATTCATGGCGAGCCAGGCGACGCGCGGGCGCGTGAGAAACGCGCCAACTCGGTGAACGATACCTGAAACGAAAAGCGGGCGGAGCGGACGGGTGGTCCATCGGGGAAGTCCGCGCAGCATGGGAACCACGGGCGCGCCGTAGATGAGAAGCGGCGGCGCGATGGACATGAGGAAGAAATGCTGTGCCATGTGCATGAAGAGCAGTGACTCGCTGAAGGTATCGAGCGGCGACGCTACGGCGACGAACAGCGCTACGATGCCGCCGAGGAACGCCGCCAGACGGCCCACGCCGAATTGTGCGGGACGCGTGCGCCGAATGCGTAACCATCCGCGCACATAAATGATCGAGAGGGCGACGAGTTCCGAGGTCACGATCCACGGAATATCCCAGTCGGTAAAGAGATCCGCGACTGTCGTTGTGTCGGTCATGGCCGGACATTTCGATTGGCCGGCGACGAGCCCGGCTGTTCGCCAGAGGTTGGCCGTATCTGTGATGTTTCGATGGCTCGCCGCGACGCGTCATAAGCCGGCGGTTCGTTCGCCGGGTGCAGCGTTTCAAGGAAACTGACGAGTGCTTCAATTTCGGATGGTGAAAGATTCTTGCCGTAGGCCGGCATGTTGCCGCCGCCGGTCACGACTTTGAAGCGCAACTGGTCGATCGTCAAGCGCGTTGCGACCGCGTCGAGCGCCGGCCCACGCTCTCCGCCCGCTCCCCCGACGGAGTGGCAGTTGCGGCATTGCTTAGCCTGAAAGACGACGGCGCCCTGGCGCTCGAGCGGAGTGGCCGAACGCACGTAGCGCGCGGGAATCGGATCGCTGCTCCACGCGCTCATGTGCGGGCTCCACGGAGTTGTCGTGCCCAATTGCGTGAGCACGCCCCAGGAGACGGCGATGAGAGAAACCATGAGGACTGCGACGGGGCGGCGATGCCAGCTCTTTTCGCCCTCGCCGGCGACGAAAGGAATGGCTAGTAGGATTGCAATTGCTAGTAGAGGAACGATGAGAATAAACGGTGTCTCCATCTGCGGCGGCAAATAGGAAAGCACCGTGTAAATCCAGAGAAAGAAGAAGTCCGGTTTGGGAACGGTTTGGATGATGGAAGGATCGGGTTGTCCGCCGGGGCCGAACGGACCGAATACCAGGGCGCACACCGCAACCGCGGCGAGAATTGCGCCGGAGAATACGAGGTCTTTCCAAAAGGCGCCGGGGACGAAGGGGATGCCGTCGGCATGCGTAAGATGGTGATACTCCTCCATATACGTTGCGCGGTTGACCAGACGGCCCGGCATGGGCCAATCGTTTACGCCGAGCTTCAGCACCATCCATACATGCACGAAAACGAATAGAAGCATCGTTCCGGGGATGATAAAGACATGAAGCGCGAAGAAGCGCGACAGCGTCGCACCGGCAATGATGGGTCCGCCGAGAAGAAGATGCACCAGCCCTCCGCCGATGAATGGCACGCGGCTCACGATGGAAGCCCCGATGCCAAGGCCCCAGTAGGCATCTTGATCGAAGCGGAGAACCTGGCCGGTGAATGCCATGCCAAGGGTCATCAGCAGCAGAAAAACGCCGGCAGTCCACGTAAGTTCGCGGGGATATTTGTACGCTCCAAAAAGAAAAACCTGCGCCATGTGGATGAGCACGATGGCGACCATGAAGTTCGATCCCCAGCCGTGCATTGCGCGCAGAAACCAGCCCAACGGGATCTGATGATTGAGGATGTTCAGGCTGTTCCAGGCCTCGCCCGCGGAAGGAACATAGACCAATGCCAACAGGATGCCAGTGAAGATCTGCAGAAAGAGGAGCGTGAAAGCGGCGCTGCCGAAGACGTACCACCAACTCGCGGTGTTGCGCGGGACTTGGTGAAGCGCGGCGTCCTTGACCGGGCCTTCGAGTTGAAGCCGCTGCTCAAACCAGGCGTAGACGCGCACTGCGTTTTGTTTTATCCGCTGCATTTGGAGTCTCCGGGCCGGGT
Source organism: Occallatibacter sp. (assembly GCA_035524195.1). Taxonomy (GTDB): domain Bacteria; phylum Acidobacteriota; class Terriglobia; order Terriglobales; family Acidobacteriaceae; genus Telmatobacter. The sequence goes on from DATKPJ010000131.1 coordinate 9,874, forward strand.
GGAGATGGTGACGAGCTTGGCGGAGTTCGAAAGCGTGGGCATCTGGCCGGCGTCGATCTGCAACTCCCCCGAAATGATTTGCCAGTTGTAAGTGAAGAGACCGCGCTCAGGCGGGCCGGAGGCGCGCGAGCCGTCAGCATAATAAACGCCGCCGTGGCACGGGCACATGAAGAGCTGGGATTGCGGAAACCAGCGTACTGGACAGCCGAGATGCGCGCAGTTGATGGCGAAAACCTTGAACTGGCTGCTTGTTTCGCGGCGGACATAGCAGGCAACGTTGCCGGTCTGTCCGTCCCACGGATTTTGCGAGGGATTCCTGTAGTAGGCGAGGCGCGTTTCTCCGGCGGGGAATTTGTCGATAGGGCCAAGCGACGTCCAGGAGTTGAAGCTCGCGTCCTTCTTCCACGGGGCCAGAAGATAGCGAAGAACAGGAACGGCGAGCGCAACGCCCACGATGCCGTTGAGGGTGATGGCAGCCTTAAAGAGCAACCAGCGGCGTGAGACCGTACGGGGATCGCCCGAGGCGGAGGCGCCGAGCGCTGCGGACTGCGAGTTGTCAGTTTGGGTTTCGATCGTCATGGTCTCGTTAGTCATATGCTTCATCTCCCCATTGGTGTGGCGAGAGCCGGTTGCTCAGGAATGCTATTCGCCGTCTGCGGCGGTGTCGGGTTGCGCAGGGTCGCGAGATACGCGACGATGTTATCTACGTCCTGCGGCGAGAGCGGCGGCGCGGCTTTGCCGCCGGGGCCGAGATGACTCCAGTCGGGCTGGCCGATGTCGGGACGACCGGCAATGATGATGCTGCGCAAAGCCTGATTGCCAACGAGAACGAGGTAGTTCGGGCTGGTGATCTGCTGATGCGACGCCGCGTGGCACGAGGCGCATCGTCCCTGGTAGGCTTGCTGGCCGGCGTGGGCGTCACCCTTCTCGATTTGCGCGTAGGGCGGAAGGGTGACTCCTGCAAACATGCTTGGGTGCGACCAACGCTTGCGCATTCCGGCAATGAGTGCACCAACCTGCGCATCGGTCAGCATGCCCCCTTCCGATCGCGCGAAGGCCGGCATTTCGGTGTCAGGCATTCCCTCGGAAATCCATTTGCGCAACGTAGCATCGTCAACAAGTGCTTGATATTCGGGGTTGGCGAGGTCGATCGCCGGGCCGTCCTGACCATTCGCGCCGTGGCAGGCAGCGCAGTTCTGGCTGTAGAGGGCGACGAAATCCAAGACATGTGAAGGACGGGGAACAGGCGGCGGTGGATAGCCCGGTGCGTGCGCGCAGCCTGCGCAGAGGGCGGCAAAGCATGCCAGAATCAGCTGAGCCGGGAAGCGCATCAATGGTTCTCCTTGCCCTGTGGCGTGTCCGCGTCGGGACGCGAATCCATCAATCCCGGCGCTTCAATCCCCAGGCGTTCGGCGAAGGACATGGACTGGCCGGTGGGAATGCGCTCCTGGCGCGAGACGACGATGCCGGCGGTGAGGCCGTATGTGACCTGAGAGACAAGGAACCACCCCCAGGCTATGTGCGATGCGAGCGCAGGATTGATGATCCCCATGAAAGAATGCAGAATCCCCGTCCACAAAACCGGCGCAAGGATGCCGCCAAGCAAGACAGGCCGGCGCGGCAGCATGGGAAGCATGGCGCCGTAGAGCAACCCGACGAGTAAGCATGTGATCGAGTGAATGACGATGGCCACCAGCAGCCCTTGCCAGTGAAAGGCGGCAATGTCGGCCGTAGTGGGGTTGCGCCAATGGGCCACGCCGGCGCCGCCCAACAGATTCACTGGGTACCAAATACTGTGCTGCGCGATGAGTCCGTAGATGAGCGCGGGAACGATCATGGCGATGCCGCCGGCGATACCGCCCTTGATGCCGCTGGTGACAGGGTAGGTTTCGATGGGGAGGTGCGCGCGATGTTCGGGGCCGAGACGAATGTGCTCGACGAGGGCGCGCGAGGAAGCGATAGTCACCGGTAGATCGAGAACCGGAACTTCTTCGTGTTGTTCGTGCGGCAGGACCTGGCGGAACCATCCAATCGATCCCGTTAGCATGAGGGCAGCGCCTAGGATGCTGATGCCGGAATCAGTGACAAGGCCGGCGACGGCCAGCGTGCAGCCGAAGGCCAACACGATGGGCCACGCAGTGGGCGCGGGCAGGCGTACGCTTCCTTCCTGAGCGCGCGTCTGGGCGGGTTGAAAATGATCGGACATGTTGATTACCTTCCCACAAGGTAGACGACGGTACAGACGACGACCCAAACTGCGTCGACGAAGTGCCAGTAGAGCGAGAGCACCTGAATGCGCTCAGCGTGACGCTGCTCTACGCGGCCGAGCAAGGTGAAAGCCATGACGAGCGAGAGCATGAGCAGCCCGACCACTACGTGTGTCGCGTGCAGGCCGACAAGTGAGTAGAAGGTCGTCCCAAAAAGATTGGTGCGAATGGAGAGCCCGTCAGTGTAGATCAACCGCTTCCACTCGATTGCCGTGCCTGAGAGAAATACGATGCCAAGCAGTATCGTGAGCCCCCACCATGCGCCGAATGTGCGGATGCGCCCACGCTCAATGGCCCGCTCCGCGAACACGATCGAGATGCTGCTCGAGAGCAGGCAAACGGTGTTGACCCATGGAACATCGAGGATCTGCGGTGTCGGCCCGTAGGTGCTGCGGCCAATGTAGTAGACGTAAGCCACGACGAAGATCGTGAAGACCGCCGACTCACCGATGATCAGCGACAGCATCGCTACACGCCCCCGCGACGGCAGCCGCCAATTTTCGTCCGCGAAGATGGGAATGTTGCTCATAGCTCGTATTTCCAATCAGGATCGTTGGGGTGCTTGATGTCCCAGAGCGGGCGACGGCTGCGCACGACCGGGTCCGTTGCAAAGTTGTACGCCGGCGGAGGCGATGGTGTAGACCACTCCAGCGTCCATGCATCCCATGGATCGTTGCCGGCAGCGGAGCCGCGTCGATAGGAGTCGATCAGGTTCCAGGCCAGGATGAGTACGGCGATTGCCTGAATGAACCCGCCAATCGAGATGATCATGTTGAGCGTGTTCCAGCCTCGGTCCGCTTCGTACGTATAAATGGAACGCGGCATGCCGAGAATGCCGACGAAGTGCATGGTGTCGAATGTCATGTGAAAGCCGATGAAGAAAAGCCAGAAATGCCACTTGCCCAGCGTCTCGCTCAACTTGCGGCCCGTGACTTTTGGATACCAATAATAGATCCCGGCAAAGATGCAGAAGACGAACGAGCCGGTGAGCGTGTAATGAAAATGGGCGATCACAAAGTACGAGTTGTGCAGTTGCCAGTCCCAGGGCGCAGCCGCGAGCATGATGCCGGTGAGGCCCGCACATAGAAATTGAAACAGGAACGCTGTGCAGAACAGCATGGGTGTGGCGAAGCGAATCTTTCCGCCCCACATGGTCGCAACCCAATTGAATATCTTGATGCCGGTGGGAATGCCGACCATCATGGTGGAGAGCGCAAAGAAGGCGGTGCTCACCGACGTCATGCCGATGGTGAACATGTGGTGCGCCCACACACTCAGGCTCACGAACGCGATTGCCACCGAGGCCGCAACCATCGCCGGATAGCCGAAGATGGCTTTGCGCGAGAACACGGGGATCACTTCACTGGCGATGCCGAATGCGGGCAGAATCAAAACGTACACTTCCGGATGACCGAAGATCCAGAAGAAGTGCATCCACACCGTTGCCGAGCCGCCGGCCTGCGTATCGAAGAAATGCCCGCCCAGGTAGCGATCGATGGTCAGCATGACCTGTGCTGCGGTGAGCGGTGTAATAGTAATCAGCGTCAGACCGCTGGTCACGACCATCAGCCATACGAAAAGAGGCATGCGGAGCAATGTCATGCCGCGGCACCGCATTGAAAACACTGTCGCCAGGGTGTTGATGGCCGCGCCCAGCGTGCCGAATCCACTGACGATGAGAGCCAATGCCCAGTAATCGGTGTTATGGCCGGGCGAGAACGCCTTTTCCGTGAGCGGCGCGTATGCCCACCAGGAAACGTCGGGGGCAGAGCCCATGCCGTACAGACCGAAGCCGCCGATGAAGCTGAAGTAGAGCAGCAACCCGCCGAATGCAGTCATCCAGAAGCTGAATGCGTTCAGCCGCGGGAACGCCATGTCACGGGCGCCGATCATCAGCGGGACAAGATAATTGCCAAAGCCGAAGATGAAGGTCATGCCAACCAGGAAAACCATCGTGGTGCCGTGCATCGTGAAGAATTCGTTGTACAGCTCGGGCGACAGAAAGTGATTGCGCGGGACTATGAGCTGAATGCGGATTGCCACCGCTTCCGCGCCTGCGACCAGCAGGAAGAAAGTGGCGTAAACAACGTAGAGGACCCCGAGCTTCTTGTGATCGACCGTGACGACCCAGCTATGCAGCCACTCGAGGAGCGCCGCGCCGCGTGAGGGTCTTGCGCCGAGCGTGCCGGGGATGGGAAGGGTCTGGACGGCCATTGCGTGCTCCTTCAATGCAGGGTGGTCAGATATGCGACGACCTCGTCGGTTTGCTTGTTGGAGAGCTGCATTGCGGGCATCAGCGCTCCGGGCTTGAAGGTGTTGGGATTCTCGATCCACGCGCGCAGGTTCTCAGGCGTGTTGGCGGCAGCGCCGGCGGCGATGGTTGCGCGGCTCATCAGGTGCGTCAGATCGGGGCCGAAGGTTCCGTGAGCCGTTGTGCCTGAAATCGTGTGGCAGTTTGCGCATGCCTCGGATTCGAACACGTGCCGGCCTGCTGAAACTGCGGCATCATCCAAAGCCGGTCGCTGCTGGTTCTTGACCCATGCATCGAACTGCTGCGGCGTATCGGCGTACACGCGAATCAGCATGAGGGCGTGCTCGACGCCACAGAACTGCGCACATTGGCCCCGATAAAGCCCCGGTTTATACGGATCAATCCACATCTCGTTGGGATGATCCGGGATCAGGTCGGTTTTGCCGGCCAGTTGCGGCACCCAAAAGCTGTGGTCCACATCGGCGGAAAGCAGCCGCAGGTAGGTCGGCTCCGGATCGCTACTGGTACTTACGGGCACGTGCAGCTCATTCGCGGTGACAATGTTCAGCTTGGGATAGCGGAACTCCCACCAGAACTGGTGGCCAACCACGGTGACGTCGAGCGCGGTCTGCGGCTTGGGGGCATCCTGAATTGCGAATATGATGCGCGCGGTGGTGAGAAACAAGACAACAACGATGAGCACAGGGATGACAGTCCACGCAAGCTCTACTTGAGTGCTGCCGTAGATCTGTGCCGGCTCATGGTCTGCGTCTTTTTCGCGCGCATGATATTTGATGATGATGAAAGCAAGCAGACCTCCGACAACAACAAAAATGGCGCCCGTAATCACCAGGACAAATAGCGAAAGGCCGTAGATTTCTTTTGCCGGGGTGGACGCGGGCGCCAGAATTGAGGGAGTCGTTAACACACCTTGCGCAGCAGAGGGCATGGCCCGCATCCAAGGAAAAATGTAAGCGATGAAATGCTCGCCCGTGTACCAGAGAGCGGCAGTTGGTTTACCCTGCCAGTTGCTTTGACCCAACTTGGATGCAGTTGCTGTGGGGAAGACGAACGTTGGGCCAGTTGCCAGCAACCGGTTCCCCACGAGAGCGTGACCCGGAGATAACGCGAACGCAAACACGGTATCGCCGAAACCTGTTACGCGCCGCTCGCGTTGCGCCGAGGTAACGTACGGCGCAGAACTGAACAATCGGAATACCGGGCGTACGTCAAGATCCCAGTTGTCGGTGAGGCTCATGGAAATGAGTGGCTGGAATTGCAGGTTGCTTTCGGCCTGGTTGCCGTGGTTCAGGGGCATTCCTACCCAATTGTTGTTCTGTTGGTATTGGATGAGCCACCTGGTCGCCAGCGGATACGCAGCCTGCTTCGATATCGCGCTGGAAGATTGTGCCTCGGTCGAGGTTGGTGTAGCTGTGTTGCGGAGGTTGGAGGGTGATTGAGCCTTTGCCACCACAAATGCACCGAGCACCACACCTGCGAGGATCGCCGCGAAAGACCTATTGTTTGAAATACTCATCCGAACGCACTCCTGGTCGATGCAGCACTTGCTGGAAATCTTCAAGCGGATAGAAGCCAAGGCAGTGGAACTCAAAGCTGCGGTTTCACCGCCTAGGGCAACAATCCTTATCCGATGTTTAGCCACTCTGGCTTTGACGATCCCCGCGGCACAAGCACGGTCCGGAACGAACCCGGAGTCCGAGACAGAACCACTTGGTCGGTCATCCCTTGATACGTGCCCAACGGCGTTTCTGCTGTGAAGAGATCAGGAGCCACCAACGCGTGCTCGTCGGTAGAGCCGGCGGTTTGCTGTGCATACGCTTTGTCGAATACGCCCAGCGAGAGCAGCCACAGCACGGTTCTGGTCAGTGAAACGACAACGCGATAGCTGCCGCCTTCGGTGGCACGGCGTCGCAGTGCCTCAAGAATGCCGACGGTGCCTAGCCAGCCCACCACGTTGTCGCAAATCGGGATAATCGGCGGCGACGCAGGCTGTGCCAGTGCCCCTTCATTGACAAACACACCGGCTACGGCTGCGCCAATCTCATCAAAGCCAACCCAATTTGACCAAGGACCTTGCTCGCCGTGGAGGACCACCTTTGCGTGAATCAATCCCGGCTTCTTTTGGCTGAGTTCTTCTGCTGTGAGACCATATTTTTCGAGGTAACCAGGGCGCCGATTCGAGAAGAATACGTCAGCATCTTTCAGCAGGTGGTCGAACTTGGCGCGGTCTTCCTTGGAGCCGTCCAGTATCGTGGACCGCATCCCAATCTGGACATCCCACACAAAGCCCTCTACTTCGGCATCATTAGGCCTCCAGATGTTGAGAACGTCCGCGCCGTAATAGGCGAGGTCCCTTCCCATGCCGGCTCCAGCAATCACGTGCCCCATTCCCAACGCGCGAATGCCTTCCAACGGAGTCTTTGCTCCTCGCTTGAACGGGACCGGCTCACTCTCTCCGATCTTCTCGACAGTGATAAGAGGCATCTTGGAGAGCACTTCGGTGTACTGGGGCTCT
>DATKPJ010000132.1:0-4674 GCA_035524195.1 Occallatibacter sp.
TCGAAGTGCTTTAGCTGCGACCACGCGAATCTTCAGAAAGTCATGCTCATTAAATCTCTCATCCAATTTCATGGCGAGATCAGCACCGATCGTCAGCTTGAAGCTGTGCGTCTGTTTATACTGAGTCCAAATAGCGACAATCACAGCGACGAGCGCAAACACTACGAGCCACCAGTTTGGATCTAATAGATATTTGCAAGACATGACAATCACCTCACAGCACGCCACTCATGCCTGCTTTGCGCACTCTCAGATAGTATGAACAGGCTCTTTCGAGATTACTGGTCACTGATCCTCATGAAGTCGGGGGCGTCGCGGAGCAAGCTGTGGGATCAGAGGAACTCCCAGTGATGAAAATCCCTTTGGGGTCTTGATTGCTCATAGAGTCATACCTCCGTCAACCGGGAGATTATCGCAGATTGGGTGGACGCGGCGAAACCAGCAACAGCCGCAGGTCTTCCCGCGCATGGCTCCCCAACCCTCCAAGAAGATGACAGGGAGAACAGCTAAAGCCGCAATCGGGTCTGCCCACTTTACGTGCCAGATCGCGTTGATCGCCAGTCCGCCAAGGGGATGAGCGAAAGGTAAGCGCACAGCGCCGACTGTGCGGCGTCCGCCCTCGACGCTGCGCTGCCTGTGGCTCCTGACAGCCTCCGTTTCTCTTTCGCGAGCCGCGGCATGACGACGGCTGCTGCAACCCCGGACTTCCTTGCCGCTGCAATTGCCCGGCCGTCGTCACGCTGTCTCTCGATAGCGTCGATGTGAGCTTCGGGTCTTGGCCGTGTAAAAACACCATTCCCCGGAAGTCGATGAGAAGCCAGTGCCGGTTCGGTCTCAGGCCGCGATCGCAGCCATCAGCCCCTTGGTGCCCACGATATTCATAACCCGTGTCAGATTGTAGGCCACTACCGAAAGAGCCATCTCGGCGGACTTGTTGAGTGCTGCTCCGCCTTCTGAGATGAACGGCTCGCATCAAGCTTCTCCGGCTGGCGGAACCGCCTCGGCTGCGCCAAAGCTGCGAAACAGAGCCACAACGCGATCGGAGGCATCGGGTGCGTAGAACATCTCTGTGTTCGCCATCGTGCCTTCCGTCATGTGCCGCATGCGGGCAAACATCTCGGCTTCGTACGCCGCGATCGCGTCAGAGGATGTGTTTTGGCTGAGAAGGAGCCGTGACAGCACCAGGGCGTCGAGCATCGCCATGTTTACGCCCTCGCCTGCGTACGGCGGCATCACATGCGCTGCATCGCCGATCAACGTGACGTTGCGCTTCGGCTCCCAATGCTGATCTATCGGGCAAGCGAGTAGTGGGCGCAAGACCATAGACGCGGCTTCCATGAAAAGAGGATCCCATATCTCGCTCCACCCCTGGAAGTTGGCGTGGAACCATGCCACTCGCTGGTCCGGGCCGCTTGCCTCTTCGAAGCTACGCCTCGCAGAGTCGCCACGGGTCTTCACTCCTGCGTAGAGCAGCACGCTGCCGTCAGGCTTGGTACCCATGCCGATGGTTCTTTCGCCTCCCAGAGCGATCAGTGCTGATCCGCCGAGAAGATCCCACAACTCTGGGATCATCTGCTTTGCTCCAGGAACGAGACCCTCTACGAGCGACACCCCGACGTACTCTGGCCGAATGGGAGTGACCAGCTCACGCAAGCGGGAGTTCGCCCCATCGCAGCCGACCGCGATATCGGCCAGTGCAATCTGTCCGCTCGCAAAACGTAACAAGACCTGCTCGCCCTGCAACTCTGCAGACTCGAGCTTGCAGTCCCACTGCACTGTGTTGGGTTGGAGGGAATCGAGCAGAAGATCGCGCAATGGACCACGCTCGATCTCGGGACGTTTCCCGGCCCCGGACATCCGGCGGGAATGATCGTGGAGAATCGTTCCCTTGGCATCGGTAAGGCGAAGACGATCAAGATCCGGTCGGTGATTGGCCCAAAACGCATCTATCAGGCCGGCAGCTTCCAGTGCCGCTAGTCCGGAGTTTTCATGGAGGTCTAATGCGCTGCCCTGGACTCGCGCGCTGCGGCTCCGATCGCGCTCATACACGGAGACTTGCGCACCGCTTTGCTGCAGTAGCCGGGCCAGCGTGAGTCCGCCTGGCCCCCCGCCGACAATGGCGATCCTCTTTCCAACAACGACACTCATACACACCTTTCGGGTCGTTCAACACCTGCTTGAAATCCTACCCGCTCCCCATCACTTTTAAAAAGCCGACGTTCGGAAGACTGGACGTCTTGGTCAACAACGCCGGAGTGTTCCGTCTCGGCGCCTTCGCGGAGATCACCGAAGAGAACTTTCACCTCGACTACAACATCAACGTTCTCGGAGCGATTCTCGCCGTCCATGAGGCGATCAAGCGATTCGGGACCGACGGCGGGAGCATCATCAACCTCAGCTCCATCCTCGGCTCGCATCCGGTGATGGGAGCCCTGCTGTACGTTTCCACGAAGGGTGCCATTGAAACACTGACCAGGGGACTGGCGCTCGAACTGGCACCGCGCAAGGTCCGCGTTACCGCCATCGCCCCCGGTCATACAGAGACCGAAGGCAATGCAGCCGCAGGGACCTTTATGGATGACGCCGGCGCCGTTCTGCTGGGTAGACGCCCCTCGGCCGCCTCGGTCGCGTTCGCGGATATCGCGCCGCAGGCAGTGTTCCCGGCGTCAGACGAATCAGCCTGGATCACGGGAGAAGTCATCCGTGCCGCAGGTGGTCTCATTGTAGCCACCTGAGTTCGAATATGCTGACGTCACATTCAGGGTCTATGATCAGAAAATGCGCCATGCGAAATGACCACTCGAGCCTACAAGCAAGCGGACGGTTCGTGCTTGCGGCTACCATTCTTGGATCGAGCATGGCGTTCATCGACGGAACCGTCGTTAATGTCGCTCTTCCCGCACTGCAAAATGCTTTGCACGCCACTATTGCAGACGTGCAGTGGGTTGTGGAGTCCTATGCTTTGATGTTGGCGGCGCTCTTGCTTGTGGGCGGCTCTCTTGGAGATATCTTCGGCCGCCGCAAGGTGTACATTTCTGGCGTCGCCGTGTTCGCAGCTGCCTCCGCCTGGTGTGGCCTGGCCCGAAGTATTGACATGCTGATCTGGGCTCGCTCGGTTCAAGGCATAGGAGCAGCCTTGCTGGTACCGGGAAGTCTCGCACTGATCACGGCTTCCTTTCCTGAAGAAACGAGAGGACAGGCGATTGGCACATGGTCGGGATTTACCGCAATGACGGCGGCCATCGGCCCTGTCATCGGCGGTTGGCTGATCGAGCACGCCACCTGGCGCTGGGTCTTCTTCCTGAATCTCCCGCTTGCTCTGGCGGTCATCCTGCTCTCCGCCAAGGTACCCGAGAGCCGTAACCAGAATGCCTCACATCATCTTGACTGGCCGGGTGCCCTTCTGGTGACGCTGGGACTTGGTGGCGTCACCTACGCGCTGATTGAGTGGCCCACTCGTGCTCGCCACGGTGGCCACACCATTGCCGCTGCGGCAGTTCTGGGCGTGATCGCTTTGGCCGGATTCTTTGCCGTGGAGCATTGGTCTCATGCGCCGATGGTTTCGCTTAATCTGTTTCGCTCGCGAAACTTTGCCGGCGCGAATCTACTGACACTGTTTCTGTATGCATCCCTCGGCGGATTGATGTTCTTTTTTCCGATGGACCTGATCCAGATCCAACACTACACAGCTACTGAGGCAGGCGCGGCGTTTCTTCCTTTTATAGCCATCATGTTTGGACTATCGCGCTGGGCAGGTGGTCTGGTGGCGCACTATGGATCACGAATCCCGCTCACGTTCGGCCCTCTCATCGCTGCCTGCGGCATCGCGCTCTTCGCAATCGTGCCGCCGTCTGGGAGCTACTGGACCAGCTTCTTCCCGGCAATCGTGGTAATGGGTCTGGGCATGACGATCAGTGTCGCTCCCTTGACCACGACCGTGATGAACGCTGTACCTCAATCCGAGTCAGGACTTGCCTCCGGAATCAATAACGCAGTTTCCCGTTTGGCTGCGTTGCTTGCAGTTGCAGTTTTCGGTGCGGTGCTGGTCACGGTTTTCAACCGCTCGCTGGATCGATCCCTAAATCTGCTAGCCTTGGGCCCCGACGTCCGCGCTCAGATTGATGCTGCCCGGCCTCAACTCGCCGCCGCTCACAATCCCAATCTCATGGTTCAGCGTGCGATTAGCGAATCATTCCTCCGAGGCTATCGCGCTGTGATCTGGATGGCCACCGGGCTTGCAACTTTGAGCGCTATCACCGCGTGGCTGCTCATTGAGTGCGGCGCACATATCTCTGCAAAACAGAATTAGTACCGATAAAACGCGCTTCTAGGAAGTAATCTTCGCACGTCGTATTAATCCTGGGGAAATTGCGACAACCGAAAAGTTAGGCGTAGCGCCTGACGTGGTGACCGGATCGGTAACGTGAGGGTAATCGCCACACCTCCTCTTCGTTTTTCATTTTCTTGTTTTTCCCTCCATTCCGCTTACCTCGGAGGACTTCCATGCCAGAACTGTCCACGATCTACGACTATATGAGAAGTCACGCAGCGCTTTTGGGAGAGCGCATTCTCGAGGAGTATCCAGCGCTGCACCAATTCGACGATGCAGTTTCCCAGCGGATTGAAGGACTGCTGCGAACGCCTTTCCCTGCACAGACCATCGCCATTATGGGA
>DATKPJ010000133.1:0-11873 GCA_035524195.1 Occallatibacter sp.
AGCCAAGATCCATCGCTTACTTCCGTTTCACTCCGTTAAGCACCGAGCACAGCCCTACCTCTTCTGCTCGCCTTGGTCCCGCGACTACACCGCTTCCGGCGCAAGGAACTTTCAAAGGTCCAGATGGGCCGGGGAACACCCACGGCGCATTGATGCGTTCTGGAATGATGCCAAGTCGTCGGTCACTCATCGGCGATGATGAATGGGACCACGCTGAGGGCCGCCACTCGGCGCACTAGAGCCAACTTTCTTGCGCGATCCCAGCAGCCGGGCGCCCCGGCTCGGCAGTGGGGCGGCTGGTTTTCATGCTGAGCAAGTCTCACGGGTTTGCGATCCGGAAGCTGCAGGAGCGGTGCGGCCATGGGTTTGCGAATGCTCCGCCGTGGTGGGATCGATGACTGCGGACACGAGAGAGATGCGGTTTGCAGGGAACCCGCCGAGACGGGCATGCTCCTCAATCAACACCTCACTCGGAGCGCGATAGATGCAATAGACCCTGTTCCCGGTTACGAAGCTTTGCTCCCACTGGATGTCGAAGCCAAGCTTGCGCAGGGCGCTGCACGAGGTTTGCGAGATCGATTGGAGTTGATCCGGAGTGAGTTCTCCCGCACCTGGAATATCACGTTCAATAACGTACTTGGGCATATAGTTCTCCTTGTTGAGATGAAGCGAGGTAGTTAAGCGAAACTCGTGGAGTCCACCCGGAACGCGCCTTGAAGCAACCAGAAAAAAGGCCCGGCGCGATCGAATGAACAGGCTTGGGGGGTGGGCGAGGTCTATTGACCCGCGCAAGTTACTCTGTTGTTCCAATCGACGAATGCGCCCAGTGGGTTTTGCCGCCAGGCCCAGACATGGAGTTCATAAAACGCATGAATGTTGAAGCGGTTTGGGGTGGGGACAAACTGGAAGCTCTGCCCCTCAAGCACGGGCGGCGCGGCGTTGGACTTATCCCAGGTGACCTGATCGACAATGAACTCGACGCCCACAAGGCGCAACTTCCCCTCCATGGGTTCGTAGATGAGCGCCTGCGGGTGTTCAGCGTCGATCTGACCGTTTAGCAGGGCTCCTTTCACGTAATGGATGCCCATGGCGCCATGATCGGGGCCACTGACACATCCCAGAAACGGACCATAGCCGTCAGCAACGGCCACATTGACATCTCCATATTGCCGGGTTGCACCCTGGACAATCTGCACGAGCTTCGGTAAGGATTCTTGTTCTTGCGCCACCAGGTGGCCTGACACAAGAGTTGCGGCCACGGTGAGGCCGGCCAGGACAAGAATCAGTTTGCCGTGGCGGCTGTCGGTGACAATGCTGGATCGAATCGCCATAAAGTCTCCTCTTTTCGCGGATAACCAGAATTAAGGTTGTGCGCTTTCAGAACTTAACTTTGAAGCGCCAGGCAAGGAATCCTTGCAGTCTCCTTTGGGCATTAAAGTTTCCTCTTAATGGAAACCTCTGAAAACAATGAATTAAGCGGCTCTCAAGAAGTGTGATAGGCTTAGGCTCCAAGGCGGCTGAATGAGGTCAAATGGTCCAGGGTGAGCGGGTACTGCGGTTCGGTGCTTTCGAGCTGGACCCATACGCAGGCGAGTTGCGGAAGCGTGGAGTGAAGGTGCGCCTCAGCGGTCAACCTCTGCAATTGCTCGCCATTCTCTTGCAATCGCCCGGCCGGCTTGTCTCTCGCGAGGATATTCAGCGGCAGATTTGGCCGACAGACACTTTTGTCGATTTCGATCACGGACTGAATAACGCGATTTGTCGAATTCGCGGGATATTGGCAGACCTTCCACAATCGCCGCGCTTTATTGAAACTCTTCCGCGTCGCGGATACAGATTCATTGGACAGGTTGAGGAAACGGCACCATTCGAACGTCGGCTCTCACGCAACGCTGCATGGAAAACAGAGAGCGCTCAGGACAGGCCGCCATCCCAATCCCTCGCTCTGCCGGACGAAACCCGCCAGCGAGGCGGATCAGTGGCCGTGCTGCCCTTCGTGAACCTGAGCACCGATTCAGAAAACGACTTCTTCGCTGACGGAATCACCGAGGACGTGATTGCTCATCTCGCAAAGATTAAAGCGCTTAAAGTGATATCGCGCACATCAGTGATGGCGTTCAAAAAAACGCTCCTCTCCCTGCGCGAGATTGGCGAGAAGCTGGGCGCCGCAACGATCCTGGAAGGCAGCGTGCGTCGCGACACAAACAGGGTGCGCATCGTCGCCCAGCTTGTAGACGCTGCGACAGACGAACATGTATGGTCAGAGACCTACGACCGTGATCTGACGGACATCTTCGCGATCCAAACTGACGTCGCATTGAACATCGCGAATGCATTGCGCGCCGAACTGTCGAAGGACGAGCGCACACGATTGAGTCGGTGGCCGACCTACAACCTGGATGCATACGATCTCTATCTGCGTGGCCGCCACTGGTTTTATCGATTCACAGAGGAGGGGTACCAGCGGAGCATTGTCGCAGTGGACGGGGCGATCGCTTTGGATCCGGGATTCGCAAAAGCCTGGGCCGCCATCGCAGAGGCTCATGCAGGATTATGCATGGATGGCTTCGTGGGTGGCTCACCCGACGAGAGCATCGCACTGGCAAAGTTGGCCGTCGCCAAAGCGCTGGAGATGGATGAAGAGCTGGCAGAGGCTCATGGAATCCTGGGCCTGATTCGTTTCGCCTTCGATTTTGATTGGGCAGGCGCTGAGCAGGAATTGCGGAAGGCGCTTGAGCTTTGTCCCGGCAACGCGCAGATCCATGATTATTATGGCTGGCTATGCTTCTCGCAGGAGCGATATGACGATGCGTTGCGCGAGGTTCGCCGAGCCCGCGATCTCGATCCGATCATCATCCATTCTGACGTTGCCGCGACTCTGCTACGGGCCGGCAGAAACGAAGAGGCCCTGGATGAAGCGCGGCGAATGGTCACCATCGAATCCGGGTCGCCGCGTTGCAATTCGATGTTGGGCTGGGCCCTCATTTTCAATGGTGATCACGCGGCGGGGATTGCTTCTCTGGAGCATTCGGTGGCGCTCGCGCCCGGCTTGACGATGTTCCAATCGCAGCTTGGTCAGGCTTACGCGCTGATTGGAAACATCGAGAAGGCAAGACTCATACTGGAGGAACTGCACGATCGCGCTACTCGTGAGTTTGTTTCGCCGTATCACTTCGCCTATATCCATACGGGACTCGGGGAAGCAGATTTAGCCATAGATTGGCTCGAGCGCGCTTATGAAAAGCGCTCCGGATATACTTTCGCTATTAAGGGGTCCTTCCTGTTCCGGAACCTGCGCGGACTTCCGCGATTCGAGTCGCTGCTGCGAAGGATGAACCTGGCATAACCTCCCATAAGGACCGCGCATTTCTCGAAATAGATTTGTGCCGTCTCGCGTGGCGGTCAATTGAATTGGACCGGCAGAGGCCTCCAC
The DNA here is from genome assembly GCA_035524195.1 of Occallatibacter sp. Classification (GTDB taxonomy): domain Bacteria; phylum Acidobacteriota; class Terriglobia; order Terriglobales; family Acidobacteriaceae; genus Telmatobacter. The sequence goes on from DATKPJ010000133.1 coordinate 3,434, forward strand.
GCCGGGTTACGGAATCCTTGTTGAGGGCATAGAATTTGGGCGATATCTCGCGAGTTCGTCCGTTTGTGATGTTGAAATAGAATACGGTTGGATGCCATGCGCCTCTGTCTTCCCCATTTTCCGTCCCTTCTGGTCGCAGTTTCGTTGGCTGGTTTAGCCGTCCGGGTTGACCTTGCTGGTCAAGATTCGCCCGGGAATCTGAAGCAGGCAGATCAGGAATTTCGGGAGGGCGTTACGGCGCTTTCGCATAATGACCTCGCAACCGCTCAAACTCGATTCGAAGCCGTGGTCAAGCTGGCTCCCTCGGTTGAGCAGGGTCACAGCGCCCTCGGGGTTGTGTTGGCGCGGGAAGGGCGGTTGAGCGCTGGAATCCACGAGCTTCAGAAAGCTTTGGTCATAAAGCCGGACGACGGCGCAGCACAATTGAATCTGGCCCTGGCATTCGAACAGAGTGGTGCGCCTGCAGAGGCCTTACCTTGGTTTGCAAAGGTAGAAGCGACCGCCGACGCTCAGCGACGATCGCTTCCGTTAAATGTATTGCAAGCCTACGTTCGGGCCCTGGCAGCGGCGGGCCAGCGGGCGGCAGCAATAGCAAAGATGAAAGAAGCTGTCACCGAGTTTCCCGACCGCGCCGAATTGCACGATCAACTCGGATCGCTCGACGCGCAGGGACGCGAATGGGGCCCGGCAGAGAGCGAATTTCTTGAGGCAATTCGTCTGAAGCCAGATCTTGCCACGGCGCACCTTCATCTGGGATTTGTCTATGAGGCAGTTCAGAAGCCTGACGCCGCTGGAGAATGGATAAAGGCGTACGATCTGGCACCGGAGAACGTGCAGATCGCCATGGCAGTTGGGAAGGCGCTGGCAGATGCAGGCCGCGATAAACAGGCCGTTGCAGTGCTGGAGCAGGCTCACCGACTTGAACCGAGATCCAGCGCCGCAGCCTATCAGTTGGCTTTCGTGCTGCAACGCGTCGATCGCGAGCAGGATGCCGTTGCGCTGTTCAAGACAGTCATCGCGGCCGAACCACAGAACGTTGATGCGCTGATCAATCTGGGACTGGCCCTCTGCCAATTGCACCAGGCCACAGATGCGGTCCCGTTTCTCCAGCGAGCAATTGCACTCAAGCCGCGCAACGCCACGGCCTATGAGGATCTGGCGGCAGCTTATCTTCAGGTAAACCGGGTCGCAGATGCAGAAGCCGCCCTGCGATCGGGGCTCAAGCTTTCTTCAGATTCGGCGCAGTTGCATTACGATCTCGGCGTAGCCTATAAGCTCCAGGATGATGCGGTGAACGCCATTCCGGAGTTGGAGGCGGCGGAAAAGCTGAACCCGGCGGGCTACGAGCCCGAGTACGTTCTTGGCATGCTCTACCTGCAAGTGGGCCGCTACAGGGAGGCCGCAGTGCAGTTGGAGACGTCGCTGAAGCTGCATCCACAAAACGGCGAGGGCTGGGCGACACTCGGCAGCATCTACGACAAGCTGGATAGATTGCCGGACGCTGTCAACGCTCTGCACCAAGCAATTCAGCAGCTTCCCGATCAGGCGGATTCTCATCTGCTGCTAGCCAACGTGCTGATGAAGCAGAACCAGGTTGAGCAAGCGGCCGCAGAGCGCAAGGTTGGTGCGACCCTGATGCGTGCCCATATGAATCTGCAGCGAGCTGAAGTCGCGACCAACACGGGGAAATCGATGATGGAAAGGGGAAAGACGGAGGATGCCATGGTTGAGTTCCGGAATGCTCTGGCGTTCGACCCGACGTTTGCAGAGGCCCATCTGGAACTCGCCAAAGCTCTGGAGAAACAGGGCAAGACGATAGAGGCTGCGGCGGAACTCGCAAAGGCAAGATCGCTGGCAACCACCGCAAAGTAGACCGAGTTCGAAGGGGAATGTACTTCGCTTTGGCCGCTCCGCTATACTTCGTTTGGCAGTTGGAGGGTACCTTCCCCGTTGTCCCGACTCCCGACTCAGCGGAACTGATTCGCGCAAGAATTGAATCACCCACAGGGATCAGGGTGTTTTTGGCGCGGGTATCAGCAGTCGATGAGCAACCTCACCCGGCGCATTTCCGTTTTGATACTGCTTCTCTTTGCGGCGTCCATCTGGTTTCTTGGGGACACGCACGGCGCCGAAGATGCGACGGCAAGGGAGGTGATGGCTCGTAAGGCGTACGCGGACCGCGTGCGGCAAACCTACATCTTTCCGTTTGCGAAGGACAATTTATCCTTGCCCGGCAATGCAGCGGTGGAAGGCAACGATTTTCTTGAGGCGAGCGCTTTTCCGGATGCGAAGTACTGCGGCCATTGTCATCAGGAAGCCTACTCCCAGTGGCGCCAGGCGCTTCATTCCAACTCTTTCCGCACCCCCTTCTACCGTGCAAGCGTGAATATCCTCATCCGCACCAAAGGTGTGGCGTACGCCCGGCACTGCGATAGCTGCCACAACCCGATTGCCGTCATGGCTGGAGCACTGACTCCGGGTTCCACCTTGGACAGGTCTTTTGACCGCGACGGGGTAACCTGCACGACGTGTCATTCGATCATCGGTGTCCAGTCGAAACTAGGAAACGGCAGCTATGTCATGGGCGTTCCATCGGCGCTGGTGGATGAGCAGGGCAAGCGAATTCCAGGCATCGTACCGGATGCGGAAATTCTTGCGCACCTCGACCGGCACTCGAAGGCGGTGATGCAGGATATTTATCGCACGCCCGAGTTCTGCGCATCCTGCCACAAGGCCAATCTGCCGCCTTCGCTGAATGATTACAAGTGGATTCGCGCCTTTACGGCCTACGACGAATGGCAGACTTCCAAGTTTTCCCAGCGCGACCCGCTCACCTTCTACACGGCAGACTATGCAACCTGTCAGGACTGTCACATGAAACGCGCTCCCAGCACGTTGCCGGAGCCGGGAGGAAAAAACGGGACTTTCGCGTCCCATCGCTGGCTGGCAGGGAATACGGCCGTCCCGTTCTATTACGGTTTCGACAAGCAACTTAAACAGACGATTGATTTTCTGAAGAGTGGCAATTATCTAAGTGTCGATCTCTTTGGGCTCGTGATCGGAAACAAGGGCAAACTCATCGCTCCCCTGGGGTCGGTGCCGTTTAATTTGCACGCCAGCGATGTGGTGGAAGTCTACGTGGTTATCCAGAGCAAGAACATTGGTCATTCGTTTGTCCCCGAAGTGCGCGACTTGTATGAACCATGGGTTCAGTTCACGGTAACCGATGCTTCCGGAGCGAATATCTACCGAAGCGGTTACCTCCTTCCGGATGGAACGTTGGATCCGCGCGCGCATAGCTACACAAATCGGCCGGTGGATGTGACGGGGAACTTTGTCGACAATCATATGGTTTGGGGCATCCATTCGGTCGCCTACGACAATACGATTCAGGCAGGCAGTTCCGATCTTGTACGCTACCAGTTTCAACTGCCCGCAAAGGCAAGAGGTCCTTTCACCGTTCGGGCGCAAGTCAATTACCGCCATCTTCGCCAAAGTTACCTGAACAATATCTTCGGAAAGGATCATCCAGAGTATCCCATAGTAGAGATTGCATCCCGAACGCGAATCCTGAGCATTGGTGCGAACAATCCGACGCCCGCACTGACCACCGACGATCCAGACTGGATGCGCTGGAACAATCTAGGCATCGCGTATCTTGACCAGTTACAGTATTCGGACGCCTTGAATGCCTTTGAACAAGTAACTCACCTTCGCCCAGGCTACAAAGACGGTTATGTCAACCTCGGCCTGACCTACATCTCATGGGAGAAGTACAGCCAGGCCCGTAAGCCGCTGGAGAAAGCGCTGGCTTTGCTGCCCAACGATGCCCGAGCCCTCTACTATTTGGCTCTCGTGGAGCGCCGCGAGGGGCATTCTGCTGCTGAGGTCGCAGACCTTGAAAAAGTTGTGACACAGTATCCGGATTGCAGGGAAGCGCGTCGCGAACTTGGAGTTTCCTTCTATCAGCAGGACAAGCCGGCAAAGGCGATCGAGCAATTCAGAGCCCTGCAGGCGATTGATCCGGACGATCTTGCTGCGCACTACAATCTCGCCATTCTTTATCGCCGAAGGGGGATGAAGGACCAGGCAGCACAACAAGCAGCACAGTACGCGATCAAACGGATCGATCCTGGAGCCCCCACTTACTCGCTCGATTACCTTCGCAAGCATCCCGAAATATCGATTGAAAGTGTGCCATGGCACGTCCATACCGACATGCAAAGCGCTGGCTCGAACCCGGTTTCAGCGTCCAAACAGTGAGAGGAAAGCAGCCTTGAGTCATCGCAACCTGAATCGCCGCGCGTTCCTTCGGTCCTTGAGCCGCACCGCTCTGGTATTACCCTTTGCCGACATTGTCGACTTGGCGTCGCCGCTGCAGCAGGAGGCTCCCTCCCAGGTCATCAAGATCGGGCCGCAGGAAAGGAGCTATGATGCCAGACCGGCGTCGCCGCCCGCGGGCCCCAGGTCGCCGATCGAAGGCACGCCCCTGGGAATCAGTTTTGTCGAGGTTGCCCCGGAGTCCGGCCTGATCGGAGAGACCATCTATGGAGGCGTGTTCCATAACAAGTATCTGCTCGAAACAACCGGCTGCGGCCTCGCCTTTTATGACTATGACCACGATGGGTGGGTGGATTTGTTCTTGGTCAACGGATGGCGTCTTGAGGGATTTCCACCTGGCCACGAGCCGCACTGTCGCCTCTTCAAGAACAATAGGGATGGTACGTTTACCGATGTATCTCTGGGATCGGGGCTGGAGCACAAGACGGGATGGGGCCAAGCTTGTTGCGTAGGAGACTACAACAATGACGGTTTCGACGATTTGTTCGTCACGTATTATGGCCAGAATGCACTATATCGAAACAACGGCAACGGCACGTTTACCGATGTTACGACCGAGGCGGGACTGCTTCAGCCAGGGCCGAAGGTTCGTTGGAACACCGGTTGCACCTTTGTCGATTACGACCGCGACGGCCACCTTGATCTCTTTGTCGCAAACTATGTGGACTTCGATCTGAAGACCGCGCCTCTGCCACAGGACGGACCTTGTACCTACAAAGGAATTCTGGTCGCCTGCGGGCCACCAGGCCTTCCCGGCGGAAAGAACATCCTGTATCACAACCGGGGTGATGGCACATTTATGGATGTCAGCCAAAAGGCCGGAATGTGGACCGCAGTTGGCACGTACGGGCTAAGCGTGGCGGCGTCAGACCTGGACGGTGATGGTTGGCCGGACATCTACGTGGCGAATGACTCTGCGCCTGCCACGCTTTACCAGAATCAGAAAGACGGAACGTTCCGGGATATCGCCATCGAGGCGGGCGCAGCGCTCTCGGCGGAAGCCAAACCGCAGGCGGGCATGGGAGTCTCAATTGGTGACTACAACCGCAATGGAAGATTCGATATCGTCAAGACCAACTTCGCTGGCGACACTGACTCGCTTTATACAAATATCGGTGATGGAAACTTCGAAGATCGAACGTATCCAGGCGGACTGGGCGTTAATACGCGGCTGCTGGGATGGGGTGTTGGTTTTTTCGACATGGACAACGACGGTTGGCTCGACATTTTGATGTCAAACGGTCATGTGTATCCGGAGGTCGATGAATCGAAGACTGACCTGAAGTATGCCGAGCATAAGTATCTCTATCGCAATTTGCGGAATGGCCGTTTTGAGGACGTTACGGACAAGGGAGGTTCGGGGATTCTGGAAAGAGCTCCGGCGCGAGGCTGTGCGTTTGGGGACTATGACAACGACGGCGACGTCGATATAGCCGTAAATTGTATCAATGCTCCGCCTCAGTTACTGCGCTGCGATTCGACATGGAACCGAAACTGGATCAAGTTCAAGCTGGTGGGCACGAAATCGAATCGCTCCGGCATTGGCAGCCGTGTCACGGTCACAGCGAGCACCTCTCCTGGCGCGGCAAAATCGTTGGTGCAAACCGACGAACTGCGCAGCGGAGGCAGTTACTTTTCGCAGAATGACCTGCGTCTTCATTTTGGCTTGGATCAGGCTAAGGTAGTCGATTTGGTTGAAATTCGATGGTTGAGCGGTCAGATCGACCAGTTCCGGAATCTTGACGCCAATCGCCTGTACACTCTGCAGGAGGGCGGAAAGGTTTTGAAATCGGACGTGCTGACACCGGCTAGGTCAAAGGTCAAGCAATCATAATGGCTCGCATATTTGTTCTGTTGTGGTTCGTCCCCGCTGTCACGGCCTGGGCGCAGACGCAGACTAGCTGTCCGTGGTTCACCGCGGGAAGCGCAGCCAAAGTGCTCGGAGGCGACGTGACCATCATGGCTCATTCCACCGGAAACTGGGAGGGTTCGTGCCTATTTACGCGCAAGACTGATTCGTCGCTTCAGGACATCGAAATCCTGATTGGAAAAGTGAAATCAGACCCTTGCCCAGTGGGCAGCCCAAGGGTCATTGCTCTTGGAAATGAGGCAATGCAGTGCCAACGCATGACCGCCGCGGCGCAGCCTGAAATAACCATTGCCGGTCGAATCAAAGATGTCTATTTCGTTATTTCAATGGTTAACCCTTCCCCGGCACCGGGGGAATCGCCGGCAGGCGCGCGTCATCCGGATTCAGGCGGGGCATCGTTGATCGAGCAGGTTGCCGAACAGGTGGTCGGCAATCTCTACTGAGCTCCAGCGATATTGCCGCTGCAGGGGGCCAGAACTTGTATTCTGACTGTCGTTCCCTTCGACCTTAACTCTTGGGCATCCTCCAGTGCCACTCTTTGTGCAGAGTCGTCAGCAGCAAAATACAATAGTCGAATGCCTCGGGACGACGCCGATTTCCAGTACCGGCCGGCCATCGCGATCGATAGTGAGAGGATCAAGTCGCTGATTGAGGCGTCGGTGCGGGGGCTCGGACCGCAGGCATATTCAGAATCGCAGATCGAACAAGCGCTGGGCACGTGGCTTGGCCTGGACACGCAATTGATTCTCGACGGAACCTACTTCGTTGTTGAAGCGCCCGGAGACCCGCCAAAGACAGTGGCCTGCGGCGGCTGGTCGCGACGAAAAACGCCGTATGGAAGCGACGCTCGGCCAGGCCGAGATAATGCGCTGCTCGATCCGCGCATCGACGCGGCGAAGATACGCGCGTTCTTTGTTCATCCGGCATGGACGCGGCGCGGCATCGGCAGCCGCCTGCTGGAGTTATGCGAGCAGGCGGCTCGCGCCGAGGGCTTTGCGCGGATCGAAATGGGCGCGACCCTGACTGGCGTGGCTCTATATCTCAATCACGGCTACGCGGAAGTGGAGCGTGTCGATCTGCCGCTGGCCAACGGAGAAGTCTTGCCTATTGTGAGGATGACGAAGCACCTGTGAGGATCACCGGCCCTGACACGGGTATCGCCCGGATGGGCGCATGAAGACCTCTGCTCGAAAGAGCTTTAGCCTTTAGGCCGGGTCGGATCAATCGGCCTATTTGAATCCTGCAGAGAATGCATTTCAAGCAAAGTCTTCGCTGCGTGAAGCGGCGTCGTTCTACCGGCGATCACTTCCCGTTCGAGCGCTTCGAGCCGGTCGCGTATCGCGGGATCAGCGTTGAAGAGTTGCTTCAAGCCCTGCTCAATTGCGGAGTGCATCCAGTGGCGCTTCTGTTCATTCCTGGTGCAATCGAGCCATCCGTTTGCCTTCGTCAATGCGTGGTGTTCCAGGATGGAGGTCCAGATCGCGGGAATGCCAAGCGAAGTATGAGCCGAACATACGATAGCTCGCGGAGCCCACCCCGATGATGCCTTTGGAAAGAAATGAAGCGCGTTCTCAACCTCGGCGCGGGTCCTTTCCGCCGCGGGGAGATTTTCGCCGTCAGCCTTGTTGACCGCAACGAGATCGACCATCTCCATCACGCCGCGCTTGATCCCCTGGAGGTCGTCGCCCGCTCCCGCCAGCACGAGAAGCAATAGGAAATCTACCATCTCGTGAACCGCAACTTCGGACTGCCCAACACCAACGGTTTCGACAAAGATATTTCTGTATCCAGCAGCCTCACATAAAAGGATTGCCTCCCGGGTGTGGTGAGCGACGCCGCCCCTTGACCCGCGCGATGGCGTGGGCCGAATAAACGCAGCATTGCTGGCTGCGAGAGACATCATGCGCGTTTTATCGCCCAGGATGCTCCCGCCACTTATCTCGCTGGTTGGATCGACCGCGAGCACGGCGACCGTTTGGCCACAATCATTCACCAGAAATCGCCCAAGCGCTTCAATCAAGCTACTCTTCCCTGCTCCAGGAACACCCGTTATCCCAACCCTTATCGATTGGCCGGTTGAAGCAAGACAAGACTCGATGATGCGATCCGCCATTTCGCGGTCTTCACGGCGGGAGCTTTCGACCAGAGTAATTGCCTGGGCGAGAATCGATCGATCACGTTTCAGGATGCCGTCGACGTACTGCTGGTATGAAGGGAGTCTCTGGCGCA
>DATKPJ010000134.1:0-33399 GCA_035524195.1 Occallatibacter sp.
CATCCGGCATGGGACGGTTCCTGTCGCCCGACTGGTCGGCCAAAGTTGAACCGGTGCCCTATGCAAAGCTCGATGATCCTCAGAGTCTGAACCTCTATGCGTTTGTCGGCAACAATCCCCTGGCCCACGTGGACGCCGACGAGCACGTCTTTCCATGCACCGGCACAGAGAGCCAGTGCGCCGGAGCAGCCAGCAAAATTGATAATGGAGGTGCTTCTGGTGGATTCCTCCAAAACCGGTCGCTCCAGTAATGGATTCCGGCATTGTTTACTCGGCCAGTGGCGACGGAGCAGACCAGTACGTCGTTGCAAAGGATGCCTCAAGCGGTAGGGAGTTGTGGAAGGTGAAGGTGTTCCACAGCCACATCAGATTCTGGATGGAGCCGGATGTTCAATTGGTCTTCATCACCGACCTGAAACTCATGGGCAAATCCCTGTTTGTTCGAGACGAGAGATCGCGGTGCTACTCAATCGATCTCACTAAGAGGCGGGTACTCACTGGAAACGGTATCTTTCGTCTTCCTCTTCAAGAAAAAAGGAGCTGACCATTCAGTCGAAGAAGAAGACGTCCCAAGACTAGTTAATAGCCGGCAACCTATTCCGCCGATACCCTTCTCGAATGATGAATGCAGTAGACACCTCGGAATCCATTCTCCATAGGTCTTCAGTGTCTTGAGAATTCGTTCGGCTACTCGAATGTCAATGTAGCCCTCTGCATGGAGGAATGCGAACAGATCAAACGATCTGAATATGTTTGGGGGAAGCCTCTTGCTGTTTGCTTCGAGAGAGCGAATCGCGTTTACGTCATTGCTGATAGTCGGCGTCTGTAGCAGCACACCAGCGGCGTGCGTATAGGACTCCCCCTTTTGCGCGAAAAGCGCGTAGTCCTTTCCAATTTCCCTGACGTCACCGAGTGAAATGGGCGCTGATAAGTCTTCACTCAATCGTTCGAGGTCAGCTGCGTTCGCAATTTTTAGGGAACCGTTTTTGAGGACCTCTTCAAATTGAATGCGAACCAGCGCCCCGAACTTCCGATTGGAACGGACCTCAGCCTCAACTTCACTCATGATGAATGAAGAAACACCAAAGTCATTGTGCAGAATTGAAAAGGCCTTCTGTTGGCCGGTCAGCAGGATCTGTATCAGCGCATCCGAGTCGAAGAAGAACGCGATCTCGGGCTCTGGCACTATTCCGTAACCTCGGCAACTAATTCAGGAAATCGGGAATAGAACATGCCCTCGTCAATCATCAGCAGTTCCGCCGCTCGACTGATGCTTATGGTGTATGTCTTGACCGCTTCCAGTACTGCTTTCACATAGGGAACCGGCAGCAACAAGTTCCTCATTGTCGACGAGGCCAGCCGCTTGCCTTTCCAGGGTAGAGCAGCCTTCTCGCCGATTTTGGTGATATATTCCCTTGTACTCAGGGCATGATCGGAAATTGAACGGAGTTCATCGGCAATTTCAAAAGAAAAGTAGGTCTGAAACAAAGCATCGTCGATCAATTCATGATCGTGCATGACCTGAATTACTGTCTTCTTTTCGACGCCTGACTGCGCGACTAGCGCTGCCAAGCCGATTTTGGTTAGGGCTGTGGGTTGTAGCCCATTGTGGTTGCAAAGCGTCAACAAGAGCTTCTTTGGAAGAAGAGTCTCGCGAGCAAACGCCTCTGCGCGCATTTCCACAAGCGTCTGCTCGTCCGTTGTGTAGCGATCATCGGACAGGGTGTCGACTTGACCTCCAGAGGTCTGATCAAAGAGTGCATGCCCCAGCTCATGCATAATGATCACATTACGTCTGAACCAAGTTGTGATGTAGGTATTCACAAATAGACATGGACGCTGAGCCGAACTGTCTCCAACATAAAAGCTGCATCCCTCTACTTCAGATTGGGGCAGAGGACTTTCGATGAGCAAAATGCCCTTCGACCGCAAACGGTCGCGCAATATCTCGCCCGATCCTCTGCCTCCATGTCCAAACTGATTTCGTTCGCAAAAGAGACGAGCGGCCAAGCGTCCCTGATCAGAAGGAGATGCTTGAAAGTCAACCTGCCGCATTACGTCCTGGAAAAGAACATCCCAGGCACGATTCGGCCGACCAAGAACTGCCTGTTCAAGTTCATTAGCGTTGTGGCCTAGGCGACGAATTGCAAGGATGGATTCACGATCAGCTTCAGTGAACTCCGTCCCTTTGAATTTGAACCAGATTGCTCCTGGTTCCGCCTTCGTAAGTCCCTTAGCAGACGCCACTGCGCCGGGCGTGAGAACATCCGCTCTGACACCGAGTGTGGCTGCCAAAATTGAGATATAAGAAGGGGGCATTTCGCGCTGTCCGTTGGCCCACTCTTCGAAAAGTCCGTGGTCAACACCCAGCACATCAGCGCAAGCCTTAGTTCCCAAACCAGCTTGCTCAATCACCTTAAGAAGGGACATCTTCCTCACACAGTCTCAAACGATCTGAGACCCTTATCTGTTTAGCTTCCGCAAATGAGCCGACCGCTCTCATTTCGAATAATCGGCAAACGGACAGACAAGTTGCATTTTTGGGACGCAGTAATCATCTGACATGTAACCAACCGATTGCAAGGGGCTTCGTCACCTCGGTCCGAAACATTACAGTCGTCTGATGACCGTTCCCGGTCTCGGGCTATCCAGCGTTTGTTCTGGTTGCTGCGATTTCTGGCCCGACCGGTGGTCGACGAAGGTCTCTGAGGCGACGAATCTGACAATCGCAATAGAACACAACCCCTTGTAGATTCATATGTTTGCCGATCTTCAAAGGTTCGACGGGATCTCTAGCGAAGAAAAATTGCCTCCCAGTGCCTCTTGACCGATCCCCAACTCTCCGAAGCCCTATCCCTAACTATACATGAGGTTTTCCCCAGATCTCCCGTCGTGGACCTGGGCCCAGAATCACGGATCCCTGCTGGGAAGTCAACTCTGCGGCAGCTTTCCGCAAGCAAGCCTGATCCGCCGCTTCGATTCTGAGCCTATGGTCGGCATTTGAGAAACTACTCGCCATTTCCCTCTCGCGTCGGTAGCTCAGATGGACCGAACGCTCGCTTCTCCCTGATCATCTTCGTCCGAATTCCAGGCCTCCGTGACCCGTGGGTGGCCGAAGGTTGATGCCGACAGACGCTGCGGCTGACTAAACCTGGTCGGTTTAGGAGCAACGAACGCAATTCAGAGAAATTTCGCAACTCGCTCCATAAATTATTTCCGAGCCCGTAGATATCTAATGTGGCGAAGAAAGCACAGAGATCAGAACACCGTTCTTGAGCCGAATTGCCGCTGCCTCCCAGATGGTCAGGCAAACGACGAAACGGAGATATCTGCATGAAGAAAATTAAGCTCAATCGCGAAATGCTCGAAGCCTTTGAAAAACAAAAGAAAGCCTTCACCAAGAAGTTCGGTCGCGAACCTGGACCCAACGATCCGATCTTCTTCGATCCTGAAGCCGACGAACCAAGGTTCTTGACAGAAGCACATATTGAAAAAATGCAAAATGAAATGTGCGATCTCATGGCCAAGGTAGGCATTAAACCCGCCATCATCTATGCATACCGCAAGACTGGGAGGATACTCACTGCGGAAAACCAGCGTTATTTGACGAAGGCTGAACTGAAGGAGTGGGAAAGCGCGATTCGGGAGTTCGAATCACTCGGCGGACCCATCAATTGAGGACCAATTATCGCTACATCGAAATCCGTCGTTGGCCTGGAAGCATCTGGCAAATCGGCAAAGCCCAGTACTCTAGGGACGCGACGGATTTGATTCTTCGGTGCCGGAAGGATCTGCAATCTTGCGGAGAATCTGGATTCATAAGGTCCGGAATGGAATTTTTAGCGGTAAGCCCTCGCATGTGAGATAGCATTACCAATACCAGCTGGCTACTACAGTCCCATGGTCTTTCTAGGCAAATATCAATATCAGATCGACACGCCGGTGTATCCGTTAATCCAGGCTTTGGCAACTGGAAAATACAAGGATCTGTTGTTCATCTCCGATGAGCCCTCGGAGATTGCAGACTTTATCAGCAGCCACCAACCGGTTAAAGTCCCGACAAATTGAGACACGGGTGAGCACCATGGAGACGGCTCAGTCGTCACTTCCGGTCAGTAACCACTCAATTGTCTTGCCGTAGAACTTCGCGATGCGATAGAGCACGGTGGCGCCTGGTTCCTTCTTCCCATGCTCGATGGCGGAGATATGGCTCTGCCCGATGCCAATCATTTCTGCGAACTCCGCCTGCTTCATGGCAAAGCCCCGCAGTTCGCGAATTCTCCGCCCAACTGCGACCCAATCAATGGTGATCGTGGAGACAGATTTGGCTCTTGACATAATATTGCCATAGCACTATTATAGTGCTATGAGGATATCAGACTTCCTTCCTAATACTCATGGTACTGCAGCCCATCGAGCAGAGCGGAGTGCCTCCAGAGCTTTTTCTATCCAGGTTGATCCGCGAACCTACGAGGGCTCAGGGAGCCAATCCAGACTTTTGTGCGCGGCATCACCAAAATCGGTTCTGCCCAGCGATATAAACCTGCACGAGTCGAATTTCCACAGAAATTCTCCGAGGCCGCTCCATAATTTGTCCTCACGACCGGAAGAGTTGAGTAAGCCCCAAGGAGCCTTTGGAACTGAATTCGAGGTACCGATGCAAAGGCTGAAACCCACTTTCGTCTTGATCGCACGGTGGCGCTATGGCCAGACTCCATATGGAATTCCTGACAGAGTCTTCTGGGACGATGGCAGTCCAGCGACTCTGGAGGAGTATTGGGCCCACGAGCTTGACACTCAAGAGTGCATTCGAGGAGCCAAGGGTGGCGTGGAAGTTCACATCTACCCCGAGATCATCGCTGATCTTAGCTTCGATCCAGTCATAGGTTCCTGGGTACTCGGGGGCCCTGGGGTCTCTCCAGCAGTCCTCGACGAGCCTGATCCGGAAATCTCCGATGAAATGCTGCTCGCAGCGCTTTGTCGACTTCCGACCTTCTATCGTACGAGGGTTCACCGCAATGGCGGCACTCTCGGCTGCACCTACTTTCTCGAGCAAAACAAAAAGGACGACATTCTATGACCATACGCGCATCACGCCTCCATCTCTACTGGGTGACGACGCCGGACCGCGACGAGGACTGGTTCATTGTAGCTAAAACCCGTCGCAGTGCAGAACGGTTTCACGATGGGTACGAAGGTTATAACCCCGGCGATGCCACTGCCGAGCTTGTCCTTCGGGATATTGACATTAAGACCTCCGAGCATGAAATAGCACCCTTCCACGCTCAAGCGGACCATCTTGCGGCTCTCGGCGCCATGACATCCGAGGTCACTCCAGGGCAAAGGGCCGTTCTGCTCGCCGGGCGGTTGTTTGTCGAAGGGCACATGGAAAGCGTTGTCGCAATCGCAAACGACAATATGTCCGAACTCGCAGGCCATGGCAGGCCGCGTGGCACGAAACGTCCAAAGTTTCTCGACTGACATTTCTCGTCTGGCTTGGCTCTCGGCGGAGTCAAGCCAGAGAACTCATTTTTGAAACATCTCCTGGGAAAGAGTTTGACGTGAGACAGAACGGGTAGCAAACACCTCTCTTCGGGATCACTCCATTTTGGGGAACACCTTGCAAAGACTCTGGTATTAGGGAGAACGGACAACAACTGCCGCAACTTTCCATTGGCAGTAACTCCATTTTTGGGGCCGACCCGACAAAGACTCCATTGTGAGGGAGAGAGCAACGGGCACCAACTGTCACAACTTTATCTTGCGGTTTGCTCCATTTTTACTTTTCACGATCGTATGCATGAAATGGGAAGCATCGCAATCACTCCAGACGAGAGTACAGAGTCATGGGAGATCCCAACGCCATCACTGACAACTTCTTCGGGCCTTGCTTTCGCTCACGCCTGGCATCGACGGACTCCATAATCTGTCCAGTGACCACGTAGTTAGATGATAGAGAGGAATGGATGGTGCTTGTCAATGCGCTTTGCAGCTTCCGAAACGAATGCTAATGGAACGCCTCGATTCCGGATGGTATCAGCAGTACACGTATGCGTCATTGGAACCTCCGGCCAACTAATCCGAGACACCACTACATTTTCCCCAATTTACCTCGTAGGTTCGCAATAGAGGGGAGTGATGAGAGGTAATCCGTGATAATCCAACGCGGGCTCTTACTCAATAACGATGCTTCCGACTCCGCAGTTATAACACAGAGAGGGATAACACACCATGAATGACTTCACGGCCTTTCGCAAAAAAAACACCACTTACTACATTTTTGGCGGTCACAACCGTACTTGTTAAGTAGAGACGAATAGGCAGAACTCAAACGTACTCGATGAATGGATCAACGAGGATATAGCGCAATGATTCTTAGGATGCCAAACAATATCGGCCCCTTCGACGCAGTACGGCTCACTGACCCGCGCCTGCAGCCGACTGCAGGCGCACCCGTCAAGAGGATCATCTTTCCCGAGCCTGAAGGAATCAGAGCCCGCAAGGTGGTGACACGGTCGCGATTCCGGTCAACGGGAAAGTACCCGAGTTGGAAGATGAAGCGCTCGATGCAGTGGGAGTCCGCCAACGAGCTCAATGCATTCCGCCTGTTGGACGCCGACGCCGAAGTCAAGGGTTTCGCCGAGCAGCCGTGCATTATCGAGTATGTCGACGATGGGAAACTACGGAAGCATACGCCTGACATACTTGTCGAATTTCGGGAGGGGAGGAAAGAACTTTGGGAAATTAAAACTGCGAACGAGGCCTCGCACACGAACATCGCCGCCAGGACTTCCCTGCTATCTCAATCTCTCCCGCATTTTGGTTATCGCTATCGGGTAGTTCTCGCTCAAGACCTTCAGCTTCAACCTCGCCTAAGAAATACCATCACGCTCTTACGCTATGGTTCAGCCGCTCTCTAACGACTTCTATCACTACGATGGTCTAGGCAGCGTTATCCTGCTCACCGACGCCAAAGGGCGCTCTGAAACTGGATATCTTTACGACGCCTGGGGAAGCCCCATACTTCCTACACCGCCGATCAATCCATTCAGGTTCGCAGGACAAGCTCTCGATCCAACAACAGGGCTCTACTACCTGAGAGCTAGGTACTACGATTCCAGTGTGGGACGATTCATGAGCAAGGATCCCGTTTCTCATGGTCCGAATCAATATTCATATGCCAGCTCCAACCCCCTTCGGTATGCAGATCCAACGGGTTTGACGGTCGCCGACGTATCTCAAAACAACAGCCGAACGGAGCTGGCGATAATTGCGGTTAACGACCCAACGGTGCTCTCCACTCTAACCAAGCAAGCAGCGTGCGGACTACTCAGTATTCTGGTGAATCTTGGAGGAGGGGGCGATTTTCCCCTTTGCGGCGTCGCAGGTTCGCTTCCTCAGGTAAAGCAAGGATTTGCTCAGGTCTCGAACGAGGAGGAACAAGATCCTCAGTTTCCGACGGTGGTCAGTAGTTGCATTGGTCAGGTTGGCAACAATATTGGAGGCGACTCGCAGACTACCGGTGGAGTACGCCAATGCGTGCAATCTAATTACCCGTACATCGGCCCGAACGCTTCCAATTCTTTACTCTCCAAGAGCAATCTCTGCTCCGAGGCAGAAGAGCAGGGCGTAGCTCTAACCGATTGCAGGAGCTCTCAGTAGAATTCAGATCGGGGTGGCACGGAGCCGCAGATCATCTCTACGCTAGGGCAGGTCAGGAACATCGGTGCCGACCGTGGTTATTACGACTTAGATAGATCAGATGGGGCGCGCCGGTCCTGGTTTATCCGTAGGATGAGACCGCCACGCCTGAATCCGCTCACATTTGGTGGAGTAAACAAGTTCTTTGCACGAACGGCAACAGGAAAATACCCCCATGAGTATTGACGAGATTGGAAGGGCATTTCCGGAGCAGAGCGAACTAGGTGACCATGTGCGGTCTGTTCCAACTCCTTGGAACGCGAATAACGAGCGGATCACCTGCAACGGGCAGTTTGACGAGCACAACGGGAACCACTTCCGACCTATTCCAGACCGTTGCAACAACTGCTCCTGCGCCCATTCCAAATGCTGTAGTGCCAGCTAAGACGAGCACGAAAGGAAATGCTCGTCCATCTACTGCTCGACGGAAGTAAGTCAGCATGAGCGCCTCCAATCAATGATTCCTGAAGTTGACCGCACCTTAATACACACGGACCTTTATACGTGACCGGCCATCCGTGAAATAGACCAGATCGAATGCCTCCCACTGATGGGCAACCACAAATCTGATCCGCTGAATGTTTACCACCTGATGACCACGCGCCCCTCGCTATACAATTCCACGACATGGAAGAGAACAGAGTTTCCCGAGGCTGGCTGATTGCTGGCCTAATCGGTGGCCTGATCGCCATTATTTTCAGCACCCTGACGATGACCGGACACAGCCTCCACGCTTTGCTGCACCACTGGCATCACTAGGCTGCCAATGACCCGCTAGAATTCCAGCCATGTTCATTCATTCCGCGTGATGCCATCCAAGAAGCGCCATCCATGGGTTACCGCCTGTTGATGGCCCCGATTTCCACCACCGATTACCGTGGTCTCGGTCTCTGAGGTATTGCAACTTTTTCGATCAGCCACTCCATAAAAATTCCATAGCCCCGTAGATTGCAAAGGGAAAAGAGACATCATGACTAAGCTGTAAACGATCTTGATCACCAAATTCACTTTGGAGCAGGGCAACGAATCGATCGAGTGCTCCAAATGAATGGAGGAGCTGCTCGATTTGTACGAGGACGAATTTGCTCGACTGGCGTTTGGTTCTGCACTTTGATTTCTTCGCACTTAATCAGAGGGTTGATCGATGGGTGGATTTGAGAGGCGGTTCTCGGACAAAATTGCCCACGAGATCAGATCGAAAGCAACTCCACGGGCCGAAACGGCGAGCGCCGCTTCGGCGAGGCAATGTCCCGACAAATTGGACATTTTGTCCAATTCGAGCTTGCTTAAACTTCCCGAGTCTTAGGTGAAGGCACTGGCTTCCGCCAGGCTGTTCTCGATCGAGGCCGCTTTTTCAGTGGGGCAGTAGGAAGATTCTGTTTCGCTAGAGCACTCTATTGCCCACCCCAACTGGCAAATCCGCTGACGATATCGCTTTGATTTCAGCACTTGAGTTTCCCGCTTCATCCAACCCAATAAGCAATTGATAATAAACCACTTATTATGGCTATCTGATCAGCTCTGTGAAAATTTCGCCTTTTGCGTAATGAGTGGCGGGAAATTTCACCTTTTGGGGGGCCTCGAATTTCAACTTATGGGGCCACGCAAACTGCAAGCCCCTGTAATTGCTGAATGACGTGTTTCACCTCATGCGCCAACCCACAAAAAATATGGCCCATTGACCTGAATTGCGACCTGCCCCTACGATTGCAAAGCAGCTTCCGGCATTCAATTCGCCTGTTCCCAGCCAGATAGGACATTTCCATGACGACGATCCGTCCCATTGCTATCTTGTTGTCGGCGATCCTGGCCCTATCCTCGGCGGCAGCTCTGGCGCAAACTAATGCGGGCGAGGTTTCCTTCGCCAACTCTGGAGCCAAGGCCGCGCAGACCCCGTTTTTGCTCGGTCTTGCGCTGCTGCATGACTTTGAATACGAATTGGCCGCCGGGGAGTTCCACAAGGCCGAGGCCATCGATCCGAATTTTGCAATGGCCTACTGGGGCGAGGCGATGACCTTCAACCATCCGGTCTGGAACCAGCAGAACCGCGCCGCGGCGCTGGCCGCACTGGCTCGGCTGGGAGCGACACCTGAGGCAAGACTTGCCAAGGCGCCTGCCGAGCGCGAAAAAGACTATCTGCGCACCGTCGACATCCTCTATGGAGACGGAACAAAGCCGGAACGCGATGAGCACTACGCCGAAGCGATGGAGAGGCTTCACGAAAAGTACCCAGACGATGTGGAGGCAGCAGCCTTTTACGCACTCGCCTTACTGGGCACCGGCGAAGGCGTTCGCAACGAGCGCGCTTACATGCAGGCGGCGGGGATTCTTCTGCCACTCTTCTACAAGTACCCGCATCATCCCGGCATTGCGCACTACCTGATCCATGCATGCGACGATCCCATCCATGCCCCGCTTGCCCTGCCCGCTGCGCGCGCATACTCAAAAATTGCGCCCGACGCTGCGCACGCGCAGCACATGACCTCGCATATCTTTCTCGCCCTCGGGATGTGGAACGACGTAGTGAATGCGAACGTAGCAGCGATGCGCGTGGTGAATCAGCAGCGAGATGCCAACGGAAAATCAACCGGCCACTGCGGCCACTACAACTACTGGCTTGAATATGGCTACCTCGAAACCAGCCGCTTTGATCAGGCAAAGAAGGTCGCTCAAGGCTGCCATGACGAAGCTTCGCTGCCCGGCATGACTGCCCGAGCCCGAAACGTCGCCGACCCCGACGATGCCAGCCTGCTCTCCTCGATCGAAATGCAGAGCCGATTTCTCATTGACACCGCGCAATGGGATGGCGACGTCGCCCAATGGACGGTGGACGTTGGCGACAACCCGATGGCGCAATTCAATGCGGCCTATGCGATGGGGTTCGCGGCCGGCGAAAGGGGCGACCTTGCAGCGGCGCGCAAATCCATTTCCGAAATGGACGGATTGTTACCGCGCTTACCGGAGGTTTTCGACAAATCCGGCGCGGCGCCCGACGATCCAGATCGGCAAGCGCCCGCCATCGAGCGCCAGCAGGTAGAGGTGCTCATCCTCGCGGATGAAGGCAAGCTGGACGAGGCCGTCGCCTCTGCGGAAGAGGCAGCCAAGGAAGAATCCAATCTTCCATACGCGTTTGGCCCTCCGCTGCCCATCAAGCCTTCGTATGAGTTGCTGGCGGAGCTGCTTTTAAAACAGAATCGGCCGCGCGAGGCACAGGAAGCCTGCAAACAGGCACTTCTACGGTCTCCCAATCGCACACAATCCCTTGCCCTGCTCAAGCGCGCGACGGCAGCTTTGAACTCAACGGCTGCCAACTCGCTGAACTAGTCGCACACAAAGGCAATTCTCCCTAAAAATGCAAAAGCCACCGCTCGCGAGCGGGTGGCTTCCATTTCAATCTTTCTTACGCCTATGCGCGGCTCATGTAAGCGCCTTCGCTTGTATCCACGCGAATCTTTTCCCCTTCATTGATAAAGGGCGGTACCTGGACAACAAGCCCGGTCTCGGTTTTCGCCGGCTTGGTGACACTCGATGCCGTAGCCGATTTAAGGCCCGGCTCGGTCTCGACCACCGTAAGCTCAACAAAGGTCGGCAACTCAATGCCGACCGGCTGTCCGTCGTGGTAGCTGACCTTGATTTGCAAATTCGGCGTCAGGTATTCCACGGCATCGCCCAGCGTGCTGCCCTTGAGGACCGTTTGCTCATAATCCACGGGATTCATGAAGTAGTAGTCGTCGCCGTCGTTGTAAAGGAACTCCATCGCCACCTCGTCTACGACAACCTTTTCAATGGCATCCGCTGAGCGGAAACGGTGCTCGAACATGGCGCCTGACTTGAGGTTGCGCAGCTTGGCCTGAATAAACGCACGCAGGTTCCCGGGGGTGCGATGCTCCACTTTAAAGACAAGATGAAGGTTGTCGTTGTGCTTGATAATCATGCCCGGACGAAGTTGGGTGGCGGGAATCGCCATAGAGGTGAAACTCCTTGCTGTAGTTGCGTAGATACGCAGAAAGATTGGCCTTGGCCCAATTCCTATTGTAGCTTAGGGGGCATTGCGGACAGGTCCACGCAGGTCTCGATTCATCGGCTCTCATCGGGGTGGATATGGTTTCATCGACTGCATGGGCATGACTTGGCGGAAGCAAGCGGGAAGGCGCATCGCTTCGCAAGGTGCATTGCTCGTGCTTTGCCTGTTCTGGGCTCTGGGATCACTGCGTTCAGACCTGATTCCGCATCTGTCGCAAGAGGACATTCCGCAACTGGCGAAACAGTCGATTCCCTTCGCGGTTCTGGCGATCCTGGCCGCTGTATTCGCTGCAGTCCGCCAGTCTCAATGGCCGCGCAGGGAGCTGTTGCGATGGTCGATCCTTGTCGGTCTTGGCATGTTTGCCGTGCCAGCGCTTCTTGTGCACTTTACCCGGGGATGGCTCTCCGACCTTACCAGGGTGGCTTTGTTCTCGCTCACGCCTGTGTTCGCAGTCGTACTGGAACCCTTCTTTGTTGATGACGCGCAGCAAGGCAAAGGTGACCTCCTCGCAGCGCTAAGCGCCGTGGCGGGCATTCTGCTCTTTATTCCTGTTCAAGCTCCCGGTTCGCCCGCGGCTGGCGTGGCGTTTTGCGCAGTTGTGTTGGCAGCGGCCTGCGTAGCATCTGCGAATTGTCTGGCGGTTAAAACGGCAACGCGCATGGAAACAGAAACCCTCGCGCCTATGGCCGCAATCGCTGCCGGAGGCGCGGCCCTGCTCCTCATCTTGTTCAGCGCCTTGACTGAACAGCCAACCTGGGCATGGAATGCCCTTGGGCCGGAATTCGCGTGGTCTGCTGCATTCGATGTGCCTGGACTGTTGCTGCTCTTCTGGCTGATGCGCCGGATGTCCGCGGTCCGGATGACCGCTCGCTTCCTGCTTACCCCCTGGCTCGCAGGCCTGATCGCGTTGTCCTTCCTGCGCCCCAGCGTTACGCTCCGTGCCGGTCTCGGGTTGTTCCTCATCGCCGCAGGAGCGGGCTGGCTGTTGTTTGGCCCGAACGACGACGCCCAGAAGAACGACCTACAGCTGAAACTGCACCTCTAATTCGGCCGATAGCTTCTTATCACCGCGGCGGCTCGTAGGGCTCCACTCGCAGCATGTTCGACAGAATCCCGCGCTCTTCAGGACTGAACTGGCTCTGGTACCTCGCCGAGTTAAGTACCGTCTGCCGCTGATCCGGAGGAACGGCGCTCAGATCGTGGAAAGCGTTCTTCATGATCGCCTGACGATCCGCCGGCAGCGTTCTCCAAGCGCGCGCCGATGCAGTCACCTGTGCGCGCTCCTGTGGGGACAGGCGCTCCAGTGCTTCGGCACGGGCCAGCGTTCGCTCACGCTGCGCCTCGGGCATTTGGTCCACGCGATTCAGTTGCCGCATCAGCCGTTGCTGGTCCCCCTGAGGAAGCCGGTTGAAACTGGGATCGCTGCGCAACATCCGTTCCTGATCCTGCACCGGAACACCGCGATGCTGATTGAGCCAGGCTCCAAGATGTCCAGGCGGGGAGTAACCCGGCTGCATATACCGGGGGAAATTCGGACGCGCGCCCGAATAGGCCTGGCCCGGATAGGCGGGACGCGCACCAGGATTCATTTGGTTGCCCCGGAACTGGTTGTACTGCTGGCCACCACGAAGCTGATTATTTGGCTGCCCGCCACGGTACTGGTTATAGGATTGAGCGTTTCTGCCGTTACTCTGAGGCCTGTTCTGATTGGGCCTTGCATATCGGGGACGCGAGGGCTGCGATCTCGGCGCCGAATAATGCTGGGGTGCGCGCTGCGGATGTGGAGCAGCGTGCTGGCCACGCGCCCATGCCGAGGGCAGACACAACATCAGCCCGGCCACAGCCAAAGCTGCGCGGCGTAACACTCCCGCTTTGGTCGCCCCAATCATGATTCCCTTCGGCCCCCCGCCGTTCCAGCGTTTCCACGCGGATCACGATTCCTCAGTTCGCGTCCGTGTCGTTGCTTGAAATTTCTTCAAGCTGGTCGAGGAGTTGCGCATTGTTCTCCAGTGTCTGCAGGTCGTTGACCACAGCAGCCTCCCCTTGAACCGCAGGCGGTTTTTGCCAGCTTGTGAGATCGAGGTAAACTCCGCCGCCCAACAGCATCATCACGGTCAGCGCCATGGCTGCCAGCGGACGAACATGTATTGACGGTCCGAAGAGGATACGCGCCCGCATCCGGGCCAGCCAGCTCTCGCGCGGTGACCGGCGCTCTTCCTCCAGCCGGGCCCGCATTCGAGTCATGAAGTACTGGCTCGGCTCCGGCGTCTTCCAGGTATCCAGCAAAGCAATCGTGCTGCGCAGTTCTTCCAACTCCGCACGGCACGATTCACACTCCGCAACGTGAGCCTTCACCTTGGCAGGCACTGAGTCCGGTGCAAGCAACACATCTGCCAGCTTCCCATCCATCCCAGTGCACTTCTTCGCATTGTCCATAGCCCGCTCCATCACGGTCACCCCGCTCCCCGCCGGTTTGGCCCGGCTCGACCGCTTAGACAAAATCCTTCAGCTTATCCCGCAGCGTCTGGTAGGCGCGAAAGAGGAGCGACTTGGTCGCCGATTCGCTGAGCTTCAACACCTCACCAATCTGCTTGTAATCCATCCCTTGATACTTGTGCATCAGCACTGCCGAACGCTGCCGTTTAGGCAGCGCCATCACATGTTTCCGAATCGCCGCCATGCGTTCCTCGCGGAGCATTCGCTGCTCCACCGAAGGTTCGTCGTCAGCCACATCCGGCGTGGTTCCCGTTTCCTCGTCCGGCACGTCCAGATATAACGGTTGCGCCGCCCGTTCGTGCTTGGTATCGCGCGCGTGGTTGACTGCCAGATTCGTCGCGATTCGATATAACCAAGTGGTAAACTTCGCTTCAGCCCGGTAGCTCTCGCGCGAACGGTAAACGCGCAGGAACACTTCCTGCGCCAGCTCTTCGGCAACCGCCTGGTTCCGCACCATCCGGAATAGGAAGTGAATCATCGCCCGGTGGTACTTCTCCACCAGGTAGTTGAATCCCGAATCGTCGCCCGCGGCCACCCGCAGCATGATGGCGGCGTCGCTCGACTCATCCGCCCCATAATTGGGCGTAACTCTCGCATTTTGCTGCGCACCCGTGTTCGCAGCTCCCAGAGCCGGATTGTCCAGGACCAGGGTTGCCATATCTTCTGGAACACGGCCCTCGGCGGAAGGTTGCGCAGAATCCGCGCTTTCCGTCACAGAATCAGGACCATCCGCCTGGTCGCCGCGCCCTCCAGAACGAGCAAACGAGGCACGGATAACCTCGTTCGACCTGCCTGCGAATTGATCAGCCAACCGCACATTGGATCCATTTCCCAAACCCATGCCGCCAATCCCGGCAAGCGCTTCGCTGCCGGAGTCGATACCGCCAAGGCGGGGAAGGTGGCGCACCATCCACGCTTCCGGGGTCGATCTGCTTGATTCGTGCTCAGGTGTGGCTTTCCAGCGCATGATGAAAGGTACAGAAAGACTTGGCAGCCGTGTGGAGGGCCGTCAATCTTGGCCGCTCGCTCCGCTGGTGTTACTCTAACCTATGGGATGCCCCTCCGGCGCGACTTCTGCCATACCCTCCCATGGGGCGCTTAACTCAGCGGTAGAGTGCCACCTTCACACGGTGGAAGTCGCAGGTTCGAATCCTGCAGCGCCCACCAAATCAATAACTTACAGCGGACTCAATTCGGCTCAGTCTCAACTCTGTTCAAATTCTGATCGACTCAACGGCAGAAAATCAAAGGCACCTAATTTGGCCAGGGGCTCCAAATGAACCTTGTTTCCGTCAATTGCGGTTTACCTCGCGAAGTTGTCTGGCGCGGAACGCACGTGACCACATCAATCTACAAGGAGCCTGTCGAAGGTCCCGTTGCACTGCGAAGGCTGAATCTGGATGGGGATCGGCAATCGGATCTCACAGTTCACGGCGGGAAGGATAAAGCCGTCTACTGCTATCCGATCGAGTACTACAGCTATTGGAATTCCGAACTGCCGGGTCGTTCGCTCGCCTACGGTTCCTTTGGGGAGAACTTCACTGTGGAGGGTTTGGCTCAAGACAACCTGGCTGAGGATTTCGTTTATGTTGGCGACCGATTTTCTGTCGGTCCTGCGGAGGTCGTAGTCACCCAGCCACGGCTTCCGTGCTACAAGCTGGGGATCAAATTTGAGTCGGACGAGATGGTGAAGAGATTTCTTATCAGTCGACGTACAGGTTTCTATGCGGCGGTTATTCTAGAGGGCGAAGTTCGCGCCAGCGACCCCGTGACTCTGCTCAGCCATGATCCAGACTCAGTTCCCGTATCATTGATCACCCGTTTATACGCGGCGAAGAACTACACCTCCGAGGATGTTGCTCTAGTGCACCGTGCCATTGCCGCAAAATCGTTGCCCGACAGTTGGAAGGCATATTTTCAGGAGAAGTTGAATCGACTCGGCGGGTGATTTTCGTCTACGGCTCGGCTCCTGACATCGTTGATTCCTGGCTCTCAATTCCGGCCAACGATGCGAACTGAAAGAGAACAATGAACGACTCCGTGCGAACGCTCAATCGGACGCGTATCGTCGTCCTGAATCAATGAATCGCGTGCCCCGCGGGAACCTCAACGCGATAGAAGTCCTGTAGAGATCCCCGGTACCCATGACAACGGGCATACAGTTCGAGGCCAAGGCTGGTGGGGGTGATGTCGGCCTCGTTGATGAGACACAAGGTGGTGGACTTGGATCGGATTTCAAACAGTCCAAGTTCGCTCAAGTGCATGAGATCCCGTTCGATTCGGACCAAATCTCGCGATCCCGAGATCTTCATAATCTCTTCTGCCGGGCAGCACAGTCGCTCTGCAGCCGTCACACCGGATTCGTCAATAGTTTTCACTGCTCTCTGGCAGGCGGAGAGCAGAATCCGGATATGGATCTGCGCCAGCTGGCTGAATAAATCGATTAAGAACAAGCTGGATTCATCCGCAGGCTCGTGCGTACACGACGAGGCAAGCAAACCCGCCCAAAGTTGCTGAGTTGCATCTTCGTCAGCCCACGAACCATCTTCGAGGATCCGCAGCACCACATGTTCGTGGGCTCGAAGTTCAGCGCGGTCCTCGTAGGCCGTCAGCTTGTTCTTCGCTTTCAAAGCAACCTCGACAGCGTTGGAAACGCGGCGATTGCTTGATCCGCCTCGGATCATCTGACGCACGGCAATCTCGATGGAAGGAGAGAGGTGGATCAGGAATGCGACCGCGTCGGCCATTCGGAACTGGCCAACGATATCATCCGGCTCGCTTTCATTCACTGCGCTATCCATGAGCCGCACCCAGGCGTCCATGTCGAGTTCATTGGGTGGAACGAAGCACAACCCGATACCATCGTTTCCGGTCCGAACCGCCTTTGCCTGCAGCGTGATTTGCCGCCGGGCAATCTCCAGAACTTCATCCTTGGGTTGCAACGTAAGGGGAATGACCGTGCCGGGCTCCCAACGTTCGTCCGTCACCAGGTAAATTCCGGCTGCGCTGATATCGCGAATCTGGTCTTGTTTTTGATCTGTACCTGATCCGTGAAACGCGGCCAGACCGGGCGCGGGGCGGCGTGCGGCCCTTCTTTGTGGCGCCGCTGGAGGTTCAGTGAAAAGGCTCCTGAGGAAATTCATACTCCACCCCGGGACCAGTCTTCTTGACTCTTCGCTGAGCCCGAGAATGCGCTTCCGCGCGCTCATGGGTCCAGCAGATTCTCGGATCATGTGCTTCAAAAGGTAACGCCTAAACCATGCACAGTCTGTGAGGTAGATCACCTTTCCGAGTGCCAGGTAAACACGAAATCCACCACAAATTTCAGGGGTTCTCGAGCGACGTCAGCGGCTTGCGGCCAGCAGCGGAGGATCTTGCTCGATCGTCTCCTTCGCCCGCCAGATATCTACGAATCTAAACAATTTGATATGATCACGCTGGCGACGAATCGTATTCATTCGGGTTCGACGCCGCTCCGACTCCCAGCAGGACAAAGCATCCTTCCCCAAAGGCATCGTCTACGGAGGTACCTGTGAACATCTCTTGTCGCCGAAACCGGGTTCGGCGTCTCATTCTCCCCGGATTGCTCATCCTGGCCTTCAATGCTGCCGGCACTTTTTTCCTGTTGGACATTCCATCCCGCGCCGCGGCTCAAACATCTTCGACCCTGACCGGACACATCAGCGACTCCTCGGGCGCAGCCATCGCCCGAGCCAGCGTCATCGTGAAGAATGTCGCCACCGGTGCGACTCGCGAAACCGTCACCGACAGCGCGGGCCGGTACGACGTGCTTGCTTTGCCTGTCGGGGCCTATGAGATGACGGTGAGCAAGCCCGGTTTTGCCTCGGATGTTCGCACCGGGATCGATCTGGTCGTCGGCGAGGTCGGCACCGCGAATCTCACGCTCCGTGTGGGAGGCGTCCAGCAAATTGTAAGAGTAACCGCAGACGCATCTGCGCTCAGCCCCACAACGTCGGACATTTCTGGGCTGGTCGGCGAGCGAGAGGTGAGGGATCTTCCGCTTAATGGCCGCAGCTTCGATGAGTTGCTCACGTTGAATCCCGGTATCGTAAACTTCACGGCCGAGAAGAGCGGTGGGGTGGGCGTCTCAAACTCGACTGTGGGCAACAACTTCGCGGTTTCCGGCAATCGCCCGCAGCAGAATCTCTTCTTGCTCAACGGTGTAGAGTTCACCGGCGCGGCTGAGAACAACATGCAGCCAGGCGGTACCAGCCAGGAACTTCTCGGCGTCGAGACTGTCCGTGAGTTCAATGTGCTGCGCGATTCCTATAGTGCGGAGTACGGAAAGCGTCCCGGCGCGCAAGTGCTTATCGTCACCCGGAGCGGCTCCAACAGCGTGCATGGTTCGGTGTACGAGTTTCTCCGCAATAACTCTCTGGATGCGCCCAACTATTTCGACAAGGGCTCGGCTCCACCGTTCCAGCGCAATCAGTTTGGAACCGCCCTCGGCGGCCCGCTCCAAAAGAACAAGACCTTTCTCTTTGGAAATTTTGAAGGCCTGACTCAGCATCTTCATCAGACCGGTGTCGCACTGGTTCCGGATACGAATGCGCGCAATGGATACCTACCCTGCAAACTGGTCACACCGGCGCCGAATCCATGCCCGCCTTCAGGACTGGTTTACGTGGGTGTCGCTCCCAGTGTGGTCCCATTGCTCGCTCTGTGGCCGACGCAAAGCGCGAACGCTCCCGATTTCGGCGGTATCGCGGAAGCGTTCAATAACCCGCTCCAGACCATCCGCGATGACTTCGGCACAGCTCGTCTTGACCAGGTTTTTTCAAGCAGCGATTCCTTTACAGGCGCGTACACCATTGACGACAGTGCCGACGTGACCCCCACCAGCGGCAATCTCTACAGTACGGACTTGGAAAGACTGAGGGAACAAGTGCTCAGTCTCGAGGAGACCCACATCTTCTCTCCCAACCTGCTGAACATCGCACGCGTCGGCTTTTCCCGTGCCTCGTATTACTACACCGGCGAGCCCTCACCCAACACCCCAGCAGCTTCTGTTCCAGGATTCGTGGCGGGCAGGCCCGTCGGAACCGTCGTGGTGGGAGGCAGTGCTGCCGCCAATCCCGCTGCGCAAGTGAGCCAGGCGGGCAGCAACACCGGCAGCAATTTGAACATAGCGCGCAACCTTTTCACCTATCAGGATGACGTAACGTGGACCAAAGGACGGCACCAGATCACTGCCGGTGCCTGGTTCCAGCCGCTGCAATCGAATGAAGACCTTGCACTGACTCAATTTGGTCAGGCCACTTTTACAGGCCTGCAGCAGTTTTTATCAGGCACCGTCGGCACTTTCCTCTACGATCCGGCACCAACCGAAATGAATTGGCGTTCACTGCTCGGCGCCTGGTATCTGCAGGACGTCTACCGGATTACACCTAAGCTGACCATTTCACTTGGTTTCCGTCATGAATTCACAACAGGATGGAACGAGGCGCATGGCCGCGCGTCAACCTTCGTGTTCGTAAATGGCACGATCCAGACACAACCGCGCATTTCATCTTCTACGTTCACCGATAATTACGCGAAGTTCCTTCCTCAGCCCCGCATCGGCATTGCATGGAGCCCGATCAGTTCCCGTACGGTGATTCGCGCAGGGTTCGGCATGTACAACGATCTGCAGGACGCGCTCGGCTACCGGATGGATCAGAATGCGCCCTTCAACCCGTCGTATTCCATTGCAAGTCTGCCTGTATCCGATCTGCCGTTGCCCACCTCGCCAGTTCCTGCAAACGCGAAAATTGTGCCTGCCGGGGTGCAACCCGACATGCGCACCCCAACGCTTGTCTCCTATTCACTGCGCCTGGAGCAGGAACTGACGTCGAATACGGTCCTTACCATTGGATACGTTGGTTCGCACGGATACCACGAGATTGTAAGTCTCGATGACAATGAGCCCATGCCGACGGTGTGCCCCGGCTCCCCTTGCCCAGCTGTTTACCCCGGCAACTTTCCCGCACCGCTGGCCGGCGCTTCGGTGCCTGCCGGCGCCTATTACATCCCCTCAGGAACTCCGAACGCCAACCCCGCGCTGGGAGCGGCATGGGCGTGGTTCTCTGAAGGCGATAGCTCGTATAACGCACTCCAGGCCGATTTGAATCATCGATTCAGCCACGGGTTTCTCCTGCGCGGTGTGTACACCTGGTCGAAGGCCCTGGATGACGGCGATTCACTTAATGCGACGGCCGCAGGCAACGCTCCGGGGTTAGCTTCGAACCCCTTTGACCTTCGAGCCGACTGGGGTCCCGCAACCTTCGACGTGAGAAACGTCGCGATCATGAACGGCTCTTACGAGTTGCCCTTCGGGGCACACCGGCACTTTCTGAACCACAACGGGGGTATTGCCGGCCTGCTCGCTGGGGACTGGACGGCAAACTCGATCGTAACGCTGCAAACCGGGTATCCCTTCACACCTCAGCTCAGCTACAACCCGTCAAACAATGGTGATTCGAAAAATCCAGTGCGCCCCTTTGTGAATCCGGCATTTACTGGTCGTGTAATCGCTGGGAGCCCTTCACAATGGTTCAATCCCGCTGCCTTCCTTGCGCCACCGCCCGGATCCGGGTTCTATGGGAATCTTCGCCGAGATTCGCTGACCGGGCCGGGTCTCGCCACCTGGGACATGTCGATGTTGAAAGACACACCTTTGCACGACCGGTTCAACCTTGAATTCCGTGCCGAGTTGTTCAATATCCTGAACCGGGCCAACTTCAACACGCCGAATCTTGTCGTTTTCACTCCTTCGGGCGTTTCTCCGACGGCAGGCGTGGTCACAAGCACCGCCACCACTTCGCGTCAAATCCAGTTCAGTCTTAAGCTTTTGTGGTGAAGTGGTTTAGTCGGCAGCATCACACGCGTTCTTGGCATCATTCGTCTTGACGCCAATTCGGAACCGCCTCCCGAATTGGTGTTGCCCCTTCGCGAAACATCGCGTGAGGTGATTCAGATCACAGTGCCCAGCCCGAGTGAGAGGTAACGTAATCGCCATAGAGACATCTTCTCGAGGGCCCCTAATGACTCGCCAGGTCGAACCGAAAAGCGAATCCCAAACAACTCTCCAGATCATCAACGAGGCAGGCACAATTTCCTGGCCGGGTGGCGGCAGGATATCCATCTACTTCAACCTGATTGAAATACAGGATTTTCACGACGGTGTTCCTGGCCGCAAGTACAGCTACGGAAACCTGCGATTCCGTGATCACCTGGAATCCTCCGTCGTGCTTCTCTTTCTTTCGCGGACAAAGCTGACCCTGACCGGCGGAGGCATTGAGACGGCAGTGTGTCTTTATGGCTTGAACTCCTTCACCGTGATGGGAGAGATTCGCACCATTCATTCCGCAAGGGAATGGGTCGCAGCCTAATTTCACTAAGACTACGCGTCGGCCGCTTCAACCATGCGCGCCATGCGCTCTTCCTGTTCTTCGATCGACTCCACCAGCTTGAATTGAGTTCGGCACCTGTGGAGATTGTGCCCGTCGCGATGCACCTTGAAATAGGTGTCGCCGGCAAGGTAGTCGGTCAAAAATCTGATACCAATCTCAAACGTGATGAGCTTGCCCGAGAATGCAAGTTGGTCCTTTTCTGCCTTCGATAAAAAGCCGCCCGCAGAACTCAGGTACCCTCGCACCAGCGACTCAAAGAGTGAAAAGTGCATGTCGACTTTGGAAAGATCCTGTTCGTCTTCCTTTGCAGGACTCGTCGTAGTCCGCACCATGTCGCCAAAGTCATAGGCCACCAAACCCGGCATGACCGTATCCAGATCGATAACGCAAATCCCTTCACCGGTCTCGTCGTCAAGAAGGACGTTGTTGAATTTGGTATCGTTGTGCGTCACGCGTTCTGGCAGGTTTGCGTCCAGCAGAACGCTCACAATCGATTTGCGCGCCAGGGCAAACTCGATCTCGCGTTTCGCCAGGATGGCGCGGCCCGCGACGTCAGCGGTAATAGCCTCCTCAAGAGCCCTGAAGCGCTTCGGAGTGTGGTGGAAATTTGGAATCGTATCGTGCAATCTCGGCGCAGGAAGGTCGGCCAGCATGCGCTGAAATTCGCCAAACGCCCGGGCCGCCTGGTACGCCTGTTGCGTACCTTCCACTGCATCGAAGCTCTGCGCCCGTTCGATAAACCAATAGGCTCGCCAATGACTGCCTTCCTCATCGACGTACCAGGCGCCCCCGTCACGAGCCTCAATCAGGCGGAGAACGCGGCGATCGCCGTCCGCCTCGCAGGCAACCTGCGGCGCCAGGTGGGAGGTGACGCGCTGGATGTTCTCCATCACTGCCACCGGGTTCTTGAAGACATGGTGATTGATGCGCTGTAAAATGACGCGCACGGGTTGGCCCCCGCGGTCAAACACCGCGCAATACGAGTCGTTGATATGACCGCTGCCATATGGCGCAGCGGACACGAATTCCCCCTCGACCTGAAACTTTCGCGCCACAGCGCCGACGTTGTGCCCGTTATTCATGACCAGAGACTCTTCGGATAATATCCTCCCTCAATCAAGCGGCGCACGCTCTCGATGGCGTGGAGCCGATCTTCGCGATATGTGACGCCAAACCAGGAATCGCTTGTGCGCAGGACGCGCACCCGGACTTGTTCCTCCGCGATCAATTCATTCACCGCGGTCGGGACATAGCATTCTGCTTTCAATTCACTGCCATGCTTCTGCAGAAATATCCGAAATCGCTTGTGGAGTTGATCGAATACCTTCGGAGTGAATCCCCACATGTTCATCGAAACAACCTCATCTCCGCTCAGCTTTGTCTCATTTCCATTCTCATCGATGTTCCTCGCATGAGCTTTGTCGCGCTCGATGCACTTCATCTCCACGATGTCCAAGAGATAACCGCTTTCGTCCACGCGGCAGACACCGCGGGCCACGGAACCGAATTCCGAAAGCGTGTTACGCAGGATATAAGCCACCATGGCAAAGTCTGAACTCTCAGAGTTCAGTTGACGGGCCAGGGCGCGATAGCCATCCGCGCCGTAGAAATCATCGGCATTGATGACGGCGAAGGGCTCGTGGATGGCCCCTGCAGCCATAAGGATTGCATGCGTTGTGCCCCACGGCTTGGTGCGTCCGGGCGGCAATACAAAGCCCGGCAATAGCTTGCCAAGCTCCTGGAATACGTAATCCACCGCAATCCGCTTTTCATAGCGCGATCCGATGATTTCTTTGAACTGCTGCTCGATTTCCTTGCGGATAACAAAGATGACTTTTTTGAATCCAGCGCGCCGCGCGTCGAAGATGGAATAGTCCATGATGGTCTCGCCACACGGACCCACCGGGTCGATCTGCTTCAATCCGCCGTAGCGGCTGCCCATGCCCGCAGCCAGAACGAGCAACGTCAGGTTTGCCATACGATCCCTCCTTTCATGGATCACCCCGAATCGGCTTCACTTTGAAGGCAGCAAGTCGAGGGTAAGCACCTGAAACGGCGCAAGCTCAAACTCGTGTGCCTGCTGTGCGTTCAACAGAATGGCCGGTTTCCCCGCGTCTTCCTTCCATGGACTCCGTGCCACGTAATCCAGCCGGGCTGCCGCCGGCAATTCAAATACATCCTGGAGTTTGATTTTTATTGTCTGCGCTTTGTCGCTCGGGTTGCGCAGCACAAGAATGCCTTTCCGCGGAGCCCACGACGCCCATCCGTAGACCTCGAGCCATTGAGGATCGCCGCCTACCCAGTGCGTGTCCTTCAGCACGTCCGCATTGGCGCGCGACCACTTCGCCGCTTCGGCCAGATCGTCCCAGTTTGCCTGCGTCAGCAGCGAAGGTGTGATGTACATCTCCTGCAACTGCGTCCCCGTTCCGAAGTAGGAACGGATCTCGTTGCGGAAATCGTTTCCCGGATCCTTGTCGAGATGCTTGTGGAACCGCGCATAGATCATGCCGTGCAGCATCAGTGAATTCAGCGGGTACAAAGGACCGTTTTGCACCACGCGCTCATAGGTCTGCGCATCGCGGTAGGTGATCCAGCGCTCGCGGTAAGAACCGACGCCGGTCACGTTGTCATCGTCGCCGCCGCGCCAGGTTGAGTCGGCATAGAGAAGCCAGAACGGCGAAGGCCAGGTTCCCGTCGTCAGGTTGATGAAGACATCGGGCTTGGCTGCTCGAATCTCGCCGATAAGATGAATCGCCGCGGAAAAGTCACTGTCGAACCGGCTGCCGGGAAAAACGGAGTCGACATTCCCTGTCCCGTCGAACTTGAATTGATTCACACCGTACTTTTGAATCATCTGCAGGCAAACGTCGCGAAAGGCCGCGTAGTACTTGGGTCCCGATAAGGCATACCCGCCGGCTACGATCTCGTAGCCATGCGCCTTGCCGAACGCAATCCGCTCCTGTCTCGGCTTGGAGTACCCGCCCCAGGGCGACATCCAGATGCCCGGATCAGCCCCATACTTTTCTGCTGCCGCTTTGACCGGCGTGAACCCATCCGGGAACCCTGAATTGAATTGCCAGAGAGATTGATGGTTGTCCCAGCCATCGTCAAAAAGAAACGAGTCGAGCTTGACAGCGCGCTTCTGCTCCAGTTCACGGCCAAATGCATTGATCCGATCAAGCGCGCTCGCCTGGTCATAAGGTGTGAAATAGCCGAGATCGTACCAGGAGTTGTAGTGCAGAAATGTCCTGTACGGATGCGCACGTTGTCGCTCAAGATAGGCAAGGAAGTCGCGCCGCATCTGCCCATCGCGAGCAACGCCAACCACCGACGAATACGTGATGGATTGGCCGGCTTTGAGTGGAAGCTCCCGGTCCATCCAGGCTGTCGCTCTACCGTCAGTCACTTTGCTCTGCGAAAGCGGGTGTTCGAATCCCAGAAATAGATCGCGATCCACGATCGGCGAGCCGGCCACCGACCCTGCAACATGCGCCCCCGGAAGGTGCAGATTGATCAATTCCACGCGGCTGATGGGAATGTCCCGGTCGTCCGCCTTGAGTGTAAGAAGCTGCCTGACATAGCTTGAACCGTCGAGCATGACCACCGACCAAATCGCTTCGAGCGACCCGTCGCTGCTTTTCAACGGCACGTCCACTTCGTCGCCATGAAGGCGATCAGCTAGCCGCGATGCATTTGCCTGCGGCTCGAGTTCGCGCAACACGGGCTCGCCGGAAATCGTCAGGTTGTCTGAGTTGTAAATGGTGCCGTCATTGAGCAGAACCGCAAACGGGACCGGAACCGGAATGTCGGTTCCATGCAGCCGGTCTGAAATCACGAGACCGGATACCTTGCCTCCGCCGACCGACCACTTCGCGCCGATTGCGCCATCCTCAAGCCGAAAAGCATCTCTATCGTGTGTTGCAGTTACCTTGCCCGCTTCGGCGGATATCTGTCCGTTTGCCGGAACAGAAATCACGAAGAGGTAAAGCGCGGCTATGGCTGCGGTTCTCGGAAATATCCTTTGAAGTTGTTGCACCGTATGTCCTTTTGTCTGCCCTGTGGATTCTATCGTGGAGCGCGGGGCAAGGTCGCGGTCATCACGCACGATGGCCGCAATTCGGCATTCTCCGGGTGAGGTTGCGGAGCCGAAAATCGGCTGCCTCTTCCAAAATGCGACCTGTTCACTGCACTTGGATATTGACCGTGCACTGCGCGGTCGTAGCGCCGGATGTTCCCGTCACGGTGACGGTGTAGGCTCCGGGTGTGGTGCCTGGATTCCCGTTTCCTCCACCACCCCCACCCCCGCCTCCGCAACTCATCACCCCTCCGCCTAGAAAGATGAGAAAGACCAGCAGACCAAGCATGGTCTGCCACCGTATGCGCCGCTCAGAGAATCCGAACAGGAGGACGCAAGCCAGCACGCCGCCCGCGCCAAGCAGTCCCGCCCCTGGACCAGAGGTACGACGCAGCGCCCCTGACGTAGCCGCCGTGGTGGAAACAGTCATCGTTGCTGTCTTCGCATTGGTATCCGTAATACTCACTGGGCTTGTCGCGCCGAAGCTCAAGGTCGGGAGGTTCACTGCGCCCGTCGGGCCGCTTGTGATTGACGCCGTCAGTGTCACCGATCCGGTAAAGCCGCCGGCCGGCGTAAGCGTGATTGTCGACGTGTTGTTGGCCGTTGCGCCTGGGGCCAGCGAAACAGACGTCCCCGATGCGGCGAAGCTCGGCGGTTGCGCTGCATTCACGCTCACGCTCTCGGTGCCGGTCCCTGGATCGTAATTCACATCGCCGCTGTAGCTGGCGGTGATCGTGTCGGTCCCGACTGGCAGCGAGTTTGCCGGAATTGTGAAGCTTGCGGTTCCAGTAGCCAGTTGCACGGGGCCCGAGTTGTAGCTTCCCGCCGAAACCGTCACTGTGCCCGTTCCCGGAGGGATGCTCGCATTCCCGGAAGAGACAGTCACTGTCGTGGTAAGCGGCTGATTTGCGGCGATGGTGGGCGACTGGGGCGAAAAGAAGAAGATTGGAGCCGCGAAGATCGTCAAGTTCGCGCTGCCGCTGCCACTCGTGTAGTTCGAATCCCCTAGATAGGTAACCATCACCCCGTTCGAGCCAGGCGCCAGACCGCTCTGGATCGTAAAGACGGTCGAACCGCTGACGAGGGGTTGAGAACTTTGCCCTGCCGCATCCGAGAGGGTGACTGAACCCGTCGGAACAGGGCTGCCACTTGGACCAGTTACATTGACATTGATCGACACTGGATAATTTGTGATGGAAGAAGGTGGAATGACGGTCACGGTCGGCTGAATGGTGCCAGAAGAGAGTACTTCGACGGATGTCGATCCGGAAGTCACGGCAAAAACCGAGTCTCCGCTGTAGTTGGCCATGATGGTCTGCAAGCCGAGAGCCAGAGAATTAGCTGGGATCGTAATAGTTGCGGTTCCGTTGACCAGGTTCCCGGGCGCAGTCGTAATGCCAGGCGAGCCATTGTAGGTCAGGGTCACAGAACCGGTTGGCGCTGGGAGACCGCTGACCGGGGCAAGAGTGACGGTTACCTGGAGTGCATGGTTTTCTATGATCTGGATCGCAGAAGGTGTGACTGTAATTGGAGTCGAATCCTTCACAATCGTCAAGGAACCGGCGTTAGATGTAGTCCCGGCATAGTTTGAATCGCCACTGTAGACGCCCGTCACGCTATAGCTTCCTGGCAGCAAGCTGTTGGTGGTGAACGTCGCCGTACCCGCAGCTAAGCCACTACGGGTGGAGGCTACACCGGCGATCGTCGCGGTACCCAGCACGGTCGAGCCGCTCATGAACTTCACCGTACCCGTGGGTGCGGCGCCGGCGCTGTCCGTCGAGAGATTGATCCCGAAGGTGAGACTGGCGCCCGCAGTCACGTAATTATTTGGCTGGATCGACGGGTAGCCGATCGTAGTGGGCGCAGGCATCACCGTGAACGCCAGGGGCACGCTGGTGCTGGCCTGGAAGCTTGCGTCTCCTGGAAACACCGCGGTCAGGCTGTTCGTTCCACCCGGCAACATGGTTGTTTGCAACTCGGCGATGCCATTGCTGTTCAGGTTTGCGGTTCCAAGCGTCGAGGCCCCGTTCTTGAACGTAATCGTGCCCGTCGCGTTTCCGTCCGGGCTCGATGCCGTCGCGCTGTTGCCATATGGCTGCGCATCAATCAGGTAGATATAGCCGTAATAGGGCGTACCCACCTGCTGGCCGGTTGATGGATCGAAGTACCCGGCCACCTTGATATCGGTCGTGCTGGTTTCTGCGCTCACTGTAACTGGGATCGCGTTGGAGTCGCTCTCCCCATAACTGCTGCTGCCGCCATAGTGAGCTGAAATATTGTAAGAACCACCCGGCAGCGAGTTCGTCGTGCCCGATGCGCTACCACTTGCCAGCGAAAAGTCTGCGATGGATTCATTGCCCGGCAATGTCGACGGGCTCAGGCTGTCGACCAGCGCAACATTCCCGGTCGGGGTCCCGCTCGTTCCCGTGACACTCGCGTTTACGGTCACGCTTTGCCCGTGGGTGATGCTCAGCGCGGTTGTGCCGCCATTCAATTTGAGAGATGAACTTGTCGTAATCAGCCCGGCCCTCGACCAGTTATTCACCATCTGCATGGCATCCACGCTTCCCAGACCGCTTGCGTTGTCATAGTTGGCCGCGGCGTTATATCCCGAAAGGAAGAAGTAGCCGAGCGAATTCTGCAGGCAGTTCGGCGTGTCAGCCAGGCAGTCCACCGAGTTATCCCCGGTCGTCACATCGTGAAAGACGGTCCCATACTTTTGCTTGGCCAGATCGTATAGAACATAATCTGCCTGCCCCAACCGTGACCCCGTCTTCTGCTGCACCAGGGCCAGCATCCCGGCAAACGCTGGCGCGGCAGCTGATGTTCCGCCGATCCCTGTCAGGTTGAACGCGTTCCCCGTCGTCGACGTCCCTGCGCAATCTGCCATAGACGTGCCGGTCGGAGGATCATAGTCCTGGTCGGTGCAGATGCCCCAGGCAGCACCGTAGAATCCGTTGCCTGCCAGAAACGAAACGTCGGGAAGGTTTCTGCCGGTCACCGCGCCATTGCCGGTTTGCCATGTGGGCAGCGGATAGGCATTGCTGACGCCACCGCCGCCGGCAATGATGTTGTTTGAACCGCCGATAGCCGAGAGGGGCTTGTTCTTTGAAATCGACGCATTCGTCGATGTCGAGTCATTCCAGGGTTCTTCGGGAATGTACTTGAGTGCGCTTCGATGATCCGGCAGCGTATTGGTAATGTCGACGTAGTTGGTGAAGCTGGCGGGGAAAGTGCCACTCGTATAGAGGACGTCAAAATCAGTTCCGCCGACGGCGATGTTATACGGCGTGGACGCGATTCCGTTCACGGCCATACTGTAGATAGCAGCTTGCTCTGTGTTTGGATTATCGCATCCGGCTGAACCGCTGTCTCCCGTCGATACGGTAACTGCGATTCCCTGCGCGGCCGCCTGCTCCCACAAGTCATTTACGTACTGATTGCCCGCCCCGCCAAATTCCGCCTCGCATGCGCCGAAGCTCACATTCAGAATATCGACCTGGTTGTCATCCAGCGCCCGCGCAATCGCCAGAAACAGGCCTGACTGGTAATACGTGTCCGCTGCGGTATACAGGATCACGTTCGCGTTCGGAGCAATCCCTCCAGCAATCTGGGTATCGAGATACGCCTCAATTGCATCACCGTTTTCGCCCGGATCTGTTCCGTCCACGGTCACCGTAGTGGCCTTTGCCGGCAATCCGAACGTGGCGCGGTAGTTTGCGTTCTGCGTCACATCGATGTTCGAGTCGCCCGCTACCCCAATCGTGACTCCGGTGCCGTCATAGATTGTCCCGGTGTATTTGGGATTCAACGTGGTGGTCGTGTCGTAGATGGTCGCCGCATCCGCAGGCCCAAGAAAGATGTAATATCCGCTCTGCGCGCTGCCGAACGTATAGGTCGGCTTGATTCTGTGGGTACTCGGATCATACACACCGCTCGGTGCGCGAATGTATTGCGCGATCGGTTTGAAACTGCTAAGTGAGGCGAGCCCTTCCACCACCGGACCAAGCGCCGCCGGGATCTGTGGATCCGATGCGTTTCCCCAGTACTGCTTTCCGCCGATTACAAAGGAATGGATTGAGGTGTGGAACGCATCCTGCACTTGTCCCACGGTACCGGAAATCTCGATCGCCATCCTGCCCTTTGAAACCTTGGCGATCTTCATGCCATGAGCTGTCAGCCATGTCTGGATGGTCTGAAGATCGGCATCTCCTACTCCAAACTGTGCGCCAAACTTTTCGGGAGTCAAAAACTTGTGATAACTCGGTGAGTTAGGGTCCTGTACAGATGCGAGGTAAGTCTGAAGGCCTGCTTCCTGCAACGTGCTGCGCTTGAGCACGAGGATGAGGCGGTTGGCAGGCATTGAGACAGGCGCTGGCCCGCGATCATATTGCGCCTGCGCGACTGGTGGCGTATTCCCTCGCAGGCTGACAAGTGAGCGCTCATCCACGGCGCCCGTTATGCGCGCTTGTATCGAAGGCGCGGGGGATTGCCCCCGGGCGATGGCTATCGAAATGATCGCAAAACAAACGAGAGAGAACCGGCGAGAAAGTGGTACAAAGCATGCGCTCATGGCGGGCATCCTGGAGTACACCATTCCCCACAAGTCCCACGACGACCGTACAACGCAGCCGGCCCAAACCAAAAAAAGGGGAATGTTTAGAAACTTTCGAAGAGCATACCACAACAAATGAATGTCACATATTCAATAAAGGTACCCTTGCAGTCGCCGACGCACCACGTAACTCAAGCTTGATCTCGCCCCGATTTGTGAGGATCAGGCCCTTCGCTCGGCGGCGAAACAGCTGCATTATCATGACTCCATGTCAAAGAAGCTTCGTTGGGGAGTTTTGAGTACTGCGAATATCGGCCTTAAAAAAGTGCTGCCGGCCATGCAAAAGGGCGAGTTCACTGTCGTGACCGCGATCGCCTCGCGGCATCTTGCGAATGCTCAGCGGGCAGCAGCCGCATTGGAAATCCCCAAGGCGTACGGTTCGTACGAGGAACTGCTCGCCGACCCGGACGTTGACGCCATCTACAATCCCTTGCCAAATCAGCTTCATGTGCCATGGACCGTCCGGGCGGCCGAAGCCGGCAAGCATGTCCTATGCGAAAAGCCGCTCAGCTTGACCGTTGCGGAAGCAAAGACTCTGCTCACCGTCCGCGAGCGTACATCAGTCAAAATTGGCGAAGCTTTTATGATCCGCAGCTACTTCCAGTGGCTGCGACTCCGCGAGTTGCTCGCCGAAGGCCGAATCGGCGATCTTCGCTCCATTTCGAGCTTCTTCAGTTACTTCAACAACGACCCGGCAAACATTCGCAACCACGTCGAGTTCGGCGGCGGTGCGCTCTACGACATCGGTTGTTATTGCATCAACCTATCGCGCTTCGCGTTCGCGCAGGAACCGACCCGCGTGGTCTCGAAAATTGAACGCGACCCGTTGCTACACGTCGATCGGCTCACCTCAGCCATCCTCGACTTCCCTTCCGGGCAGTCCATTTTTACCTGCAGCACGCAACTTGTGCCCCACCAGCGTGCCCAGTTTTTTGGCACGCGCGGCCGAATCGAAATCGAAATCCCCTTCAACGCACCGAAGGATCGGCCCACCCGGATATTCATCGACGACACCGGCGACCTGACCGGCAGCGGGATCACGACCGAAGTCTTTCCAGTGAGTGATCAGTACACCATGCAGGGCGATGCTTTTTCCAAAGCGGTCATTGAAGATACTGAAGTTCCCGTTCCGCTCGAAGACGCGATCAAGAATATGGCCGTCATCGAAGCGATCTTCCGGTCGGCCGAATCGGGACAATGGGAAACACCGGCAAGTTGACCATGAAGTGACCGTGATTCCGTGCCCTTGACGTCATTCCTGTGATCGGTGCGCGTGATGCCTGCAGTCCGTGGTCCGGGACGCCGCGCAGGCGTCCAGCCGCCGCTCAACCGTGTGTCAAAATGTCATGCACAATGCGCGCATCCTCTTCCACTTCATCCTTCCGGCTCGGAAACATGCCTAGAT
Source organism: Occallatibacter sp. (assembly GCA_035524195.1). Lineage (GTDB taxonomy): Bacteria > Acidobacteriota > Terriglobia > Terriglobales > Acidobacteriaceae > Telmatobacter. Next base: position 31,729 of record DATKPJ010000134.1, read on the forward strand.
AAATGCCGTCACTGGACTTGATGTTTTCGAAAGCAGTGCGGAGCGCCTGTAACACTCCTTCGTCGCCAACGCGCCCTGCAGCAAGAATCTTGAATGCAAAACAGGTCTTCGCGGTTTGTCGGATCACCTTGTACATGCGTGCCGGATCGCTTTGGATATAGACGTCACTTGGCATCTCGGGCAGTTCACCACCAAGAATCTCCCGCCATTCCGATTCGGTTCGCGTGCGGTTATACACGCAGCCTGAATAAAAATCCACGTCCCAGCCCTGCTCTTCAACAAACTCGATCACCTCTGGCTTGTGCGTGCCCACACCCACCATCACGCCCAGATCTCGTACCCGCTTGCACCACTCCCGCTCGCCGGCCATTGTGCCGTTTCTGAAAGCAAGGTCGACTTCTTCACCTCGCCGTTGCAGTGCCAATGGCTTCAAATTCCGTACCAGCGCAACCTCGTCGTCGCGGGCGGTGACCTGAACAATCAGGTGCATCCGGCCGCCTTCCGCCTGAAACCGCGCCAGGTCCTGCGGTGCGCGCCCCATGTTCACATAGTTGAATGCGTTGATCCCAAAGCTGTTCGCGCGGTGCATCACCTCGCACACCTTGTCTTGCGTGTACCAATTCGCCATCGTATTGCCGTAGTCGCGGTTGAAGTGCGCAAATCCATAGAGAGGATTGGCGCCCAGCACCAGCCTGCCGATCTCCGCATTGCCGAATTTCATCTTTGGTATCTGGATCGATGCAGCGGGCGGGACCTGGCCCAGTCGGGCAAGCATTCTTTGCGGTTGCAACTGCGAAACCGCTTGACCGTCGAGCCGTGCGGCGGCTCCGCTCATCAGACCGGCAGCCAAAGCTGCACTGGATTGCAGGAATTCCCTTCGCGAATTCGACATGCAAACACGTTCCGCTGCATCCCCCAATCCGCGCTGTGTGCTGGATCACACGAGCGACCTCGGGGCGCGGTTTACACTGCCATCTTTGGTAGTTCAAACTTCCGAATGCTTGTTGAATCGCAGACTTCGAAACTGAGCCACACCCGAGGAGCCGATCGACCTCTCCTTGAACTGACCATCGGCGACCTTCTCCATCGCACTGCCAGCCAATTTCCTGATCACGTCTCCGTCTCTGCGCGCCATCAGTCGCGAAGGATGACCTGGGCGGAACTGAGCGATTCCGCTGACCGCGTCGCACGCGGCCTCTGGGCGCTCGGCATCCGCCGTGGTGACCGCGTCGGGCTGTGGTCTACCAACTGTATCGAATGGATCATGATGCATATGGGCTGCGCCCGTGCCGGCGCGGCTCTGGTGAATGTCAATCCTGCGTACCGCTCGCACGAACTGCAGTACACGCTCACCCGATCGCGCATGAAAGCGCTATTTCTGTGGCACAAAGACAAGCGCGCCGATTACGAGGAGATCCTCGGCCGCGCCCGGCACGGTCTTGAGCTTACGCTCGAGCATGTCATCTATTTCGACTCACCGGAATGGCCTGCGTTCCTCGATGCCGAAGGCCGCCTGCCAGAATACGTCGCCGTCGATGACGTGGCCAACATTCAATACACCAGCGGAACCACCGGCTTGCCCAAGGGCGTGATGCTCACGCACCACAACATCGTGAACAACGGCCAATTCCTCGCTCAGGGCTTTCATTACACCCAGCAAGACCGCATCGT
>DATKPJ010000135.1:0-36380 GCA_035524195.1 Occallatibacter sp.
GACGACGACATAGCCGTTGGCGGCGAAGAGCTCCGCGTTCCACCGGTACGACCACGAATCGCCCCACGCGCCCTGCGGGCCTCCGTGAATCAGGAACTTGACCGGATACTTCTTCGCCGCATCAAACCCCGGCGGCCGGATGAGAAAGCCCTGGATCTTGGTTCCGTCCTTGGCGGTGAACCAGAAGTCCTCCATCTTGGGCAGGTCGAGCTGGGCCAGGAGGGCGTCGTTGAGATGGGTGATCACCTTTGGCTCATAGCTGCTGCTGGTAATGTTTTGAGCCGGCTCGCTGCTTGCAGGCAGACGAAGCTTGACGGCCGTGTCGTCCATCTCCAAGGCATTTCCAAGAGCCACCTCGGCGGGACGGTTCACCCGCGCTAGAGTACCGACGATGAATGGGAGCCCATTCATAACAACCATGTGCGGGTCGCTCCAGTCACCGCTTGCCTTGCCGAATCTATGAAGATCGTCCCCTGTGACGTTGACCTCGTAAATGGGCGCCTCGCCGTGATCGCCGGAAGCAAAAAGAACCTTTTCCGGTCCGTTCCAATTGAACTCGTCCACCCAATTATCGAATTTAAAATCATCAAGCAGATCCTTGATCGTCTTCGTCGCCCTGTCGTACACCACCAGCCGGAACCTGTCGCTCTCATACCCCGCGCGCGCCTGGCTCCGCCACGCCAGATACTTTCCATCCGGCGAATACGCAGGATTGAAATTCCCACCCGCCGATGTGCTGATCTGCACCGGCTTCGCATCCGGATTGGTCAAATCAAGCGTGAAAATCTTCGCGCTGACGCTGATCGCCTGCACGGGATCAATGTTGTCGGTATACGCCAGTTCCTTCGAATCCGGCGAAATGTCACACCCGCATCCGCCTCCCTCGAGTGAAAACGGCGGCACGTCATGCGAATTGCCGGGCGTCAGGTCGCGCCACAGCAAGGTCTTCGGCGACGGGTTTTCGACGGTGACAAGAAACAGGTGACTGCGCTTGGCTCCCGTGTAGTGGTCCCAGTGGCGATAGAGCAGATGGGTGAAAATCTGCGCCTTGACCTTGCTTTCGGCCGCCGCCTTGTCCCGATCGGCATTGCAGCGGTCAGGCTGCGAGCCCTGCGAGGCATCGGCGTCCGTAAAGGCAGGGCAGTCGGGATAGACATCTGCTGTGAAGACGATGAATCTTCCGTCGGGCGCCCATTTGGCGTTGTCCGGCTCAACTGTGTTGTGCGTCAACTGGAAGGGATTGCTGGCGGTGCCCGTCGCCGAATCGAAGTCCGCAAGCCAGATCTGCTGCGAGCCGGACCGCCTCGAAAGAAAAAGGATGCGCTTGCTATCCGCCGAGAATTGGAGCCCCGAGTCGCCCGGCTGCATCTCCGCGACCTTGAACGGTTCGCCTCCCGCGATCTTCTGCAGCCACCACTCCGTAGTTTTCGAGTTCTGGTCGAGATTGACGGTTGTTACCCCGTAAGCCAGCCACTTGCCATCCGCCGAAACGGCTGTTTCGCCAAGGCGCTTCATCGCCATCATGTCTTCGAAGGTCATGGGGCGCCGGGTCGAGGCTGATTGAGCAGAGGAGAATGGAATGAATACTGTGGCAAGAAGGAAGGCGAACATCAATTTACGCATAGCTTTTCCCGTCGCGCACCGAAGAGTCTGTGATGTACGCGAAGGAGAAGTTTACACCGCGCGTCGGCGAACTACGCAGCCTGCAGCTCGAGAACGATGCCCGCGCCGCGTGGCTCAAAGTTGATGGCGGAGATGCGACCGTTGTTCTCGCGCAGAATGGTGGCGCACAAGCTGAGACCGAGGCCTGCGGTTTCTCCGGCTGCCTGGGCCGGCACGAAGGGGTCGAAGGCACGGGCTGGGTGGAGGAACCCGGGACCACTGTGGGCAATGAGGATTTTCACGCAGTCGCTCTCGGCAGTGGCATCGACCCTCACCGTTTTTTCGCCGGGGGCATCGTAGTTCTCAACGGATTCAATCGCGAACTGGAGGCAATAGAGCACGGCCTGGCGCACCTGTTGCGCATTGCCAAGCGCACGCGGAAGAGCGGGAGCGATGTGCATCTGGAATTCGATGGAACGGTGGAGAAACTCGGAGCGGTGGAGCTGTTCCATGTCATTGAGCAACTCTGTGACAGAGATGGCGGCGAAGTGGTCGCTCTGCGAACGCGACATACGCGATAGGCTCTCAAGCGTGGAGCGCATGTTGCGCGCTTCGGTTAGGATGGCCTCGATTCCCTTGCGCTCCTGAGAGCTCATGGCGTCTGTACCCTCGAGCAGAGACGCATAGCCGAGAATCACAGTGAGGGGGTTGTTTAGCTGGCGGGTGACATTGCTGGCAAGCTGGCCAAGCCCCGCGAACTTCTCAGCGTCGATGAGCTTTTCAAGCATCATGGTCTGGCTGCGTGCGGCCTGAATACGCGAGGCGAGGACTTCGAGCGGGAGCAGGTCTTCGGCGCGCAGCCGGTCCTCAGAATTGCGCAGGTCGGCAAGCAGCAGAGCGCCGTCTGTGGCCGAACGTCCATAGAGCGGGGTGGCAACGACCTGAGTAAGACGCAGACGGGAGAGGTCATCGCCAGGCACAAGCCACGGCTCAAGATTGAGGCTGAAAGACTGGCTGTGCTCGGCAGCGGGCGGCGACGAACCGGGAGCCAGGAACCCGGCCACGGGAATCCGCGTGGCGAGCGATTCGAGGGCATTGAGAAGGGCGTCGTCAAATCCCGCGGACCCCGCCAGGCGGAACTGGCCGGAGCCTTGGACCAGGATGAGGGCGACCTGGCTAAAACGGCTGTTCGAGGCCACAGTCTGGCAAATGAGGTTGGCCTGGCGATCGAAATCCTCCACTCGGCGGCGGGAGAGAACGACGCGGGAGTAGGACTCGATCTCCTTGCGCGCCCGCCGCTCACGTTCCTTGGCGGTCTCCTGCAGGGTGAGCTGGTCTTCGAGCGCTAGAAGGATCATGCCGACGGCAGCCACGACCGCTCCCAACGACCCGAGGCGGAGAAGAATGAGATGAAACTCGGGATGGTTGATGACATACGGAATCCGATTCGCAATGCCCAGAGACCAGGCAATAAAACCAAGACCGCTCAGCAGGGTTCCGGGGGAGATGCGCCGGAAGACGTAAAAGACGAGTAGGGCGGTCGTGAAGTGGAGAGCGCACTCCACTAGGACCATCGGCCAGATGCCACGGATGGAAACGCACAGCCAGAGTCCGGCTCCACCGAGACCAACGCAGAGGGCGAGGCCGACTCCGCGGGGCATGCTGCCTCTCGCCAGGGCCCAGAAGCACCCGGCGAGCAGGCTGAGTCCGCCGAGAATGGGGAATAGGAAGAACGCCAGTGTGACGGGCATTTCGCCGTGGTACACCCCAAAGAGCAGGAAGGCGTATGCCATGAGCGGAATGATGAATGGGATGGCGTAAAGGACGCGCACTTTGCCGATGCGAAAGGTGAGCGGCGAAAGCGAAGCCAGAAAAAGTGCCGAACTGATCTGCATGCAGGCAAGCCCCGACGCGGCGAGCCAGGGGTGCAGACTGGAATCGGCATAGACACTTTGGTCGAGCCCGTAGAACAGAACCATCCTGACGAAGGCAAACAGAAAGCCCAGGAACCAGAGAAGTGCCTGCGTATCGCGGGAGCGCACATAAAGACGCGCAAACGCGGGCAGCAGTAGCGCAATGAGAATGATCGCCGGAAGCTGGTAGGTGTCGAGCATCGATCCAGTTGCCTCCTTGGACCATCTCCGAGAAGCATTCTCTTCTGCCCGGTGAGGACCTTCAGTAATTCAGGACCTTGGAAGTACCGATGTTAAATCCAGACCGGTATTCTGCATGGTAAGTTAACGGGGGTGTTGGCTTTCCATGAATTGTGAGGCCGTCACCCAAATTTGCCTGTCCGCGGGCACACTTCACCCTTGGCACTGCAAGCAATCATTTTGCAACCACCCGGTGCAGATGTACATGCGTCTAATGTGGTAGTGAGAGTCAGCAAGCGGATCTATCCAGGGCGAAGCGACGGCGTCAAGCCGCGGGGAGGAGCGGGATTGAGAGCTCTACACACATGGGGAATCACGATTTTCGCGATGCTTTTTGCCGTCGGAGCATCGGCGCAGGGCAAAGACAGTTTTACGCCGATGCCACTCGACGCGGGTTTTGGACCGATGAACCTCTCCGAACCGGCCACGCCTCCCGACCAGATCATCGCAAAATTTGCCGCCAAGGAGACGGAATTCCAGGATGCGCTGGATCACTATACCTATCGGCGCATCGCGCGGGTGCAAACCATCGACGATGACAACAAGGTGGATGGCGAGTGGTACGAGGTTGACGATGTGATCTTTGACCCCTCCGGCCACCGCACAGAAAAGGTGGTGTACGCGCCGGAAAGCACCCTGACCCGCGTAATGATGTCGCCTTCTGACTTGCAAGACATCCAACATGGATATCCCTTCGTGCTCACCACGGCTGAAGTTGGCGAATACAACATCAAGTACGTGGGGCGGCAAAAGGTTGACGAGGTCGACTGCTACGTATTTGACGTGACGCCCAAAGAAATTGAAAAGCATAAGCGCTATCTGGATGGCCGGATCTGGGTGGATGCAACCGATCTGCAGATTGTTGTGGTTGACGGCCGTATGGTGCCCGACGACACCAAGCGCGGGCAGGAAGATCTGCATCCGCCATTCATGACCTGGAGGCAGCAGATCGACGGCAAGTACTGGTTCCCGGTCTACACCAGGGGTGAAGGCATTCTCCACTTCTCCGGCGGCAATGGGTACATGGCACAGGATGTCCATATCCGAGATGTCGTGAAGTACACAGATTACAAGCGATTCGGATCGACTTCGACCATCATCTACAACGGGCAGGTGATCAACTCACCTCAGAACCAGCAGGCCCCGCCGAATCAACCGCCCACGCAGCAAACGAAGCCCCCACAGCATTGAGCCGACACGGCGAATGCAAATCTGAATCAGTCCGCGTCTGGATTGGAAGAGAGGCGGTTGTGGCTCAGAAGCGAAGGGAAAGACAACTAAGGCCGCCGTCCATTTTGCGGAACTCCGACATGTCGAGCAACAGCGGATCGAATCCGCACGCAACGAGATCGCCGAGGATCCGAGGAAAACCATCAGCTACCAGTACGCGGCCATTCACCCGGACGCAATTGGCAGCATAGCTTTCTTCAGGCGCAACGCGGATGAGATCGTAACCGCGAAACTGGATGTTTCGCGCCATCTCCTCCATAACCGCCAGTGTGTTGTCGCCGATAAAGGCGATCCCGCTTTTCAGATGAAGGATGGATCTCATCGCGCGAATGTCGATTGTCGACGAGGTGTATCCGAAACTCACCAGATGGGCGGCAAGCTGACGCGCGCCTTCTTGATTCGTACGGTGCGAGATCCCGATAAAAAAGTGATCTTCGGCTTCGCAGATGTCCCCGCCGTCGACGGTTCCAGGAACTTCGATGTTTAGGGCGGAAGGAAAGAATGTGGCGATCGACGGTTTGATTGCGTCCACTTCGCCCTCGCGGCTGGCGGCTCCGGGGCGTGTCAGAATTGCGCCGCGCGCGGTAAGGATGGCGGTATCTTCGACGAATGTCGAATCGGGAAAACGAAGGTCGGCTTCGAGGGTGGTGAGGTTCAAACCACATTCCCTCAAAGCGTCGCAATAGCGCTCGTGCTGCACGAGCACCTCGTCATAGTGCGGAGACCCCAGCGCGGCAGTCGTGAGCCCTTCGGCAAAGTTGCTGCCGGGTATACGAACAATGGCGTGCTTGAACAAGCAGGCTCCTCCGTTAGAGTGAATCGACAGGCGGGAGATTCAGTATACCGTTGGCGCGCGGCGAAGGAGCTTCGCAGGCAAACAGAGAGGACTCGCTAACGACGCCGCGCCGCATCGCCGAAGACCGCAATGTGATCCCTGTAACGGCTATATACAATCGAACTTGTTGTTCGACCGTTCGTCCGTCCAATACAACATTCGTCTGAATCTTGATGATTCGGGGAGCAGGCATGGCGCAGCCTTCGGCTGATTCAAAGGCCAAAGAGCGTGACTTCGACAGCGAATTTCATTATGAGCACTGGACCCCGCGCTTCAACCCGTGGGTGATTGCCTTTACAGTTACTCTGGCCACCTTTATGGAGGCCCTCGATTCGAGCATTGCCAATGTAGCCCTGCCGCACATTGCAGGAACGCTCGGAGCCAGCTACGAAGAAGCTACCTGGATCCTGACCTCGTATCTCGTTTCGAACGCCATCGTGCTCCCCATCAGCGGATGGATCGCCAACCGCATCGGCCGCAAGCGCTTCTACATGAGCTGCGTTGCGCTATTCACGGTGTTTTCTTTCCTTTGCGGGCTGGCCAACTCGCTCGGGATGTTGATCGTTTTTCGCGTCATTCAGGGTGCGGCCGGCGGGGGATTGCAACCGAGTGAGCGCTCGATTCTGGCCGACACTTTCCCGCCGGAAAAACGAAGCCTGGCTTTTGCGCTTTATGGGATGGCGGTGGTTGTTGCACCGGCGATCGGGCCCACGATTGGCGGCTGGATCACTGACAGCTATACCTGGCGCTGGATCTTTTTTCTCAACATTCCGGTCGGCATCGCGTCGCTGCTGCTGACAAGCCGCATCGTCGAGGACCCACCATACCTGAAGAGAATGCGCACTCGCATCGGCAAGGTGGATGGCATCGGCCTTGGATTGCTGGCGCTCACGATTGGAACTCTCCAGATTGTGCTCGACAAGGGGCAGGAAGACGACTGGTTCGGCTCGCGTTTCATCGTCGCTTGCACGGTGGTAGTTGTTATCGGGCTCATCGCACTCCTTTATCGCGAAATAACGGCTAAACACCCAGTAATCGACCTCGCGCTCTATCGGCGACGCAATTTTGCCATGAGCCAGATCGTGATGGTCGTCATTGGCGCCGCGCTCTATTCGACTACCGTGATGATTCCGCAATTCCTGCAGGAGATGATGGGCTACACCGCAACTCAAGCCGGGATGGCGCTCTCAGCGGGAGGGCTCGTGCTGATGCTCATCCTGCCGATTGTCGGCTGGCTGGGCCAGAAGATGGACCCGCGGTTGATGATCACGATTGGCTTTGCACTGCTTTCCTTCGGCATCTGGCGCATCGGCGATCTCTACCTCGGAATCACTTTCTGGAACGCAGTCAGCTGGCGCGTCATCATGGTTTTGGGTATGCCGTTCCTTTTTGTGCCCATCAGCGTGATGTCCTATGTGGGCATCCCGCAGGAAAAGAACAATGAGGTCTCGGGGCTCACGGCATTGGCACGCAATATCGGCGGTAGCATCGGTGTTTCATTCATCAGCACGATGCTCGTGCGACGAGCCCAGGTTCACCAGGAGTTCCTCTCCGCGCACGCATATAGCGGATCCCCACAATACCGGCTTATGCAGCAGGCCATGGTCCACGCCCTGGAAGCACGCCGGTTCTCTTCGGCGAATGCGATGGGGTCCGCCGCAGCGCAGATCTATAGCCAGATGTTGGTCCAGGCGCGCACATTGGCCTATATCGATACTGTGCATGTGCTGGTTGTTCTGCTGGTTTGTCTCATTCCGATTGGCTACCTGATGAAGAAACCGCGCTTTCGCCCGCAGCGTGCTCAAGAGTGACGACATCTTGAAGAGCCTTCACGTTCCGGGTGCCTGAGGTTGGAAGGACTGTCAAGACCCTTCACTTGCACGTTTCCTCCATCCCTCACATTTCAAACTGCATTCTCCGGCGTCGATTTTGCCGGTTAATTCGGACGAACGCGCACAATGGGAATTGCAGAATGAAAGTGCGGCAAACCTGGCCCTGAAAAATCCGCCCGACTCCAGTCGCGCCAACTGCGCCGCATTTCGAGATGGGAGCTGCCTTCTTCAGCGAAACGAATATGCTTCTGTAAAGAGGTCTGGGTACCACACCTCTCCAAAGCTTGCGATGATCTACAAAATCTGGCCGGATTTTCCGATCTCCATCCCGATCCGTTCAGTCCGATTACCAGTGAAATACACGTCTCGCCCTAATAGAAAAGGTATTTCCGCCAGCGATCGTCGCCGCGGCCCAGCATCCGCATGATCTGGCGACTGGTATGCAACGAGAACGGACGCGGTTCGCGAAGCAGAATCATGTCGTCGATTTCGTGCAGCATACGGTTGCCCTTGTGCCGATTGCAGGCGTGGCAGCAGGCTACGAGATTTTCCCAGGTGGAGTTACCCCCACGGGAACGAGGAATCACATGGTCCAGCGTGAGATCGCCAGGCGCAAAGACGTCGCCGCAATATTGGCAGGTGTTGCGGTCGCGGAGGAGGATGTTTTTCCGCGAGAGAGCGCGCGTCTGGTGCGGTATGCGGCGATACTCGAGCAGCCGGATGACTGAAGGCATCGCGATGAGGCTCCGCTGGGCGTGCAACGTGAGGCCATGTTCCTCTTCGGTGCGCGCGATTCCCTTGAGAACCAGAACCAGGGCACGCCGCGCACCACAGATGTTGATGGGCTCATAGGACGCATTGAGCACAAGGACAGGCATCTGCAGAATATGGCTCGACTGAACGGGTGAATGGTCACTCGCCAGTGCCGCGGCCCTGGCAACCGATTTTTGCTTGCGTGCATGAATCATGGCTTTTCCCAGCGACATCCTGTTTCCTCGTCAAGAAGATAAATGCCTTGCTGATGAATGCATGCTTGCTGGTTCAGTGGTTGAGCCCGACGCGGGGCCGGACAATGCGCCGCTCCCGGCAGCATCCAAATACGATGCCGCGGAGATCGCCTGATTTGCGCCTCTCAGACGCGACCGAGCCAGGGTAGCTACCCACACAGTTTCGGCGCCAGCTGCGAGCAGAACTCGAGAGGCGGAGCGAGCAGTTGCACCCGTGGTAAAAATGTCGTCCACGAGAAGAACGTGTTTGCCGGCAACCGCTGCCGAATCCGGAACCCGAAATGCACCGCGTAGATTCAGTCGCCGCTGCCGCGCCGTGAGGCCTGCCTGGCTGCCGGTAGCGCGTTGCCGCTCCAGCGCATGGGGCAATAACGTGAGATGCCATGAAGAATGCGTACACCGAAGGAAGGCGACCGCATGCGTGGCGAGCATATGTGCCTGGTTGAAACCGCGATCGGAGTATTTGGCCCGGTGAAGCGGGACAGGAACAACGAGCATTTCAGCCGGCGCTTCATCGGCAAGCTGTGCAATGGCATGGGCCAATCGGCAACCCAGTTCGCGCGATGCGGGAACGAGGCGGTCGTATTTAAGCGCGTGGATGGCGTCCTTCAGGCGGGATTCGTACGGGCCATACGCGACCGCGCGCACAAATGGCGGCGGTGCAAGCCGGCACACGCGACAGATCGAAGGACTTGGACCTGCCGCTGGACGATCAAGGGAATCGCCGCATCGAGTGCAGGAATCACCCTTCTGGATCGGAATTTCGATCCAACAAGCACGGCAGATTGGAACAGAGGAAAAACGCGGCAGAGGGGATCCGCAAAGAGCGCAGGAGGCAGGAAGGAGGACGCAACCAACAGCATCCATAGGACTTCGGAGAACGCGAACTACCGCACGCCAACGGGAAGTCTCCGGTGGTGGAACGTCGTAGGTCAGCGAACCGAAGTCACTGTGGAAGACGCACCTCACTCTGACGACGGCGAAACAGCCCGGAAATGCCGCCAGATTCTGATTTCAGTATATCTATATCCGGTTGGACAGTCCAAGGCAAGGGCTAAGCGCTCCGCTATTGGTTACAAGATGCCTGGATCATTAACCATTTGGCGTAAGGGACGGCACGGGGCCAGGAGGTTCGACCAACCACCCAAGCCCCATGTCGCCTGAAGAACAATCAGAATTGCTCGGTCAGAGGAATTAATGCCTGCTGCCGGTATGCTCCGGCATACGATTCTTTTCAGCTTCCTGGCGTTTCCGGGCTTCTTCCTCGCGTTTCCGCGCTTCCTCTTGTTCCTGGTTTTTCTTCGCCTCGTCCTGCGCATTTCGCGCGGCGTCCTTCACATTGCCCCAGGCCTTCTCTGCCTTGCCTTTCACCTGCTGCGCCGCGCCTTCTGCCTGCGCTTGAGAGTCGCCCGTCCACTCGCCAACCTGACGCTTGATTCTTCCCGCGCTATCGTCCACTGTGCCTTTCACTCTATCTTTGTCCATAAACCACCTCCGTGGGATTTCGCTTCCTGTTATCGCCGAGAGGCACCGGTCGTTTTTTAGATATGAATGCCTCGAAGCAACGTATTGAGCGGCCAGTACCTAAACCGCCCTTCGGCCCGATATAAGTTGTATGAGTAACACCACAAGTGCAAGTACAAGCAATATGTGAATGAACCCGCCAAGCGTATAACTGGTGATGACTCCCAGCAGCCAAAGAACCAGGAGAATCACAAAAATTGTCCAAAGCATCGGAGCACCTCCGGGTGCGTTTCGCTTTTCAACTCCGAACGACCTAGGCTTGGACGCAAGGTTGCCGCCTTGAGTTGTTCAACGAGAGCGGATTCGATCGTTTATTAGGTAAAAGGACGAGGAAACAACCGCAGAACTAAAGTCGGCATCTACCGACGAGATGCATGGAGAACCGAAATCAACTTTGACCAGATGAATCTCTACACGCGATAGAAGTGATTTAGAAGAAAGTGGCCTAAAAGATGAACATTTCTCTCAACTCATAGGGCTTACATAGAAGCCGAAGAAAGCTTCAGAGCTAAAGAAAGGAAACAACATGTTGCTCATAATTCTCCTGATCATATTGATCCTGGGATTTGGATATGGCGGATACCGTGTAGGCCCGGGCTGGGGTTATTACGGTGGAGGCGGTGTCAGTTTGATTCTGATGATCGTGCTTGTCCTGTTGCTGCTGAGAGTTTTCTGAAGGGCGCAACCTCCTTACTAAGGAAACAAAGCAGCCATTGCGGCCTTACTCCTTTCATATGGCGTGACTGGGCTGGCCTGCGTTGGAGCAAGAACCTGCTTTACGATGTTCCTGACATCCTATTCGGATGGGGTGACGGACCCACGCTTTGCATCCGGCTTTTCCGGGTCTTGCGCTGATCGGGCAGGCCTCTCATTTCGCAACCGATCAAACTGCTGCGAGAGAACGTTCAGCTCCACATCGCTCAGCTTTTCAATATTGATCATCCGGTTTCGAGCCCGGCCCACTGCATGAATCAGCTCATCGAGTTTCAGATTGATCGCTCGCGCATCCCGATTCTGAGTGTTCTGAATAAGAAAAACCATCAGGAATGTGACGATCGTCGTTCCGGTATTGATGACAAGCTGCCATGTGTCGGAATAATGAAAGAGCGGTCCGCTGACACCCCAGACCGCAATGACCATTCCGGCGCCGACAAACGCCCACTTCGATCCCAGCCACACTGAGGCCGCGCTGGCGAAGCGCGTGAATCGGTCATTCAGCGTCAAAGGTGGCGTTTCCATCTGTGCCTTCTTCATGTGTTTTGGCCTCGGGGTGTTTGATGCCATCCACGCTGCGCGCGCACTCCCTTCCCGCCTTCGACCGGCTCTGGGACTTTCCTTCTGGCCCGGCGCAGAGTTGCATCGATGCGGTACACTTCATCCGTTGGAGGTGTGGTGTATTTGCGCTTTCGCGGCCTGGTTTACTTGGTCCTGCCGGCCCTTATCTGGATGAACGGCCTTTGCAGGGCACAGCAAGGGCCGAGCCAGCTACCCCCAAGGCCTCCCCAGAGCGGGATGAGCACTGGCATTGCAGGCGGCGTGGCTGCAGCTCCCCAATACGACGCTGAAAGGCGGCCCATCACTGCTGGCGGGTTTGTTGACAAAGGCCCGGTCATTTTCGAAGACATTACCAAACAAGCCGGCCTTTCCGGATGGACCCATAAGATGGGCGTCCCACAGAAGAACTTCATCGTGGAGACGAACGGCTCGGGTGTCTGCCTGATCGACTACGACAACGATGGGTGGCTTGACATCTACCTGGTGAATGGCTCGACATTCGACGCATTGGACGGCAAGGAAGAATCACCCCACGCAGCTCTGTTCCACAATAATCACGACGGGACGTTTACCGACGTGGCCGCGAAGGCCGGCGTACAGAATGACCGCTGGGGATATGGCTGCTCGGTGGCCGATTATGACAACGATGGCTGGCCCGATCTCTACGTCGGCAATTATGGCAAGAACCGGCTCTACCACAACAACCACGATGGAACGTTTACCGACGAAGCCGAAAAAGCGGGAGTAGCACTGGGCAACTGGTCTCCCGGTTCGGCGTGGGGTGACTATGACGGCGACGGCCGGCTCGACCTCTACGTCACTGGTTACGTGCACTTCGATCGCAACAACCTGCCCATCAGCGGGACCAAGGCAGTGGGCTATGCGTCGTGCCTGTATCGCGGCCAACAGGTGAACTGCGGACCGCGCGGATTGCAAGGCGAACCGGACCACCTGTTCCATAACAACGGCGACGGTACGTTTACTGACGTGACCGCGAAGGCCGGCGTGGAAGACAAGGACAAGTATTACGGATTCACAGCGATCTTTGTGGATATCAACGGCGACGGTAAACCCGACCTCGTCGTCGGCAACGATTCCGAGCCGAATTTTCTTTACATTAATAATGGAGACGGCACCTTCGAAGACGACAGTTATGTCTCGGGATTCGCACTGAACAAAGATGGGCGCGAGATTGCATCGATGGGGATCGCCGCCGGTGACTATGAGAATAATGGGCTTATCGATTTTTATGTAACGGATTTCGGCGACGATTACAAAGTCCTGTTCCACAACGACGGTGACGTCAGCTTTACCGACGTGAGCTATAAGGCGGGAATTGCACAGACTACAATTCCGTTCGTCGGCTGGGGAGACGGATTCATCGACTATGACAATGATGGCTGGCTCGATCTCTTCGAGGTTGACGGGCACGTCTATCCAGAAGTGGATCAGCACGACTGGGGCACCACCTGGGCGGAGCGGCCGCTGCTGTTCCACAACGTGCCGGATGAGGCAAAGGACAGAAAATTCGAGTATGTTCCGCCGGTAAAAGGAACCGGGCTTGCGGACGTCATCCCCGCGCGTGGAGCCGCGTTTGGAGACCTGTTCAATGATGGCAAAATCGATGTGATCATCAACCCGATTGATGGAAAACCCGTACTGCTCCGCAATGTGAATCCCGATCATCACCACTGGGTTGAATTGAAACTGGTGGGCGGTGTGAATGCTGCAAACGGGAAGAAGAGTCCCCGCGACGCAACCTGCGCTACGGTCTATTTGAAGGCCAACGGCATGCGCATGCGCCAGGATGTGCTCGCCAGCGGAAGCTACATCTCGTCCAATGACAAGCGCCTTCATTTCGGCTTGGGCGATGCAACCGATGCGGGAACGGCGGAGATTCACTGGCCGTCCGGCGCCAGGGAGACGATCAAGTTGCCCGCGGTCGACCGCATTTACACCATCACTGAGGCCAGGGGCATTACCGGCGCGCTGTGCGGGGGAAAGCCGTGCGATGCCAATTCGACCGGCGTCAAGCTGCTGTCGGAGACGAAGCCGCAGGCTGAATGAGCGAAATGAAGATTCATTTGCGGCAAACGGCCGCGCTGCTGACCGCGACTTTTCTCTGCACCCTGGCAGTTCTTCAGCAGGCGGCGCAAGGGCAGGCCGCACCTCCGCCCGCGCAGGGTGGAATGCCATCCTCGCAAGGCGGTATGGCCACGGCAGGCCCGCAAAAGGCGGAATTTGACGCCGAGCATCGCCCGATCACCGCCGGCGGCTTTGTGAAGACCGGCCCGATTGTTTTCCAGAATATCGCCCAGCAGGCCGGGCTCACCACGTGGCATCACACCGCAGGAACGCCCGAGAAGCGACTGATCCTCGAAGCAAAAGGACCGGGCGTATGCCTGATTGACTATGACAATGATGGCTGGCTCGACATTTTTTTCGTCAACGGTTCTACCTATGATGCTCTTGACGGCAAAGCTCCCGCGCCGCATGCCGCTCTGTTTCGCAACAATCACGATGGGACTTTTACTGACGTTACTGAAAAGGCGGGAGTGGCAAACGAGCGGTGGGGTTATGGCTGCACGGTGGGCGATTACAACAACGATGGCTGGCCCGATCTTTATGTGACCAACTACGGCGCGAACCGCCTCTATCGAAACAATCACAATGGAACCTTTACTGACGTTGCCGAGCAGGCCCACGTAGCCGTGGGAACATGGTCCACCGGCGCAACCTTTGGCGACTACGACGGCGACGGGCGGCTCGATTTTTTTGTGGCTGGCTACATCGATCTCGATCTTAAGAATCCACCCTACTCGGGGACAAAGAACGTGGGATACGCCTTTTGCCAATACCGCGGAGTGCAGGTGATGTGCGGGCCACGCGGATTGAAGGGCGAACACGACCATCTCTTTCACAATAACGGCGACGGCACATTTACCGACGTAAGCAAGAAGCTCGGCGTCGATGATCCCAACGGATATTACGGACTTGGAGCCCTCTTCGCCGATGTGAACAACGACGGCAAACCGGATCTGCTGGTCGCCGACGACTCCTCGCCGAACTACCTCTACATCAACAAGGGCAACGGGACGTTTGAAGATGATAGCTACCCGAGCGGTTATGCATTGAACGAGAGCGGGCGCATGGTAGCCAATATGGGCATCGCCGCGGGAGACTACGAGAATAACGGCCACCTCGACATCGTGAACACCACCTTCGCGGACGATTACGATGTGCTCTTCCAGAATGACGGGACCGGCTACTTTACGGATGTGAGCTATCAGGCCGGCCTGATGATGCCCACCATGCCTTTTGTTGGGTTCGCCGACGGGTTTCTCGACTACGACAACGACGGCTGGAAGGACCTGATGATCATCAACGGCCACGTCTATCCCGAAGTGGACAGGCATCCGGAATGGGGCAACAGCTATGCGCAACGGCCGCTGCTGTTCAGAAACTTGAAGAACGGCAAGTTTGACCTGGTTCCTGCCGTCGAGGGGACAGGGCTTGCCACCGTCAGCGTTGGACGCGGCGCGGCGTTTGGCGACCTTTTCAACGATGGCAAAATCGACGTCGTAATCAACAACATGGACGGCTTTCCGGTGCTGCTGCGCAACGTGAATCAGGATCATCATCACTGGGTTGAAATGCGGCTCATCGGCGGACCAAGGAGCCCGCGCGACGCCGTGGGAACCACCGTGTACCTGACTGCAAACGGAATGCGCCAGCGCGAAGATGTTTTGAGCGGCGGAGGCTATCTTTCATCCAACGATTTTCGGCCTCATTTCGGCCTGGGCGATGCCACCGACGCGGGAACGACCGAGGTACACTGGCCCGACGGCAAGAAGGAGACGGTGAAACTTCCGGTCTTCGATAGGATCTTCACCATCACGGAAGGTCACGGAATCACAGGAGCGCTTTGCGGAGGCAATCCGTGCGGCAGCGCAGATGAGCCTGCCCTTGCGAGATCCAACGTCCATTCGAATTGACGGGCTTGAGACGACTCAACCCGCCTTTCAGGGAGGTCAATTGCATCGGGGGCTTTGTTCTGTCGCCAGAACGTGGTATGCGCTTATCCGGGTTAACAAGCGACTGCCCTGCCTGCTCGCCCTGGGCCTGGCAACATGCCCGAACGCAAAAATGGGGTGGACGCAGACACCTGTCCCGCCGACGACGGCTTCGCAAAAGCCCGCAACGACGGCGATGGGCGGCATCTCCTCCGCGGGAAGCTTTGCGCCCGTTTACGACGAGCAGAAGCGACCCATCACTGCAGGCGGATTCGTCGACAAGGGTACCGTAGTTTTTGAGGACGACACAAAAGCGGCTGGCCTCGCCCGCTGGCGACACGTGATGGGGACGGCGCAGAAGAAATACATCCTCGAGACCGACGGCTCCGGGGTGGGGTTGATTGACTACGACAACGATGGCTGGCTCGACATCTATCTCGTCAACGGCTCGACGTATGACGCGTTAAGCGGCAGGACAACGCCGCCCCACGCGGCGCTCTTCCACAACAACCATGACGGAACGTTCACCGATGTGGCCGCCAGGGCCGGCGTGACCAACGATCGCTGGGGCTTCGGCGTGGCCATTGGCGATTTTGATAACGATGGCTGGCCAGACATCTTTGTCTGCAACTTCGGCAAGAATCGCCTCTACCACAACAATCACGATGGAACATTTACCGACGTGGCGGAGAAGGCTGGCGTGACGCTGGGCAACTGGTCCGACGGTTCCACGTGGGGCGACTACGACGGCGACGGACGGCTCGACCTGTTCGTCTCGGGATATGTGCATTACGACCTGAAGCACCAGCCTGACTCCGACAATGGAGACGTGCCCTTTGCATTTTGCCAGTTGCACGGGTTCAAGGTGATGTGCGGTCCCCGCGGGCTGCCCGGCGAACCAGATCATCTGTTCCACAACAACGGCGACGGCACGTTTACGGATGTAAGCAAGAAGGCCGGCGTTTCGGATCCGGGGAAGTATTACGGCTTCACGGCGATCTTCGTGGATGTGAATAACGACGGCAAGCCGGACCTGCTCGTTGCCAACGATTCCGATCCCAACTATCTCTACATCAACAAGGGCGACGGCACCTTTGACGATCAAAGTTATGTTTCAGGGTTTGCCTTGAATAATGAAGGCCGCGAAATTGCCTCCATGGGGCTGGCCGTCGGCGACTACATGAACAACGGTCTCCTGGACTTGCTGGTGACCGACTTCTCAGACGACTACAAGACGCTCTACCACAATGATGGCGATGCCAGCTTCACCGAAGTTGCTAGCGAGGCTGGGCTAACACAGGTTGCCATCCCCTTTGTGGGCTGGGGCGATGGCTTCATCGATTACGACAACGACGGCTGGAAGGATGTGATGATGATCAACGGCCACGTCTATCCTCAGGTGGACGAGCACGACTGGGGTACTACTTTTGCCGAGAGGCCGCTGCTGTTTCGCAATCTGCACAATGGAAAGTTTGAATACATACCTCCGGTGAAGGGCTCAGGGCTCGCAGTACTCACCTCTGGCAGGGGCGCAGCGTTTGGCGATCTCTTCAACAACGGCAGGATCGACGTGGTGATCAGCCCGATTGATGGGCCACCTGTGCTGCTCAAGAACGTGGATCCAGATCACCATCACTGGGTGGAGTTACACCTTATCGGCGGGCCAAAGAGCCCACGCGATGCTATCGGTGCCACCGTGTACCTGACGGCTGATGGGATGCGCCAGCGCGAAGATGTCATCAGCGGTGGAAGCTATATCTCTTCCAACGATCAGCGACCGCATTTCGGCCTTGGCGATGCAACAGATGCGGGAACTGCCGAAATCCATTGGCCTTCCGGAACGAAAGAGATTGTGAAACTACCCGCCGAGGATCGGATTTTCACCATCACGGAGGGCAAAGGGATCACAGGCGTGATGTGTGCGCGGCAACCTTGTACCGACAGTCCCTCGCGTAGCGAGCGTCGCGCGAAGAGGTCAAACCAAGGTCAGTGATGCGCTGGGTACGCGAGGCTTGGCGGGAATTCTCACGACCGGCCTCGCCGGGCGGATTTCCTCTCGTGCCCGAAATCCGCCCGGCGCGCTTCCGGTTGTTTCGGCCGGAGATACCGGTCCCTTAAAAGACTCCAGCCAGATAAGCCTCGGCCGGATGTTCCTGGTCTTTCTTGAACCCACACTCCGCAAGCACAATGGGAGAAAGCGTGATCACGGGGCAATGCGAGTGGGCCAACACCTTGTACACCACACCCTGACGGGCAATTGCGGCAAACGCTGACGCGCCGTGTGCGCCCAGCACGATGAGATCCGCCTGCAGGGCCCTGCCTTGGTAAAGCAATTCCTCTGTTGGATCGCCCGGCACAACAACGGTCTGCACATAGACCTTCTTCTGCAAATCTGCCGGAATGAGCGAGAGCATATCGCTCTCCAACTGGTCTATCGAGCGATGGGCGAGAGTCTCTAGTCGGTCCTGCGGCCGAATTACATGTTGTAGAACAAGCCGCGCATTGTGCTGCAAGGCCACCTCGGCTGCAAAGCGGGCGATCACGGGGCTGGTCTCAAGCAGGCTGATGGCGCAGAGGATGGTATTGGTGGCGAAGTTGCGATACTTTCCGTCGACGACGTCAGGTCCAACGATCATGACAGGGACGCCGGCAGTTCGCAGAACTGCCTCTGCCACCGATCCGATGAGGAGCTTGCCGATCGGCCCGGGGGAATGAGTGCCCATAATGACGCGATCAACCTGCCGCTCACGGAGATAGTGAAGAATTTGGTCGGCAGCCAGCCCCGGACGGGCGACAACCTCACACGGAACTCCTGCGGCCCTCACCTGCTGCGCATGTGGCTCGAGATGCTTGATCTCGCTGCGAGCCGCGGCCGCGTAATCGTAATAGCGAATCCCGGAGGTTTCAGAGGCCGCTACGACCATGGTGTCATATGCATGGAACAGAATGAGATTGGCGCCATACTCCCGGGCTTGTGCGATGGCAAAACCAAGGACCTTTTCGTTCGCCGGGATCTCGGTGGCAAAGAGGATAGTGGAGGGTTTACTCCACGCTGGCTTGACGGCTAAGGCCATTTGAACCTCCTCGATTCGCGGATGTACTTTGGCAGACCGCAACATCCATTTACGGTGCCGGGAAGCACATGACCGGGTGACTCAAATCACTTGAGACACGTGTCCCGGGTCCAAAGCCTCCAATAAAAATGCAATCTGGTTCTTTGGATGCCGGTTCGGGGGATTTGGGTTTCGGGCGGGAGGGAGCTTGACTGCCACACCAAGAGGATGCTGCCAACAGGATTAGCCTTGTCAGGCAAGCAAAGGTGATCCAAATCACAGATTTTGATGCCTCGGGGCTGCTTTCCTAAAGATGAATCGTGGCGTTTCCCCCTCTCAGGTATGGAGGTCAGGCGCCTCGACTCAACGGAGGTCCTATGGAACCGATGCATCAGATTCCCGCGCGCGGCGGGTTGAATTACGATGAAGCCCCTTTTTTAGCAATATGGGAGATCACGCAATCCTGCGATCTGGCTTGCAAACACTGTCGCGCTGCCGCTCAGCCTATCGCTCATCCTGATCAGTTGACAACCGCTGAAGGAAAAGCTCTGATCGATCAGATCGCCGACCTGCATGTGCCGATTTTTGTGTTCACGGGCGGAGATCCGCTGAAACGCGCCGATGTCTTCGACTTGATCCGCTACGCCTCGGAAAAAGGTGTCAAGGTTGCGGTCACCCCCAGCGCCACTCCACTGCTGACGCGAGATGCGATCTTCAAAATGAAAGAAGCCGGACTGGTCCGGCTGGGTATTTCGCTCGACGGCTCGAGCCCCGAAATCCACGATGCATTTCGCGGGCTGCCCGGGGCGTGGGCAAGGACGATACAGGCAGTCGAGTGGGCCAACGAAGCGGGAATTCCGATCCAGGTGCACAGCACCATCAGCCGCCACAACGCCAACGACCTCGATAACCTCTGTGCGTTGTTTGAGAGGCTGGCGATCGTGATGTGGAACGTCTTCTTCCTCGTACCGGTAGGACGCGGACAATTGGGCGATCTTCTCTCAGGCGAGGAATTCGAGCAGGTGTTCGGCAAGATTTACGAGCTTTCACAGAGGGTGAACTTCCAGATCAAGACCACCGAAGCCATGCATTATCGCCGCTATCTCCTGCAGCACAACCTTGAGGAACGGCGAATGGGCCATGCGCAAGGTCACCCGCATTCGGCTGCGCAGGAATACGAGCCCGGCGCTCCGAAGGCCGACGCCAGCGCGCGGACGATGGGCTGGGCAACACGTCGCGTGAACGACGGAAAGGGATTTCTATTCGTTTCGCACGTGGGCAACGTCTACCCAAGCGGCTTTCTGCCGATTCATGCCGGCAATGTGCGCGAGACACCTCTCGCCGAAATCTATCGCAATGCGCCGATTTTCAAAGCCCTGCGAAATACCAGCAGGCTGGAAGGGAAATGCGGGGCCTGCGAGTATAAGGAGATTTGCGGCGGTTCGCGGGCGCGGGCCTATGCGCTCACGGGCGATCCTCTGGCGCAGGAGCCCTGCTGCATTTATCAGCCGCGCAACTGGACGCCGATTGTAGACAGTGAAAAGGCGGTATGCCAGCCTGAGGACACAGGAACGCTCGTTAGGCTTTAGTCCATCATTAAATGGCTCCGCTTCTTCATGAGGGCCGGAGCCATTTTTGTTTCTCGCCGACATTCCGCGATTCAATCTGGATGTGAGGCCGGAACAAATCAGGAATGCAAATTATGCGAAGGCTTCAATGCATTTCCTGAAATAATCCAAACTTAGTTTGAGTCCTGTTTCCAGATCGATCTTCGGCTCCCAGGCGAAGAGTCGTTTCGCCTTGCTGATATCGGGCTGACGCTGAAGCGGGTCATCCTGGGGAAGCGCGTTGAACACGATCTTGCTGCTCGACCCAGTCACTTTCAAAACCACGTGTGCGCATTCGAGAATCGTCCACTCGATGGGGTTGCCGATGTTGACGGGGAAATGCGCGTCAGATTTTGAAAGTCGGAGAATTCCTTCAATTTCATCCGAAACGTAACAAAAGCTCCGGGTCTGCTCGCCTTCGCCGTACACAGTCAGATTTTCACCCTTGAGAGCTTGAATCATAAAATTCGAAATTACGCGGCCATCGTTCATCTGGAGGCGCGGACCGTATGTGTTGAAGATTCGGACCAGGCGAGTATCCACTTTACGATAGCGGTGGTAGGCCATCACCAAGGCCTCGGAAAAGCGCTTTGCCTCGTCGTACACCGATCTCGGCCCGATTGGATTCACATGTCCCCAATACTCTTCGTTCTGAGGATGAACGAGTGGGTCTCCGTAGCACTCCGAAGTGGAAGCGTGAAGGAATTTTGCTCCATGCTTCTTCGCAATCTCCAAGGCGTTTCGGGTGCCGGAAGAACCTACCAGAAGCGTCTCGATCCCAAGTCGCGTGTAGTCCACCGGGCTCGCAGGAGAAGCGAAGTTGAATACATAATCCACGCGCCCCGGATCGAATTCCTGGCTTACGTCCTGTTGAAGAAACTCAAAGCGCGTTTCGTTCTCGAGGTGTTCGAGGTTCTTCAGTGACCCCGTACAAAGATTATCTGCACCCAGAACCGAATGGCCCTCGGCGAGCAACGCATCTGTCAAATGGGACCCAAGAAAGCCCGCGGCTCCGGTGACGAGGACGCGCATCAATTAGATACCTCTCTCTTCGAATTTAACGGCTGGACGCCATCTTCCTGTTTGAGCTGTACTCTTGCAGCCCTGCTCAGCACGTGGCCTGTCTCGCGTTGACCTGAAACCTCGCCGGCTCCCGAACCCGCGCTTAACCTTTGCCGTTCTCTCGCAGTTTCGGTACATAGAGAGCATCGACGGGTTCAATAGATTGTGAAGGTCCGGACCGCCCCACGCTCAGGTAAGTGAAGCCGTTCTCAGCCATTTTTGCGGGGTCGAACAAGTTGCGGCCATCAACCACGATGGGATAACGCAACGTGTAATGAAGCTTCGGCAGGTCGAGTTCTGTAAACTCCTGCCAATCATTCAAGATTAAGAGAGCGTCGGCATCCTGTGCCGCCAGATAAAGATCGCTGACATATCGCATTTGCGGCCCCGGCGGGATCACTTCTTTGGCGCGTTGCTCGGCGGCCGGATCGTATGCGCTCACGATGCATCCTTCATTGAGAAGCCGCTTAACGATGTCCAATGCCGGAGATTCACGAATGTCGTCTGTTCCGCCCTTAAAGGCGAGGCCCAGTACGCCGATCTTCTTGCCGCGAAACGTCCAAAGCGCTGACCGGACCTTTTGAAAGAAGCGTTCCTTTTGTTCTTCGTTGATCCGTTCTACTTCGCGCAAGAGACCAAAATCGACGCCCACCAATTCCGCGACATTCCGGAATGCCGCGACATCTTTCGGAAAACACGACCCGCCGTAGCCGATGCCGGCCCGCAGGAATTTGGTTCCGATGCGGCTATCCATCCCGATGCCCCGCGCAACTTCCTCCACGTCCGCGCCTGCGGCTTCGCATAGATTGGCGACGGCATTGATAAATGAGATTTTGGTTGCCAGGAAGGCGTTCGAAGCGTGCTTGATGATTTCTGCCGCCTTGGTGGATGTGAGCAGGATGGGCGGAGGATCGTCCTTGCTGCGCGGACCCGGAACCGCATTACCATGGCTATAGTAGTTCCCCGATGTGAGCGGTTGGTAGATCTGCTGCAGGAGCTCGGATGCGCGGCCGGTGGCTGCCCCGACAACAATCCGATCGGCATGCAGGAAGTCCACAACCGCAGTGCCTTCGCGGAGAAACTCTGGATTCGAAGTCACATCGAAATGGTCCTTGGGCACGCCGTTACGCTCAATTACCCGGCGAATCCACTCGTTGGTATAAACGGGAACGGTGCTTTTCTCCACGATAACTTTGTAGGAATCGATGGACCGAGCGATCTCGCTTGCCACCGCATCAACATAGGAGAGATCAGCGCTGCCGGAACGGCTTTGCGGAGTTCCAACCGCGATGAAAATAGCCTCTGCGGCCTGCGCTGCGGTGCGCAGATCGGTTGTGAATTCCAAGCTGTGATCACGATGTCGGCTCAAGAGTTCAGGCAGATATTCCTCGTGAATGGGAATTCCGCCTTCGCGCAATGTGCGCACCTTCGCCTCATCGTTGTCGACACAGATGACCTTGTGCCCGATTTCTGCAAAACACGCGGATGCGACCAATCCGACGTACCCCGAACCGACAACGGCAATCGATATAGGCTGATTCATGGAATCCTTCTGATTTTAAACAGTTTGAGGGGTTCTAGTGGTCAGTTTCCTGCTCTGCAAGGGAAGCTGGCGCCGTAGTTTGATCCAGCACAAGTTTTCTTTCCAAAAACTTTAACACGCGGGCCAAGAAGAAGCGAAGAATGGCGTCTTCATGGCCGAAACGTCGGTGCGCCTGAAGGTCACGTGACCGAAGTGCACAGATCTCGTTACGAAGTTCCGCGGCGTCGAGTGAAACGATTTGACTGCACCAGCAGGGTGCGCCGAATGGCGCTTTTGGCCCGGAAAAATCGGATTTGCGATTGTGATAATCTCCGAAATAGAGGGCCTTTGTCGATGTCGTCTGCCCAACCTCTCCGGGTTTACATGGACGCAAATGCCACCACCCCACTGCTTCCAGAGGTGGTGGAGGCCATGCGCCCCTACTGGACGGAGTGCTTCGGGAATGCTTCGTCGATTCATCTCGATGGGCAGAAGGCGCGAACCGCGGTTGACCGGGCTCGCGAGACGATGGCCGAGTTCTTCAACTGCCACGATGCCGAGGTGGTGTTCAACTCGGGCGGCACTGAAGGCGACAACACGGCACTCTTCGGGCTGTTGCATCCGGGCGATCACCTTATCACCACATCCATCGAGCACTCGGCGGTATTGCAGGCAGCCAAGCGTCTCGCCAACTACGGAGTGGAAACGACCTTTGTTGCGCCCCAGGCAAGCGGACTCATCGATCCGGCCGACATCCTGCGCGCCGTCCGGCCCGAAACTCGCCTCATCAGCGTAATGCTGGCCAACAACGAAACGGGCGTTCTGCAACCCGTTGAGGAAATCGGCAAAATTGCGGCGGATACGGGGATCTTCTTTCATATCGATGCGGTCCAGGGAGCGGGCAAGATTCCCTTCGATGTGCGCCGTTTCGGGTGCCACCTGCTTTCGATCAGCGCGCACAAGATGCACGGGCCGAAGGGTGTGGGTGCCATGTTTGTGCGCCGTGGGACTCCACTCGAGTCGATCATTGTAGGCGGAAGTCACGAGCGCAGGCGCCGCGCCGGAACCGAAAACGTGGCGGGCATCGTCGGTTTGTCCCGTGCCGCGGAGCTGGCAAGAAAGAGCCTTGCCGACGGCACGATCGAGCGGCTTGCGGCGCTTCGCGACCGCCTCGAAGCCGGGATCTTGAGCTTGCAGGGTACGGGGCTGAATGGCACCGGCGTAGAAGGAAGACCGGTTCCGAGGGCCGCAAACACCTCCAATATCTGGTTCGACCATCTGGAAGGTGAAGCGCTGGTGATCGCCCTTGATTTGAAAGGGATTGCGGTATCCGGAGGTTCAGCATGCCACTCAGGCGCAACCGAGCCAAGCCACGTGCTGATGGCGATGGGGCTGGACAAGAACCGCGCCCGCGCCAGCCTGCGCTTCAGCCTGCTAAAGACAGCGACCGGGGCTGACGTAGACCATGTCTTGCGCGCCATGCCGGACGTAGTAGCGCAACTGCGCGCAGTGTCGCCCGTTGTTGCCGGAACGCTGGGCTGATTCGAAGGCTTCCGATTCGACCGAAAGCTGCAACTGCCCTATTCTGGAAACAGGGAATCCATCAGGGTGCCCAACGGTTTTGCTTGCCGCAGCGGTCGAGCAGGTAATCAACGAAGTTTCCCCGAGTGCTTAACATGCCACAGACCACCATTGCCGTAGCTATGTCCGGAGGAGTCGACTCTTCGACGGTTGCGGCGATTCTCGCCCATGGCGGAGAGAACGTAGTTGGCCTGACGCTTCAGCTTTGGGACCAGACGCGGCTCGCGGGAAAGCACGGCATCCCGGACGCTCCCAAGGCGGGCCGCTGCTGCTCTCTGGATGATGTATATGACGCGCGGCGCGTTGCAGAGCACCTCGGGATTCCTTACTACGTGGTCAACCAGGAAGAGCGGTTCGAGCAGGATGTTGTGCGACCATTCGTGAGCGAGTATCTCGCCGGGCGCACGCCGATTCCCTGCTCTCTGTGCAACAACCACCTCAAGTTCGACCAGCTTTTGCAGACGGCGCGGTCCATCGGGGCAGACCGGATTGCCACCGGGCACTACGCGGTGAACGAATATGACCCGGAGCGCGGCCGATGGATTCTGAAGCGTCCCGCCGATCGTGCCAAGGACCAGACCTATTTTCTTTTTGGCCTTACGCAGAGCCAGTTGGCCCATACGTTGTTTCCGCTTGGCCGGCTCACCAAGCCGGAAGTTCGCGACGTGGCGCGGCAGCGTGGTCTGATGCTGGCCGAGAAGCCTGACTCACAGGAGATTTGTTTTATTCCGGGCGGCGACTACAAGCAGTTTTTAACGGCTTACCTCGAAGAGCAGGGCGAGCCGATGCCGGAGACGGTCGGCGAACTCGTCGCGTCGAACGGCGAAGTGCTGGGACACCATGACGGAATCTTCAACTTCACCGTGGGACAGCGCAAAGGGCTGAAGGTGGCATCAACGTCGCCGCTCTACGTGCTGAACATCGATCCGGCAAGCCACCGGGTGACGGTTGGCGCCGACTCGGAGCTGGCAACCCGTACCCTGCGCGCCGGGCGGTTGAACTGGATCAGCATCTCCGAGCTGACTGCGCCGATGCGCGTGAAGGCGAAGATCCGCCACCGTCATGAGCCGGCCGCGGCCACCCTTGAACCCGCGGGACCAAATGAGGCAGTGGCAACATTTGATGAGCCGCAGCGCGCCGTAACACCGGGCCAGTCCGCCGTGTTTTACGACGGCGATGAGGTGGTGGGCGGCGGCTGGATCATCTGATCGTTTTGCTAATGACGACAACAAGGAACCGCAAACCAAGTCGTTGAATCCAAGCGATATCTACCGTCCTTACACTTCCCTTAGCCTCCTCTTACACCCCATTTAGCCAATCGACGCTAAACCTGATACTGCCGCAGGCGAAGAACGCAAACCGACTTGCGCAGAAAGATCTCATGCAAATACGAATGATTTGCCTGCCCGCGATCTGCCTTTGTGGGGTGATTTGCCTGCCCGCCGCGGTGATAGCTCAATCGCAGCCCGCCACCACTTCTCAGCCCCTCAACGGTACGGTCTCCGATTTTGGTACTTCGTTTATCTTCAGCCCGCCGCCGGTGTGTCCTGGATGCGTTGAAACCGAGTTGGGCCTTCTTTCACTCAGCGACGGCCGCTACCTGCCCGCCGTCGCCACTGTGGCGTTGCCCAAGGGACACACTGACGTGAGCGTCCTGCTGAATGTTCTCGATTCCGAATCGGCGCAGAACGATCGCGTGACTCATTTCGGCAACCGCTTGGATTTCGTGGTTCGCCAACAGGTGGCGGCGAAAGGAGGATTTGTGATGACGTTGGCTCCGCGCGGAACCATCTTCATCCGCGGCGGAGATGGCGGGCGGGCGGGAGCCACTGCCGCGCCACAATACTCCTGGGGCAAGAACCTCGCCGTGATGAACATTACCTGGACCGGAGGAGTTGGCGTTTCAAGCGGAAATCCTCGCAACGATTATCTGACTTCGTTCGACTATTACCGCCTGCTTGATCAGCGTGGAACGTCGTTCTTCGCCGGCGCGCAGCAGGAATACACCGCAGGCAGCCAGAGCGCGGATATCGAACAGGGCCTGGTCATTCCATTCCGCAACGGACAAGTGGAACTTGCGACCGAGCAGTTGGATTTAAATGCGAACATCCAGGTTCAGTTTCAAGCCCGCGTCATCGTGAATTGGGGGAAGGTCTTCGGTCGGCGGTCGCTGGGCAACTGACTCAGCAGAACGATCGGCCGCCACATGATCAAGTAACACCGAGCCCGCGAGTCGTGCGCGTTACTTCGGGACTGCAGCAGGGTTGGCGGTCAAAATGCGGGAACTCGATTCGAACTTGTGGTAATCCTGGAAGAGAATCTCGTTCACGAATTCCTCGATGCCAATGCCATCTATCGATGGCAAGTAAGGGTTGTGAATCCTCGATACGGCTACCCCGTGAATGGGGCAGATGTAGGTTCGTTCTCCAATTCTGACCTTGCCGTATTGAACTGAAATGCCGACAAACGCAACCAGGTCATTTGCAGGCAGGCCTGCCTCAAGAGTGATCCTTTCGATCACGCCAGTCTCTGGTTCGATGTAAAGCTCTCCGCCGTATCCGGGTGTATCTCGAAAAGAGAGCTCTTGTGGATCGTCGTGCGACTTTCGAAAGCAGCACATGTCAACCAAGTAATGTGACACGGATTTTGGAACTTCAAAATGAAACACTGCGAGCCGTTTCCCTGCAGTATTTGCCTGCCAGCGGCTCCAGGTAATGCTCCCTTTCAGCGCATCACCCAAAGCAAGGGACAGAATCGGGCCAAATTCTCCGAAAGTGGTAAGCCCTGCATGCGACGGTTGAAGACCGGGCCTAGCTCCACCTGAAGCCGAGTCGACCAGTTCGTACCCATTTCGGTACGCGATCTCACGATCATACTTGCGAACCCAATGAAGCTGGATTCTGGGCTTCGCATGTCTTCGAGTGGACACCTGGGGACTATTGTCGAAGCTGATCGTCTCGCGCGAAGCCAGGAAATCGGGCAGTTGATGAAGTGTCACGCCAACAAACTTGTCCGCTGCATTGATCATCCGCAGTTGACTGGACGAGTCGGGCGGGGCGATCGCAGGCATTTCTGCCGCGGGCGGTGCTCCAAAAACCGAGGTGGTAGCCAAAAGGTCGAGTTGTTCAGTCGCTTTCGGACCTAACTTCGTTTCGACGTGAATTTTCCGCAGTGTGGCTTCTGTAAGCTGTTCCGATAAAGCAACCGAACCCAGCCGATCTGCAAGTTGCGCATCAGTTGCCTTTCTCGCCGACTTGGAGCCCAAAAACTGGCGGAGTTGTGCCACCGTTACGCGAGTCTCGGCATGAATCGGGATCAGGATTCCCATCAGACTCAGCAGAACGATCGGCCGCCACATCCGCAACATCCTATTCACGCGTCTGCATTAGTTCCCTAACCGCCGCACTGCCCACGCCATGCCATCGGGATTGCCACCCGGATCGATACGTCCCACCAGGCTGAGTGTTTTCAGATCGATGACCGCGACATAGTTGTCGGGGCTGAAGGCCACATACGCCCGCTGGCCGTCCGGCTGCACCAAAACGCCTCCCGACCCGTGACCAAGCGCCAACCTTTTCACTTCCCGATGCGTAGCCGCGTCGAGAATCACCAGGTCAGGCCCCGCGGAAACCAGCACCAGCTTGCCATCGGGAGTGAACTTGAGCCGGTTGGCGCCGGGCACGTTCGCTTGCAGCGTCTCAACGACTCGTTTCTCACCGAGATCGATGATGGAGATCGTCCCGTCCTGCGCATTTGCTACCCAGGCTTGTTTCCCGTCCGGGGAAACATCGAACCCCTCGGACCCATGGCCAACGGGGATCACTGTTTCGTTCCAGTCGCCACCCGGAGGGCCGGGAGGTGGGCCATGCGGCGGACCGCCAGGGCCTCCGGGCGGAGGTGCCATTCCCGGCGGCGGTCCGGGCATGCCAGCCGGCCTTTCCGTGTGATCCAGGATCGTTACCGTTCCTGAACTCACATTCGTCGTCATGATTCTCTTGGCCCCGGGAAACACGTAGATCATATGGGTCCGGTTCTGTCCGGTTCCCATGATCCAGTCCACCTTGCCGGTCGCTGGATCGTAGCGGCCGATACATTTGGCCGCCTCGGCTGTGAACCACACTTTGCCTTCGTTGAACGCGAGCCCATGTGGTCCTCGAAGAGGGCCCAGGTCGATCGACGGGAGCGGCTTCTGCGCGACAAGATCCACAACCGCCAGTGTATGGAATGCGCCGAACCCGTAATTCGAGACGTACGCAGTCCGGCCGTCCGCAGATGCTGCGACCTCATGCGGATCGTCACCCACGGGGACGCGTGCCACGATTTGCAGAGTTTGGGGATCGACAATGGCCAGAGTGTGCGCCTGCTTTGAGAGCACAAGGAGAGCGGTCTGAGGAGTGGGCTCGGCAAGCGTCGACAAAGAAGCGCCCACCAGGATTGCAACAAGTGGCAACACCCGTCTCACGCGCATGGGGCATAACCTCCAGACGGGTTTAATTATACGAATAGATCTTTGTCGGCAGCCGCATGCGTTGGTGCGGGTGCGGGAGCCTTGGAGACAAGAGAATTAAATATCGCCCTGGCAGAGGCGGCCACCGCATTGAGCTGCCGCAGGGGAGCACCGATGACTTCGTTCAAGAGGCCTGTGGCGCGATCAAAAGTATTCAGCACACCTGTGAGCATCGCGTCCATGCGGCTCGTCTGGCGGCGCATCTTCTCCATGATTTCGTTCGCGGAAGTCTGCAGTTCATTCCCCTGCACGCGCAGGTCGTGCACCAGTTCCGAAACGTCATTTGCTACCAATTCGAGTTTTGGACCGACGCGGTGCATGAAGTCCCCTGCCTCGCTCAGTATGGGCAGAGCCTTGGTGCGCAATTCCTCCACATTCTCTTGCACGAGTTTGAGTGATTTGCGCATGATGATGAACATCGCGAGAAGAACCGAGGCCTGCATCAACACAGCCAACCCTGTAAGGGCGACGAAGATGATCAAAATGATCGTTTCGGTGTTGTTGGTCATAAATCAAGATCTCGCGCAAAATATCTGCGGCTATGCAGCGTTGTGGTTGAGCGCTCTCAGAATGGAGGAATTCCCGCGTCTAAGAGCGGCTGCGCCACGGGGCTCCGGTCATGCGCCTCCACTCTCATTCCCATCCCCAGGAAGAGGCTCGGACCTGAAATCCGGACCGGCAATCCGGCCCGGACAAAGCAGAAACTATTCGGCGGATTCGGTTGGCTTTGCGGCGGCGCGGTACGCTTCGCGGCCGGCCTCGACGGCGTTTGCCACGCGGCCCGTCTGATCTGAAACGAGGCTTTTCCCTCTCTCGACGAATTCTTCCCATTGGGCGCGACCGCGATCCACCACTTCGCGACCCCGGTCAACATACTCGTTCATCCGCTCCTTGCTTTTATCGACGATGGTTCCCATCTGTTCGACTGCCTGGCGACTCCTGTTGCGCAAGTATTCAGAGCCCTCACGCGCGCTTTGTGCAAGGTCTTCCCGGGTCTCCCGACCGCTCTTGGGCGCATAGAGAATCCCCACGAGTGCTCCAACGCCGAGGCCAGCTATAAACCACGCGAGACCTTGAGATTTGTTTTCCTGTGACATGGTATCTATCTCCTTTCGTTCTAAGAAACCTGAGCGTACCAGATTCCATGGTACGCCGTAAAATCGCGGCCAGGCAGTGATTGCGAAGAAGAGCGGGGTGCGAAAAGACCTCAAATCAAAGTCCTTCCCGTTAGAGGCCGATTGAGGAAGCAGGGTTGCAACCGCAGTTCGATGGCTCGATTCTCTGCTTCCGCGGGCGACTGCCTCTGTTTTTAGCCTCCGCCCCTGAAAAACAGGGCATTCGAAGCCCTGATGCTTTTCGCCCGTGGTCTAGCCTGCGACGAGTTCGCGGGCAATCGTATCCAGAATGCCATTGAGAAAATTGATGGACTCCGGCGCGGCATAGCGGCGGCCAATCTCCAGCGCTTCGTTGATCACGATCGGGAACGGTGTGGATTTGAATCCAATCATCTCGCCCACGGCCATCCGCAGCAGGTTGCGATCAACCGCAGGCATACGCTCAAGCCGCCAGTGCCTGGAGTGGGCCGCGATCAGTTCGTCGATCTTCTCCCGGTGTGCGACGGCTACACGAAAAAGGTCTTCTGCAAATCCGCGCACTTCAGGCTCCACCGCATCGCCTGCCTTCCAGAACGTGGCACGTACTTCGTCGGGTGTCTGCTTGCCGATATCGGCCTGAAAGAGCATCTGCATGGCCAATTCGCGCGACTTGCGCCGCGTGCTCGCGGTCAAGCAGCACCTCCCTGCTTGATCTTGCGCGTCAGGCTCACCATCTCGATAGCCGCGAGAGCAGCCTCGAATCCCTTGTTCCCCGCCTTGATGCCGGCACGATGAAGCGCCTGCTCCAGCGTCTCGCAGGTCAGCACGCCAAAGCTGTGCGGAACGCCGGTCTCCTGCTGAGATTGGCCGATGCCGCGCGACACCTCGTTGAAAATCGCTTCATAATGAGCCGTCTCACCGCGGAGTAGGCAGCCGAGAGTGACAATCGCGTCCACCTTGCGCGATTCGGCAAGAGTACGCGAGGCGGATGGGATCTCCCATGCACCAGGCACTCGAACGACCCGGATATCAGAGCGCACGGTTCCGCTCCGTAACAGAGCATCCATTGCGCCGTCGAGGAGGCGCTCCGTGATGACGGCATTCCATCGCGCAACCACGATGGCAAACTTCATGCCCTCGGCGCTCAGATCACCTTCGACGGCGATCGGCTTGCCTTTCAGTGGATCGGCCCATGCCCAGAAGCTGAAGGCAAATCCCGGTTCCGGTTCCACGGTAAAGATGCGTGATTTCCAATCGGTGTCGGTGATATCGGAAAGCCTCGTGACTGCTTCAGCGCCGGCCTTCGTGGTTAACCATGTCTTTGCTGCCTGGTGCACTGCATCGAGAGTGGTCACCTCGATGAGAATGTCAGCCGCCGGGGGGAATCTTCCATCGACAAATTCGAGATTGCCGAGCGGCGCCAGAAACGCGGCGCCACGACTGACTTCGTCCTTCCAGCCTGCTCCAGCAGCGAATCCAAGCATCGAAAAGAAGCTGGAGAGACTGTCATAGGCCGCGGCGCTGCCCGCCGGCCGCAGGAAAGAGATCCCCTTGATCATGCTCTGATTCTACCGTGCTGACATGAGTGTCCCGGCGTCCAGAAAGAGCGCCGGGAAGTCCGCTCGCGATGGTGTATCTTCATGGGTCGGGAGAAAGGCCGGCTGCAAGCCGGCCTTTGAAAGGAAGATGGTGTGCCGCCGGACTACGTTGTCGGCCGTGGTTTCACCGTGATTACCGTAGCCGGCACGATGCCCGATGCCGGTGATGTTGCGTTGGTGAAAACGCAGTCAGGATCCGAATCCGGTGCGCAAGCCGGCAAATTGGGACTGATTTGCTGGGTATCCTTGAGCGTGGTTGTGTTGATGTAATGGATCTGGTTGTCGCCTGATGAAGAGACAAAAAACAGGGTGTTGTCAGGACTGAACGCGCCCGCCACAGGGGCCGTCGGCGCCGGGCCGTTCGCCGGCGGTGCCAGCGTGACATAGCCCACCGTCCCGGGAGCCTGGGTTCCCGTTGCCACTTTGTAATATGCGAGAGCCCCGTTTGAATTTGGTCCTGCATCGTACGTGATGAAACTCAGGTTATACGGCGAGGTAGATGTGCCCTGCGACACCGCCGCAGGCGAAGTGACGATCTGGTTGACCGACGAGGCGCTGATGCTGAGTGTTTGCGGCGCATTCACCGTGGAGGAGATGGGAAGAGGATCGAGTGTATTTCCGCCGTTCGAGGTCGGACACCCGGTGGTAGGGATATTCACCGAGATATCGGAAAGGGTCACTGCGGTTCCATTCAACGTTGCGCCAAGAATATGTTGTCCATCGGTGGTGGCGGCGAGGATGTCGGTTTGCAGATTGACACTGTCGCCCTGCGGATAGAACACCATGCTCGCGTAATTGCCGACCGTGCCTGAGGGGCACCAGGTACGCGCCACCGTGGGATTACCGCTTAGAAACGCGCCCACGCCCGGCACCGTGATGGCCAGGTTCGTTGCACCGCGATTGGACCCGCTCGAGGCAGCCAAGGGATATGTTGTCCATCCGGTATTCGCGTTGTAAACGTAAAGCGTATCGGTATGCCCCGTGACGCCAGCGCTTGGATCATTCAACGATGAACTGTCAGTGACATAGAGCGTCTTTGAATCCGGTGTCCATTGTGCCGTGCTGCCCAATCCGCTGAAGGTCGTTGCGACCGTGCCTCCGGTGTTATAGATGTAAAACACTTGACGGATCGGATCGTTGATCAAAAGCATTTGATTGTTCGGAGATACCGCGAGCACGACCCCGGGCACTGACGTGTTGGGAGTGCTGGCCAGCGAATTGCTGGATGTGTTGACGGTCATAAGGGCATGAGATGAACCAAGGTAGAGACTGGTGCCGTTCTGGTCCATCACCATGGAATTCGGCACATAGGGCAGGCGCACGGTGGAACCGATCGTTCCGGTCAGCAACTCCACCGGAACAATGTATTGCGATTTGTAAGGAGCCGAGAACCACATGTAAGAACTGGCGGTGCCCGGAACCGTGATATCGACAGGATTGCTCGAAATCGAGAGCCCGGTCCCGTAAAGTCCAATCTGGTTGATAGGCGATGGGTTGCAAGTGGTCGGCTGACAGATGGCGTACACCGATGCTGCTCCAGGGAACGAGGCCGCGATGGCGCCGCCGGCCCCCGCCGTAATCTCCAATGGATTCGTTGACTGGTAGTCGAGCGTGAGACCGGTAATCGACTTCCCGAGCGTATCGGTGATGGTGGTGGTCAGGTTCTGTTGCACGCCTTGCGTGACAGTTCCCGCGGTATTTCCGTTGGCCAAAGTAACGGAGATCTTCGCAGGCGGGCAGGTGGAGAAGTATCCAGCCGAAGCCCCCGATCCTCCAACGCTCGCGGTAATCGCTGTCGTTCCCGGCAACTCTGCGGTGATCTGGTTGTTCTCAGGGTTGATGGTGGCGACCGAGGCCGTTCCCACGTTGTAGGTCAGAGGTCCAATGGCAGTTGAGCAGTCAGGAACGGAAGTGACACCGTGCGCACGATCAAGACCGTCCTTGCAGGAATAGGTGGTTAGCCCCGGCGGAGCACAGAGCTCGTATTGCGCATTGTTGGCGCCGGAGTAGCAGGCCTCTGCGTCAAGCTGCGCGACGGTCCCCTGGGAAGAACACTGCTGTGGTTGCGTCGTGCCGACAAGCGCCAGCGAAATACTGCTGACCGTGGCATGCACATAAACTTCCACCGGATTCGACGTGACGCCATCAGCCGAAGCTGTGATATATGCCGTGCTGAAAGGAAGTCCCCCCGTTTTTGGGGAAGAACTCGGCGGGTTGCAGATGGTGTAATCGGCGATGCCGCCGCCGGAGTTGCGGTTCCAGATACCGGCGCAAATGCTGCCCGTCGGAGAAATGTCGACTAACTGGTTATTTGTTGTTCCATACGTATACGAGGTGACACTCGCCGACTGCCCTTTGCAGGTCTGAGCCGTGGGTGGCGTAATCTGGCGGGTCTGCCCAAAGGCAAGCGAGATCCCGGTCGTCCTCGGCTGCAGGTTGATGGTATAGACATCCGTGATTTTCGTTCCGTAGCCCTGGCCATTGCAATAGTTCCCGGCCGGGTTGCGAATACAGCCGGAAATCGAAACCCCCGCCGGAACGGTCAAGAACAGCAAATAAATAAGCGTCAGATACCGCCGCATGAATCCTCCCCGCCCCACCTGCTCCAACTGCGGAACGGTCTTTCCAAGTCACAAGGAAGTATGAGTTGAAAGCGGTCCGTGCGCATGCCCACGAGTGACCGGCAGCCCATCTGGGCTGTTGGGGCAATCGGCCTCAGGAACCACAAATATCCATAGGGCCGGTCGACGAAACACGCTCTGTTTTTCTCCAAAGAAAAGTGTATCAGGGCGGGCTTACACGCCAGGGTTCCTGCCTGCTTGTCCCGCTTCTCATTCTCATAGACTCCTTTAGCAGCCAATGGGGAGCAAACTCAGGATCAGGAGCCGGGAGGCATATACTGCGCAAACCATTCGACAGCCCGGTCCATCACGTCGCGTCGATGGGCCGGATTCACAAAGCCGTGTCCCTCATTTGGATACACCACAAGTTGTGTCGGGACGTGCTCATCGCGAAGCGCATGCCAGAACTCGAAGGACTGCGGCGCGGGGCACTCCCCGTCACGGTCGCCCACCACCACCAGCGTCGGTGTGTGCGCCCGTTTGATGAACGTGATCGCGGAGCTTTTGGCGTAGACGGCCGGGTCGTCGTACACCGAGGCGCCAAAGTACGGGATCATCCATTGGTCGATGGAGTTTTCGCCGTAATAGCTCAGCCAGTCAGAGAGCCCGGCACCTGCGACAGCCGCTTTGAATCTCTGCGTCTGAGTCACGGCAAACATGGTCATGAAGCCGCCGTAGCTCCAGCCTGTAATGCCGACGCGATTCGGATCAATGGAGTATTTCGCCTCGACCGCATCCACTCCGGCGAGGATGTCGCGCAGGTCACCGTAGCCGAAATCCTTGCGATTCGCCTGGGTAAACTCTTCACCCAGTCCGAAACTGCCGCGGGGGTTCGGTTGCAAGACGAAGTAGCCCAGGGCCGAGAAAGCAGCCGGACTAAGCCCTCCACCTGCGCCCCAACGCGGGACTACGGCCGCCGCGGGCCCTCCATGCACCTCCACAATGAGCGGATATTTCTTTGCCGGATCGTAGCCCCTGGGGAGAAGCAGCCAGCCCTGCACCCTGAATTGATCGCTCTTCCAATTCAGCGAGACAGACTTTCCCCAGGCAGGCTCCAATCCGTCGTTGAAGTGCGACAACTGCATGACGCCGCTGAGCCCGGAACTCATGACACGGTTCGCCAATGCCTCATAGATTTCAACGGGATGATTGAAGGTGCTGGCACGAAACACAAACGCGGAATGATTGGCGCTAGACGAAAGACTAAGTTCCATCCGGCCGTCACCCACGCTTCCCGGAATGCTGAAGATTGGCGACTCAAAAGTGACCAATCCGGAAGAGTCAAGGTGGTCGCCTTTCAGATGAAGGCGAATGAGTTGCGAATTTCCGCCCGCCAGTTCGGTCACATAAAGATGATCATCGCCGTCCCATTCCATCCAGGCAGGCGAAGTGGGACGACCTGCGGTTAGGTCGCGCGGTTGACCACCCGCCGCCGACACGACCCAAACGTCGCCTCCCGTCGAGCCCTGGTCGCTCATCAATCCCCCAATGAAGGCGATCTCTTTCATGTTCGGCGACCACCGCGGCACCGCGATCTGAAGCCCATGGAGCTGGCCGGACACATCGGCGGGCGCAAGAATTGCCTGCGGCGCGCCGTCGAGCTTCTGCACATACAACTTCGCCACCCACCAGTTGTTTTCTCCTGGCGGGTCTGCTGCCACGTACGTGAGAGCCTTGGAATCGGGCGACCAGTCAAACTCGTAGACATGCAGATTGGCGGGCGTCACTTCGGTTGGCGCGAGAGGAGCACTCGCGTCAACTTGCGCCACCGCGACTCGCTGCACTTCCACGTTGTCCTCGCCGATCACTCCGGACCACGGCTTCATGGCGGCCAGTGCGCCCGAAGGCCGTGTCGCTCCCTCTACATAGAGAAACGCGATCTTTTTACCATCGGGAGAAAAGGCTGGCGACTTCTCATAGCCCTTCAACTGGGTAAGGCGGCGCGCCGGCCCTCCAATCGGAGAAATATAGAGGTCGTCCTGTTCGCCCGGACTTGCGCAGTCCGAGAAGAACGCCAGCGCCTTCGAGTCGGGCTCCCAAGCAATCTCGCTCTCCCGGCAGTGCTGATCTGGATTCGCTGCTGCCGTAATTCTCCGCGACTCTTTCAGATCCTCCATGGGCGCAGCTACGATCTCCTCTCCTTCGCGGGCCCCTTGTATCCAGGCCAGTGTTTTGCCATCCGGCGACAGCGCGACCTGGCCCACAAAAGACCCGCGATTGAGCCCACGAAGCACTTCTTCGATGTGCGCGCGATCGGGCGATGA
>DATKPJ010000136.1:0-18202 GCA_035524195.1 Occallatibacter sp.
CTGACTGATTTTAGCACCCCTGGGACTGCACATTGAGCTTGTTGATGGCTTTACAACCCGGCAGTTGACCCACTCAACGATTCTGAAGATGCGCCTCAGGTTCACGCGGTTGTTGTACCACCCCACCGACAGCGCAGCGGACTGAAGGATACGCATTTGCTGTTCCTAACTTCCGGTTAGGCGGTGATAGGTCCGCGATGCAAGAAATCAGTAGGTCGCCAGCGGAGGGAGCAAGCAGCGGAGGGAGCAAGCAGCGGAGGGAGCAGGGGCCTTCAGGCCCCTGAACGCGGGGTTGCAAAATCAGCGGCTTTAGCCGCGGGCCTTTCGGCGATCCTTCTTGGAGTGCGCCTGGAAGAGCGAAAGCCCGCCAAAGGTCCGAGTAGGCGGTGATAGGGCCAGAACCGGCGCAATTCCCTCCCCCAAATTATCGGATATCGAAAATCCGACGATTGAGGCTGAACGCGGGGACGGCAGCGAACTTTGATTCCTCGCTCTTGTGCAATGCCATTTGAGGGGAGCAAACTTCTTCTATGCCCCCTGCAAAGGAAAGACTTTTGCTCTTATCCCTGCTATGCCTTGGGTCACCGCTTATTGCCTGTCTTGCCCAGGACTCCGTGGATAAACTCCCAGAGAGTGCGGTGGCTTCGCTCCGCCGAGAGGTGGCTTTCGATGAAGCTCGGCCCAATGAAAAGAACCCGGCTGGACTTCACATTGTGTTCTCTAAAATCGGCGAAAACGATTGGGAGCAACGTCACGTTGCGGTCTACAGGGCGTATGTCGTTGGAGCTGCCCAAAAACAGAAATACGTGTTGGCCATTTGGAAGATAGGGTCGGCGCCACAGTTGATGCCAGGCGATGTATACGTCAACGCGAAGGGACTCCTGATGGCGCACAAGCCTCGCCCTGATCAGGAGAATCGTGATTCTGTCGACGAAGATGACGAGGTGGACTTCGCGATTCAAGCGGCACGGGGCGAACCAGCGCGATTCATCCTGGCGACGCCAGATGGAAAGCTTGCTGTTCCGGGAACAGTCGTTCCCTACCCGATCCAAAGCCAAGATCGCAGTTGTCGACTTGAAGCGCGATTGGCGCTGCCCGAAGCGATTGCGGTAATGCTCTATGCCGACGGTTTGGCACCAAACTCCGATGTTGCATTCCATGCATTATCCGAAGGTGAGTCGCACGATGGAGTCTTTCACGCAGATGCACACGGTCATGGCGCTGCGATTACACTGCCGAACGTGAAAGGGAAAGACGCAGGTATTCTCAAGGTATCCGTGTCCACAAACGAGTGTTCCACATCGGTGGAAGTTCCGTGGGGCAAAGGGAGCTACAAGCCTCTCTGATTGGCTTCTGTTTCATCGATGCGGGGTAAATCATCCCTGCTTCTGAGTTCCGGGTGTGTGGTCGCCAATTCGGAAGTAATTGCCGGTCGAATTCCCAGAGACAACCGCAGATTCTTCGCTGCGCTCAGAATGACAGTGCTTGGTATGGTGATTCGATCAATGGCAAGAATTGCGGGTGAGTGGTCGTTAACTCGGAATCGTCGCGTAAGCCGAATCACGAGCTGCCGCGCCCGATGTGCCAGGTCGCAGGTTGGCAGGGTAATGCGTGTCCCTTTCCCCCGCCCCTTGCCGATTAATTCCCCGAAACGCGCACAATGAGAGCATGAGTCAATCGCATCGCCACTGCCTGAAAGGCAAACCTAACTTCTTTGCTGAGAAATATTTGCGGATAAGTCCTTTGCTGAGAAATATTTAGCGCACCGGACAGCCGATAAGCCAATTGCAATGAATAATTTACGCCAAGACCCCCCGGGGGGGTAGACAAGGGGTTGGTACGGACCGGGGACATAGCTGACATGTTGAACTGGGGCAGTCCCGGCTCTTTAGATTCGAGAAGCCTTGCCGCACCGCTCTCAGCAGGATCAAAGAAACGCCGGTCGTTGCCGATTAATTCTCCCAAACGCGCACAATAAGAATCAGCGACTCAAAAGAATGGAGCACATAGTGTCACAGAATCCGCCGCTCGCCTTTTCCAACATCACCCCGGCTCAGTTCGCCGCATTGACCGCCAAAGCCAATTCCGCCGGCATGAACCTCGCCGGCAACAGCGGCACCGCATCCAAATTTGGCGTCGAGGTCACCTGGAACTATTCGCCAGACACCCAGCAGCTCACTCTGCAATGCCTCAAGACCCCGATCTTCTTAAGCGCTGCCGATGTACACGCCAAACTTCAGGCTCTTGTCCAGCAAAGTCTATCCGCGGCGTGAATCTGCAGCACTCCGGCCCAGCGCAAGTCGAAACTCCGCGCCGAAAAATCCTCCGGGGCATTCCACCGCCTGAACTCGAATCCGCGTCACGGAATCTAAAATGGAGAAGATGCCGCTTCCCCTTGCAAATCCGCCGGCACAAAGCTGCGCCCTCGGCCACTTGCCCGCCATCGATCGGGCAGCGCATGGATACGACGCGCCTGCGCCTTTGCGCCTGTGGCATCTTGCCAGCCTTGATGCCCCGACGGTCGCCGTCGTGTGGTCGCTGGCTTTCGCATGGGCCGCCGGTCTCCACCTGCCTGCGTGGGTTCCCGTGCTGCTGGCTCTCACCACCTGGTCGGTCTATATCGGCGATCGCCTGCTCGATGCGTATGCCGGCCTTCGCTCCAACGCGCTTGATCGACTCCGCGAGCGCCACCTGTTTCACTGGCGGCATCGCCTCGTCCTGGCTCCGGCAGCCTTCGGTGCCGCTGCCGCTTCGGCTGCCATCATCCTCACTCTCATGCCGGACTTGCTGCGGAGGCACGATTCGGTTTTAGCCGCCGCCGCTCTCGCCTATTTTTCCGGCGTGCATTCCCGCCGGAAACCGCCATCCTGGCTGGCGCCGCTGCTCTCCAAGGAATTCCTCGTCGGCGTACTCTTCACCGCAGGATGTGCGCTTCCCACGCTGTCGCAAATGCCCATCAGCTTCGGAACCGTTCGACAAGTCGCGCCTCTTTTCGCCGCAATCGCATTCCTTGCTGCTCTGGCCTGGCTCAATTGCCATGCCATCGAATCTTGGGAATCACGCAAAACCGGCTCTCGCATCTTCGCAGAAGGATGCTTTATCGGTGCGGCAGGCCTCGCCCTTTCCGTCGCGATTGCA
This sequence comes from Occallatibacter sp., assembly GCA_035524195.1. Lineage (GTDB taxonomy): Bacteria > Acidobacteriota > Terriglobia > Terriglobales > Acidobacteriaceae > Telmatobacter. The sequence continues at coordinate 3,139 of DATKPJ010000136.1, forward strand.
CCAATCCACTTCCGCATCGCGGCTTTGCTCGTCGCAGGAGCGGCTGCCGCGTTCCTCATTGCACTTCTTGATTGCCGTCGTCGGCATTTCACTTCGGTCGCTCTTCGCGCCGCGGCCGACCTGGTTCTGCTCACTCCGATTTTCCTCCTTGCACGATGAAGCCACCGCCGAATTTCAATGCGCTCGCCCGCGCTTACCGCTGGATGGAGTGGCTCACCTTTGGCCCCTGGCTTGGGCGATGCCGTTGCGCCTTCCTCGACGATCTTCAGTCAAGCCGATCTGCGCTGATCATCGGCGACGGGGATGGTCGGTTTACGGCCCGCCTGCTCAAAGAGAACGGAGCAATCGTTGTCGACGCCCTTGACGCCAGCAAGAACATGCTGGTCGCGCTGGTGCAGAATGCCGGCATCTTCATCGGTCGCCTGCGCATTCACCTTGGCGACGCGCGCCGAATCGACTTCCCGCCCCACCCCTACGATCTCGTCGTAACTCACTTTTTCCTCGACTGCCTCACCACGCGGGAAGTGAGCGAACTGGCAACCAAGATGCGAGCCCATGTCACACCCGCCGCGCGCTGGCTTGTCTCTGAGTTCGCCGTCCCCGAAGGGCTCTTTGGATGGGTCGTCGCCCGGCCCCTGATCACCGGCCTCTACCTCGCGTTCTGGCTGCTTACCGGACTTTCCGTCCACCGCCTGCCGAACTACCGCGAGGCGCTTTCCAACGCCGATTTCGTTCTCATCCGTGAAGAGAAATGGCTGGCCGGCCTGCTGGTCAGCGAACTGTGGACACCGAAGCCGGTTGAACCGCGGGAGATTGTCTTTTAGAGGGGAGGTACGCCATCTTCAGCGCAACACCGGGTGCCCGCACACTACGCGCAACGAATCAGAAAACGCGAACAATAGCCGCGGCTCGAATTCAGAGGTATTGTTGTAGCGCTTGCTGCACTCTTTCTTTTCCCGATGTCAGTCTTCCGCTCCGCATATCCACTGAGTCCAGCAGGATGAATTCATGGCCAACGCCGTCTTCGCCCCATCGAACCACCTTCGACAAGACCGAAATAGCATCCTCTGAATTTGCGCCATCGCCCAACGTTCGTTGCAGCGTCATTCGAATCACCGTCTCCGGCACCCAGCGCTCGTTGGTGAGCAGGTAAAAACCGGTGCTGCTGATGTCGCCTACGCGATGTGCCTGCGGAGTTCCGCCCGTCCAGTAATAGGCAATCAGGTCGGGCAAAGCATGACGATTTGATCTTCTTCGGTCGACTGGGCCTTCTCTCTTCGCATTGACACTTCCCTCATCCAGCCAGTGCACAAATCGAGTCTTCAGCGTGTGGATGCCTTCGGCCGTGAACAGGACTTTCCCGTTCTCCTTGAACTTGTGAAGCACAGCCTGCATGCTGCTGATCCGTTCGCCCTTTGATAGATCCGGCACCTCCGGCCGCTGGTCTCCGCGGAGCGCCGTGCCGGAAGTCTTCGCCAGCGGTGCCGTCAACTCATCCGCCCAACGCCCGACTCGGGACTTTATAGAATGTCCGTTTGGCTTTACCTTCCCTGCATTTGCGCCGCTCCCAGGTCTCCGTGAGGATGCTTGGGTGGCAACGCCCGGCACCGCGGCACGGGCCTTGCCTGAAGACGGAGCCAACCGTATTTGTTCCTGAGCCCGCCCCACCGGCCTCCCGGTTTCCTCGGCCCACTGCATAACCTCCGAAATCACTGTTTCGAAGTCCGGACTTCGATATGCGTCGTTCTCCCGGTCGTTCTGGCGTGGTGCTTCAAGGTCCTCGATCTCATTCACATTGCGCAAGGCACTCTGCCGGTCTTCGGTGAACTTCAAGTCTCTCGAGCTGATGTCAATATCGCCCAAAAATCCCGAAGCCGCACCCGAACCGAGAGGCAAAGCCGTGATATCCAATCCGTTCGCATCGGCGGAAGCCCTCACGCCGCCTGTTCTGGACCATTGCAACACCTGCGAAACCACCGATTCAATCTCGTCAGGTTCGAGATTCGTCTGCGGGTTTTTTTTGCTGCCCGGATCGGCTGTCTGGGGCACAGTGTCGGACCGCAAGGAACCCCTTCCGAACTGGCTCGGCGCCGGCTCCCCCGGAGCGGCCGACCGCACAATTTCAAGTTTGCGCGAACCCCTTAAGCTGTCGCCTTTGCCCGTAACTCCAGGCTCAGTGTTCTTCTCCGCCTTCGCTGTGGCCTCTGGGCCAAGGCAAGAGGCATCGAGCCCGCCCTCTCTGCAATTTGCTCTCGACTCGGCGTCTTTCACGTCGGGAACCCGCGCAAGCTGCCTCACCAGTTCCTGCGCCTCGCAAATAATGAATTGATCTCCCGGATACGTACGCGAGGAGTCCACGCTGTGATACGGAAGAATCAAAGCGCTCACAATGTGATCTTCAACTTGCGGCCAGGTGTCGTTAGGAGTCAATTCAAAACCCTTGACGACACGGCGATCTTCATTCAGATACACCACATCGATAGGGAACTGGATGCGGTCGTTGGGAATGGTGTTGAACGGACGGAGCCAGATTCCCCATTCGGCTGACATCGTGTCGGCATTCGCCGGCGCCTCCAGAAATTCCAGGGGCTCGGCGGTCGTGTTTGTCACGGTGGTTCCGACACTGAGAAAGCGTTCAGTGGCCTTGTTGTACACGCAATGTTTTGTGGCTTCCATATGCCCTCGGTCCTTGGAAATCGCCGTTTTGCGGCGGTCTTTCTTGGGCTTTCTCCGTCGCACCTATCAATTCGTCATAAGTGCATCAAATCGTTGCCCAACTCTTCCCAAAAGGCATAATTCTGAATCCAAATACGGCAGAAACCGGGTATCCGATTCCCGGATTTGTGAATAGCCTACCTCATCCGCCAGAGCCTAGGCTGGCCAATTCTTCTGGCGGCGGTTGCCGCTTCTGATTCCGATCATCAGAGTTTTTGGTCAGGCGGCCGTCGATCCAATTCCTGCGGCTGTTCACACTGCTTTATGAAGGACATGCAACAGGCGCGCCAACGTCTGCCAATTCTCGACGGAATGCAGTATCCGGTTCAGGAATCGCCGCCCCTTGCTACTTCACTTCTCTCTGTCCCTTGCAATGCGCATAAAACCGCAGTCCCATGCTTGTGGGAGTTGCTTTGGTCTGCTCGGTTGTGGCAATAAAGCTGGACTTCACACTCTTCTCAAACAATCCGTAATCAGACATCAATGCGATCGTCCGATGGATCTTGCTCAGATCATTCGTGCCCGCAATCTTCATGACTTCATCGGCGGAGAAGTACAGGGGAAAAGATGAAACCACGCCGCGGTTGGATGTGAATTTTATCGCCTTTTCGCAGGCGGCCGCAAGAATGCGGGCATGCGTCACTGTCATTGCGGTCAGAATGTCCACAAATACCAGATTCGATGTGTCTTGTCCCCCTTCAGTGCAGGAAGTCGCCAGCATTCCCGCCCATAGCTTGTGCATGAGGTCCCCTTCCGCCCACGAGCCCAGTTCGAGGATCCGCATCACCATCTCCGCCGGAGCGCTCAATTCGTCTGCATGGGGATCGTTCGCAAGCATCATCTCGGCCTTTAACGCGATCTCCACCGCGCTCGAGAGCCGGTAATTGCTTAAATTCCGATGCAGCAAAAGATCAACTTCCTTCACCACTGCTGGACAGATGCGTCCTACAAAGCCCAGAGCGCGAGACATTCGGAACTCTCTGAGAACGTACTCCGGTTCCCTCTCGTCATCCCTCCTTTTCAGAGGGCCTTCCCAGATGTGGACATCCATTCCCGGGGGAAGGATGAACGCCAGCCCCACTCCGTCGTGGCCCCAGCGCACTGCTCCCGCATCCACCAGGAATTGGCGTTCCGGACTTTCCTCCGGCGGTCCCTTTCTCTGAAGGATGAGCGAAACCCGTTCGCCCGGCTGCCAGCGCTGTTCCGTCTTCACGTAAACACCTGTCGAGCTGATGTCGCTGACTTCGAGCGGGAGGAGCTCACCGTCCACCCATTGATACGCCACCATCTCCGAGGTCGGTCGGCGAACCGCGGCGCGATGATTCTGCGGAGGAGAGAGGTCAGGGTAGAGCCAGCGCAGCACCCGCAGTACGACAGGTACTCTTGCTTCAGATTCAGCTTCCGGCTTTTCGGCCGCTTCCGCATCCTTCCCGATCGCGACCGTTGGTTTGGGAGAAGCTTTCGGCGGGGCGACCGCCTTAGCCTTCTGCGCAACAGGGGCCTTAGCGATTGGCGCAGCGGGCACCGCTTTCTGTACGGGCGTTTTGGGGGGCAGCGGCTTCGCCGCCGGCTGAACCGGCAAAACCCTGGCCGGTTCCGGTTCCTTCGGCTCAACCACGGGTTCCGCAAGCTTTGCTTTGCTCACAAAGAAGGGCCGTTCGGTATCTGCCGGCTCGGCAACTTTGCTCTCGTCGATCTGGGAGTCAGGAATCGTCTCGATTTCCGGAGGCTCGGCCGTTGGCGGAGTCTCGATAATGTTCGGCCTCCACTTCGGCGGCTCTTCCTCGATCTGCACAATCTCCGGCGTCCGTTCCGCCTGTCCAACCAGCTCCGCAAGTCCGGTCACAGGTTCCTCGGCCACTTCAATCGCGAGGAGATCGCCTGGCCCGGTATGCGATGAAGACATCGTCTTGAACGGCAAGACCAGGGCGCTCTCGGGCCGGTCGGCAAAATCTGGAAAATCAATGCCGGGAAGTAGTTCAGCTCCCTGGATAACCCGCTGATCTTTATCGAGATAAACAAGATCGAAGGGAGCCAGTCGCGGAACTCTCGGAACGTCGCGCAGGGGATTGAGCCACAGGCCGGTTTCCGAGTTTAAGGCGAGCCCCTCGATCATCACCCTCAGGACCTTGAGCGGCTCCAGGGTGGTGTCGATAACCGTAACTCCCGCGCTGAGAGTACTTTCCTTGGCTCTGTTGTATACGCAGTACTTATTTGCTTCCATACGCGTTCGATTTGGAGTAGCGCCCGTGCGCAATGATCTTCATTTAGGCTCTATTCTGCCCCTAAACAGACTCCGTTGGCAGATTATACGCAGAATAGAGGCTTTCCGAGCTGGCTTTCGGGCAAAGTGGTTAACCCTTCTGCAATGTTAAAGACGTGTTAAAATCAACTTTCAAGGAGCCAGAAGACGTCCCTCCTCCGGCGACCCAAACCCCATGAACCTGTATCTCATGCGCCATGCCAACGCCGGACTTGCTCGCGGCAACCCCATAGTCGATGCCAAACGCGGCCTGATCAAGGAAGGCAAGGACCAATGTATGCTGATGGGTCGACTTCTGGGGGCGCTCAAGGTGCAGGTGGACATGATCGTTTCAAGTCCACTCAAACGCTCGCTGCAGACCGCGCAATTCGTGGGGACCGAACTCGGATACGACGCGAAGGTTGAGGTCAGCTCCGCCCTCGGCCCGGACGCCGATTTCATCGCATTCCAGCGGCTGCTGGAAAAGTATGCCGACCGGGATGATGTGCTGATGGTGGGTCACAATCCAAACCTGTTCAAATTCCTGGGCCGGATCATCACCGGGAACGGCGGTGCCGGGGTACGCATGCGCAAAGGCTCAGTTGCCCGCATCGATATGTCAAAGCACCCCCCACTTCTCCAGTGGCTCGTCGATCCCCGCATGGCTCGGTCGATCTACGACAGCGTGGGAAAAAGCTCCCGCCCGAAGACTTCGCGGAAATAGTCTGCCTCTTTGCGCAGCGACCACAACTCCAGTTCCGCCCCGGTTCGCCCCGGCCGCAACTCGATATAAACCCGCTTGGGATAAACCTTGGCCGAAACGCGCAGCACGTCGCTCGCGCGGTCCTGGTTCAATGCCACGGCAAGACGCAGGAGCACCACGGCCCTCTGCACCTCCTTGTGTTCGACGGTCGGGATGTTGCGCATGGCTCGATCGCCTGGCTGAGGACGGCTCTTGCCCAGATACCGTGCAATGGCCGACACGATCGTCCTTTGTACCTGCGTAAACCCATACATCTCAGAACTGGAAACGATGTATTGCGTGTGCCGGTGGTGTCCCTGGTGGTTGATAAACTTGCCGGTGTCGCGCAGCACCGCGGCTGCGGCCAGCCAACTTTCGTATTCATCCGGCAGTTGGTGTAGCACCTTCAGTTCGTGAAAAAGCTGCAGCGCGTGAGCGCGCACAGGCTCAGCCTGTCGAAGATCGACGCCATAGCGCCGCGCAGTTCCCTGGACGCTTTGCCATCGTTCCTGCTCAAATTCGCGGTGGCTGGCGGCTCGCGCATCCTGCTCCGCCAGCATCTGGGCAAGGATGCCGTCGCGCAACCCAAGCGGCGAATACCGAAACCCCTTGAGCGCGAAGCTCTCAAGCAACTCCGCAAACACCGACGCGCCGGCGACAATGATCTCCGCGCGTCGAGGTCCGATTCCCGGAACGGCTTCTCTTTCAGGCAATGTCATCTTCGCAAGCTTCTTGGCCAGCTTACGCACTTCCGGCGTTGGCGCAACTCCGCTCAAACTTCGGGGCTTCCTCGAAAGCTTGCCCATCGCCGCACAGGCATCGGACAGCGCTGCAGCCGTTCCGGATGTGGCAATCACCAGCGGTACCTTCAATACATGAATCCGCCGGTGAGCACGCCTCAGCTCGCGCGCGATCAGGTGGCGCATCTGCGCCATTCCTTCTGCTGTCGGCGGATCTTCCTCCAGGAATTCTTCGGTCAGCCGCACTGCGCCCAATGGCAGGCTGATGGTCTCCTTGATGCGCTTATGTTCAGAAAGCGTGATCTCGCAGCTTCCCCCGCCCAGGTCGACAAGAAGAACCCTGCCGGCCACCCCAGGCTCGCCCGCCATGAGCCCGTGATGAATCAACCGGCCTTCTTCAAGTCCGGAGATCGTTTCAATATTCCAGCCGGTTTCGGCCTTCACCCAAGCCTGAAATGCAGGCGCATTGCGCGCATCGCGCATAGCCGCCGTGGCTACAACGCGAATCCGGTCCACACCGTGTTGTTGCACGGCCCGCTGGAAACGCTTCAGCGCCCGCAGCGTGGATGCCATCGCTTCCGGCGACACCAGGCCGGTGTCGAATACGCTGCCGCCCAGGCGTGTTACCTCGCGATCCTCGTGCAGCGTCTTCAGACGGTGCGCCACAACTTTTGCTATCTTCAGCCTGCAGGAGTTTGAACCGATATCAATCGCAGCAAATGTCGGCATCGGAAGTACGCACGCTCTCCCTGAAAGTGGAGTTATGTTCTGCGGTCAAGATACACGATCGTGTTGAACGCTGATCCGCATCTTGCCGCCAAGGCTCAGTGATTGATCGAGGTGCTCACCTGCGAATTGTGATAGGCAGCAATCGCGCTTGCCGTTGCGATGGCAATTGGAACGGCTCGTTCGATCCAGTGCTGATGCATTCGATGTAAGCCGTACATTCCTGAAATCTCCGCTCCGTTCGTCAAAACCGCAAGGCCGATTTGCCCGCTCCATCCATATTTCACAAAGGGCGATGCCAGGGGATTTCCCTCTTTCAAGCCATCATGGATAAACCGTTGCGTTGTGATGGCATCTGCTGCCTGACCCAGCAGGCTCACTCCGATCAGCGCGATATTCGTGTCGTTCCAGAAACGATGCTTCGGCGGCGCGCGCATATCGGGCGGCGTCCAAACCATCGGCCTTCCAACTCCGAAATAGACTCCCGCCGTCGTCTGCAGGCTGTTGAGCCACGGCTTGCACGGAGAGTCGCAGAACGAAAGGGTCTGGTTGGGAAAGTGAATCTGCAAAGTATCGTCATAGCGCACCAGCAGGTCGCCCATGTCCATCCGAAGATGCACGCGTGCATCCGGTGAATACTCAATTCCGCCGCCGAATTTCAAGGCAAGGAATGTGCGCCCTCCGTTAAGATTCGTCACGTCGAACGTGCCCGGCCCGGTGGGCGTGAGCGCTTCTCCGGTCAGCGCCTGGCTCCAGTTCACCAGCCCCGGCTGAGCATCGGCAAAGAATCCATATCGCCTGGCCCGTACTTCCGCCCTCAGTCCCATCACAAATTCTTGCAGGTGGCCTCCCTCCGCGGCGCCATTGATGAAATAGCCATGGTAGATATCTGTTCGCGGCAAGAAATTGAAGCTCGACGCAATCGCGAAGTGAGAATCGAGGTTCAACGCAGCACTTGCCCCAAGGCCGAACTGCGGCGTGGTGCAATGAGGCACTCCGAAGCATCCGCCCAACCGCATATCCGCGGCTTGCCCGCCGATCTCAAATCGGCGGAGGCTCGCTCCAGGAGAAACTGGAGCCGAAGAAACAGCCTTATCCTGCGCCAACAGAGCCGAAGCGAAAACCAGAAGCACAGCGAGGGCTCGCGTCCGGCTGCCTCTCATCGCATCGAGACCATCCCGGATTGTCGAAAACAAGTTGATCTCCCGACTGTTGCATCAAGTGGATTCGTGATGCTATCCGTCCCGATTGCAGACTTAGACGTCACGCCCTGGATTCAGGTTCGTCACTTCGTTTCAAGCGTAGCGGTGTTTGGGGATTCAGGCGAAGAGGTTTGTGGTGTCATGCATACCGGCTTCGACTCAGGCCACCTGGAAGCTCCGCTTCCTGGACCGGTCGGCGCGCAGGCAGTTCCTTGACCGATGACGGCCTTTTGTAGCTCTCTTCCAGCAGGCGCGTAATCGTGCGCCGGCAGACCTCCAGCGCGCGCTCAAAGGATTCCCCGGCCAGCGTTCTCAGCAAGTCCACAAGTTCGCCTTCCCGCTGGCGACCCTTCCGAATCGCGCTCACCTCTTTGCTGAGTGACTGGCGATCGTGCCACTCACCCACCGCCGATTGCATGGTTCGGAGGGCCGTAACCTGCCGCGCGGCCAGCGCATCATCGTCGGCAGCCATTTCGGCAAGATAGCGCACCGTCTTGATCCGCTTTCTGTATTCGTGAAGACTTCTTGCATTCAGCGAATTCGCGTCCGCGGCCAGCCCGGCAATCAAGCTGAATCGTTCGGATTTGTCAGAAGGCATTGTCAGGAGTTTGCCGAGCATGGGGCTCTGTGCGATCTCCTTGCTCAGGCGCGCAAGCCTCCCCCGGCGTTTTTCAATCTCGTCGCCCAGTTTATTCGCTGCAGACCTCCGAGTCCGCTCAAGCCGTCCTTCAACGGTTGCAATCTGGCTCAGGCAGATACGGTTCAAGCGGGAGTGGTCCTCGTCTGGAGTGCCAACCGATCGGCGAAGTTGGTTCAGCTTTGCCAGGTGGACATCCGTTTCTCTCACCAGACTCAGCGCATTGCGCAGTTTGTCCGCCTGCTTGTTCCAGCGCCGGACCACGCGGCCCGTGGAATCATCCTCTCCCAACCGGTTTAGACAATGTTCGGTTCTCGCCTGCAAGCGCAGAGTGGCCACTCGAAGAGCGTGCACACGCCGCCGACTCGGCTTGCGCCCGCACTCGGCCAACATGCGGCGCCAAGCGCCGAACTGACGCCCCAATTCCGATTCGCCTGCCTGTTTCAATTGCTCTTTGGGAAAGGAAGAGCTGGAATTCATCGAATATTAACCTTGCTTCTTTCTATTCTGCACCTTCAGGACGGTCGAGGTCGAATCATCTTTCGTGGTCGGTTTTGGCGTCTTGCAGGCTGCAACGTTCTGAATTCCTTGCTGCTATCCTAAGCTTATTCGAGCAGGCGCATCTGATTTCAGCGCTCCGGCTGCGCTTCTCGCCGCGTACGGTTCGTTCCGGGCCGCAAGGCCCAGAAAGCTCACCCCGTTGCGGATCTCTCGCGTCTCCCGTCGCCCGGACTTCCAAATGATTGGGCCCCCGGGAGCGAACCAGCTTTGCCCGGCGGTCCGAAGCCGCGGTGAGGCAAGGATTGGATATCTGCGCAATTGACCATGAAGACTGAATCCATCCCCGCTTCTCATTCGCAACAGGCGATTTCCACTTGGGCGGCCTGGGCGCTTTTGGCGGTCGTTTTTGTTGCCGTGCAATTTGCCTCACTCTTTACGCCGCCGTTGCTCGACGATGTCGACGCCTCCCATGCCGAAGTGGCGCAGCACATGGCAGAAACCGGCGATCTGGTTACGGCCAAGATCGACGGCATCCGTTATCTCGAAAAGCCGCCGCTTCCCTATTGGATCGACGCCGGCCTTTACCACTTGTTCGGGCAGAATGTCTTCGCTACCCATCTGCAAAATGCGCTCGCCCTGCTGGGATGCGCCTGGCTCGCCTGGCTATGGGCGGGCCGCGCGTGGGGGCGGCGCGCTGGCCTGTATGCCGCTCTGGCAATCCTCACCTCGATCGGGCCGTTCCTATTTACGCGGTTTGCCATCCCCGAGGCTGTGCTCAGCTTTTTCTTCCTGCTCGCGCTCTACTGTTTTATTACCGGTATGGAATCGCGCCGGCCTGCCCGCTTTTACGTAATGTGGGCCGCTCTCGCGCTCGCCACCCTCACGAAGGGGCTCATCGCTCCTGTCTTCTTCCTCGCCGCAGCCATTCCCTTGCTTCTGCTCAGCGGCCAATGGCGGCGTTGGCGTCAGTTCAAGCCCTTCACCGGACTGCTGCTCTATCTCGCGATCGCCGCGCCCTGGCACATCCTCGCCGGGCTGGCGAATCCTGACCAGGGCCACCCCATCGGCAATCACCCTACCCCCGGCAATGTCCACGGCTTCTGGTATTTCTACTTCATCAACGAACACTTCCTCCGCTTCATGGGCCAGCGTTATCCCGACGACTACAACAAGATGCCCTTTGCGGTGTACTGGCTGGCGCACTTCGTCTGGCTCTTCCCGTGGAGCCTGTTTCTACCTGCCTTGCTCGTTCTGGCCTGGAAGACCCGCCGCAGCTGGCTGCAGCATCTTCGCCGCGATGCCGGGCAGACCGTCGATTTCTACCTTGATCACGCGACCCGCGAAGATGTGGCCTCCTACGTGTACCGCCTCAAATTCCGCGTACGCACCGTGTGGCTGCTGGCCCTGTTCTCAGCCTTCGTCCTGGTGTTCTTTGCCATCTCCACCAACCAGGAGTATTACACCTTCCCGGCGTGGCCCCCACTGCTGATTCTCACCGCCGGTTTCATCGCCGGAATCGAGGAACACGGCGAATTCGAAAGCGGAACGCCGCACCTCTCGATCGCGTGGCTGACCGGGGCGCAAGCTGTATTTGCGGTAGTCGGCGTACTCGCTGCGGCAACCCTTGCGTGGGGGCTCTGGACCTCGCGTCACATCCCGTACGTTTCGGATATCGGGACCCTGCTGGCGCATCGTGACGTGGGCGGCTACACGCTCTCCATGTCCCACCTTTTCGATCTCACCGGACCGTCGTTTGCTGCCCTGCGCCTGCCGGCTGCGCTGGCCCTGGTCACGTTGCTCATCGGACCCGCTGCCGGATGGGTGCTTCGCCTGCGCGGCAAGCATATCGCCGCGACGGTCAGCGTGGCCCTCACCGGGGCGGCATTCCTCATCGCCGCGCATATCGCATTTGCCCGGTTTGAGCCCATGCTCAGCTCAAAACAACTCGCTGACACCATCATCCGCGACGGCACCCCCGCCGACACCTTCATCGTTTATGGCGACCAGTCTGATGCGTCTTCGGTGATTTTTTACACGCATGATTTTCTGCGCAAGTACACCCTGCTTGTTGAGCCGCAATGCTCGCAGCACGGAGCCGGTTCGTCGCTTCTGTGGGGCTCCTGCTATCCGGATGCGCCGAAAGTCTTTCTCACCGAAGACGAGCTTTCAAGGCTATGGGGCAGCGGCGCGCGCAAGTGGATCTTTGCGCAGGACACGAATCAGGACAAGGTCGAACAGCTTCTCGCCGGACGCCTCTACCCTGTCCAATCCATCGCCGACAAGGCTCTGTGGACCGACCGGCCCCTGAAGTAGCGGGCCTCTATTCCACCGCCTCCATCCTGCCCCCGGGCAGCAGCCGGTACACATGATCACGCCACCTGATCGTGTTCGAGAAGTAACTAGCCAGCCAGAAGAAGAACCCCATCAGGTCGCGAATCGGATAGAGCACCAGCAATCCGAACCAGCTTTCATCGCGCACCACCAGCCGTCCCACGCCAATCGACAGCGCAAGTCGCGTCGCCACACTCCACAGGAAGAGCCCCAGCCCCCAATACGGATGCCCCAGTGCCCCGGCTGCCGCCAATCCAAGCAGCCCATACGGCATGCTGAATGTGAGTGCCGTGCCCAGGTGTCCCTTGGGGCGTGAAAAGCGCGTCGATTTCATCCATCGCGCCTGATGCTTGAGCGATGCCCCCATGCTCGCATTGATCACCATGTGATCGATGACGTGATGGCTCAGAATCACGGTTTCACCCAGCTTCCAGGTCTCGTTGCCAAGAATGAAATCGTCTGAGCAGTAATCCGCCGTCACTTTGAAGCCGCCCATTCTCGCAATCGTGGCCCGACGAAACGCCATCGTCGGCCCCAGCGCAAACTGCATTCCCTCCATCATGCGCGCCACCAGCACGCCCGCGGTCATCTCCACGCTCATGCCGACCGCCTCAAGCCGCGCCCACAATCCGCCCTCCGCCGCCACGCCGCGATACAGGCAGGTCACGGCGCCCACGTTGTCATCGGCAAAGGGCAGCGCCACTGCCCGCAGATAATCCGGCGTGACGCGCACGTCGCTGTCGCTGATGACCAGAATTTCGTACGCCGCCACCTCTTCCATCAGTTCCATTGAGGCTGCTTTGGCATTGATGCAGGGCGGTTCGCCGGTCGAGAAAAATCGCGCCGGAATGGCCGGAAACCGCTTCGCCACCTGTCGCGCTATCTCCAGCCCCGCATCGTCATCGGTGCGTGCGCAAAAGAGAATCTCGTACTCTGGATAATCCTGATCAAAGAAACTGGCGAGATGCGCTTCGAGACCCGGCTCCGCTCCGTGGAGCGGTTTCAGGAGAGTTAATGGAGGCATGAAGTCGGGCCCTGTGCGCGTTTGCGACTGTGCCCGTGCGCTCTCGAGCAGAAACTCCGGAATAGCCCAAAGCACCATCCCCGTGAACACGGTGGACGCAACCAGGCCGAGTACTGCGATTCCAAGTAGAGTGTGCATTGTGCAGGATTCAGAATACCTGCACGGAGGCAAGACGCGCGATGACTTCAGGCTCTTATGAGCATTCACCTCACCGGGCAGGAAGTTCCCTTTCGATTCCCGCCGCTACGGCTCGCGTTTCCCACCGTTGCGCGGCGGCACGACCGTCGGTTTGCGCAGCGGAACAATGGCCCCGGCGGTGTTCGGCGCAGATTGCTGGAACCGCGTCAGCATCTCGCTGCGCACGTACTCCACAAAGTTCTGCATCTGCCGGTTCATCTCTTCCATGCGCTCGCGCATCTGCAGAATGATGGCAATCCCGGCGATGTTCACGCCCAGGTCGCGGGCAAGGTTCAGGATGAACTCCAGTCGCTCCAGGTCCTCGTCGGTATAGAGCCTCGTGTTGCCTTCGGTGCGCGACGGCTTCAGCAATCCTTCGCGCTCATAGAGCCGCAGCGTCTGGGGATGGATCTCGTACATCTCGGCGACCGCCGAAATCATGTACGCGCCCTTGGATTTGCGTTTCGCTGTCATGGTTCTTTCGCCCAGCTTACCCTAAGTTGCCAGCAACCGCGTCATAACTTCTTAAACAGCGGCTCACGCGGATCCTGGTTGTTCAATTTGCCCAGTTCGCGCATGATCTCCCTGCTGCGCTCATCCTGCAGGTGCGGCACCACCACCTCGATGGTGACAATTTGGTCGCCGCGCTGGCCGGGATGTGACGCGCTCTCCACGCCGCGTTCGCGCATGCGCAGCTTCTGCCCGCTCTGCGTGCCCGGCGGAATCTTCAGCTGCGCCCGCCCATCGATGGTCGGCACATCGACCTTGGCGCCCAGTGAAGCCTCCGGCACCGTCACCGGCACCGTCACATGAATGTCGTCGCCGGTCCGTGAAAATACAGGGTGCGCCCCCGTCCGCACAATCAGGAACAGGTCACCCGCCGCACCGCCATTTAATCCGGCATTGCCTTTGCCGGCAAGGCGGATGCGCTGACCGTCGCGCGTTCCCGGCTTGATCCGGAACTCCACTGTCTCTGCGCGGCTCACTGTGCCTTCGCCGTGGCACGTTGGACAATCGTTCGACACGCGTCCTGTTCCATTGCAGCGCGGGCAGGGAATGTTGAACTTCATGCGCCCGCCCATCTGCGTCACCTGCCCGGTGCCATTGCACTCCGGGCAAGGCATCGGGCCGCCGGTGTGCGCCTGGCCGTGACAGGTGGGGCAAACCTCCTGCCGGTGGATCTGCATGCGTGCCTGTCCGCCGCGAATCGCCGTCCAGAAGTCCACCGTTGCCTGGTATTCGAGGTCGGTGCCCGCCTGAGGCCCGCGCGCCCGCTCCGCTTGGTGCGACCCGCTGAAGATGCCCGAAAAAATGTCTTTGAAGCTGCCCCACCCTGACGAGCCGGTTTCCGCATGCGAACCCTCGCCGCTAAATCCTGAAAAGTCGAATCCCCCAAAATCCACCGGCGGATGACCACCCATGTTCTGCTGACGAGCATAAGCCTCGGCCTGCGCAGGATCGATCTGGTCGGAGTAGAAACCAAGCTGGTCGTAAACCTTCCGCTTCTTTTCGTCGCTCAGAATGTCGTTGGCTTCTGAAATCTCCTTGAACTTCTCTTCGGCCTTCTTGTCGCCGGGGTTCACGTCGGGGTGGTATCGGCGCGCGGCTTTCCTGAAGGCCTTGCGAATCTCCTCGGGCGTGGCCGTTTTCTTGACGCCTAGCGTTGCGTAATAGTCTTTGTTGGTCGTGGCTGGCATGTGTGTTTTCTCAGTTTAGTTCGCCGTACTGCTTTCATTTTCTGTTTTCTGCACGAACCCTGCCAATGATCGCAAAGGCCGATCGTCAAACCGATGGCGCTTCCAGAGATGCGGTATCCAAGCCGGAAAGCGTCCTTTCTGCGGGCCGTGCTGTAGCACAATGCGAGATGGCCTTCGTCCCTGATCTGGCCCGAATTTTGGCTTAAAACCGCCTAAAAATGGGCTAAATACCCCTTAAATCGGCCATGTCTATTTACTGATCCGCTACTAGGGTGATTTTGCATCTTATTCATTTAATGATGCTTACAGAAAGAGATGCACCGAAAACAG
>DATKPJ010000137.1:0-70865 GCA_035524195.1 Occallatibacter sp.
GAGCGGCTTAAGCAGAACTGCATCAACGACCGAGAATATGGCAGTGTTGGCGCCGATGCCAAGCGCGAGGGCAGCAACCGCGGCGACGGTGAAGCTTGGATTCTTGAGGAACATTTGCAGCGCGTGCTTGATGTCATTCCAGAGATCGCTCACGATGCGCTCCGCTTTTTCGGATTCAATGCCGGTTTTGGTCCGGCAGCGCCTGGATGTTCGCTGGCTTCAGTTTCCCGGCCCCGGCAATTTGCAGCAGTCGCCTGCTGCCGCCGGCTCATTCGCACCCGCATCCAGTACCACTTTCCATGTCCCGTCCGGCTGCTTGCGCCATACCGTGATGTACCGGCCGCTGGTCGTTATCGGGTTGCCAGCGGCGTCCTTGCTGTGGCCTTCAAAGTGTCCCCAGGTGTAACCCATGTCACCGGACGGCCCCAGCAGCGCATCTGTCGGTGTCCAGGTTAGCTGATAAACCTTGGGCGACCATGTGGCCGACTTGACGATGGCAAATTTGCCGATCACCGGCGCCACACCGTTTCCCAACTCCACTGCGTCGTCGGCAAACCAATCCGCAAAAGCTGCCCCTCCCCGCGCGGCTACATCCTTAGCAAACCGCGCATCCAGACTGAAAAGCAGCATCTTACCCGGCTTGACGGTCGTATCCACCAGCGGATTCGGCGTGACGGGCTGCGCTCCAGGTTCAGGGAGCTGGCCATAGACCGGAATGTATGCCACCCACGTCAAGAAGAATAATTCCGAAAGAACAATCTTTAAGCGATTCGACACCGGCAGAACCTCCTGCGATTGCACATCGCCATCCTACAACCCGGTTGCCCGATGTGGCCCCCCGGGACCCCCTGTGCCCCGGCAACTTTGCCGCCCAAAGAGGGTTTAACCAGCCAAGCTCCGGCAATCTTCCGGATTGCTATACTTGGGTGACGCTTTTGCGCGGTCCGCGTAAGCCCGGCTTGGCCAGGTGGTTTGGTTTCTGCTTCCGGGCGACGCGTTGGTTTTGGAGTCCCGCCGGGTCGCCGGGGATTTGTTCCCAAATCTTCGGCATTTTCCTGGGGGAAGGACGCAGATGGGAACATTGTTGGAATCCATTCATTCGCCGTCGGATGTGAGACGGCTGGATTTTTCACAGTTGGCCGAATTAGCTCAGGAAATCCGCGTATTCCTGATTCAAACCCTTTCCAAAACCGGCGGCCATCTCGGTCCCAATCTCGGCGTGGTTGAACTCACGCTGGCCCTCCACTCGGTCTTCAATACCCCGGAAGATAAACTTCTCTTCGACGTCAGTCATCAGGCCTACGTGCACAAAATTCTTACCGGGCGCCGCGAGCGGTTTGAGACAATCCGCCAGCCCGGCGGCCTCAACGGCTTCATGCTGCGCACTGAAAGCGAGCACGATTGCTATGGCGCCGGACACGCGGGTACCGCGCTCTCTGCGGCACTTGGCATGGCTGTTGCCCGTGACCTGGCGGGCGGCAAAGAGCACGTGGTCGCCGTCGCAGGCGACGCAGCGTTCACCAATGGCATATCCTTTGAAGCGCTGAACAACATTGCCGAGCAGACCCAGCGCCTGATTGTCGTGCTTAACGACAACGAGTGGTCCATCGACCGCAACGTGGGCGCCATTGCCCGCTACTTCCATCGAATCGTCACCAACGAGCATTACCGCAATTTTCACGAATCGGCGGCGCGCCTCGTCCAGCGCTTCGGTGGCAAAACCGCAATGACCGTTGTCCGCCGTGCTGAGGAAGCTGCCAAGAGCATGCTGTGGCCCTCCGTCCTGTTCGAGGAGTTCGGCCTGCAATACTTCGGCCCCATCGACGGCCACAACCTTCCGCTGCTCGTTGAAACTTTCAAGTTTCTCAAGGCCGAAAACCGACCCGTCCTGCTGCACATTCTCACAGAAAAAGGCCGGGGGTTTCAGCCTGCGCTCGATGGCCAGAAGAAGTTTCATGGACTCGGCCCTTACGATCCTGAAACGGGCAAAACCAAGGCCGGACAGACAACCTACTCCGAAGCCTTTGCCACCACGCTCGTTCAGCTTGCCGAGCAGGACGGGCGGGTCGTCGCCATTACCGCCGCTATGCCCAACGGCACCGGCCTCGACCTTTTCCGGCCGCACCATCCCACACGCTACTTCGACGTGGGCATTGCGGAGGAACATGCGGTCATCTTCGCCGCCGGCATGGCTACGCGCGGATTCCGCCCCTTCTGCGCGATTTACTCCACCTTCCTGCAGCGTGCATTCGATCCCATCGTCCACGACGTCTGCCTGCAAAAACTCCCCGTTGTTTTCTGCATGGATCGCGCCGGTCTCTCCGGCGATGACGGCCCCACTCATCATGGACTCTTCGACATGGCGTACCTTCGGGGTATTCCCGAGATCACCCTGATGGCTCCCAAGGACGAAGACGAGCTGGCAGACATGATGAAGACCGCCCTCCAGCTTTCAGGTCCCAGCGCCATCCGTTATCCGCGCGGCGCGGTTGCTGGCGTGGCTCGCAAGGCCGAACCGCAAGAGCTTGCAGTGGGCAAGGCCGAAGTAATCTCCGACGGATCCGACGTTGCGATACTTGGCGTCGGACCCATGTGCGCCATGGCCCAGGAACTGGGCGCGCGCCTCGAGCGCGATGGGTTTTCCGCTGCCGTCATCAATCCGCGTTTCGTCAAGCCCCTCGATCGCGAGATTCTGAAGCAATACGCTGAGCGCGTCGCCGCCTTCGTCACCATTGAGGATCACGTGAAAATGGGCGGCTTTGGAACCGCCGTGGTTGAAGCGCTCGATGAATTGGGAATTGCCGTTCCAGTCGTTCGCATCGGCTGGCCCGACCAGTTCATTGAACACGGCAAAATCGATGCCCTGCGCGCAAAGTACGGCATCACCGTCGACGACGCGCAGGCCCAGGTGTTGCCGTTGCTGTCACATCGTCAGCGCCGCTCGCTCGTGGCCAGCTAAACCTCCGGAGCAGCGCATGTTCGAACAGGATGACCTTGAGGCTGCGGGAAGACTCTTCGCCATCGTCGGTCCTCCCGTGTCTGAAACAGATATTCACACAGTCTTCACAGGACAATTTCCGGGCAAGGAAGATCTGGTCCAGTTCTACCTTCACTACAACGGCGGCAGCAGAACGCCGCAGGGCTGCGTCATAAGCTGCCGAAACCCTGCGCACAAGGTCGCGCGGCACGCGATGGAAAAAATGAATGTTGAGGGATTCATGTCAGTCTCTCTCGATCTCGAGGATCGGATGCTTCCATTTCGTCCGATACTCGTTCACTACGCAACAATGCGCCAAATCTATGAAGAAGTTCCGGAAATGAAAGAATTCCTTCAGCAAAATATTCCCTTCGCCTTCGATCACACCGGAAATGATCTCTGCATTGATCTCAACAGCGGGTGCGTCCGGTTTCTGGATTGGACTGAGTATGGCAAAGGTGCCATCGAGATATCTTCATCTTTTCGCGAGTTTGTCCTGAAATACTGGGTGAGCGCAGAATTCTCGTGCGGGCAACATTCCTAATTCGTGCTTCCCTCGCAACCGCGACCCTGTCCGGTTAGCCATTCACCGCTGATCCGTGTGCGACAATCCACAACAGACCGATTTTCCTATGCGACCTCTTCGTATTTTTCTGGCGTGGGTCGGTGGATGGGTTTTGACCGGGCTCGCTTCGTGGCCGCAGGCTCCTGCTCCCGCCGCTCCAGCCCCCACGGTTCCCGCGCCTCTGGTTCTGGCGGGTGGCACCGTCATTGACGTCACCGATTGGGGACGATCTGCCAAGGACCTGCAAGACGCCGTCGTCATCATAGGCGACGGAAAAATTCTTCAGGTTGGCTCCGGCGCCAATGTGACCATCCCGAAAAATGCCCAGGTCATCGACTGCACTGGAAAATACTTGGTGCCCGGCCTCATCGACGGCTATGCCGGTATGAACAGCCAGGGACAGGCCAATGCGGATCTCTACATGGGTGTCACCACCGTTGTCGCCCGCAATGACAGCGAGCACGGCCATATCGACTTCGCCGCTAGTCCCAGCCCCCATCTTTATCTCATCGATTCCGTCGGCTCCACCGACAACTGGAGCCTGCTCATTGGTCATAGCGGCTGGAAGGAGAAGCTCAAAGCGGGCGCCCACCCTGTCGAGCTCGCTCCCGAAGACACAGCGCGGCAAATGAATGCGACCCTTCGCCTTGGCACGCGCGTACTGTGGCTCGGAGAAGACATCACCGCCGCCAACGCACAATGGATCATTGCTCATGCACATCAGCTTGGCCTCATTACGTATGGTGAATTTGTTGCCACCCCATATCGCGTAGGAATCGAGGCCGGTGTAGATGCGCTGCCGAATATGGGCCACTACGAGCTCGGCGTCATACCCGATGAGCTCCAGCTTCCGCTTGCTGAAGATCCCTATGGCGCAGCAGCTGCAACGGCATTCGACTACGCGCAGCACGTGCCACCCAACGATATCCATTTGCAGGCCTATGCGCGGTTCATTGCCTCGCATCATGTCGCGCTGCTCCCCACCTTCAGCGTTTACTTTCTGCGCCTGCCAGGCCATCGCAACCTGTGGCTCGAACCCGCCGCCCGCCTGCTTGATCCGGCAAACCTGTACGACCCGCCTGATCGCTCCACCGGCGAATTGGATTATCCTCTCCCTTCATGGGCTCGCCACATGCCGTCGATCGCGCAACGCTGGCTTGAAGAAGGCCAGCGCAAGAAGGACGATCAGGCAGCCATGCGTCTCTGGGAGATTAACGAAACCATCTTCAGTGACTACCCGCACTATCTCGCCGGCTCTGGTGCACCCGTCATGGGCTCCATGCCCGGCATCTCGCTGCACACCGAGCTCGAATTGCTCGTGCGCCTCGGCCTGTCCCCGCGCGAGGCATTGGCTGCTGCCACCAACAACTACGCTCTCCAGTTCGGTTGGAATGAGCTGGGCCAGATTGCGCCGGGGCGCCGGGCCGACATTCTTGTCGTCGATGGAGACCCGACCGTCAGCATCTGGAATGCGCGCCGCATCTCCACGCTGATTCTCGCTGGCAACGTGATCAACCGCGAGGCGCTGCTGAACCTCACACGCTAGCTTACCTTCCCTTATCGCCGGATTAGGTAATCCCGATCCGTTCATTTAACGTAGGGAGAAGTGGTTCGTCAGCCTCCCAGGCTCCCAAGTACGTATGACCGATTCTTCCGCGCAAGAAAATCCATCGCGTCGCCGGCGCCACAACAAGTGGCTCCTGCTGATCGCAGTCTACAAAGCCGTTCAAGCTGTTCTCATCGCAGCTGTCGGATTTGGCGCCCTGCGCCTGCTCCACAAGGACATTGGGGACATTGTGGGTCAGATCGTCGGGGCACTTCGCTTCAATCCTGAATCGCGGCTCGTCAATTTCATTCTCGATCAGGCTTCGCTGGTGAACGATCCCATGCTTCGCCGCATTGGCTTGGTCGCCTTCAGTTACGCGAGCCTCAGCCTAGCAGAGGGAATCGGGCTCTATCTTGAAAAGGCCTGGGGGGAGTTCCTCACCCTCTTTATCACCGGCTCATTCCTGCCGTGGGAAATCTTCGAGGTCTTTCGTAGACTCACCTGGGTGCGGGTCACGCTGCTCATCGTGAATACGCTGGTCTTCATCTACCTCCTGAAGGTCGTCGCTATCCGACGGAGGCAGCCTAAAGAGGATAGTCCTGTGGTTTGATCAGCGAAAAGACTCACGACTTCGCTTTTTATTCCCCTATCGCATGCCGCTCCCTGCGCCAAGTAGCAATCAGGTCAATGGAACCTAATCAATAAACACAAGATATTGGGGCTTGTTCCCTATTAAGACCCATTACAGAGCATTCCCCAATCGGCTCCGTCGCTCAATTCGGTCCCCGCGCAGATTTCAACCGCATTACCACTTTTTGGGGTTTGACCAGACAAATTTGTGGTCTATGATCGTCCTGAAGTGGAGCAAAAGGGAGTAAAAGGGAGCAAATGTGAAGCTTTGAACCTTCACCCCTCCAATTATCTGCCCGATTGATGTTTTTGCGGCCGGAGTTCCGGCCATGGGTACCAGATCTGCCAAGACAAAACGAGGGAAGGCAATGTTCAGGGGCAACCACCCGGCAAAGATCGACGAAAAGGGCAGATTGAAGGTCCCCTCGGCCTTCAAGCAACTGGTGGATGCCGCCCACGTGACCCAGTTCTATGTAACCAGCTCTAACGGCAAAAGCGCTGAGATATGGCCGCTGCCGGAATGGGAGAAGCGGGAAGAGCAGTTGGCGGACGCCAGCACCATGGACGACGCCGTTCACAAATATCTGAACTTGACCAGCTACTACGGCCAGCAGGTGGAGATGGACAACCAGGCGCGGCTGCTGTTGCCGCAGATCCTGCGCACTTCGGCAAAGCTCGACGGAGAAGTGACGGTCTTCGGCATGAGGACTTACTTGGAAGTCCACAACCGGGAGGCCTTTGAGCAGAATTTGCCCGAGAACGAATTGACGGCCGACGATCGCCGGGCGATGGCGGAGATTCTCCGCCGCAAGAGTTGATCCGGCGACAGGGTTTCGTCACCGGAGAGGTAAACCCCTCAGGGGGAGCACATGACGAATCGAAATGAACGCCATGTGCCAGTTCTTTTACAAGATGCGATTGAGTTTTTGAACCTGCGCACAGGCAGCACGGTGGCAGATTGCACGCTGGGGTTGGCAGGACATGCTGCGGAGATTGCCCGCAGGATTGGTCCAACTGGACACCTCATCGGTTTCGATCGAGATCCGGATGCGCTCGAGATCGCCAGGGCTCGGTTGGCGCAAGTCGCGGACGAACTCGGCCAACAGGCGCCGCGCTTGACCCTGATCGATGAGGCATTCAGCTCTATCAGCCGCCACGCCGCGCCGGCTTCTCTCGACGGCATCCTGGCTGACTTTGGTGTGAGCAGCTTGCAGCTTGATGAAGCGCGTAGGGGATTCAGTTTTATGGCAGACGCAGACCTTGACATGCGCATGGATACGCGCCACGGTCCGACTGCCGCACAAGTGGTGAATGAGGCGAGTGAGCGCGAGCTGGCGAACCTCATTTACGAATACGGAGAGGAAAGGAGGTCGCGGAGAATCGCCAGAGCCATTGTTCGCGGGCGGCCAGTCGCAACCACAGGGCATCTTGCCCGGATTGTTGCAACAGCCGCCCCGGCAATGAAACAGGACAGAATCCATCCGGCAACGCGAACATTCCAGGCGATCCGGATCTATGTGAATGGCGAGCTGGACGAAATAAAGGCCCTCGTGGAGGCCGCACCGAAATTGCTTAAGCCCTCCGGACGGCTGGTCGTCATCAGCTTTCACAGTTTGGAAGATCGCATCGTAAAAGACAGCCTGCGCGACGGAGCGCACCAGGGAATCTGGAGCATTTTGACCAAGAAGCCCGTAGTGGCGGGCGAAGAAGAAACGGAACGCAACCCGCGCGCACGCAGCGCAAAGTTGAGAGCGGCTCAAAGAACGGCGACTAGCCTCTAGCGGCTAGCCGGTTCACAGAAGAGATCAGGTCCTCTCCAGGCGTGGAAGAGGCAGAGTTCACCTAGAAAGAGGCTGGTAGCTGGAAGCTGGCGGCTAGCAGCTGGGAGGAATCCATGGCGGCTTGCACAACAACCTTTGACATCGCAGAGAGCTGGAGCGCTCGCGTGGCCGAGCATAATGCCGCGTTGATGGCGCAGCAGCCCCTGCGTCGCCGCGGCGCGCGCACCCCCGAAGTCAGCTTCGTAAAGACTTTTGATAATTCGCGGCTCGTTAAGGCGACTGATCCGGTGCGCGTTCGCCAGATGCGAATCTTCGCAGCAGCGCTCACAGTATTGTTTTCGCTGGTCATGATCTACGGCCTGCAGCACTTCAGCGCCATTGAAGGCTCTTACCGCGTGGAATCGGAAAAGCAGCAACTCGATCAGCTTCGCGAACAGAATCGACAGCTTCGCCTGAGCGAAGCCGAGATGGTTCGTCCAGGCCGCATCGACGGGCTTGCTCGCCAGATGGGGCTTGCCGCCCCGCAGCCCGGACAGGTTGTCCATGCGACGGCGCATCCTGATACGTCCGCTCCGGTTTGGGCGCAGGCCACTCCGCCGCCTCCGCCGGCACAATAGACTAGTTTTGAAGCCCTCACTCGCGTGCGATTCGCCAATGCAGGCAACACTTCGAGCCAACCGGACCCGCAACACCACACCGCGCGCCATGCCGATGAAGCTGGCGCGCTTCTGGCTCGTGTGCCTCTTTTTTCTGGCGTGGGCTTTTGCCATTTCAGCACGACTCTTCTGGCTGCAGGTGGTCCGACATTCCGAATTTGTCGAGCGCGCCCAGAAGCAGCAGGAGCGCACATTTGAGGTAGCGCCCCGCCGCGGCATTCTCTACGACCGAAACATGCGCGAACTGGCCATGACCGTCCAGGTGGACTCCGTCTATGCCGACCCGAGCGAGATTGACGACAAGGCGGCCGCCGCGCACATCCTTTCCGGCATTGTGCATGTCGACCCTGAAGACAAGCGCACCACCGAAAACGAAATCCTTGAGCGGCTGAAAAACGGGCACAATTTTGCCTGGATTGCCCGCCGCGTTAGCCCCGACGTCGATTCCCGCGTACGTGCCCTCAACATGAAGGGCATCTATTACCAGAAGGAGTTCCAGCGCTTCTATCCCGACAAGCAGCTTGCCGCCCAGATGCTGGGCTACGTCGGTCTCGACGACGACGGCCTCGGCGGACTCGAACAAAAATTCGATGCCCGCTTGCATGGTGTGCCGGGCCACATGCTCACAGCCATGGATGCGCGCCGCCACGTCCTGGGGTCGTCCGAGCATGATCCCGAGCCGGGCCAGAATCTCGAACTCACCATCGACGAGAACATTCAGTTCATGGCCGAACAGGCTCTCGACCACGCCATGGAGCGGACACACGCCATCAACGGCACCGTGGTGATTCAAGATGTGCACACCGGCGAAATCCTTGCTCTTGCCATACGCCCCACGTTCAATCCCAACGATTTCCGCCACACCACGCCCGTGCTGCTTAAAGATCACGCTGTCAGCGACGT
The DNA here is from genome assembly GCA_035524195.1 of Occallatibacter sp. Lineage (GTDB taxonomy): Bacteria > Acidobacteriota > Terriglobia > Terriglobales > Acidobacteriaceae > Telmatobacter. The sequence continues at coordinate 9,059 of DATKPJ010000137.1, forward strand.
CTATGAGCCCGGCTCCGTGTTCAAGCTCGTCACCTACTCTGCCGCACTCGATTCCAACGTTGCCAAGCCCGACGACATGATCGACTGCCAGGGCGGCCAGATTACGCTGGCCGGTCGCGTTATCCACGACGACAAGTCCGATCGTGGCCTGGGCGTCGTCTCCGTGGCCACGGCTCTCGCGCGCTCCAGCGACGTCGCCGCCGTCAAGCTTGCGCTCAAAGTTGGTCCCGACCGCTTCTATCACTACATCCGGGATTTCGGCTTCGGCTCGCGCAGCGGCATTGAGTTACCCGGTGAAACCCGCGGCCTGCTCCGCCCGCCAACCAAGTGGAGCGGTTCGTCCATCGGCTCCCTCGCCATCGGCCAGGAAGTTGCGGTCACTCCGTTGCAGCTCGTGTCGATGGTTTCAACCATTGCCAACGGAGGCACCTACCTGCCGCCGCGGATTCTCATGCCCGACCAGCTCAGCCCCGCTTCGGCCAGCGTAAAGCCCGCCTCATTGCATGCCGATCCGTTCAAGCCGAATGAGGAACTGCCCAATCCGCTGCCCTCTGGCGCGCATCGCGTCATCTCCGAAATGACCGCGGCCCAGATGCGCAAGATGATGGAGGGCGTGGTTCTCTACGGCACCGGCAAGCCGGCCCAACTCGACGGCTACTCCTCGGGAGGCAAGACCGGCACGGCGCAAAAAGTCGACCCCGTCACACACCTTTACTCGAAGACCATGCACATCGCTTCGTTCGCGGGGATCGCTCCGGTCAACAATCCGGTGATCGCCGTGGCGGTCGTCATGGATTCGCCCAAAGGCGACTACTATGGAACGGCTGTCTCCGCACCGATTTTCGCCGAGGTCGCGCAAGAGGTGCTCGAATATCTCGGCGTTCCCCATGACATCGATATCAAGCCGCCCAAAGCGACCGTCAAGCCTGTCGAAGTTGCCTCAGAAGACGATACCGAATCCGACCAGGAAAATGTGAACGCGCTCTTCGCCGCTGCCAATGACTTGCCCGCCGACGACCCGCTGCGCGCCGCGCCCGACGCCTCGCAGAATGCAGTCCAGTCTGCGGCCTCGTCGCCATCGAAACCCGGGAATCAGGGCACCCACGCAGCTCCCGCACCAAATCCGTCATCCAGTTTTGCGCGATCCGTAACGGCCGAGCAAGCTCAGTCCAACCCAAAGTCCGCTGCATCACAGGTGGTCACCCTCGGCGACGGCAAACATCTCACCGTTCCATCACTCGTGGGTCTGCCCATGCGGAAGGTGATTGAGGCGGCAGCGGCTGCCGGCCTCGACGTGCAGATCATCGGCGACGGTACCGCAAAGGAACAGGCCCCCGCAGCCGGCACCGAAGTCCCCACCGGGACGAAGATCGTTGTGAAATGCGGGCGATGAGTTCGCAGCTTCGCCGCACTTCACACGACTGGCGCACTACAATCAACCTCTGACATGCTCTGGCACGACCTCATCGCCGAAATCAGCGCCGTCGAATCCACCGGCGATTCCGCCGATCCTGTAACCGGCATCGAATACGATTCGCGCCGCGTCCATCCCGGATCCGTATTTGTCGCCATGAAAGGCGGCACCACCGACGGCAATCGCTACATTGAAAAAGCGCTCGCCGCAGGGGCAGTGGGCATCGTCACTGATTCTGCCCCGACGTTCGATCATCTTCTTGTCTACAATCCGGGCGTCCCCGTCCTTGAAGTTGAGCACGGCCGCCGCGCGCTTGCCGAAGCTTCCGCCGCTTTCTACGGCCATCCCGAGCGCAAGCTCGCCTCCACTGGCATCACCGGCACAAACGGCAAAACCACCACGGCATTTCTAACCGAGGCTCTTTTGAACGCGGCCGTGCGCCGGTCGATTCTCATCGGCACCATCGAGTATCACGTGGCCGGGGAGACGCGCCCCTCGCTGCACACCACGCCCGAGTCCCGCGACCTGTTTGAGCTGATGGCCGAAGGCGTCCGTCGAGATGCCACCGAACTGGTCACTGAGGTTTCCAGTCACGCACTCGAGCAGGGCCGAGCAGCCGGCATCCAATTCGATGTGGCTGTATTCACCAATCTAACCCGCGATCATCTCGACTACCACCAGACGATGGACAATTACTTCGCCGCCAAGCGCCTGCTCTTCGATGGCACGCGGTATCCCGCGCCTCGCGTCGCCGTCCTGAACGTGCACGATCCGCGCAGCCAGTCTCTCGCCGTCGCGGCGGAAGAAGCCGGCGCCGAAATCCGAACCTACGGGATCAAAGCTGGCGCGTGGCAAGCCGCGAGCTACCAGCTCATCCCCGGCGGCGCAGAAATTCACCTTGAAACCCCCGCCGGATCTGCGCAGGTTCGGTCGCATCTTGCCGGCGAGGTCAACATCCTCAATCTTCTTGCCGCGTTTACCGCTGCTCACGCTCGCGGTGTTGAATTCGACCGGCTCGTTAAAGCAGTTCCCGATCTTTGCCCCGTTCCCGGTCGTTTCCAGCCAGTAGCGGCAGGCCAGTCCTTCACCGTTATCGTGGACTATGCGCACACCGACGATGCTCTGCGCAACCTGACTACGCTTGCCCGCCAAATGACCGCGCCATCCGGCGGCCGTGTCATCACGCTGTTCGGCTGCGGGGGCGACCGCGACCGCACCAAGCGTCCCAGGATGGGCCAGGCCGCGGGCGAAGGAAGTGACTTCGTGGTTGCTACCAGCGACAATCCGCGTTCTGAAGATCCAATGGCTATCCTGGCCGAAGTTGTCCCCGGGCTCAAATCCACGAACACTCCCTTCATCCTCGAACCCGATCGCGCCACGGCCATTCGCATTGCCTTGCGCAAAGCCAAAGCGCACGATGTTGTGCTGCTGGCGGGCAAAGGCCACGAGAAAGAGCAGATTCTAGCCGACCGTACTATTCCGTTTGACGACTCTGAAGTGGCACTCGCAGCGCTGCACGAACTCGGGTATGGTGATCTGCGATGAAACTCTCGCTCGCAGAAGCAGCCATTGGTGCGGGCGCCGTGCTCGAGGCGCCGGCCAGTGTTCCCAACGCGGGCACGTTCATCGCCCATGGATACTCGATTGACTCGCGCACGGTCGCGCCAGGGGAGCTTTTCTTTGCCGTGAGAGGCGATCGTCTCGACGGGCACGATTTCGTTGTCTCCGCCATCGAGCGCGGCGCAATCGCCGCCGTGGTTTCCCGCGCGCAGGTTGCCACGCTGCCCGATGCTGCGCTCGCGGTTCCGTTGCTCATCTGCGAAGACCCGCTCACTGCGATGCAGGCGCTGGCCACGCACGTGCGCCGCCGCTGGGGAAAGCGCCTTGTGGCTGTCACCGGCTCGGCCGGAAAAACCACCACCAAGGAAGCAATCGCGGCGTCACTGGGCGCGAAGTTCAACGTGCTCAAAACCGTCGGCAACCTCAACAACGCCTTCGGAGTGCCGCTACAGCTGCTGCGGCTCGAGCCGGAACACGAGTATGCGGTCATCGAAATGGGCATGAACCATGCCGGCGAAATCGCCGCGCTGGCGCGCATCGCGGGTCCTGACTGGGGCGTGGTGACCAACATCGGAACAGCTCATATCGAGAATTTTCCCGACGGTCAGGCCGGCATCGCCCGCGCAAAACTGGAGCTGATCCTGGCGCTGCCCGCTGGCGGAGTGGCGTTTCTGAACTGCTGCGACCCCTACCTTTCGCAGTTCGGCCGCGATTTTCCCGGCCGCGTAGTCTACTTCGGTTCCGGCCCCTGCGCCGATCCTCAAATTACCAGCGAACGAGAAGATGTGGCTGGGTTGCACGTGAGTTACCGCGCGGCGGAACACGAAGGCAGCTTTACGATGCACCTTCTGGGAGCGCACAATTCCGTCAATGCCATGGCCGCGCTCGCCGTGGCTCTTGAAGCAGGGGTTGACGCGGATTCCGCGAGCAGGGCCATCGAGACCCTCACAGCCGGCGACAAACGCGGCGAGGTAATTGAGATTGCGGGTGCCACACTGCTCAACGACAGCTACAACTCCAACCCCGAAGCGCTGCGCTCGATGATTCGCACGCTTGCCGCGCGTCCCGCCCGCCGCCGCATCCTGGTGGCTGGCGAGATGCTTGAGCTTGGCGAACACGGGCCCTCGCTACATGCTGCCTGCGGCAAGGTTGCTGCCGAAGCAGGCATCGATATGGCCATTGGCGTGGGCGGCAACGCTAAGTACCTTGTCACCGAAGCTTCGTCGGGCGGAACAGCGTCCGTTTTTCTGCCCGATGCGGAAGCCGCCGGCCGCTGGCTGCTCCTCAACATGCAGCCCGGAGACGTCATCCTGGTGAAAGGCTCGCGCGGCGTTCACCTCGAAAAGGCGATCGAAATCCTGAAAAACCAAAACCTCTCGCCGGAGCACAAATAACTTGTTCAAATCCCCACGGCTTGCTGCAGTTCTTTTTTGCGTCATTTTCACTCTCTCGCTCAGCGCGCAAGTCCCGGCAGACTGGACCACACCGTTTCCGTCATTCCGCATTGCAGGCAACTTGTTTTACGTCGGTAGCGGCGACCTGGCATCGTATCTGGTCGTGACGCCCAAGGGCGACATCCTCATCAACAGCAATCTCGTCTCGTCGCCGCCGCTGATTCGCAAGAGTATTGAAGCTCTCGGCTTTCACTTCAGCGACATCAAGATCTTGCTCATCAGCCATGCCCACTACGACCACTGCGCGGGCAGCGCAGAGATCGTTCGCGAAACACATGCGAAATACGAGGTGATGGCTCCCGACGTTTTCGTCGTCGAGTCCGGCGGCCGCACCGATTTCCAATACGCCCGCCACAAAACCATGTGGTTTCCGCCTGTGCATGTCGACCGCGTTCTGCACGACGGCGACAAAGTCTCGCTCGGTGGCACCACGCTCACTGCGCACTTGACTGCCGGACATACCAAAGGCACTACCACCTGGACACTGGACGAGCAAGAATTCGGCTCATCGGGAATGGAAGGGGCCGAAGGAACCCGTACCCTCCACGTGGTCATTGTCGGCAGCCCCAACGTGAATCCTGGGTACAAGCTCGTCCATAACAAGACATACCCGCAGATCGCATCCGACTACCGGCACGAATTCGAAGTATTAAAGAATCTGCCCTGCGACGCCTTTCTCGGTGCACACGGCATGTACTTCGGGCTCAAGGAGAAATACGCGCGCTTCAAAGCCGGAGATCGAAACGCCTTCATCGATCCAGCCGGTTACAGGGCCTACGTTGCCGACCGCGAGCAGGCATTTCAAGCCGAGTTTCAACGCCAGTTGGGGAAATAGAGGACGATCGCGCCTATCCGGCAATCTGCTTTCACTTCAACGCCAGAACTCCACCAGGTTCTGATCGCATCCCAGATTTTTGCCAACGCCGCTCATATCCCCGACATCGCTCGCACCGCTAACTCCTCTGATTCAAGGTCGGCTGCTGCGCTGCCGCGGTCGCCTCTGGGACTGTAAAATCAATCTGAATCTCGCCTCAATCTGGCCCTGGAGTCCACTTGCTTTACTGGCTGCTCTACGAAAAGCTGTTCCCGTTCTTTCACCCGTTCCGCATCTTTCATTTCCTTACGTTTCGTACTGCGTTTGCATTTCTTACTGCACTTTTCATTGCGCTGCTCATCGGGCCTTACGTCATCCAGAAACTTCGAGAATTCCAAATCGGCCAGTATATCCGCGAAGACGGTCCCCAATCACATCAGAAAAAATCGGGCACGCCCACCATGGGCGGAGTCCTTATCGTCATCGCCGTCCTGCTGCCAACGGTGCTCTGGTCCGACCCTTCAAATCCCTTCGTCTGGCTCACAGTTTTTTCCACGCTGGCCTTTGCCGGCATCGGTTTTGCCGACGACTACATCAAGGTGGTCCAGCGGCGCAGCCTCGGCCTTACCGCGCGGGCCAAACTTCTCTGGCAGGGGGTTACCGCGGCCCTGGTAGCAGTTGCGCTCATCGTCCTGTCAGAATTCAAGATGTTTTCGACGCGCCTCAGCGTCCCCTTCATCAAGAGCTGGCGTCCCGACTTGCTCTGGCACTGGGCAGGCACCGTATCGCATCTCGGGTTCCTTATCTACCTCCCGTTTGTGCTCTGGATCATCCTCGTGCTCGTCGGCTCATCCAACGCTGTCAATCTCACCGACGGTCTTGACGGTCTCGCTATCGGCTGCACCATCGTTGCTGCCGGAGCGCTCACCGTGCTCACATACGTCAGCGGGCATGTGGTTTTCGCCGACTATCTCGAACTGCAGCGGATGCCGCTCGTCAGCGAACTCACCGTCTTCTGCGGAGCCATGGTCGGCGCCTCCATTGGCTTTCTCTGGTACAACGCCCATCCTGCGGAAATCTTCATGGGGGACGTCGGCTCGCTGGCGCTCGGCGGAGCCATCGGGACCGTCATCGTCATCATTCGCCAGGAATTGCTGTTGCCTTTTATTGGCGGAATTTTCATCATCGAAGCGCTTTCCGTCATGTTGCAGGTGGGCAGCTACAAGCTGCGCAAAAAGCGCATCTTCAAAATGGCGCCGCTGCATCACCACTTCGAACAACTGGGCTGGAGCGAGTCGAAAATCATCGCCCGTTTCTGGATCCTTGCCCTGGTGTTTGCACTGTTTGCACTCACTACACTCAAATTGCGCTAGCGCCGGCGCACGCTTGTCCGCCCGGTGCACAATAGAGAAAGTCGCGCAGCACACGGTGCCTGAGGAATAATCCCGGTATGGAACTGAAAGGCAAAAAAGTTCTGGTGGTCGGACTGGGCAAATCCGGCCTGGCTGCGGCCCTCTTTCTGCGCAAACGCGGCGCCCATGTCACCGTCTCTGATGTCCGTAGCGCCGAGGCCCTCGCCAAAGACATTCCCGCACTGCTTGAAGAGGGCATCATGGTCGAAACCGGCGGCCACGGACTGCTCACCTTCCGCCGCCAGGACCTCATCGTCGTCAGCCCTGGCGTCCCGCTCGACACCCCTGAACTCGCCCAGGTGCGCAGCTTTGGACTACCTGTCATCGGCGAACTCGAGCTGGCCGCCCGCTTCCTCAAAGGCCACACCCTGGCCATCACCGGCTCCAACGGCAAAACCACCACGACCGCCCTCGTTGGCGAAATCCTCGAGCAAGCCGGATTTCCAACTCTGGTCGGCGGCAACATCGGCGTGCCGGTCGTGGCCCTTATCGACGAAAGCACTCCGGAAACATGGTCCGTCCTTGAGGTCTCCAGCTTCCAGCTTGAAACCACGCAGGAATTTCATCCCAGGATCGCCGTGATTCTCAACATCACGCCGGACCACCTCGATCGTCATGGCACATTCGAAAATTACGCTCTGGCCAAGGAGCGCATCTTCGCCGAACAGACCGCCGAGGACTTTGTCGTGCTGAATGCCGACAACGCCCGCACCGCCGCTGCCGCCGAGCGTTCGAAGGCGCAGGTCTACTGGTTTTCTCTTGAGAAGCCCGTCGAAAAAGGTGCCTGGGTCGAAAACGGAAGCGTCATGTTTCGCCAGGCACAGGACTCCACTGCAGAGAGTATTCTTCCGCTCACCTCCATCCCGCTGAAGGGCGACCACAACATCGAAAATGTCCTCGCCGCCGTCTGCGCTTCGCGCCTTGCGGGGGCTTCCTCCGAATCCATTCGCGACGCCGTCGAAAAATTCAAGGCCGTCGAGCATCGTCTCGAATATGTCGCCACACTAAACGGCGTCGAGTTCTACAACGACTCAAAAGCCACGAACGTTGACGCCACCGCCAAGGCCATCGCAGCCTTCTCCACTGGAATTCATCTCATCCTCGGCGGCAAGGACAAAAACTCTGACTACACCCAGCTCAACGATCTGCTGCGAGCCCGCGTACGCGCTGTCTACACCATCGGCTCGGCTGCGGCCAAAATCGAGTCGCACCTGCGCGGAATCGTCCCCATCCACTCCTGCGAAACCCTCGACAAGGCCGTCAACGCCGCCGCTTCTGCCGCGCATCCCGGCGAAGTCGTCCTGCTCGCGCCAGCCTGCTCCAGCTTCGACCAGTTCGAAAGCTACGAGCATCGCGGCCGCGTCTTCAAACAACTCGTCAACGAATGGCGGGGGTGGAAAGTTTGGCAAAGCGTATAGGCGTCGACAAGTGGATCTTCTTTACGACGCTCACTCTCGTTGTCGTCGGCCTCGCCATGGTGTTTTCCGCATCCGCCGTGGTGGTGCAGGCGCGTTATCACTCCGAATTCACCGACGTGGGCCGGCAGGTCCTCTGGGCGGTGGCTGGCGTCCTGTTCATGGTCTTCCTCATGAACGTGGACTACACCCGCTATAAATCTCCGCGATTCATCTACACCATTCTCGCCGTCAGCACGATGCTGCTGGTGGTCGTGCTCTTCTTCCGCGACTCGCACAACACTCATCGCTGGATCCGCTTTGGCGGGCACTTCACCTTTGAGCCGTCTGAAATCTCAAAGATTGTGCTGATCCTGTTTTTGGCCTGGTTCCTGCACACGCGCCTCGACCAGATGCACGACTGGCGCCACACGCTGGCGCGCGCCGCCATCATTCCTGTCGCCTACATCCTGCTTATCCTCAAGCAGCCCGACCTGGGCACCGCGCTCGTTCTTGGGGGCATCACCGCGATGATGCTCATGCTGGCCGGCATGGATTGGAAGTATCTCGTTGGAGCCGTCGCTGCCGCCCTCCCTCCGCTCGCCGTGCTGCTCTTCTGGGTGCCGTGGCGCCGCGCGCGCATGCTGGCCTTCATTCATCCTGACGCCGACCCCATGGGCGCCGGCTTCCACATCAATCAGTCCCTGATCGCCGTGGGCACCGGGGGCCTCACCGGCCGCGGCTATATGGAAGGCATGCAGAAGCTCTTCTACCTGCCCGAAGCGTCCACTGATTTTATCTATGCCAACATTGCCGAGGAGCTTGGATTCATTGGCGCCATGGCCATCGTCCTGCTGTTCTGCCTGCTGGGCTACCGCGGATTGCGCACGGCCTTCCGCTGCCAGGATCCGTTTGGACGCCTCATTGCGTTTGGCATTACCACGGCCATCCTGCTGCAAGCTTTCTTCAACATCAGCGTGGTGCTCTCCCTGCTGCCCACCAAGGGAATCCCGCTGCCCTTGATCTCCTCCGGCGGAACAAGTCTCTTCTTCACGCTGGCCAGCATTGGAATCCTTCTCAACATCTCCAAGCAGGTGGATTGAGACATGGCATCGAGGCCCTCCATACGTTTTGGCTCAAAGGAGGTGTGATTCTTCTGTTGCAGATCTGTGGACAATTTCATTTAGGTAATTCGAACTCAATTGTCGGTTTGTCCCACATTCAAGAGGCATCTGGAGACCAGGACTCCTCTGCGACAATGATCCTCTGGGGAGGGAACCAGCCGTGAAGTGGTACGACTACATCGCCTGCTTTTTTGCCGGAGCATTTCTGGCCAACGTGGTGCCGCATTTCGTGCATGGCATCTCCGGCGACTGGTTTCCCACTCCCTTCGCGCATCCGCCCGGCAGAGGACTGTCGTCGCCCACGGTGAACGTGGTGTGGGCACTGGCAAATCTCATCGTCGGTTACGTCCTGTTCCGTGTGGGAGGCGTTTCCGCGGGAAACCTTGCGTCGCTGGCAGTCTTCTTCGCGGGGATCGCCTTCCTCAGCATCCCGATGAGCGTGCGATTCGCGAAGAAACAGGCCCGGTAGTCGCAGGTGAAGGTAATTCGCCAAACTTTGACTTGAGGCGATAATCAAAACGGGTGTAGCATTCCCGTCCATGGAAACTGCTGCTACAACTTCCCTCAGTGAGATCAAGGCGCGCATGACAGAGACCAATGATCTTTTCAATGTTGAAGTCTTTGGCAACCGGAACTTCGATGCCCTTGATCGAATCTATACCGCAACCGCTCGCATCCTTCCGCCGGGCAGCCCCCTCATTGAAGGCCGGCCAGCCATCAAGAAGTTCTGGTCCGGCTTGGTCACCGGCGCCAATGCCAAATCCGCGGTGCTCTCGTCGATCGACATCATGCCGGCAGGTGACGGAGTGGTCGAGATCGGGCGTGCCGTCCTAACCGTCGCGCCTCTTGGACAGGCCGAAGCTCAGATGGAAGTGAAGTACGTCGTCTTCTGGCGCGAAGAGGATGGCGCATGGAAATGGCACGTCGATATCTGGAACTCGAACGCGTGAATTGCAACGAGATGCCAGCCGAAGGCAGGACAATCGGGGACAGGGCAAACAGCTAGGAACCGGCGGCTTGCTTTTTGAACCACTGTCCCGCCTCCGGCCGCAGCAGCACCCAGGCAATGACGATCAAGATCAGCCCGTGAACCACCAGGGTGCGCACCGGGCCGGGGATGCTGATGGCCACGTGAAACGCCATCCACGCCAGTGCGAGCCAGCGCGCCCAGTTTTGTCGACGCAACAGGTACACCCCGGCGACGACTGCCAGAAACTCTGTCAGTTCGGTGGCAGCGCCGTCCCAGTGGCCCGCCAGCAACTCTCTGAAGTGGAAGACGAACCCCGCGACTCCCACGAGGAGGTACACGCAGGCAACAATCACGACGGAAATGGGCCGTTTGGTTTCGCTCATCGCAGTGCTTTCCATTATGCCCGAGGGTGACGGCGACCGAGATCGGGTTGAATCTGCACAGTCCGTACCGCACTTGGCACCCCCCCCGGGGGGGGCTTGGCGTAAATTATTCATTTCAATTCGTTTAGCGTCTTTTCCTCGGGCTAAATATTTGCCAGCAAAGGACTTATCCGCAAATATTTCTCAGCAAAGGAGTTAGAAGGCAGCTTTCCAGCTTCCAGCCCCCGGTCTATGGGCTTAGAGGGCCTACTTTCAGTTGTTTAGCGCCATTGGCACAGGCTAAATATTTCTCAGCAAAGGACTTATCCACAAATATTTCTCAGCAAAGGAGTTAGAAGCAGCTTTAGCTCTTAGCTAAAAGCTAAAAGGTCTGTGGCGTGATGTTTTGATTGTGCGCCTTTCTGGGAATTAATCGGCAATACGGAGTGACGTTCTGGCAGCGTTGCCGGATCGCGCCTAGAATGGAAGAAAACCGGAGACCGACGCCCATGCCTGCCTACGAATATCTCTGCGATGAATGTTCCTGCCGGTTCGAGAAGCGCCAGAAGATGTCCGATGCCGCCGTTCAGTATTGTCCCGAGTGCGGCGGGCACGTTCACCGGCTCATCAGCGGGGGTGCAGGGGCCATTACCAAGGGAGCGGCTTCCAGCCATGCCGAAATGCCTCCGTGCGCTTCGGGCGGCACCTGCTGCGGGGGCGGCTGCGGCAACAGCAATTTCTGCGAAAACTAGGACCGCTGGAATCCGGTACTTAGGTGCCGCGATTTGAACAGACGCGTGGAAACCTGCGATTGAAGGGCGTTACAATTGGCCCACGCGAACGCTGCAAATCCAAGCAGTTACAGTGATCTCCTGTGTGTTGCTGTCTGCACGAAACGAGGGCCCATGGGGGCTGGAAAGTACTGCGTTTACAACAAAAGCCGGGAAACATTGCTCAGCGCAGAGGTAGCGGTCATCGACACGACCAAGGAGTCCTTCAGAGCGCTGATCGACGACCTCGCCGCCAATGCGAAGACGGGACTCTGGTTGAAGCCTTTTCGCGGTATTCCCGAGGCCCGGCAACTGCCTCGTTTCGATCTGCTTTACCTCGACGAAACAGAACAGGTGATCAAGGGTGCGGAACTGTTCTCGCCCCACGAATTCGCGCCGTTTGCCGGGAGGGTGGCCAGCGCACTTGCGCTGCCTCCGGGCGCTCTCGCTTCCTCACGCACGCAAGCCGGAGATCAGATCAGCATCTTCATTTCTGATGATGGCGGTGAGATGGCGCGCTCGCTGGCCCAATCGCCAGGGGCGACAGCGTCGAGTGTGTCGATCCCATCCTCGTCGAGTGAGCCGGAGAGGCATCCGGATTTCCAGCCTGCCAGAAAGCTGTCGTTGCTGGAGCGATTCCAGAGCTGGCTTCGCGACGACAAGGATCGACGCCGCGCCGAACGGCGCGCTTTGCCCGGTTTGGTCGCCTATTTCTGGACGGGCGGATCGCCGCAATCCTACGAGCTGGGAAACATCAGTATCTCCGGCGTTTATCTGCTGACGGACGAGCGATGGGTCTTCGAGACCGTTCTTCAATTGAGATTGCAGAAGACGGATGCACCGGAGACTGACCCGGATAATTCCGTACCCGTGCTGGCAAAGGTAGTTCGTTGGGGCGTTGACGGCGTAGGACTTGAATTCATTCTCTCCACTTCGGCACAAGCAAAAGGCGGCCCAACGCTGCCAGGACCTGCGACCGACGTGCAGGCACTGCTTCGATTCCTGCATGGGTTGAGTCACTCAAATGGCAGTAGTGGTAGCCATTAGCGCCAATAAGCCTTGCTAAACTGGCCTTGAAAGGCACTCGATTGGCTGCGGTGCGGGTTCTTATCGCCGGTGGCGGCACAGGCGGACACATCATTCCGGCGCTCGCCGTGGCGCGTGAGCTGGTCGCCCGACACGCCGCTGAAGTTCTCTTCGTCGGTACCAGCCGAGGCATTGAAACGCGGCTTGTCCCCGACGCGGGATTTCCGTTGAAGCTGATCGAAGTGGGTCCTCTTAAAAACGTGTCGGTCAGGACGCGGCTGCGTACCTTGTCTGACATTCCGCGCAGCGTCTTTGCGTGTCACCGCATCATCCGCGAGTTCAAACCGCACGCGACGCTCGGCATCGGCGGTTATGCTTCCGGGCCTGGAGTGGTCGCGGCACTCCTTAACAAAACTCCCACGATGCTCTTCGAGCCAAACGCCATGCCTGGCTTTGCAAACCGGCTGGTAGGCAAGCGAGTGCAGGCTGCAGCCGTAAACTTTCCTGCGGCTGCGCGCTGGTTCCGCAATGCTGAAGTCACCGGCGTGCCGGTTCGCGCTGAGTTTTTCAGGATTCCGCCGCCGTCCGGATTGCCGAGTCTGCTGGTCTTCGGTGGATCGCAGGGCGCGCGGTTGTTCAACAACACGCTTCCAACGATTGTCGCGGCTTTGCTCGCTGCGGTTCCGGGTCTGACGATTCTGCACCAGACGGGAACGCGCGAGTGCGCGGCCACCGAGGCTGCCTACTCTGCAACCGGTGCCGATCGCGGACGGTGGCAGGTGCAGGCTTTCCTCGATGACATGCCGGTCTTTGTGGCGAGGGCTAACCTGATCATGTCGCGCAGCGGAGCCTCGACCGTGGCCGAACTGGCTGCCGCGGGAAGAGCTGCGGTGCTGGTTCCGTTTGCCGCTGCCGCCGACGATCATCAGACCAGGAATGCAGAAGAAATGGTCAAGGCTGGCTCGGCGGTCCTGCTTACGGAGAAGGAACTGGCGATTCCGGGGAAGCTGTTGCAGGCGCTGACGGATCTGCTTACCAGCCCCGAGCGCCTGGCTGCAATGGCTGCCGCAGCCAAAACCCAAGCCCATCCCGGCGCAGCGGAACACATTGCCGACCGACTATTGGAGTTGGCGAGGAGGGGATGAGCCGGGCGCGAATCGCTGCACGACAAAAGAAAAGCCCGTCTGCCGAAGCAGACGGGCCTTGACTCTCAGGATTGATTGGACTTAGCGATGTCCGCCTCCGCCATGGCCGCCACCACCACCGTGGAAACCACCACCACCGTGGAAGCCGCCACCACCGCCATGGAAACCGCCCATGCTGCCGCCGGCCCGGAAGGCGCCGCCGCCACGGAATGCATTGCCGCCACCGCCTGCGCGAGGAGCGAATCCGCCACGTGCACCACCGTAAGCATGCATTCCACCGTTATAAGGAGCGCGGCCGCCCGCGTATCCATGGCCGTATCCGTATCCGCCGCGGCCATAACCGTAACCGCCGCGATAGCCGTATCCACCCCGATATCCATAGCGGCCCCAGCCGCCATAGCCCCAGCCGCGACGTCCCCAGCCATACCACGGGCCGGCGCCGATAAATATGCCGCCGTCGAACCAGTTCGGTCCGTAGTAACCGTAAGGAGCGCAAGCGTAAGGATAATAGGGGTAATACCCCCATTCGCACGCTGGGGGGCCGTACGCATAATCATAGGGAACGACTGCCGGTCCAACGCCGATGCCAACACCGATCTGCGCATTCGCCTTTGCGGCGAAGGGAAGGAGCAGCAGCATCGCAAACAGTCCCACGAGTACCTTTTTCATGACTTCCTCCTGGTGCTGCCTTCCCGCACTTCGGGACAAGGATTTCGTTCTCAGCACCGCCGGCCTCGCATCTGGCTTCCATCCGGCATCTGTACATTTGAACAGCAAACGCCAGGTTAAGTTGCGGTCTTTTCGAAAGAATCCTGGTGCGTTGACTTGAATTGAGTTTTCAGCGACTGCAGGAACAGGAACGAGGAATTCGAGGACAAAAATCGGCCCCTCCCGAAGGAGAGGCCGACAGGTTCCGCAAGTTCAGATGCCATTATCGGCGGAAGTGGTCGCGATCCCAGCCACGATCGTGGTTGCGGTCGAAGTGACGGTCGAAATCGTGACCGTAGAAGCCGAAGCGCGCGACCGGAGCAGGACCGCGGAAACCAGCAAAGTTCCAACGCCCCGGAATCCAATAGCCGTTGGCATAGTAGCCCGCCACCCACGTGTATCCGGGCCCCGGGCATGGAGGAACATAGGCCACCGGCCCGCCGACGTAGATTCCAACTCGGGCAGCCTGGGCCGTCGATGTTCCCAAGCCCAATGCGCCCACCATCACCGCTGCACCAAGCATCCACTTTTTCATGCTGACCATATTCCTCCATTCCACCCAGCCCGATCTCTCAAGCAGGTCCGGCGCTTCTCTGAATCAGGCTTGTCGACTGCTGCCTGGCAGCGCGCCACTTATGTGAGGATTCAACAGAGGGTCGCAGCAAAGGTTGCGGACTGGAAGCGAAAATAAACCTTCGCAACTTTCAGCGATTTCAGGGTTGAATCGGTTCTGCGCGCGGCGCGGAACGTTACGCGACAGTGGTAGAGTGGAGTTTCACGCATCATGTTTGCCACGTCGCAGCACGCGCACTTCATCGGGATCGGTGGGATCGGCATGAGCGGGATTGCCGAAATTCTGCTGAACCTGGGGATGAAGGTTTCCGGTTCCGATCTGCGACGCAGCGCGATCACGGACCGGCTCGCGCAGCTTGGCGCCATATTCTACGAAGGCCATGAAGCCGACCACGTGGCGGGAGCAACCGTGGTGGTCACGAGCTCTGCGGTATCGGCAACAAACCCTGAAGTGCTGGAAGCGCATGCGCGCAAGATTCCCGTAATTCAACGGGCGGAGATGCTGGCCGAATTGATGCGCCTGAAGTACGGGATCGCCATTGCGGGCATGCACGGAAAAACGACGACCACATCCATGGTGGCATCGGTGCTGGCGGCGGGCGGCCTTGATCCGACGGTAGTGGTGGGCGGGCGCGTTGACGCGCTGGGCTCGAACGCGCGACTAGGCACAACGCAGTACCTGGTGGCAGAAGCGGACGAGAGCGACCGTTCGTTTCTAAAGCTCTCGCCGATACTCGCGGTGGTGACGAATCTCGATCGCGAGCACATGGATTGCTATCACGACATGAACGATGTTGAGGATGCTTTTGTGGCGTTCATGGACAAGGTGCCGTTTTACGGTGCGGTCACGGCCTGCATCGACAATCCCCAACTGGCGTCGATTTTGTCGCGTTCGCGGCGCAGGATCTTCACGTACGGAACGGCGGCCGATGCTGATTTCAGAGTGGCTTTTCTTGAGGCTGAGCCCGGATCTTTTTCGCGATTCGTTGTCGCCACGGCCGATGGGACGCTCGGTCCCTTCGAATTACACGTTCCAGGGCGCCACAATGCATTGAATGCCACAGCTGCGATCGCCATTGCGCGCCAACTCGAGATACCGGCAGAAAAGATTGCCGAAGGGCTGAATCATTTTCGCGGTGTCGACCGGCGCTTTCAATTGCGGGGAGAGGTGCGCGGGATCACGGTGGTGGATGATTACGGACACCACCCGACCGAGATTCGCGCGACACTGGCCGCGGCTCGCGAGTACGGGCATGGGCGCATCCTTGTGGTATTCCAGCCTCACCGGTTTACGCGTACGCGCGATTTGCTTGACGAGTTTGGCGGGGCGTTTGCGGACGCGGACTTTGTTGCGGTACTGCCGATTTACGCAGCAAGCGAAGAGCCGCTGCCTGGAATCACAGCCGAATTGCTCGCCGATCGGATCAAAGGCCCCCATGTGCAATTCGCTCCGGATTTCTCCGCGGCGGTTGCGGCGGTGACTGCCGAAGCCCGTGAAGGCGACATGATCTTCACGCTCGGAGCGGGTAGCGTGAGCCATCTCGCCCCGCAGATTCTTGGGGCGCTGGAGACGGTACAGGAACCAGCGTAGTCGGCGTGCAGCTTTCCGATTTTCGAAGAAACAGAGCTTCAGCTCAATCGGTTTACTCAGCCTGGTTCCCCTGCTATGATTCGGCGGGCACGTTTTCGCGTGCCGCAAGGAGCAGTTATGTTGAAGAGTTCGCGCAGGGGTTTTCTCAAGGCTGCATCGGCCACGGCAGCGGCTGTCACGATGGCGCGCCTGCCCGCATGGGCCGAGACCGTGGATGCAAGCGGAGAGGTGAAGGTGTGGAGCACGTATCGCGAACGAAGGCACGCCGAAGGCGAGCGACTCGAATGGAAACCGGTTGGAGAGATGAGCGCAGAAGCCATTGTGCTCGATCCTGCCGCGGCTCGCCAGGAGATGCTCGGATTTGGTGCGGCGATGACGGATGCGTCCTGCTACGTGCTGAGCCAGCTAACCGATGCCGAGCGGACTGCGGTGATGCGCGACCTCTTCGCGCCCGACGAGATGGCCCTGAATGTCTGCCGCACCTGCATTGGAGCGAGCGACTATTCGCGGAGCGCGTATAGCTTCGATGAAAGTGTCGAGCCCGATCCTGAACTGAAGAAATTCTCCATCGATCACGATAAGGCTTACATCCTTCCCATGCTGCGCGAAGCGCGAAAGCAAAATCCGGAGTTGTTTCTCTTTGCGTCGCCGTGGAGCCCGCCTGGGTGGATGAAACCGAACGGTTCGCTTCTGGGCGGATGCATGAGCAAGTTAAGCTTCGAACCATACGCGCATTATTTCCTGAAGTTTCTCAATGGTTACAAAGCCGAGGGCGTCGCGATCGACGCGGTTACGGTACAGAACGAAGTGGATGCCGAGCAGGAAGGGCGGATGCCGGCCTGTCTATGGGCGCAAGAGCAGGAGATCGACTTTGTGAAGAGTCATCTGGGTCCGGTGCTGCGCAAGGCGGACCTGTCCACGAAGATCTGGGTGCTCGACCACAACTACAACCTATGGGGAAGGGCGATCGGCGAATTGAGCGATCCCGCGGCATATGAATACATTGACGGAATCGCCTGGCACGGTTACGTGGGTGAGGCCTCGGCCATGTCGCGCGTGCACGATGCTTTTCCGCGAAAGAATGCCTACTGGACGGAAGGCGGACCCGACATTTCCGCGCCCGATTACGAGACCGATTTTGCGAAGTGGGCTGCCACGTTCAACGAGATTGTGAATAACTGGGCACGGTCGATTACGTCATGGAATATGGCGCTGGACGAACATGGGAAGCCGAATATCGGGCCGTTCTCCTGCGGCGGCGTGATCACGGTGGACAGCGCAACGCACAAGATCACGCGCAGCGGCCAATACTGGGCTTTCGCGCACTATGCAAAACACGTCAAGCGCGGCGCGCGGGTTTTTGCAACGGATGGAATCGGCTACGATGGCGCCGGCGGGCAGGTGTCGCACGCGGGCTTCCGCAATCCCGATGGAAGATTCGTTGTTGTGGTTGCGAATCGCGGCCAAGAAAAACGCGTGCAACTGGTGCTGGGTGCAAAGGCGGTTGAGATAGCCCTTCCGGCGGACTCGGTACACACGTTGGAGTGGGACTAGTAGAGTGCTCCGCCGGGTTGAGTTGACTGGATCACGCCGGCGTTGATGCTGAGTGTGTAATGAGTTGCGTCGCCGCTCCAGGTCCGCAGATTAAAGTCATGGCCGGGCGCAACTCTCTGGATGTCGAATGGGCCGAAGGTGAGCGGCTTGTCCAATTCCATTGCGCCGGATTTGCCGCCGATCCTCCTACCGGAGGGATCCCCGGCATCGATAAAGTAGGCGCTGCCGTGCCCGATCACCTTGGCGTTTCCATCGGGTTCAAGCAGCACCGCGGCGCCCTGTTCGACGCCGATACCGCGTACATGAGGTGCAGCAGGTGGCGCAAGCTTGCCGTCCGGCTCGTTCAGGCGCGCGAGAAACGCGAGCAGTCTGCCCATGCGGTCGCGTTTGGCGAAATGCGTGTCCGTAATGATGCCCTGGAGAATCGGAATGTTGAGAAAGCCGCGTACGAGGGTCACGCGAGAACCGAAGGGATTGCTCATCGCCAATTTACTATTGAGGTCGGCGTCATCGGGCTTGTCGCCTTGCGCCGTGTACGCGTATTCGCCCAGGACGGCGAGGCCGGCACTGGTGCCTCCAATGGGTACGCCGCGATGGATCGCATCGTTGAGTGCAGTCTGTACGGGAGTGGCCATCCAGAAGTTGATGTAGTTGGCTTGATCGCCCCCAGCAATGAAGAGGGCGCTTGCCTCGCTGATTGTCTTGGCAACAAATGGATCGTCGGCTGCCCCGCGATCCGGAATGATCAAGGTAGCAACCGAATTGAGACGACACAGCTTCTTGATGTACGGATTGTAATCGTCATCGCCGGTGGCGCGCAGTACGAGAACGTCGCCCCTTCCGCTGCGATCACACAGCCAGCGGAAAGCTTCGTCAAGATCTTTGCCGCCACCCATCAAGGCGAATCCGGAATGAAACGCCGAGTGAGAGGGATTCGAGTTGCCCAGGCGGAAGTATCTGTAGGCTGGGGATTGCGCACCGGCGAAATAGATGGGCGCGAGCACCAGCAAAAGTGCAATGATTCTCAGTGACAGGAACGGGAGCATGGCGCAAGGTTATTCCAAGAATTCTCAAGCGCCAAGATCAATGATCGTCATCTAATCCTCGCGACTGAGCCTCGGGGGATTAAAGACGGTCAATGTGCGGCGGGTTTTCGGCAAGCTTTCAGCTTCTGCAGTGGTTACAAAACCTCGCCCTGAGCGACTTTTCCTCAACCGGTGAAGCCCATGCGTTCCGATGAAGCTTTGTCCTTTCACAGCAAGTGAAGTGCGCAGCGATGATCTTCAGCGACCGAGCGGATGCGGGTAGGCAGCTTGCCGAAAGCTTGAGTGGATATTCGGGTTCGAAGGACGTCGTGGTGCTGGGAATTCCGCGTGGTGGCGTGGTGGTGGCGTACGAAGTGGCGCGGCGTCTCGAAGCTCCGCTCGACCTGTTTCTTTCGGCCAAGCTGCCTGTGCCGGGACAGGAGGAATTGGCCTTTGGCGCAATGGTGGAGGACGGGACCTGCTTTCTGAACGACGATATCATCCTCGCTGCGCGTGTCTCCGAGGAAGAGATTGAGCAAACCAAGGCGGTGGTAGCTCAACGCTTGCGTGCGCGCGCTTTGCTGTACCGGACGACTCGACAGGCACTGAACGTCGAATGCAAATCCGTCATTCTCGTCGATGATGGAATCGCAACCGGAGCGAGCATGCAGGTTTCGATTCTTGCGTTGCGATCGATGCGAACGGCTCGGCTGGCGATTGGCGTGCCGGTTGCGCCGGCTTCCACATGCAGACGCCTGACGCCACTTGTTGACGAACTCGTGTGTCTTATCCAGCCAAGAGATTTCAGCGCGGTGAGCCAGTTCTACCGCGAATTCCTGCAGACCAGCGATGAAGAGGTTGCGGAACTGCTTCGACGTGGCGCGCAAACTTCCCCGTAACGGTACGGATTCCCCTGTGCCGATGCCCAGCCGAAACCCACAGAGGCGCGGGCTATAGTTGAGGCTGGCGAATCTCACGACCCGTGCTCAAGCGTGGCAAGCAAAGGTAATCATCGAACTCGGCCCCTGATTTGGGAAGAGGAAGCGCCCGTGGAGCCACGCTTCCGGCGCGCGCAACCGGGCATGCCTCTATCCGGACGCGGCTTGCCTGGAATGCCGCTGGAGATGGAAGATTCCGATGGGGATGCTCCGCGATTTGGCGGGGCGCGCCGCGAACTCCCGCAGAATCCCTGGTGGAGACCCGCAGGCACATTGAGTCGAGTTCTGCTGGGCGCCGGCACGCTTGCCATCCTCTGCAGTCTCGCGTTTGCAATCCACTCCATAAAGACCTATCTTGAGCGGGATTCGCGCTTTCGCATCACCGGTTCGAACGATATCCAAGCGACGGGGTTGACCGAAGTGACCCGCGCGCAGATGCTGCCGGTCTTCGGCGAAGACATCGGACGCAACATCTTTTTTGTTCCCATTGCGGAGCGCCGCAGGGAACTGGAGCAGATTCCCTGGATCGAAAAGGCAACGGTGCTCCGCCTGTTGCCTGACCAGATTCGCGTGACGATCGTGGAGCGCCAGCCCGTGGCGTTTGTGCGCCATGGGCAGCAGATCGGACTAGTGGATGCGAATGGGGTATTGCTCGATATGCCCGCTGCGATGATGGCGCAACATCATTATTCGTTCCCCGTAGTGACGGGCATTGATGCGGGCGATCCTCTGGCGGCGCGCAAGGCGCGTATGGCGGTTTATCAGCGCCTGCTGGCGGACCTGGATGCGAATGGGCAGCATTATTCCGACCAGATTTCGGAGATCGATTTGACAGACCCTGAAGATGCGCGGGTTCTGATGCCGGAGCAAGGCACCGATATCCTGGCGCACTTTGGGCAGGATCATTTTCTCGAGCGCTATCAGCGCTACAAGGAGCACATAGCGGAGTGGCGCCAGCAGTATCCGAAGCTGGCTGAAGTGGATTTGCGCTTTGATCAACAGGTTGTGTTGGAGATGACTCATGGCACGGCGGATGCACAAGCATCGCTGAAGGTGCCTGACGAAGCGGAGGCCGACAGCGAGCCTGCGAAGCCTTCTCCTGATGGA
Organism: Occallatibacter sp.; assembly: GCA_035524195.1. Lineage (GTDB taxonomy): Bacteria > Acidobacteriota > Terriglobia > Terriglobales > Acidobacteriaceae > Telmatobacter. Next base: position 30,000 of record DATKPJ010000137.1, read on the forward strand.
AAGGCTGCGCCTAAAGCTCAAGGGGCAGATGCGCCGATGAAGAGGGTTGTTGCAGATGAGGCGCCAAAGCCGGCCAACCACATAAAGAGCAAGCCGGCGGCAACAGATCATCACGCGACGATCAAGACGTCCGCGAAAACGCCCGGCAAGGCACATACGTCGGCCATCGACAAGGCGATGCCGAGGGCCCGGGCTGAAAAGAGGTTGAAGGAGAAGAAGCGCGCGGAAGCCAAGCGGGCCGCGCTAAAGCATAACAAGAAGGCTGCCGCCAAGCGGGTATCTGCGCACCAGGGTCAGTGAGAGAAAAACGATGAGCGAGCAACAGGACAATCTGATTGTGGTGCTCGATATCGGCAGCGCGTGGACGCGCGTGCTGGCCGCCGATCTGAACGAGGGTGCGTTGCGCTACCGTGGGCACGGGATTGCGGAGTCGGCGGGTATGCGTAAAGGGCTTATCTCCGATCTGGGTCCGGCTGCCAAGGCAGTAAAGGCGGCGGTGGAGCGCGCGGAGTGGGTAGCGCAGGTGAATATTGACAACTGCGCCGTAGGTGTCGGCGGCCCGCACATTCGCGGACTGAACACCAACGGCGGACTCGGTCTGGGCAACCGGATGCGCGAGATTACCCGCGAAGACGTGCGGGCGGCGCTGGAGCGAGCTCGTGCGGTGGAAAGACCGCCGGACCGCGAAATCCTGCATCTGCTGCCACGCCAATTCATTCTGGACGATCAACCGGGCATCTTTGATCCGGTTGGGATGGTTGGAGCACGACTTGAAGTCGATCTGCATATTGCCACCTGCTCCGGCAGTGCGTTCCAAAGCACGGTGACCTGCGCGAATCGAGCCGGGCTTGAAGTGACCGAGGCGGTTCTCGAGTCGATTGCCTCCGCTGAGGCGACTCTTTCGGCCGACGAGAGGGAACTGGGCGTTTGCCTGCTGGATATCGGCGCTCAATCGAGCGATCTGGTGGTGTTTTTCGAAGGGGCTGTGGCGCACACGGCGTCGGTTCCGGTAGGCGGGGCACATTTTACAAATGATATGGCCGTGGGACTGCAGATTCCGGTGGCCAAGGCCGAGGAACTGAAGTGCCAGTACGGCCATTGTGTCGTGACAGCGGTGCCGCAGGATGCGGAGGTGGAGATCGCGAATCCGCAGCCGCACATGCTGGCTTTGCGTACCATTGCGGAGATTCTTGAACCACGAGCCCGCGAGCTTATGTATTTTGTGAGAGAGAGCCTTCGCCAGGGCGGAGTGGTCGACGCATTGGGTGCAGGGTGCGTGCTGACCGGAGGCGGAGCGATGTTACCGGGGATGCTGGACGTGACGGAAAGCCAATTACGGGTTCCAGCGCGTACCGGGTTGCCGGTGCGCCTGTCGAATATGCCTGGCGAGCTGGTTCATTCGGCTTTTGCCACGACGATCGGAATGCTCTTGTATGCCCACCGCACGCGCGTGACCCGCGCGGCCGAGAACAACAGCCTGCGCGCAAAGCTGCGCGCCATCTTCGCATCGAGTTTCTAGCAGGGGGTAGGACCGGAAATGAAAACGGAGCCGAAAGCCGCAGTGGAGCAGAAGAAGAGCGATCTTGCCGAAATGCGGATTCAGTATCACGATGAAGCACCCCGTGGGGCGCGCATCAAGGTGATCGGAGTGGGCGGCGGCGGGGGAAACGCCGTCAATCGCATGATCCAGGCAGGGCTTGAGGGCGTCGAGTTCATCGCCGCAAACACCGATGTGCAGGCGCTCAAGCTTTCGCACGCGCCCGTGAAGCTCCAACTCGGAGTGCGGCTCACTTCCGGCCTCGGCGCCGGGGCCAATCCCGACGTGGGACGGCGCGCCGCCCTCGAAGACTCCGAAAAGATCATTGAGGCGCTGGAAGGCGCAGATATGGTGTTTGTTACTGCCGGTCTCGGCGGCGGCACGGGAACCGGCGCGGCTCCGGTGATTGCCTCCTTGGCCAGCGAAATGGGGATTTTGACCGTTGCCGTCATCACGCGGCCGTTTGCGTTTGAAGGCAAGCGGCGGCTGCAACAGGCGGAGCGTGGGCTGAAAGAGCTGATCGAGAGCGTGGACACGATGATCGTGATCCCAAACGAAAAGCTGCTGGCCGTGGCCAAGGATGCCGGCTTCTTTGAGAGCTTCAGAATTGCGGATGACGTTCTGCGTCAGGGCGTGCAGGGTATTTCCGACATTATTACGATCCCCGGCATCATCAATCGTGACTTTGCCGATGTGAAGACAACCATGGCCGGCATGGGTCACGCAGTGATGGGGACGGCGATTCGCTCCGGTTCGAACCGCGCTGTGGAAGCGGCGCAGGCAGCCATGGCGTCGCCTCTTCTCGAGGCTGGAGCAATCGACGGTGCACGCGGCATCCTGATCAATATCACCGGCTCAAGTTCGCTGAAGCTTTCAGAGGTGAACGAGGCGTCCACGCTGATCCAGACTTCAGCTCACGAAGATGCCAACATTATCTTCGGCGCCGTGCAGGACGAGAAGATGGGCGACGAGATCAAGATTACGGTGATCGCCACGGGCTTCCGCGACCAGATGCCGGAACGGCGGGCTCGCATGCTGAACGTGGAGGAGGCCCCGGTGGTTTCGGTGCCTGTGATGGCTCCCGACAACTGGATGCGCGAGGCCGCGCCTGTCGCGCCGCCGATACCGGCTGCACCGCGCTTCCTGAGCGAAGAGGATGATGCCGAGGAGGATGAAACGGTGACGGATGAACCGGAGATGGTGACGGCGGCTGTTCCGGCTCAAAAAGCGGTTTCGAAGGCGGCTTCGAAGCAACGGACGGACAGCAGACCCGTCGACCCGGAGCTAGCGCTGACGCCGGCGCGTCCGCAGTTTGCGGAACTGGCCGAGGAATCGGCCTACACGCCGCTGCAAAAGGATTATGCAGCCGATCTTGGCAACGGGGTGCGTGGACCGGGGGCGGAAGAGAATGCCGGCCAGTCGGCGGGCGTGGCCTCAAAGCCGACGGGCGAGGATGCCGAGCGGGATTTGGACGTACCTGCATTCATGCGTCGCTTGAGGTTTTAATTACCTTGATGATTACCTTGGAGAAGATGAGTGACTTTGGTCACAGCAGATTTATCGAGCTCAAAGCAGAATCGGCACTATAGTGAACCAAAGTCTTAGGTAAAGATGCTGCGCAACTCGGTTACCGCCTGGGTTATTGTAAAAGTACGCAATAGTCAGCCGGAGTTTCGTCGGCGCTCTCGGCGGGACTAGCAACGTCCAGTAGCCGTGAGTTTCTGATGAGGGAGCAGGACCTGTAGACGACGTGATCTGAGGCGCCATTACGGGGCCACTAGAGCATCAAGTGCGCTTTCTGCAAGAAGACGCGCGGCACGTAATTTTTCTGGAGAAGGTGCTGGCTGGATGAAGCTGTCTTGTGTTGTTGTTTTCTTAATTGCTTTGGCCGGATTCACAGCGGGAGTTGATCGAGCAACCGCGCTCAATGCACCTCACACGCTGCACCATTCGAAATCTTCGAAGGAACGCCTGGCAACCGCGAGACCCTCCAGAACCCATCAGACGACAGCGCATCGCGCGGTGGCGGTTCGCCATCACATCGTTACTCGATCACACTCCCGGGGGACATTGAGGCGGGCGTCGCTGCACGTACGCCGCCATCGGTACTACGAGCGTTTCACAGCCAGTTCGTTCGCCGCAGGCAACATCTTCGCCGGGGACATCACGGCGGGTGAAGACCCGGTGGTCCGCCAGGCGGCGATTGACGCACTGGGCGACATGAATGGGACGGCGGTGGTCATCGACCCCTCCGATGGTCGCATCCTGGCGATGGTGAATCAGAAGCTCGCCCTTTCGCCGGGCGCCGAACCGTGCTCGACAATCAAGCTGTCCGTGGCTCTCGCAGCGCTGTCAGAAGGCATTGTCACGCGGGATACACCGGTACAGCTGCCCGGTTTCCGCATGAACATGACTGAGGCCATTGCCCATAGCAATAATCTATACTTTGAAGAACTGGGCAGGGAACTGGGATTTGAACGAGTGCGCCACTACGCCACGCAGTTTGGCCTGGGCGAACTAGCCGGGTACCACATCCAGGGCGAGCAACTGGGCGTGTATCCCGATCAGCCTATCCCGGTATCAGAGGGTGGCGTGGGTCGCATGTGCAGCTTCGGGCAGGGCGTCTCTATGACTCCGCTGCAACTGGGCGCGCTGGTGGCGGCTATCGCGAATGGCGGGACTCTCTACTACCTGCAGCATCCAACCACGCCCGAAGAGGTCGCGAACTTCCAACCGAAAGTGAAGCGGACGCTGAACATTGCGAAATACATTCCGGAACTGCAGGATGGTATGGCTGGCGCAGTGGAATACGGGACCGCTCGCAGCCTGCGGGCTAACTTCCAGGAACTGCCCGTCTTTGGCAAGACCGGGACTTGTTCCGACAAAGGTACGCGATTTGGATGGTTTGCCTCATACTCAGACACCCCGCAGGGAGCGCTGGTGACGGTGTTCTTTCTTGAGGGTGGCCGGCCGACTTTCGGCCCGCGCGCTGCTGAGTTGACGGGCGAGTTCTACAAGAATCTCTGGGATCGCAATTATTTCACCGGCAAGGCCACGCAGACGCAGGCAGGATTAACGGAGCCGACAGCAGCCACGGAACAGTAAGTTCCTGATTCTTGTGGGGAGGGCCGCCTCTGGGCGGCCTTTTCTATTGGGCCATCTATTGAGGTGGTTCAGAGTTTGAAACAAAACTGCTCCTGAATCATCCCATAGCATGTAGGCCACCTGGTTTGCACCGAAAGCGAACCAGAATTGTCGTTTGCACGTATCGGGTTTCACGAACCAGGATCGGAAATTCTTCCTAATGGCTCTTTCGACGCACATTCTGCTCATGTACGGCTACCTGATCCTGTTTCTCTGGATCCTCGTGGAACAGTTTGGGGTGCCACTCCCCGCGACCCCGATCCTGGTTGCCGCCGGGACGCTTTCGGCCGAGCATCGATTCAGCTTCGGGCTCGCTCTGCTTCTTGGAGTGGTGGCGACTCTCATGGCCGATACGACCTGGTTCCTGGCTGGCAGGCGAATAGGCCACCACGTTTTGCGGATTCTATGCAAGCTCTCCCTTGAACCTGCGGTGTGCGTGCGCAAGACCCAGGACTCTTTTGGACGCCGCCGCGGCGTCACGCTTATGTTCGCCAAGTTTGTTCCAGGACTCGCGACGCTGGCCGCCCCGGTGGCCGGTGAGAACGGTATGTCGTTGGGCGCGTTTCTATTCTTTGATGCAATCGGCGCGACGCTGTGGGTAAGCGCACTGTTGGGCGCCGGCAGAATCTTTGGTGATGCGCTGAAGCGCGATCCAAGCCTGCTGGATTGGATTGGGCGGTTTGCGGGTTTCCTGCTCATTCTTGCCATCGCGGTTTTTTTCGTCGCCCGGCTTGTTCGCCGCCAGCGTTTTCTCAAAGAGCTCGTGGAAGCGCGTCTCGAGCCGCAAGAACTGAAGCAGCTTCTTGACGCAGGAGAAGAGCTTTTCATCGTGGACCTGCGCCACCCTCTGGAACTGTTGCCGGACCCGTTTACGCTTCCGGGGGCGCTGCACCTGTCGCCAGAAGCGCTTGCCGCGCGCAGCGTTGAAATCCCGCGCGATCGCGACATCGTGCTCTATTGCACATGCCCCAATGAAGCTACCGCGGCCAAGACGGCCATGATGCTTCACAAGCTGGGCATCGACCGCGTGCGGCCATTGCGCGGTGGATTCGACGAATGGAAGCGTCTCGGCTACCCTCTTGATGAAGTGCAGCCGGCGCTTCCCGTGGCCGAGTGACGGTTATTTTCCGGTAAACAGCGCGGCAATGCTTTTCCCGATGGGCGATCCGATTCCGCTGCAGGGGTCTGGACCGACCGCAGCATTGTAGAAGCCGTTTCCGCCCACAGTGATGTCGTTGAAAGCTTGCTGGTTTTGCCAGAGCTTGGGCGTAATAAATCCGAGCTTGGTTCCAAACGAAGCGAACAAGCCAGCGTAAAGCGGGGCAACCGCGCTGGTGCCGCCGACAACGGTCGGTGAACCGTGCACGACGATGTTGTATCCCGTGTTGGGATCGGCATCGCCGCAAACGTCCGGCACCATGCGGCCTTTGCCGGCGGTGGTGCCGGCCGGCGCCGGAGGAGCGCCTACCTGAAAGGCCTGCACGGGAAAGATAGTCGAATAGCCTCCCCCGGTTCCTTCACCATTGGTCTGACCGGGGTTATCGTTCCATACGGTTTCTTGAGTCGCCGTCTTATAGGTGCCTCCGCAGCCGACCACGTGGGGGCATGAGGAAGGCACATCGACGTTGGCAGGCGTTGAGCCGCCGTCGCCCGAGTCGTTGTCGCCGGAAGCGGCAAACACAATCATCCCGCTGGCTGTAGCTGTCGTGGCTGCTGACTCCATTTGCTCTGCCGCGGCTGTGCCCCAGATCGCCTCGTCCGCGCCCCATGAAATGCTGCAAACGTCACAGCCGTCGGACGCTGCTTTTTGGACCGCGGAAGCGATGTCCTGCGACCAGTACATGCGGATCGTTGCGGGTTTGCCGGCGGCGGCGAAGTAGGCTGCGCCCGCGACTTCGATGTCCAGAGCCACCTCATAGTCGGGGTCGTCCGCTGAACCGACGCTCTGATTGGGGTCATTCTGGGTGCCATCGACCGAAATGTCCGTGATTTGCGGTGCCGGCTGGTTGATCGAGGAAAAGAACGCATTGATGTCGGATTGAACCCAGCCGCCGCCGAGCTCCACGATGGCGATGACTCCGGCGCCGGTGAGGCCGGTGGGCCAGTTGTAGGCGGTGCAGAGAGCGGGTACGTTCCAGGGACCGGCTCCGGCCTTAGCGGCAGCGCGAGCGGCGGCAGAGAAGCGTTTACGTCGCTTGAAATAGGGCTTGCATGGCACGGCGGGGGATGGGCTCATGTCATTCTCCTTCGGATGGAGTCCAGGGGATATTTTGTCCCGTAAACTCGGTTTCGATTGCTTGATGCAGCTACGTGGCCGCGAGTATGGCACAGATGCGCCGTCCTGCGCAAAGCTAGGTTCAAAGGCCTTAGTATGAGTGAGAGCGATCCTTAAAGAACGGAGCATCCTCTTGGCCTACGAAGACCTGCGCGACTGGATCATGACCCTTGAAAGACATGGTGAACTTCGACGCATCCGCGAAGAGGTTTCTCCGGAACTGGAGATCACCGAGATTACGGATCGGGTGTCGAAGATAGGCGCGAGACGCGGCGAAGCAACGAACGGGAACGAGACGAAAAAGAAGTACTCCGCCGGAGGGCCGGCGCTTCTGTTCGAAAACGTGCGAGGCTATCCCGGTCACAAGGTATTGATCAACCAATTTGGCAGCGAACGCAGGATGGCTCTTGCTCTGGGCGTGGAACGAGTCGACGATGTTGCTGACCGCATTCGCGGGCTGATGAACCTGAAAGCGCCCGAGGGCTTTTTTGACAAACTCAAGATGCTGCCTCAACTGGGAGCGCTGACGAGCGCGTTCCCAAAGACCGTGAACGCCAAGGACGCTCCGTGCAAAGAAGTCGTTCTTCGCGACAACTTCGATCTCAACACGTTTCCGATCCTCAAATGCTGGCCTCAGGATGGCGGTCGGTTTATCACTCTGCCCTGCGTGCATACGCGCGATCCGCGAACCGGCAAGCGCAACATCGGCATGTATCGCATGCAGGTCTACGACGGCCAGACCACTGGGATGCACTGGCAGCGGCAGAAGGTTGCGGCTGAACACTACCGCGAGGCAATGCGCGCGGCAGCGGCATCAGCGTCGACAGTCGATCCGAAGAGCGCGCGAGTTGCCGTTATGGCCGAATCGGCCGGCGGATCTGTCACCCTTCCGGAGGGGACAATTGGAGGATCGTCGCTGGTGTCGATCGGGGAGCTGAGGGGCTCTCGATTTGAGGTTGCGGTGTCAATTGGTACCGATCCGGCGACGACGTTTGCGGCGATTGTTCCGGCGCCACCCGAGGTTGAAGAATTCATGATTGCCGGATTCCTGCGGAGCAAGCCCGTTGATATCGTCAAGTGCGAGACCGTCGATCTGGAGGTTCCGGCGCACGCCGAAATCGTGCTCGAGGGCTACGTGGAGTTGGGCGAACTGCGCAGCGAGGGACCATTCGGCGACCACACCGGTTTCTACACCCTGATGGATGAGTACCCGGTATTTCATCTCACCTGCATCACGCACCGCAAAGATCCGATCTATGCCGCCACGATTGTTGGCAAGCCACCAATGGAAGACGCCTGGATGGGCAAGGCCGTGGAGCGCATGTTTTTACCCGCGATGAAGATGGCGATTCCAGAACTGGTGGATATTCATTTGCCGGTTGAGGCCGTCTTCCACAACCTGATGATTGCTTCGATCCGCAAGAGTTACGCGGGGCAAGCGCGCAAGGTGATGAACGCGATCTGGTCGCTGGGTCAGGCCATGTTTACCAAGTGCATCATCGTGGTGGATGAGGATTGCGATGTGCAGGACATTGGAGATGTTGTGCTGCGAGTGACGAATAATATCGATCCGGAGAGGGACATCCAGTTTATGCTCGGGCCGATCGATTCTCTCGACCACTCGTCGCGGCTGCCGAACTACGGGTCGAAGATGGGTGTTGATGCAACCCGCAAGTGGAAGGCTGAAGGATTCGAGCGTCCATGGCCGGCGATGATCCAAATGGATCGCGCAACCAAGGATAAAATCGATGCGATATGGTCAAAACTGGAATTGTGACCGCAGCAAAGAAATGCTGGAAGATGCAGATTTCGCTTTGGTAGAATCGGTCGAGCCGCTTCGCCGGCCAGAGCCCTTTGCGTTCCCCATCCCATTGCGCCGCCGCGATCCTGTTTGCCATCTCGCTTTCCGCGATGTGCGCGCCGGCGCCTGATCCGTTCGGAGTGGACCTGCAGGGGCATCCCATTCGCCAGTTAACCGGTCCGGGGATTCGTGGAGTGGTCCTGATTTTTGCAGCGACGGACTGTCCGATATCCAACCGCTATGTACCTGAAGTTGCGCGACTCAACCGTGAGTTTGCGAATCAGGGGGTGCGCTTCTGGTGGGTATTTCCAAATCCGGGGGACACTGCATCTGTTGTGAAGCAGCACGATCATGATTTCTCCATCTCAGAGAGTGCACTACTCGATCCGCAGCAGAACCTGGTGCGCATGGCTCATGCAACTGTGACGCCGGAGGCCGCTCTTTTCATGGTGGAAGGTGGGGAATTGCACGAGGTGTATGACGGCCGGATTGATGATCGGTACATTTCTCTCGGCCAGGAGAAGCCTTTGGCTCAACATCATGAACTGGAAGCTGCGATTGCCGACGCGATCGCGTCGAAACCGGTTCCAAAGCCGGGTGGACCGCCAGTCGGCTGCTCGATTGTCTTTCTTCAGCCATGAGAATTCCGCGTGTTGCGGTTGCTGCTCGTTCGTTCGTCGCCGCACTCTTCTCGCTCATCCTGTGGACTGCCCACGATCTGCGTCCGGTGCTGGCGCAGCAACAGAGCAGTGCAACAACGGCCGCAACAGAGCATGACGCGCAAAAAGAGACTCCTGTGACCTGGAGTCACGATATTGCGCCGCTCGTCTATGCCCACTGCACCACGTGCCATCATCCAGGTGGCGCGGGGCCATTCAGTCTGCTGACGTATGCCGATGCGCGTCGCTGGGCCCCGCAGATGGTGCTCGTGACACAATCGCGTTTCATGCCGCCGTGGCTGCCGGAGCCAGGTTACGGCGATTTCGCGGATGTTCGCCGCCTGAGCGACCATGAGCAATCGCTGATCAAGCAATGGGCGAAGCTCGGGACGCCCGAGGGTAATCCCAAAGAAGCGCCGCAAGCGCCGCACTATGATGCGGAATGGGTGCTGGGAAAGCCGGATCTGATCCTGAAGGTTCCGAGGCCTTTCGCGCTGAATGCGGGCGGCACAGACGTCTTTCGCAACTTCATCCTGCCCTATCCGCTGAAGCAGACACACTACATCCGCGCACTGGAAATTGTGCCGGGGACTCCGCAGATCGTGCATCACGCGAACATCATCATCGATCGCACAGCGAGCTTGCGCCGGCAGCATCCCCTCGACTGGCAGAACGGCGTCCCGGGAATGGAATTGCTGGTGGATTCCGGCAATACATTTGAGCCCGATTCTCACTTCCTTTTCTGGAAGCCCGACACGCCGGTGCTGACCGAGCCGGAGGGAATGCCATGGCGGCTCGACCCGGGCAACGATCTGATCCTGAACATGCACCTGAAGCCTTCAGGCAAGCCTGAAATACTGGACGCGCAGGTGGGACTCTACTTTACCGACAAGCCTCCGACCAAATTTCCGATGCTGCTGCAACTGGATCGCGACGACGCGCTCGACATTCCCGCCGGCGACTCACACTTTGTGGTGGAAGACTCGCTGAAGCTGCCTGTAGATGTGGATGTGCTGGGTGTGTATCCGCATGCGCATTACCTGGGCCATGATCTGCAAGGCTGGGCGATGCTGCCTGATGGGCAGAAGAAATGGCTGGTATGGATTCGTAACTGGGACATCGACCGGCAATCGGTGTACCGGTACAAGGATCCGATTTTTTTGCCCAAGGGCTCGGTGCTGCACATGCGCTATACGTATGACAATTCGGCGAACAATGTGCACAATCCGAATTCGCCACCGATCGAGGTGCGCGCAGGAAATCGATCGGTGGACGAGATGTCGCACCTGTGGGTGCAGGTGCTTCCAGTGAACGTGGCGCCGAGCTCGCCGGATCCTCGTCTGCTGCTGGAAGAGGCATGGATGCGAAACCGGCTGAGCAAATCTCCGGACGACAGGGTGGGCTTGTATAACCTAGCGGCCGCCCTGGAAGGTGAGGGAAAGTATGCCGAGGCGGACGAGGTCTATGAACGGGAATTGCGTCTCGATCCCCAGGACCCGCGCACTCTCACCGCTCTTGGCGCTTCTCTTGAAAGCGCCGGCGACTGGAAGCAGGCGGAGGAGCGTTTTCGTATCGTAATCGCTGCGCACCGGGATGCATGCGATGCGCGCTTCGACTTGGCCAATGTGGAGTTGAGGCACGAAGAATTGAGCAGCGCAGAGACTGATTTTCGCGACCAGCTCAAGCTCTGCCCCGAGGACGCGGAGGTACACGCCGACCTCGGAGCTACCCTCGCCAAAGAAGGCCAGAACGGTGCGGCGGAGGTCGAGTTTCAGCGCAGCCTCGAACTCAATCCCGAGAATGCAGCGGCGCTTCTCGGCGAAGGCGAAATTGAAGCCAATTCGGGCGATCCGCAAAAGGCAGTTGCGATCCTGAGCAAAGCGATTCATCTTGGACCACCCTCTGTCGATGGGTATGAGCAGCTTGCGCGCGCGTATGCGCAAACGGGGCAGTTGGGCGAAGCTCTCGACGCATTGCGAAAAGCCGTCCCGATGAAGCCCGATGATCCCCTACTGCACTCAGCAATCTCGCAGGTTCTGGCGGCTAGGGGAAGCTTTGCCGAGGCGATCGAAGAACAGCGAACGGCGCTCAAGCTGCTGGATGATGATCCGGACGGTTGGAACAATCTCGGAGTGCTTGAAGCGAGAACGGGCAATACGGCCTCGGCGCGAGCGGATTTTGAACACGCTTTGAGACTGCAACCCGACCACGCTCAGGCGAAGGCGAACCTGGCTCAATTGCAGAGCCGGAACTGAGCGTGCATGGTCGGTCTGTTATATGTAGATTCATGCGTGGCATTGCTCGCGGACTCATCGCCATTTTCGTTTTGGCGACGCTCGCCGCATCCTCCCGTCTTTTCGGCCAACAGCCTTCCGGAGCTTTTTACTGGGTCGACTTCCATGCACCGCAAGACCAGAGTGTCGTGGTGTGGGTGACGCGCGCGCTGGAGCCTGAAAAATGGACGGCCATTCGAGAGATTGGCGTGGAATATGACGCGGCGCTCGTGGTGACAACGCTGCGCGCCACCCCGCAATCTCCGGCAAATGCTGATACGTTCGCAGTTTGGAACGTATCTCTGACGAGTCACCTGGTGACGCCATTATTCAAAGGAGTGAATCTGCGCTGGCTGGACTGGATGCACTTTGCTGAGGGCAAGCCTCTTGAACCAGCGGTGCTCTACGAAAACTGCAGCGACTGTCCGGCGGACACCTATTTCACTTCCTTTCACTATGACGTGACGCAACATATGTGGACGGCTCGCTGGATGAAAGGCGGACAGGGAATTCATCTGTGGAGCGCCCATCCGCCGCCGGGCGTTGCCTGGACCCAGGTCTATGCGGTAATGGCCGATCCCAATGGCATTGAACTCGTAGGAACCTGGGAGCACTTTGATTATGGAGGCAGACAGCCCTCGGAGGATTACGTGTATCAGTACGATCTTGATCCGTGGAGCGGGCTCGAACGCACCCAGCAACTCAACGGCAAGCAGGCTGACGCCATGAAGCAGCGGCTCTGCCGTGCAGACGATGCAGTGACAGGCCTGGAACGCGGTCAGGACGCGCCGCTCTGCGAGCAGTATTTGAAGCTCAGATTCAATCGCCGGCCGGATTCAATTCCTCCTGCAAATAACCGAGGCCAATCGCTTCCACCCGGCAGCCATTCCTCACATCAGAGCCAGTAGAATTCGGCTTTTGACTGAACTCCCTTGACTCGTTGAATTTACGAATCATATGTTTGGGTTTTCGACAAGCCTTGAACCGCTCCCGGCAATGTACCAAACGCCCGGGGCAGGCATCCAACTGAGAGGAGATGACGAAGATGGCTCGTTTCGCTCATTTTGGCCGGCTTTCGCTGTTATCGGCGGTCGTGGCGTTCTTTGTCGGTTGTCACAGCAACCAGGCACCTGCAGCACCAAATTCTTCGAACCAGAATTCGACTGGAGATCCTGCAGCGGCAAATATTGCGCCAGCCTCGGCAGATTCAGGCACATCTGCGGCTGAACCCTCCGGCGTTCCAAATACGGGCGCGGCCCCCGAATATGCGTCTTCTCAGCAAAGCGGTGACGATGGCGGCTCATATTATCCTTCGTCCGATCAGGGGCAGGGCTACGACGAATCGGGATATGAGCAGCCGGAATACACTGCGCCGCAGCCACCTCCGCCGTTGCCCGAATACGATCAGCCGCCCTGTCCGGGAGACGATTACCTCTGGACTCCGGGTTACTGGGCCTACGACCCGAATGGGGGGTATTACTGGGTTCCAGGCGCTTGGGTTCAAGCTCCTTACGAGGGCGCGTTGTGGACGCCGGGCTACTGGGGATACGCGAACGATCAGTATGTGTTCTACCCCGGATACTGGGGACCGCATATCGGTTTCTATGGCGGGATTGATTACGGCTTCGGCTATGTCGGATTTGGTTACGAGGGCGGCTACTGGCACGACCATCACTTTGACTACAACCGCGACGTGAATAACGTAAATGGCTCCCGCGTGCACTACATCTATGCGCACCCTATCGAGCATCATGAGCACAACCAGGTAAGCTTCAACGGCGGAAGGGGCGGCATCCAGGTGCGGCCAAGGCCGCAGGAACTGGCGGCGATGCGCGAACCCCATGCGCGAGCGATGACAACGCAGCGGCAGATAGCCGAGTCTGCCAAGGCGGATCGGCAGCAGTTCGCCAAAGTCAATCACGGCCGGCCTTCTCAATTTGCAGCCACACACCCCGTCGCAGCCGAACATAACGTGCATCCCGTTGCGCCGCAGCCGGCGCACGGCGGTGCTGCCCGAACTGCGCAGAATCGAAATGAGGCAGGGCATACCACCGAACCCGCGACCCATATGACGAGGCCGCGAGCGCCGGCACGTCCTGCACCAGTGAAACCGCAGGCGATGCCGGAGCACCGGACTCCCGAGCAGCACCACGCAACGCCTGCTCCGAGATCGCCAGCCCCATCGCACATCACGGCGCCCCCAGAACATCGCGCCACGCCGCAGCATTCTGCTTCGCAGACAAGGGCAACGGAACAGCGGCATGCACCGTCTTCTTCACATCCTGAGCACGCATCGCCGGCGCCACGGTCTGAGCCGCATGCGCAAGCCAGGCCAGAATCGCATGCGGAGCCACACGGGCAGCCGCATGCCCAGCCAAAATCGGAGCCGAAGAAGCCTGACGAGCATCCGCATTGAGGCCTGGCAGAGCAGACGATCCAGCGTGTATCTATTGCGCAGATTCGACGCGAATTGAGACAAGATTGCGCACCGAGCGGGCGGGCCGTTTTTCGCCGGTAACGAGGAGTTGAAGCGGACCGTTGGCGGCGATGGGTTTGCCATCCGTGGAGTCGGCAACGAGGACGGTCCCGTCATGCACGTCCGGGATGGACTTCCATGACGGACAATACGCACATAAGATCCTTCCAGGCCATTCATCGTATACTGGACCTATGTCGATTGTGCGCAATCTCGCCGGAATCGCCAAAGGGATGAGCATCACCTTCCGCGAGATCTTTGAGCCGACCCAGGTCGAAAACTATCCCGACGGGCCGGGGCCTTTGCGCGGAGCTGTCTTGCAGTCCCGGTATCGCGGGGCTCATGTGCTGCAGCGCGACGAGAATGGCCTGGAAAAGTGCGTGGCCTGTTTCCTGTGCGCTGCTGCATGCCCAGCCAACTGCATCTACATTGAGGCTGCCGAGAATACGGAGGAGAATCGCATCTCCTCATCAGAGCGGTACGCCAAGGTGTACAACATCGACTACAATCGCTGCATCTTTTGCGGATACTGCGTGGAAGCCTGCCCGACCGATGCCATCACGCATGGCCATGGCTTTGAGACAGCCCAACTGAACGCAACCAACCTGGTGATGCGCAAGGAAGACATGCTGGTTCCGTTGGCCTCGTTGACTGCCAGCAAGTAGAGAGTCGATTCCTGGTGGTCCGTGGCACCGTGAACAGGAATGCAGCGCCCCGGGCGCGTAGGGGACTAAAAATGCCGATTCGGCGTGCCACGGGTCCGGCGTCGCTCGTTCTTCTCATTTCAAGCTGTTTTCTTCCCGCAAGCGTTGCCGCGGGCGGGGCGGTTCCGGCCGCTGGTTCGTCAGACCGTGCCAAAACGCAGGCTGTGATTGACGTCTTGCAGCAGTGGTATGTGCCGGAGACTGGTTTATATCGGACAACCGGGTGGTGGAATTCGGCCAACGCAGTGACGGCACTTGCGAACTTCAGCCGGATCACGCAATCGACAAAATACCTGCCTGAGTTTGCGAACACGCTGTCGGCCGCGCAAAGAAAGCCGGATGGAGCGCCGGGATTCGTCAACGACTACTATGACGATGAAGGCTGGTGGGCACTGGCTTGGATTGATGTCTACGACCTGACCCGCGATCGGAAGTATCTGCGCATGGCAGATTCGATTTTCGCGGACATGAAGCGGGGATGGGAGACGGACACCTGTGGAGGTGGCGTCTGGTGGAGCAAGAAAACCCGGGAGAAGAACGCCATTGAGAATGAGCTGTTTCTCGATGTGGCGGCCTCGCTGGCCAACCGCGAGGACGATGCGGCGCAGCGCGCGGATGACCTTGGCTGGGCGAAAGAGGAATGGACGTGGTTTTCCGGAACGGGCATGATCAACGGCGATCATCTCATCAATGACGGGCTGGATTCTTCCGATCCGAAACACTGCACGAACAACGGAAGGAACACCTGGACATACAACCAGGGCGTGATCCTGGGCGCACTGGTGGAATTGAACCGGGCGGCTCCGGATGCGGGTTTGATTCAGACTGCACATGAGATTGCCCTGGCGGCAATCAGCCATCTCGCGGACGAGCATGGCGTTTTGCGCGAGAATGGCAACGCGCATACGGGCGGCGACGTGCCGCAGTTCAAAGGAATTTTTGTCCGCAACCTGATGGTTTTGAATCGCGTCTCTCAAGACGGCAAGTTTCGGGAATTTGCCGATGCGAATGCACGCAGCGCCTGGGATCACGATCGAGACGCGGCCAACCATTTCGGCTTCTGGTGGGCGGGGCCGTTTGACCAGGCGGACGCAGCCCGGCAGAGCTCGGCTGTTGACCTTTTCGTTGCGGCAGAGGCAATGGATGCCGAAGCGGCAGCGAGTGGGCTGACCGGCAATTCACCTGCGCCAAATGAGAACAGTGCCCGCCCGGACGCCTTCAATCCAGCACGCAAACAACCCCGTTGACGGCCCCCCATTCTCCGCTCGCGGAACTCCGCTATGTCTAACGCAGAAGCTCATTTATCCTAAGATTGGACCACCGTGAGAGAGACATGACACTTCCCCGCGAACATCCCCTGCTGAAGATTCTCAAGAGCCGAATCGTGATCATCGATGGCGCCATGGGGACCACGATCCGCAACTATGGCATGACCGAGGCGGACATTCGTGGAGAACGCTTCAAGGACGCGACCAAGGACCTGTTGAACAACGGCGACCTTTTCACCCTGACGCAACCGCAGATGATCGGCGACATTCATCGCCGGTTCCTCGAGTCAGGGGCCGACATCATCGAGACCAATACGTTCGGCGCGACCACGATCACGCAGAGCGAATTCTTCATGGACGATCCGCGCGAACATGGCGGGCGGAAGGATCCGGATTTTTATCAAAAGGTCGTCGACGATCCGTTTCTTTCCGATCTGGCGTGGGAGATCAACGAGAAGTCCGCCCTGCTCTGCCGCGAATGGGCCGATCGGGTGGGACAGGAGACGGGAAGGCAGCGGTTCGTTGCGGGTTCGATTGGACCGCTCACCGTTTCGCTTTCCAACTCGCCTGATGCAAACGATCCGGGGTTTCGATCGGTTACCTTTGACCAGGTGAAGACCGCCTATGCGCAACAGGTGCGCGGGCTGATGGCCGGAGGAAGCGATCTGCTGCTGGTGGAGACGATCTTCGACTCGCTCAACGCGAAGGCCGCGCTGGTGGCCATCCGTGAGGTCTTCGATGAGGATGGCAAGGAACTGCCTGTCATGATCTCGGCGGCCGTTGGCCGCGGCGGCGAGACGCTCATCTCGGCGCAGACCACCGAGGCGTTCTGGAACGCGGTAGAACATGCGAAACCGCTGTCGGTCGGGCTCAACTGTTCGCTCGGTCCCGATCTGATGTACCCCTTTCTCAGTGAGCTTTCTGAGAAAGCGAATGTCGCGATCTCCTGCTATCCGAATGCCGGTTTGCCGAATCCGCTATCGGAAACCGGCTTTGATCTGGGGCCGGCGGACATGGCGCGTTCCCTGGGAAACTTTGCTCGCGCCGGGCTCATCAACATTGCCGGCGGCTGCTGCGGCAATACGCCCGAGCACATTGCGGCGATCAGCAAAGCGCTCGAAGGACTGCCTCCACGACCGATTCCATCGGAGACAGAATCGGAGGCGGCGGCCGCATGACGAAGCCTTTGCGCCTGTCAGGATCACAACCATTCACACAGCAGAAGGGCGTCTTCATTGTCATTGGTGAGCGGACCAATGTGGCGGGTTCCCCCAAGTTTGCAAAGCTCGTCAAGGAAGGCAAATACGAAGAAGCTGTCAGCGTGGCCCGCCAGCAGGTGGAGAGCGGGGCAAATGTCCTCGACATCTGCATGGACGAAGGCATGATTGACGGAGTTGCGGCCATGACGCGCTATCTCCAGTTGCTGGCCAGCGAGCCGGAAGTGGCCAAGGTTCCGTTCATGGTGGACTCCTCGAACTGGAAGGTGATTGAAGCGGGGCTCAAGTGCATTCAGGGCAAGGGCATCGTGAATTCCATTTCGCTGAAAGAAGGCGAAGAGATATTTCGCGAACGTGCGGCAACGGTTCTGAAATACGGTGCGGCAGCGGTGGTGATGGCATTTGATGAACGGGGGCAGGCTGCCACCTATGAAGAGAAAATCCGGATTTGTGAGCGCGCATACACGATCCTGGTGAACGACGTCGGGTTTCCTCCGGAAGACATTATCTTCGATCCCAATATCCTGACTGTCGCGACGGGCATGGAGGAGCACAACAACTACGCGGTTGACTACATCAACGCCACGCGATGGATCAAGGCCAATCTGCCGGATGCCAAGGTGAGCGGCGGCGTTTCGAACATCTCGTTCAGCTTTCGCGGCAACAATAAGGTGCGCGAGGCGATGCATTCGGCATTTCTGTACCACGCCATCGCCGCGGGCATGGATATGGGCATTGTGAATGCCGGCATGCTGGAGGTTTACGAAGAGATCGAACCGAAGCTGAAGGAAATGGTCGAGGATGTGCTGCTGAACCGCCGTCCCGAAGCAACGGAACGGCTGGTTGAGTTTGGCGAAAGTCTGAAAGGCGTTGATTCCGTCGTCGCCGAAAAGAAGACCGAAGAGTGGCGCAGCGGGACTATCGAGGAGCGTCTTTCACACGCACTGGTGAAGGGCATCGACACGTATATCGATGGCGACACCGAAGAAGCGCGAGCCAAGCTGGGCAGGCCGCTGCTAGTGATTGAGGGTCCGCTGATGGCGGGCATGAGCGTGGTCGGCGATCTGTTTGGCGCGGGCAAGATGTTCTTGCCCCAGGTGGTCAAATCGGCTCGCGTGATGAAGAAGGCGGTCGCGTATCTCACGCCGTTCATGGAAGCGGAGAAGGCGGCAATGGCTGCGGCCGGGCAGGAAGTGAAAGCACACGGAAGAATCGTGCTGGCGACTGTGAAGGGCGATGTGCACGATATCGGCAAGAACATTGTGGGTGTGGTTCTTGCCTGCAATAACTACGAGGTCTTCGACCTGGGCGTGATGGTGCCAGCGGAAAAGATTCTCGAGCGCGCCAAGGAGGTCAGGGCTGATCTTATCGGCCTCAGCGGTCTCATCACGCCCTCGTTGGAAGAGATGGCGCACGTGGCACGCGAGATGGAGCGCCAGGGTTTCAAACTGCCGTTGCTGATCGGCGGAGCTACCACCAGCCGCACCCATACGGCAGTGAAAATCGCGCCCCACTATAGCGAACCGGTGGTGCACATTCTCGATGCCAGCCGTGCCGTGCCTGTTACCACCAGCCTTCTGAGTGACGAAAACAAGGGCGCGTTTGTCGCCCAGCATCGTGCCGAGTACGAAACGATTCGCAAAGCGCACGCTTCGCCCCGGCCAAAGCTGGTTTCGCTCGCGGACGCGCGGGTGAGGCGCACTCCCATCGAATGGCGCGCTGAAGATCTGCCGGTTCCGGAGTTTACCGGTGTGCGCACGCTGAGCAATTTCCCCCTTGCCACACTGCGCCAATTCATCGACTGGACCCCGTTTTTCCATGCCTGGGGACTGAAAGGCGTGTACCCGCGCATCCTCGAACACGAAGAGCACGGTGCGCAAGCGCGACAGGTCTTCAACGAAGGAAACACGCTGCTCGACACGATCATTGAGAAAAACCTGCTAACGGCGCGCGGTGTGTACGGGCTGTTTCCCGCCAGCGCAATGGGTGATGATATCGAGCTTTACACGGATGAGACGCGCTCCAAATTGCTTGCGCGTTTTCATTTTCTGCGCCAGCAGGCGAACCGGGAAGGCAACGAGCCGTGCCGATCGCTCGCCGACTTTGTTGCTCCAAGAGAGACCGGGCTGGCCGACCACATGGGCGCATTTGCGGTTACTTCGGGCATCGGGCTAAAGGAGGTGTGCGATCGTTTCCGCGCTGATCACGACGACTACAACGCCATCATGGCCGAAGCCCTTGCCGATCGACTGGCGGAGGCTTTTGCCGAGTGCCTGCATAAACGAGTGCGCGACGAGTGGGGATACGGGCGCGACGAGGATTTGGGCACGACGGAACTGATCCAGGAGAAGTACCGCGGGATCCGGCCTGCGCCCGGCTATCCCGCATGCCCCGATCACACAGAGAAGGGAATCATCTGGGATTTGCTCGATGTGCAGGCAAGCACCTGCATTCGTCTTACCGAGTCGTTTGCCATGTGGCCCGGATCGAGCATCAGCGGCTTCTACTTTGCGCATCCAGAATCGCGCTACTTCTCGCTGGGCAAGATTGGCCGCGACCAGGTGGAGGACTATGGGCAGCGCAAGGGAATGAGCGGGGCCGAGGTGGAACGTTGGCTCGCTCAAAACCTGAATTACGACGCTGCGGAGTAGATTCCTGCCGCATTTGACCCACGGAGTCAGCGGGTGGTTAGATGATCAGCGGCGGAAGATGGCCTTGCGCTTCGCGCGCAAATTTCACCATAAAGAAATGCAGGCGGGCTCGATGAAAGTGGCAGTGATCGCTTTTTCCGGTGTTCTGTTGTGTGCATGCAGCGTCTCTAGTTTTTCAGCGAAAGCTCCGAAGCAGATTCAGAATGCCCCGGGTCCGGTGATCTGGACGATACCTGCGCAGAATGGCGCGGTCATCGTGAAGATCGAAGATGCGTCGGCGGGAGCGACAGTCTATTACACCGTCGACGGGACCAAGCCGACGACATCATCGCAGAGGTACGAAGCGCCTTTCCTTGTGGCGTCTCATCTCACGGTGAAGGCGATTGCGGTGGTTCCAGGCAATGCCATGAGCAGCGTGGTCAGCAAGAGTTTCGCGCTCAGCATCCCATCCGGTACGTTGGTTTGGTCAGACGAATTCAACAGCACGACCAGTGATAAGATGCAGCCCGATCAGAAAGTCTGGACCTATGACAGCGGCCACAGCGGCTTCGGCAATCACGAGCTTGAAACCTACTGCGCGTGGGGATCGAATCAATCGCCATGCTCGACGGTCAATCCGAACGCTTATGTGGGCACGGATGGATATCTCCACATTGAAGCGATGCAGGTATCTCCCGGTGTGTTCACCTCGGCGCGGCTTAAATCGCAAGGGCTGTTCAGCTTTCAATATGGCCGCTTTGAAATGCGCGCAAGGGTGCCGGAAGCGCAGGGCTTGTGGCCCGCCGGCTGGCTGATGGGCAACAACATCACTACGGTTGACTGGCCGGCCTGCGGCGAGATGGATGTGCTGGAGCGGGTGAACGCCGCGAAGACGCCGGACTGGAACGAAGGCTCGATTCACGGCATCGGCTTTACGGGAGACACCGGACTGGGTACGGTCTTTCATTTCGCGGCTGGGCAAACAGCGGCTCAATGGCATACCTATGGCATGATCTGGACGAAGGGGAGCGTCGCATATTACGTCGACGATCCGACGCATCCCTACGTAACCTACACGACGGCGAACATGAGCGGCTTGTCCCACGCGGTGTGGCCGTTCGACGCAGGGCAAAGCAGCTTCATCCTGCTGAACCTTGCGATTGGCGGCGATTGGCCCGGTCCGCCGAATGCAAGTACGCCTTTCCCGTCGGAGATGCTGGTGGATTATGTGCGGGTATATACAAATTGAAAGGCGTTCATTTTTGATGCGCGGGGCGAACTTGAGTGAGAGAATTGCGCTGCAAGTTAGGGATCCGTAAATGTGTTGCGATTTTCTCCGGAGAAATCATGTCGCGTTCGAGCCTGTTTCTTTTGTGCCTGCCCGTTTTATTCGCAGTCCCGGCGGTTTCAGCCCAGAGTGCAAAATCAACTCCGCTGAAGATCTCATCTCCCAATGGTCAGATTGAATTGCTTCTTTCTGATTCGACGGTTGGTCCGAATACCGATCCGTCGTGCACGGGCATGCACTATGCCGTTGATTTTCGCGGTAAATGGCTCATGGACGAGTCGGCGCTGGGATTGAAAATTGAAGGTCAACCTGAGCTTGGACCCGGTATGCGGCAAGTGAAGGTCGAAAGCGGTCAGCACGACGAAACGTTTACGATTCCGGTGGGCAAAACGAGTTCAGTGCGCGACCACTACGACTCGGCGCTCGTAGATTTTGAGGATGACAGTGGGCGAAAACTTTCGATTGAGGCGCGCGTATTCGATGACGGGGTTGCGTTCCGATACATCGTTCCGAGCCAGCCGGCGTTTCACCACATTCGACTCGAACATGAATTGACCCAGTTCAGGTACGCCAAGGATGCGACGCTGTATCCGCTGATCCTCGATGGGTTTCAAACGGCGTATGAGGATGAATACCAGCAGCGACAGGTGAGCGGGCTGCATCCCGACTGGCTGATTGGACTGCCGCTGCTGGGCCAGGTTCCCGGCGTGGGCTGGGTTGCGGTGACCGAAGCGGACATCGATGACTATGCGGGGATCTACCTGCGCAAGGACCAGCCACGCTTCGCGGTGCATGCCGAGGTTGCGCCGCGCATTGATCAGCCGGGGATTGCGGTCGAAACCGACGCTCCCCTCACGACGCCGTGGCGCGTGTTGATGATTGGCGACGAGCCGGGCAGGTTGATCGAATCGAATATCGTTCTTGATCTGAATCCGCCGTCGAAGATCGCGGATACATCGTGGATCAAGCCGGGGAAGTCGGCATGGGACTGGTGGTCGGGGGAAGCCGCGCCGAGCGTGAGCTTCAAGACCGGAATGAACACCGCGACCATGAAGCACTATATCGACTTTGCATCGGCGTCGGGATTCCCCTACATGCTGATCGATGCTGGATGGGCGCTGGCCAATCGCAAGGGACCGGAGGACTACGCCGCGGTAGCCGACATCACGAAGGTGACGCCGGAGATCGACATGCCGGAGTTACTGCGGTACGCCAGGGAGAAGAATGTCCGGCTGTGGTTGTGGTCGCACTGGACCTCGGTCGACAAGTATATGGACCAGGCGTTCCCGCTCTTTGAGAAATGGGGTATTGCCGGCGTGAAGATCGACTTCATGAATCGCGACGATCAGCAGATGGTCGCCTGGTATCGGCACGTGGTCGAGACGGCCGCAAAGTATCACCTGATGATTGATTTTCACGGCGCGTACAAGCCTGACGGGCTGCGTCGCACCTGGCCGAACCTGATTACCCGCGAAGGAGTGATGGGTAAGGAGTATCTGAAGTGGAGCGCGCGGACGACGCCGGTCCACAACACAACGCTGCCCTTCACGCGCATGCTGGCCGGTCCGCTGGACTATACTCCGGGAGCTTTTGGCAATGTGAATCGTGCCAACTTCGTGGCACGCGACTTTATGCCGATGGCTCCCAATACGAGGGCGCACGAACTAGCCTTGTATGTCGTGCTCGAAAGCCCATTGATGATGGTTTCAGATTATCCCGAACACTACGAAGGCCAGCACGATTTTGAATTCATCAAGCAAGTGCCGACCACGTGGGACGAGGTGCGCGTGCTCGACGGTGAGCCAATGGAGTTCATCACGCTGGCGCGGCGCAGCGGGAAGGACTGGTATGTCGGCTCGATCACGAATTGGGATGCGCGGACAGTGCGGGTGCCGTTGAGGTTTCTCGCTGGAGGGAAATACACGGCCGAGATGTATGCCGATGCGACCGATGCCGGGACCGAGGCCACGCATACGACGTTCACGAAACAGACAGTCGATCGCAACACGGTGCTCGATGTGAAGATGGTTTCAGGCGGAGGGAATGCGATCTGGATCCATCCGACAGATTGAAATCAGCTCGGGGAAGTTACTACTCACGGGGAGGAAAGATGCCTGCCATTTCGAGGAGAGAGTTCGTTAAAACAACCGCAATATGCGCTGTGATGGGCTTGTCGTCAGACGCGAGACGGATCTACGCGGAGCCTCTTGGCTTGCCGATTGGGTGCCAGACATGGCCTGTGCGGGACAAGATTGCCAGGGACTTCCCCGGTACGCTCAAGGAACTTGCAGCAGCCGGATTCCAGGCGATCGAACTATGTTCCCCGGTCGGCTATGCCGACTCCGGCTTCGCCGGACTGGGCAAATACACACCAGCCGAGTTGCGAAGCATGGTTCACGATGCGGGGCTTACCTGCGTGAGCAGTCACTTTTCGATCGAGGAACTGAGAGCCGGCCAGGAAGGCCGCATTGCCTGGGCAAAAGAAGTTGGTCTGACGCAAATGCTTGTGCCCAGCCTGGGCGGCCCAAAGAATCCCACGATGGATGATGTGAAGCGAGCCGCAGACGAATACAACCGGATGGGCGAGCGCGCTGCAGCAGCCGGAATTGTCCAGGGACTGCATAACGAGGATTTTGAGCTCACCAAGGTCAACGGTCAGCGGACGTATGATCTGCTTTTTCAACTTCTTGAGCCGAAGTTGGTGAAGTTCCAGTTCCAGGTATCGACCATCAGCGAGGGCTACGATGCCGCGGCATACTTCACAAAATATCCTGGCCGTTTTATTTCCATGCACGTTCAGGGGTGGTCGGCAAAGACGCGCAAGATTGTCCCCGTGGGGCAAGGCACGCTCGACTGGCACAAGATTTTTGCCGCGGCGCGAACCGGCGGCATTCAGAATTATTTTGTCGAAATGGATCTGCCTTTGATGAGAGCCAGTATCCCGTACCTCCGGCAACTGCGGGCGTGAAGGGGTAGCTCTTCCGACAGCACAATCGGCTTGCCAGCCGCGACGGAAGACCAGCAGGGTTCTTCTGCTTTAATTGCGCCGGGAACAGATCCAGGTCAAGAATGCGCCTGTCAGGATTCCGGCGGCAAGGACGACGCCCATTGCTTCAAAGGGTTTCTGCTTGACCGTGTGCCTTGCATCATCGATCACATCTTCAACCGCATGTCGGCCCTGTTTGATGGTTTTCATCGCGGATTTGACCCCGTCTTCTACAGCCTCGGTAACGACTGTCTTAATCCTCGAGATCTCGCGCAGAACTTCTTCGACCGATGGCGTCTTTTCCAGTACTTCTGGCGGCATATTGTCTTGTGCTCCTTCATGATTTGGCTTCTGTACCGCAATGGCGATGGCCGACCCGGTATCGGACGGCCCAAAAGTCATATGGTGTGTGATGTGATCTGATCGATTGTTGTTGCATCCTCAGGGTTTGGAAGTTGCGATGACGGGCGGTGCGTGAGGCTGAGCGGATCAATACTTTCAGAGACCCAGGACTCATCCGCCGGGGCGGAGCAGCCCGGAGCCCCGGTTCCTGCCCTCGATGCCCCGGATCACTGCCAGATTCTCGCCATTCGCATTGGTTACGGTACCGTCCAGCGATCGTAACGTTGAAACCGTTATTGGGCTGTGGTAAAAACAGATCATTCAAGTTTGCCCCCAAAGGGCAAGCCTGAGTTTCATGCAGAGTGGCTGAGGGACGGGCCCTGTGACGCCACGACAACCTGCCTGGGCAATCCAGGAGTATGGTGTCAACTCTCGTCCGCCGCAGGCGGAGAACATGAGATTCGGGGGTCGCTTCAGCGCTCTTGGTTGAAGCGGCTTCGCAAGTTTTTTCGAGTCATGAAGGTTCGCTCATGGTTGAGCCGGTCACGTGCCCGCGTATCGCCGTCACTCGTGCGATTGCGAGGAATTTGTGACGACTGCATATGAGTTGCGATGCCGGGAATGCGACAAGGTCTATGGAGTACAGCCGCTTTCCATTTGCGATGAGTGTTTCTCCCCGCTTGAGGTTGCCTACGATCTTGAGTTCGCGCGCGCTCGATTTACCCGCGAATCGATTTCAAAAGGCCCGCTGGACATCGGCCGCTACCAGGCGCTGCTGCCGATTCCCGAAGGCCGCGCTCTAGAGACGCCGGTTGGACTGACGCCGCTTGTGAAGGCTCCGCGCCTTGCATCGCATATCGGTGCTCGCAATCTCTGGATCAAGAACGATGCCGTGTGCATGCCGACGCTCAGCTTTAAAGACCGCGTGGTGGCCGTGGCGCTTGCCAACGCGCAGGCCTTCGGGTTCGACACGGTCGGGTGCTCGTCCACCGGCAACCTGGCGAACGCAGTGGCCGCGCAGGCCGCACGGTTGGGACTGAAGACCTACATTCTTGTTCCCAGCGATCTTGAACCGGCAAAGATTCTCAACACACAGGTGTACGGGGCGACCCTGGTGCGCGTTGAGGGCAACTACGACCATTGCAACCGGCTTTGCTCTCAGATCGCCGACCG
Organism: Occallatibacter sp.; assembly: GCA_035524195.1. GTDB lineage: Bacteria > Acidobacteriota > Terriglobia > Terriglobales > Acidobacteriaceae > Telmatobacter. Next base: position 55,773 of record DATKPJ010000137.1, read on the forward strand.
CTACAACTGGGGTTTCGTGAACGTGAATCTGCGGCCCTACTACGCGGAGGGATCGAAGACGGTCGGCTTCGAGATAGCAGAGCAGCTTGGGTGGCGGCTGCCGGACAACGTGGTCGTTCCGATGGCTGGCGGATCGCTGATTACCAAGATTCAGAAAGCATTCAGAGAGTTGATTGAACTGGGTCTGGTTTCAGAAACGCCGGTCCGATTCTTCGGCGCGCAGGCGACCGGATGTTCGCCCATTGCAATGGCAGTGAAAAACCATACCGATGTTGTGGAGCCGCAGCGTCCCAAGACGATTGCCCGTTCGCTGGCGATCGGCAACCCGGCGGATGGCCTGTATGCCGCGCGCGTGATTCGTGATTCAGGCGGCTGGGCGGAGGATGTGTCGGACGTGGAGATTGTGTCGGCGATCCAGGAACTGGCGGAGACTGAGGGAATCTTCACCGAGACGGCTGGGGGCGTGACCACGGCAGTGACCGCCCGGCTATATACCCACGGCCGTATACAGCCCGACGAGCTCACCGTGATCTGCATCACCGGAAACGGCCTGAAGACGACGGATGTGCTGAACGGCGCATACGACCAGAGCCACGCAATTCGACCGCGACTGAGCGACTTTGAAAACTTTATCGAGGAACAGAAAGCAGGAGGCCGGGAATGGAGTCCGGCGGAGGAGAGTTATGTCCGTTAGAGTTCTTTTGCCCAATGCATTTCAAAAGCACACAAACAACGTGCGCGAAATGTCGAGTGCCGCAACGAACCTGCCCGAACTTGTCGCTGAGATGGAAGGACGTTTCCCTGCGCTGCGACAGCACCTCCGCGGAGAGGATGGGCAGATTCGCCGCTTCATCAATTTCTATGTGAACGAAGAGGACATTCGTTTTCTCGGGAACGAACGATACAGCTTCAAAGAGGGGGACGAGGTTCTTGTGATCCCATCAATAGCGGGCGGTAGTTTGTAGCTTCAAGTGATGAGCATCACTCTCAGGGCTCTCCATGGAGAGCCCATTTTGTTACGGCCGGGTTACTAGCGCGATCAATTATTTGCCATGTATTTGCATCTGCTTCACCTTGCTCTTACAATTCGCGGCGGATACTACTCCCGTGATCACGCAAGATGGGAAGAAGGTTCCACTCGCCCTCTTAACTGGTTCCACACCTCCGGTGGAAATCTCGCCTCCGATATTTCTTCCCACTTTGCCGGTGGGGCCTTCCGGTCCGCCGACTCATGCGGAGGTCGGCAACTATCGCGTTCGACTTGCGCGGACGCTTCGCGATCGCGAAGCTGCCTGCCGTCTGCGCTTCAGGGTATTCAATCTTGAAATGGGCGAGGGTCTTGAAAGTTCGTATGAGACGGGCCTGGATTCGGATCAATTTGACTTATTCTGCGAACACCTGGTTGTCGAAGAGAAGATGACGCATCGGATCGTGGGCACTTACCGGATGCAGTCCGGAGATACGGCCAGACGGAATCTGGGATATTACTCCGAGCAGGAATTCAACTTTGGCCCGTATGAACGGTTGCGCAGCGGCATTCTGGAGCTGGGCCGCGCGTCGATCGACCGGGAACATCGCACGCCGGAGGCTTTGACGCTCTTGTGGCGGGGCATCGCGCAGTATGCTACTGATATGGGGCTGCGCTACCTGATCGGTTGCTCATCGCTGAACTCAAATGATCCCGTTGAAGGCTGGAAGATGTACTCCCAGCTCCAAGGCTACCGGGTTTCGCCCGAGCTTGCGACCGAGCCAACGGCGGCGTTTGCATGCCCCACCGAGCAGGAGGGCGCGCACGCACAGCCGACGCTCGACGATCGGTACCTTCCGGTGCCGGCTAGCACAAAGGTTCCCAAGCTCCTTAGGACATATTTGGCCATCGGTGCGCGGATCTGCGCACCGCCGGCGTGGGACAGGGAGTTCGGCACGATCGATTTCCTAACGCTGCTCGATCTCAAAATGCTTTCGCACGCAGCGCGAAATCGTTTCCTGGCGCCGCTGACCGGATGAATTTTCGGGCTGCCCGGCGTGCTGTGACGCTGGGCATTGTGCTTTTCTACTGCCTTCTTCGTTCCCTTGCATCGCGGCTGAGCGGTACGGATACGCTGGAGCGCCGCGCCCTGTGGCTGCACGAGTCAGGCCAGTTGGCCATGGGTGCGCTCGGCGTCCGGCTGAAGATCACCGGGAATCCGCCGAAGAGCGGACTGCTAGTCGCCAATCACCTGAGCTACCTCGATATTCTGGCCTTCGGGGCAGCCTTGCCCTGTTTCCTGGTCTCAAAAGCAGAGATTGGGCGCTGGCCTCTTTTTGGAATCCTCGCGCGGGCGGGTGGAACGATGTTTGTCGATCGCTCCAGCCGCGCCAGTGCGGAACAAGTGACTGAAGAGATTGCAGAGCGGCTCAAGGGTACAGTGCCTGTTCTGTTTTTCCCTGAGGGTACCAGCACCGACGGCTCCGAGTTGCTGCGATTTCACTCCAGGCTCTTCACTCCCGCAGTAGAAGGGGGCATACAAGTCACTTCGGCCGCTGTTCGCTATGTGCCTGACGACGGCAGCTCTGAGCGGGTGCTTTGCTGGTTCGGCGATGACCTCTTTCTGCCGCATCTCTGGAGCACCCTGGGTGGTCCCAATTTAACCATCGAAATCATTTTTGGCGAGCCACAAATCTACAAGCATCGCCGTATTGCCGCCGATGCGACGCAGGCAGAGATCAGCGCGATGCGTGAGAGGGGCGCGCCAGTCCCGCAGCAGACAATTTGAACAGAGGCGTGCGCAGGAGAAAGAGCGCTGATGCGGTCGATCAATTCTCTGACGCGGGTTTCGCAGTCGATTGCCGCAAAACCAGACTTGTCGAGACCAGGAATTCGCGTTGTATTTTCGGGCTGCCGGCATTTTCGGCCTGCTGGCGGAGGGCTTCGAATGCCGAGCGCGCCAGGTCAATACGCGAAAGCCGGATGGTCGTCAGGGGCGGGATGGTGAATTCGGCAATATCGATGTCGTCCAGCCCAATTACGGATAGATCCTGCGGTACACGCATCCCTCGCATGTAGGCAGCACGCAATACGCCGACCGCTGTCATATCGTTGGAGCAGAGGATTGCCGTTGGGCGGGACGGCAGTGCCTGAAGCTTTCCGAAGCCAGCCAAGCCGCCTTTGGCGGCGTGGTCGCATTCAATGATCCACTTTTTCTGGACCGGGAGATCTGCTTCTTCCATGGCTGCACGGAAGTCGTTTTCGCGGGTGACTGCAGAATGGATCCGGTGCGGTCCGGCAAGGAAGGCTATTTTGCTGTGCCCGAGTTCTGCGAGATGGTTCACCGCCGCTCGAATTCCGGTCTTGTAATCGAGCAGAATTGTGCTCGTCTTTGGATCTTTCAACCGAAATTCGGCCAAGACGATTGGAATATCGTGAAATGCGAGCTGGTCAAGCACCGGTTCTTCTTCGCCGAAGGTGAGCATGGCGACGCCTTCGACTTTGCGCTCGATCATGCGGCGGACGCAGGTGGTCAGTATTGCAGGATCGCTGTTTGACGAGCTGACCAGGATCTCGTATCCGTGCGCCACCGCTATTTCCTCAAAGCTCTGGATCAGCTCAGGGAAGAATGGGTTGGTGATGTTTTCGACGATGATGCCGAAGATGCGGCTGCGGCCCGAGACAAGACTGCGTGCGTGGCTATTGGGAAAGTAGTTCAACTGCTGGATTGCCTGCCAGACTCGCTTGGACAGCCTCTCGCTCACTACGGGCGCTCCGTTGATGGTACGCGAGACAGTAGCAATGGACACCTTGGCTAGCGCGGCCACGGCACGGATGTCCGGTGTCTTATCGGCGGTCTTGCGCGTTCCTCGGCGAGCCACTTACCAATCCTAAAAAGATGGGATGGAAAAGATCAGAGTATGAAGTTCCATCATAGACCCGATTCTTCGGGCAGCGATTAACACTTTCTATGCAGTAGCGGAAATCTGCCGAGGCCGGGTGTGCGGTTATGAGTTATCGGAGAGAAGCAGGCGCAAATCGCGCAGATTGTGTCCGGTTGGTCCAGTTACGACCGAGTCACCCAGCGCCGTGAACAGGGGGCAGGCATTGAATGAACGCAAGGATTCCTCAAGGTCAAAGCCAAATGCGCGGGCGCGATCCACGGTGGTGGGGTCGGCGATCGCTCCAGCGACCTGGGTGTTACCGTCGATTCCGTCGGAGCCGGCACTCAACACGGTAAGCATCTCACCCGGATGCAGGGCCAATTCCAGCGCGCACCGCAGGGCGAACTGCTGGTTCCTTCCACCAGCCCCGGGCGTACGGTCCATGGCCACTGTCACCTCGCCAACCGAGATGAGGCAGAAGCGCGAGTGGGCAGCGCGCAAACTGTGGAAGCGCTCCAACAGATAGCGGGCGGCATCGGCGTAGTCCCAGTCATCGCACGAATTATCGACCGCTACAAAGTACCCGGCACTCAGAGCGAGTGAGCGCGCGCTCTCCACAAGATCGTGGCTTGAGAGAAGGATTTCAAATACCGAATTGCGAAACGCGTCATGCTCACAAGACATCGCTGCAGCCGCAGTTACGGACCGCGGATTCGATGGTCCGGTCCATGGCAACTTGGGAAGAAAGCCCTGGCGCCGAGCTTTACTGCCAGGAGACTCGGGCAGATCTGTGCGCTCAAAAAACTCCCTTACCGAAGGCGGCAACTTGCGTGCCAGGTCGTATTTGGCCAGGATCGCTCTTGACTCGTCCACTGTGGAATGATCGGGCGAAGTCGGGCCAGAGGAAAGAGCGTCGAGCGTCCGGAGCGGAACATCCGGCAGCAAAAGGGATACCTTCATCGCATCGGGCGCGGTGATGGCCAGCCGTCCGCCCTTAACCGCGGAAAAGTGCTTGCGAAGTGTATTGATCTCGTTGATGGGAGCGCCCGAAGCCAGCAGTGCATCATGAAAAGCCATCGTATCCTCAAGCCCGATCTCGGGGTCGAGAGGAAGGTCAAACATTGCGGAACCGCCGCCGGAGATGAGGAAGAAGATCAGCGTGTCCTTCTTTGCCTTTTTCAGCATGGCGAGTGTGGCCCGTGCCGCCGCAAACGAGTCTTCGTTAGGCAATGGATGCCCACCCTCAAAATAACGAAATCGCCAATTCCGCTTGCGGGGCAGGTATTTTGTACAACAAATGCCGCGCAGGCCCTGGCGACGCTTCATGCGGTCGAGCAGCACGTCAAGCATGGGGCCGGCAGCCTTGCCGATGGCGACAACAAAAACGCGCTTGTAATTGGCCAGATTAATCGTATCCGGGCCACTGCCGTCGGGCAGATGGCGCAGGAGCGTGCCGCCCTCAAAGCGCAACCGCCGGTCGAATGCGGACTCGATGTTGCATGCTTCCAAAGCGCCTTTGAAGATCGAAGTTGCTGTTTCGTGCAGAGAATCAAGTGCAGAGTCACTCACTTGAGCCATTTCAATTGCTCCTGGAGCCAACCGGCGAGCGCGTTCTGCATCGCATCGAGTTGGCCGGCAAAAAAGTGATCGGCGCCGGGTAGGAGCACCAACTTTTTGGGTTCGGCCGTGGTGGCGGCCACACGTTGGAGGTCAGCGACGGGCGCAAACTGGTCGTGATCGCCGCTGAGAAAAAGCTTGGGAAGAGCACAGCCCGTCAGGTAGGGGTATCGATAAACATGCTGCTTTGTTCGAGTGGGTAAGCCAAGTGCGGCCAAGGCACGAACGCTGGCACGCTTGCCATGCCCGGTGGTTCGATCGCAGCAGGCGGATAGCGCCATTGCTGCCCCAAAGCTGAATCCAACCACAACGACAGGTCGTTTGTATTCGTTTTCAAGCCAGTCGATAGCTGTCAGCACATCGCTCGCTTCAGCTTTGCCATCGTACGAGCCATCACTCAGGCCAGTGCCGCGAAAGTTGAAACGGAGAACCGGCCAGCCGAGCCCCCAAGCGGGCGCGTTCAGCGCCTTCATGGCGTGGTACACGACCTTGTTATGCATGGTGCCTCCGCCTTGGGGATGGGGGTGGCAGATCACCGCAGCACAGGGTGCATTGGAAGATCCCTCATTCAGCAGCGCCTCGAGCCGGCCTTCTGGTCCTTCCAGTTCAAAGCCGCGCAAACCCGTTCGTTCCGGTTCGAGAACCGGTTCAGCGCCTGTGAGTTTATTGACCATTGCACTTCGTATTTTACGCGCATTTCCGCGTTCGATCGTGAGATGTTGACCCGCTGGCAAATCGCTCTACTATCGCTCCCGAAACTGCATTCGTAACTTGGAATCCCAGCTGAATGCCCTTGGCGGGCGTAAGGTATTCTGGCATCAACATGTACGTACATCCGCCACTTGATCCCGTAGCTTTTGCTCGCGAGTTGGTTGAAATCGAATCCACCACCTACCATGAGGGGGCGGTTGGGGATTTTCTGGCGGATTCTCTCAGTGCGCGGGGCTGGCAAGTCGAGAAAACGCCGGTCCCGCAGCCAGATGAAAGCGGGTCAGCAGGGCCGCGGTGGAACGTCTATGCCGGACCGGCTGGCCATGCACCGGATCTGGTGTTCTCAACGCATATGGACACCGTTCCCCCGTACATTCCTTTCAGCGAAGATTCAGATTTCATTTACGGGCGCGGGGTGTGTGACGCGAAAGGGATCATCGCGGCCCAGGTGGTTGCCGCCGAAGCGCTGCGTGAAGCGGGATTCCGGGTCGGGCTGCTGTTCGTGAGTGGTGAAGAACGTGATTCAGCCGGCGCTAAAGCCGCCAACGAATCGCCCAAAGGCAGCCGCTTCCTGATTAACGGCGAGCCTACTGATAATCGGCTTGCTTTGGCATCGAAAGGCACCTTGCGCGTTGCGCTGCACGCGATGGGAAAGATGGCGCATTCAGCTTATCCGGAACTCGGTGACAGCGCCATCCACAAACTGGTGAGAGTTCTCTCGAAGCTCCTTGCAATGGAACTGCCCCTCACTGAGGATGTTGGCCCCAGCACGCTTAACATCGGCCAGATTCAGGGAGGTTACGCTCCGAATGTGATTGCCGACGCAGCCGAGGCGCAGGTACTGGTGCGCCTGGTGGCCGATTCGGCGCCGATCCGGGCTGCGATCCTGGAGGCCGCAGTTGGTCTGGCCGAGGTCGACTTTACGCTCGAAATTCCGTTTATGCGACTTCGCGCGGTCGAGGGATTGCCGACCATGATCGCCAAATTCACGACTGATATTCCGCAACTGACGAATTGGGGTGAGCCGCTGCTGCTGGGGCCAGGCAGCATACTCGTAGCGCACACTCCTTTTGAAAAGCTGGCCAAGAAGGAACTGCGGGAAGCTGTCGAGTTGTATATCAAGGTGGCCAAACAACTGCTGGTCTGAATCGCTCGCGTCTTCTAAATCCGAAGACGGGCTATTGCATCGAATGCCAAGGAGGACAAATTGTTATGACAGCATCCATTTACGAAATTCCGGTTCACAAGATCACCGGCGAGGACGCGTCTCTGAGTGAGTTCAAAGGCAAGGTGATTCTTGTGGTCAACGTGGCCTCAAAGTGCGGGCTTACGCCACAATACGAAGGCCTCGAGAAACTCTACGAGAGATATCGGGATCAGGGGCTTGTTGTCGCCGGTTTTCCGGCCAACGACTTCAAGAGCCAGGAGCCGGGCACGGACGACGAGATTCAAAGCTTCTGCACAACGAACTACGGGGTTAGATTCCCCATGTTCAGCAAGATCACGGTGGTCGGACCTGATAAGCATCCGCTCTACCAGGCGCTCATCGCAAGCCAGCCCCGCGCCACCAGTGTTTCTGAGGTGCCATTCCGCGAGAAATTGAGAGGATACGGCATCGAGTCGAATGAAGAGCCGGAGCTGCTTTGGAATTTCGAGAAGTTTCTGGTGAACCGCAAAGGGGAAGTCGTGCAGCGATTCTCCCCCGATACTGCGCCGGACGCGCCGGCTTTGCTGGCGGCAATTCAGGCGGAGCTGGCTAGATAGTCGAAAGATCGAAACCTTGGCTTCGAGTCCGACTCCGATCGCCGTGGCGGGTGGCAAGACCAGCCCACTGCATGTATTCTCAGCCCATGAGCGAGACCGCTTCTCCAACCTCGGGCCATGCCAATCAGCTTGAACATGCTGCCTCTTCATATCTGCGCTCGGCCCGCCATCAGCCGGTGCGCTGGAACGAGTGGGGAGCAGAGGCGTTTGCCCGTGCGCGTACGGAAAACAAGCCGATCCTGCTCGACATCGGCGCGGTCTGGTGCCACTGGTGCCATGTAATGGACCGGGAGTCCTACGAGGATCCGGAACTTGCTCGGATCATCAATGACCACTACATTGCCGTGAAGGTCGATCGCGATGAACGGCCCGATGTGGACGCCCGGTATCAGGCCGCTGTGTCTGCGATCAGCGAACAGGGAGGTTGGCCGCTGACGGCGTTTCTGGCCCCCGACGGCCGTCCGTTCTTTGGGGGAACGTATTTTCCGCGCGAGGACCGCTACGGCCGGCCCGGCTTTGGCCGCGTGCTGGTGACCATGGCGCAGGTGTGGAGAGAACGACGCGAGGAAGCTCTCGAATCGGCCGCCGGCGTGATGGCCGCGATTGAGCACAACGAGAGCTTCTCGGGGCGCGGCGGCGAATTAACACTCGGGCTCTCCAGCAAGATCGCCGCTTCGGTGCTTGCCCAGTTCGATCCGAGAAATGGCGGTTTCGGCTCACAGCCCAAGTTTCCTCACCCGTCGGCTTTGGATCTGCTGCTGCAACAGGCCAACCAGCATGGCAACCACCAGGCCGCGGAGGCCTTCACCGTGACGCTGGAGAAAATGGCGCGGGGCGGGGTTTACGACCAGCTTGCCGGCGGCTTTCATCGCTACAGTGTCGACGAGCGATGGGTGGTGCCGCACTTCGAGAAGATGCTTTACGACAATACGGAGCTTTTGCGCAATTACCTGCACGGTTTCCAGACCTTTGCCCGGGAGGACTTTCGTCAGACGGCGCAAGAGATTGTCGGCTGGCTCGACGCTGTAATGACCGACAGCGAGCGAGGCGGTTTTTATGCCTCCCAGGACGCCGACATCAATCTCGACGATGACGGCGACTACTTTACCTGGACACTTGACGAAGCGCGTGCCGTTCTGAACCCCGCCGAACTGGCGCTGGCTACCGTGTATTGGGACATCGGCGAACTGGGCGACATGCATCACAACCCGGCTCGAAACGTGCTCCACCGGAAGTACACGCTGGAAGAACTGGGTGCAGAGATGAACAAGCCCGTGGTGGAGCTTCGCCAACTCGCCGATTCAGCTCGCGCAAAGCTTCTGGCAGACCGCAGTAAACGACCGATGCCGTTTGTCGACAGGACACTCTATACGGGTTGGAATGCGATGGGGGTGACGGCGTATCTTGAAGCAGCGCGTTTGCTGGGTTTGGATTCTGCCCGGGAGTTCGCGCTTCGCACCCTTTCGCGCCTGCTGGCCGAAGCATGGGACGGCAAGGACGCGCTGTACCATGTCATCGCGTATCCCGATGGGGTATTAGGTGCAGAACGCGTACCTGGCACCCTGGATGATTACGCATTTACTGTTCACGCGTGTATCGACGCCTGGCTCGCCAATGGGGAGATGAGCTTTTACCGTGCCGCGGTGCAGCTTGCCGACGCCATGATTACAAAGTTTCACGATAAAGTTGGAGGCGCGTTTTACGACACGGCTGTTGTGCGTGACGGAATTGAACCGCTGGGCGCCCTCGCTGCACGGCGAAAGCCCATCCAGGATTCGCCGACCCCAGCCGGAAATCCGACAGCCGCATCAGCTCTGCTGCGCCTCGAGACGCTGAGCGGGCGTGCCAAGGATCGTGAGATCGCGGAGGATACCCTGGAATCCTTTTCCGGAGTCGCGGAGCACTTTGGACTTTATGCCGGAAGCTATGGGCTTGCGCTGGAGCAATTGCTGATGGATCCAGTCCAGGTTATCGTCGTTGGAACCGGCCCGGACGCGGAGCAGCTTGAATCCCTGGCTACCGCCGGCTACGCCGTGAACAAGGCCGTCATACGAGTTGCAACATCAAGCCTGGTTGACGGCGGGATTCCGGATGGGCTGGGCGAAACACTGCTTCATGTTCCCATCCCTGGCGATGCGAGCGCATGGGCAGTCGTCTGCCGCGGCCGCACGTGTCTTCCGCCGATCACCGATCCCAACACCCTGCTGGAAGCACTGAGGCGCTCCAACTGAAGCCGCGACCTCCGGACCTGCGGGCTATTCGGCCGAGAACGGGTTGCTTTGTGCTGCACGGATCGTAGTGGGATCAGGCAGCGCGGCCGGTTCTTCAAGGCGATTCCCGGTGATTCCTCCTGCAGATTCTTGAGATGGGTTGGACACGCGGTACGGATTTCCGGGCAGAATGTGATCTTTTTCAAACGCCAGCCGGACACGGCGGCGAAACTCGCGGACCGGGGCATATTGTTTGGTGGCCCGGGTCTTGAAGACGACCGGGAAGATCAGCTCTGAGCCCTTGATTGCGTCGACGCCCAGAATCTGCGGGTCGGCCACAAAGAGCTCGCGAAATTCATCGCTGTTGCGTACCTCCATGGCGATACTCTTCAGCATCTCCTGCACGGTGTCGGGATTCGCAGAATAGTCGACGCTGACGTTCACGGTGGTCACCGAATAATCGATGCTTTGGTTGGCGACGGTCGTGATCTGCGAATTGGGAATGACGTAGCGGGTCCCATCCGGGTCGCGAATGGTTGTTTTGCGCAGGGTCATGGCTTCCACAACGCCCTGCACCCCGGCAACGCGAACCGTATCGCCCACGTTGAACTGATCTTCAATCAGGATGAGAATGCCGTTCAGCATATCTCGAACGATGTTTTGTGCGGCGAGGCCAATCGCGACTCCGGCGACCCCGGCCGAGGCCAGCAGCGGGGCAAGATTCACTCCTACCGCCGCCAGGAACTGCATGCTCACGATGGCAGCAATGATGGCGAGGCCGGTTGTCCGGATGACTCCGGCCAATGTCCTCACCTGAGAGACGCGGCTTTCTCCCGGCGCATGCAGCTCCGCGATGCGGATCATGCGAGCGCTGACCAGGCTCAGCAACCGATTGAGAACAAATGCGATGAGAGCGACAATGACCAGGTGTGGCAGCTTGCTGCGTATAAATTCCTGGGTGTCGACGGACCATTCGTCGAGTACTTTGCCAACAAAACCATTGGCAGCCCAGATACCCGACCTCGATGCAATGAGAAATGAGTACATAGAATCTCCTCTTTCCATCTCTTTTCTATCTATACTGTGCCCAGCAAGTCCCTAGGGGCATCTCAGGAAAAACTTCCCCCAGAGAATCAACCGGAAACGCCGAGATCGCTGGTCCAGGGCTAAGCCTCAAGCCGGATGTCGAGGGCGCAGGACTCAGGGCCTCAGCGACTACTGCATCCGATCCTTTTGCAGCAAGCCAACCATTTACCTGATGTCGGCGATCAGATGATGGTGAAGGAGCAGGAAAGCAACGCGCGTAACGTCGATGCTGCTTCGTCAACAGGAGATCGCCGACCATACGATGAAGCGGAGACGATCGAGATTCTCGCCCACGATGTTGAGACGAGGCTACGATCGGCGCGGGATGAGGCCTTGATGAGGCGGTCCTGGACTACAACGGAACCAAGAGGGCTCGGGCTACCAAGCGGATTGGGAAGGAAATGACAAGTGGGAAGGAGTTCTCCCGATGTTCGATCAGACAAAATGCACTCAGTTGCGCGGCTCGGCATCGATCCTTGTAAGCCGGGGCAAATGGGGATTGTGGCTGTCGGTTGCCTTATGCTCGTCGTTTGTTCTTCTTGCCGTTCTTGGCGCGACGGCGCAGAACGGTCAGGCGCCGGAAGGCGCTCTCCGCAATGACAAGATCGCTCTGCCGACGCCAGTCAACGAGGTTTCCGGCCCCAGTTCCCAGATGGCGATGCGAGGGTCTGACGCCAAGGGCAGCAGCTATGAAGCTGCGAACGCCGAGCGCCACAAGGAGATTGTTAACGAAAGTACAGAGCTTCTCGGCCTCGCCCTTGCGTTGAAAACCGACGTGGACAAGACCAACAAGGATATGCTCTCTGTCACTGTGATTCGGAAGGCAGAACAGATTGAAAAACTGGCGCGTACGGTAAAGGAAAAGATGAAGCTCAGCACGCGAAAGGGTTAGCGCCCGCAGGAGAAATTGCAAGGTTATTGGGAGGTATCCAAATGGATTATTCGCACATAGAATCTCAGAGGGTTCCGCGACGCGCCACCGGCGGATCCGTCGTTCGCAAAGCTTCGGTGGAAGTGGCCGCATTGGCCATTGTCTTTTTCTTTGCAACTCCATGCATTCCCGAAGGCCAAAGGCCAGTTGCATCTCTGGGAGATGGGCAGGTTCGAGCCACCTTAGGTGATTTTGGGAGCCCGGATCCCGTTCTTACCAAGAGACAAATGCGTCTTCTCAATGTGGAACGGCAAAAGGAATTGGTGTCGGACGCGGACAAACTGCTGGTTCTCGCCAAGCAACTGAGTGCTGAAGTTTCGGCGGCAGATTCCGGGGCGCTGAGTTTCGAACAGATGCGCGAGGTGGATCAGATTGAGAAGCTCGCAAAGAGCGTGAAATCAAAAATGGAACTTACGATTGGCGGAAATGCGGTATCTCCTGCTGAAATGGTTCCCTGACAAACAGCTGTGCCGGCATCAATCCGGCCATGCGCAAGCCGGCAACGAATCCGATGTCCCCTCCCAATCGGACCGGTTGTTACAATAAGATGGCTCCTGGGAAAGTTGGAGGTCGAGAGTAACTGAAATGGGACTTGCGGTTACCAGTGCTCGTATGCCTGAGCTGATTGCCGGTTCCGGACAACTGGCGGCTGAACACCTGATCGAGATCTATCGTCTGATGGTTCTCTCCCGCCGTGTGGATGACCGCGAGATTCTCCTCAAGCGGCAGCAAAAGATTTTTTTCCAAGTCTCCGGCGCAGGCCACGAGGCATTGCAGGTGGGGGCCGCTCTGGCCCTTCGGCCGGGTTACGACTGGTTCTTTCCTTATTATCGCGATCGTGCGCTGTGCCTCGCCCTTGGTGTTACTCCCCTTGAGATGTTCTTGCAGGCGGTTGGCGCAGCCACCGATCCGGCCAGCGGCGGCCGCCAGATGCCGACTCACTGGAGCAGCCGCGAACGCCACATTGTGAGCACTTCCTCTTCAACCACGACCCAGGTGTTGCATGCGGTTGGCTGCGCCGAAGCCGGAAGATATTTCAGTCGCAATCCTGAAGCCGCGGAAAAAGGCGAGGGCGATTACCGTTCGTTTCACGACGTGGAGTTCCACGACGACGAAGTTGCTCTTACATGTCTCGGCGAGGGTTCTACCTCGCAGGGAGAATTCTGGGAAGCGATCAATACCGCCTCCAACCAGAAACTGCCGGTGATTTTCTGCGTGGAAGACAATGGTTACGCGATCAGTGTACCCGTCGAGGTGAACACGCCCGGGGGCAACATTTCGAAGCTGGTGGCGAACTTTCCGAATTTTCATTTTGCCGAGATCGACGGCACCGACCCCGAGGCCAGCTTGAGAGCCTTTCAGGCGGCCGCGGAGCATTGCCGCGCAGGCAAAGGGCCGGCGTTTGTGCACGGGCATGTGATTCGGCCCTATTCCCACTCGCTTTCAGATGACGATAAGCTCTATCGCTCGGCCGCCGAACGCGAAGCGGATGCCATGCGCGATCCACTCTCAAAGATGCAGATGCGCCTCTTGCGCGAGGGAATTCTGAGAGCCGACGAGATCACCGCACTGGAACAGGCTGCCGACCGCGAAGCCGCGGAGGCGGCGCAGAGTGCGCTTGCCGCCCCTCTGCCGGATCTGGCATCGATTTCTCTCAATGTGTATTCGCCGGATCTCGATCCAACCAGCTCGGCCTTGGCGAGCGAGCCAGCTACTGCGCCGGCGTCGGCTGGCGGCGGCAAGACGGGCCGTGAAAAGGGCCGCGAGCCCCGCACCATGGCGGACCTGATCAATGCCTGCCTGCACGATGAAATGCGCCGCGACCCGCGCATCATCGTTTACGGCGAAGATGTGGCCGATGCCAGCCGTGAGGCAGCGCTTTCCGAGGTCAAGGGAAAAGGCGGCGTGTTCAAGCTCACCGCCGGACTGCAAAAGGAGTTCGGCTCGGACCGTGTTTTCAATTCTCAACTGGCCGAAGCAAATATTGTTGGCCGTGCTGTAGGGTACGCAGTCCGAGGCATGAAGCCGGTGGCCGAGATTCAATTCTTCGATTACATCTGGCCGGCCATGCATCAGATTCGGAACGAGCTCGCACTCATGCGCTGGCGCTCAAACGGCGCATGGGCGTCGCCGGCTGTCATTCGCGTGCCGATCGGCGGCTATCTTACCGGGGGCGCCATCTACCATTCGCAGTCGGGCGAGAGCATCTTCACTCATATCCCGGGCCTGCGCATCGTGTTTCCTTCCAACGCACTCGATGCCAATGGCCTGCTGCGCACTGCCATTCGTTGTGACGATCCGGTCATGTTCCTTGAGCACAAGCGGCTCTATCGCGAGTCCTATGGCCGCGCGCCTTATCCTGGCCCTGACTTCGCGATTCCGTTCGGCAAAGCGAAGATCGTTCGACCCGGTTCGCACATCACGCTCGTCACCTATGGCGCCCTCGTGCCGCGGGCATTGCAGGCTGCGGATAAGGCGCAGCGAGAAGATGGAATCGCGGTGGAAGTGATCGATCTTCGCACGTTGAATCCGTATGACTGGGAAGCGATTGCCGAGTCGGTACGCAGGACGAGCCGGGTAATTGTCGCCCACGAAGACATGCTGAGCTGGGGATATGGGGCGGAGATCGCCGCACGGATCGCGGATGAACTCTTCGATGATCTTGACGCACCAGTCCGCCGCATCGGCTCGATGGATACTTTTGTTGCGTACCAGCCGGTGCTGGAAGACGCGATTCTGCCGCAGCCGGCAACGATCCTGAAGGCTATTCGGGACCTGCACGCGTACTGAATACCCCACCCCCACCCTCCGGGCGCAAATATTTCATTCCAATCATGTTGCAGGGTGGCATTGGCGCTAAATATTTCTCAACATTGGAGTTAGAGGCAAATTATTGCAGTTAAACAACTTAGGTTCGCCTTT
>DATKPJ010000138.1:0-68329 GCA_035524195.1 Occallatibacter sp.
ATCCGGCCGCCGGGGTTTGATGCGGCGAAGAAGTATCCGGTCAAGTTCCTGATTCACGGAGGCCCGCAGGGCGCGTGGGGCGATTCGTGGTCGTACCGGTGGAACGCGGAGCTCTTCGCCGCCAACGGCTATGTCGTCGTCATGATCAATCCGCGCGGATCGACCGGCTACGGGCAGGCCTTTGTGGACGGCGTCAACGGCGACTGGGGCGGCAAGCCCTTCACCGATCTGATGACCGGACTCGACTATGCCGAGCAGCATTATCCCTTCATCGATAAAACGCGCGAGTGCGCGCTGGGCGCGAGCTACGGCGGCTACATGGCCAACTGGATCCTCGGCCACACCGACCGCTTCAAGTGCATCGTCTCCCACGACGGCATGTTCAACGCCGAGTCGGCCTTTGGAACCACCGAAGAAGACTGGTTCAATATCTGGGAGTTCAAGGGGCATCCGTGGGACTACTACGGCAAGCCCGACAGCGAAAACCCGTTCCGGAAATGGTCGCCGTCGTTGAGCGCGAAGAACTTCAAGACGCCGACTCTGGTGATTCACGGCCAACGCGACTACCGGCTGGACGTGAGCGAAGGGTTTCAGCTCTTCGACACGCTGCAGCTGCTGGGCGTGCCGAGCAAGATGCTGTATTTCCCTGACGAGGGCCACTGGGTGCTGAAGCCACAGAATTCGCAGCTCTGGTACAAGACGGTGAATGCGTGGGTGGATGAGTGGACGAAAGAGCAAGCGGACAGCCGTTAGCTTTGAGCTCTCAGCTTCGCTTGAAGATCATTCTTCGTGCGGCTCGTCGGAGAGGTTGTCGAGAGCGGAGAGAGCTTCATCGGGCACGTCCCACTGGCGCAGGATTTTGTAAATGACACTGGTGGAGAAGCCGGCGGCGACGAGGCGGCGCATGACGCGAGCCGTCTCTTTTTCGTTGGCTGGTTTGCGGATGCGTTTGCGCTCGAGGTGCTGGCGGGCGAGGGCTTCTTCGCTGGTCTGGCCGTAGCGTTGGTCGAGCGTCGCGTCAACGATGCTGGCCGAGACGCCCTTCTGGCGGAGATCCTGGCGGACGCGGCGCGCTCCGAATTTCTCGTTTTCCTGGCGCAGGCGGGCATAGGTTTCGGCGAAGGATTGATCGTCGAGATATCGCCTCTCTTTGAGCCGTGCGATGACGGCGTCGACGGCGGCCTGACCCTGGTCGCCGGGCTCGACGCGGGACTGCATGAGCCGGCGCAACTGGGCCACGGTGCGCATATGCCGGCCGAGCGCCTTGACGGCATAGTCGTAAAGGGCGGGCTCGGTGAGAAATGGTCTCGGCTTCACTGTGCTGGCATGAGTGTAGCCCGTTCCCGCTCCCGCGGGCTGTCTTTGCCATGGGGTCTCCGGATGTACCCCCCCAGGGAATCTGGGCATAAATTACTCTTTTTAATAGGGCTAGCGACATCGCTTGACGCCAAATTCCTCTCAGGAAATAACTTAGCCGCAGATTCCTCTCAGCAAACGACTTAGGGGCCGAAGAATCAGGACATAGGTACCCGGCAGTGGGAGGTGAAGATCGCATACCCTCCATTTTCCGCTTTGGCGCGAATTAGAAGGCAATGATGAAAGAGAAATTGACAGCCAGAAATGAAGGGGTTAGGGACAATCTGCGGTTTAGATCCTTGACAAGAAATTCCAAGCGACGAGTTATGTTGCTGAAGGCGCAAATGAGCGCACTGCTAGAATGCACGGGATGTTTTCGCCCGGGCTAAGGAAACGATGAAGACAGTGGTCAGGATTGTTGAAGGGGATATCACAAGGCGCCCTGTGGATGCGATTGTGAATGCCGCGAATCGAACGTTATTGGGAGGCGGCGGAGTGGACGGCGCCATTCACCGCGCCGCCGGGCCGGAACTGCTGGTGGAGTGCAGGCAACTCGGAGGTTGTGCTACCGGGCACGCTAAAGCGACGAAGGCGTACGGAATCGCGCAGGCAAGACACGTGATTCATACCGTCGGGCCCATCTTCGGACACGAGAACGGCCGCGAAGCTGAACTGCTGGCAAGCTGCTACACCGAGAGTCTTGGTGTTGCCGTCGAGCATGGCTCAAGAAGCATCGCCTTCCCGTCGATCTCGACGGGGGCTTATGGCTATCCGATCGAGATCGCGAGCGAGATCGCGTTGACTTCGATACGCGATTTTGTGAAGGCAAACCCTGACAAATTCGACCTGATCGAGATCGCTACGTTCTCCGATCGGGATTATCGGGTTTATCAGCGGGCGTACGAAACCGTGTTTGCCGAAGAAAAATGACGATGCAACCGTGCAAGACCGGGCTCCACTTGCGCGGTTGAGTCAAATCCGGGAGGAGCCGAGGTCATTCCGCGCGAAGAATGCTCATTGGATCTGCGCTGGCAGCGTGCCTTGCGGGGATCAGACAAGCCAGGAAAGTGGCGAGTAGCAGTAGTGCCGGAACTGCCGCGAACGTGAGCGGATCGAGCGCACTGACGTCGTAGAGCGACGACGACAGCAGCCTTGTGAGCGCGAGCGCAGCGAGGAGACCGAAGATCAGGCCGGAGGCAACCAGTCGAAACCCCTGGCGAAGAACGAGGGCGATGACATGCCCCTTTGAGGCTCCAAGCGCAATGCGAATGCCCATCTCTGAGGTACGCTGGCGAACCGCGTAGGCCAGCAGGCCGTAGAACCCGACCAGGGCGAGCACGAGGGCCATGGCGGCAAAGATGGCGAGCAGCACGGTCTGGAAGCGGCGACGCGCGGTGGATTCAGAAACCAATTCCTGCATGGTATGGACATTGGTGAAGGCGACGCCTGAATCAATTCGATGAAGGATCGCGCTGGCCGAATCTGCAACTTGCTTTGGACGGAGCACTGAACGAATCACGATGTAGGTGCTGCCTGAGTCGGTCATGGGCGAATAGAGCTGCGGCTGGGGAGGCGTTTCCATGCTCCAATCGTGCACATCGGCGACCACGCCGACGACGATGCGCACATTCTTAGTGGGCGGTTCAGCGGTCTGCGGCCGGTTGGGCAGAATCCACTTGCCGATGGGGTCGCGTCCGGCGAAATACCGTTTTGCGAAGGCCTGGTTGATGATGACCACGTTGGGAGAGCCGGTTTCGTCTGCTTCAGTGAAAGGGCGGCCCTCGATCATGGGCATATTCATTGCCGAAAAATATCCCGACGTGACCGATGCGCCATCGACCATCTGGCCATTTTGATTCGGATACCCTTCGACCCAGAATGATCCCACGCCCTTTTCGAGGCCGAAAGGAAGATTGTTGACTGCGCCTGCCGCTTCGACTCCGGGAATTGATCCGATCTGTTCGAGCAGCGTACGGAAAAACGCGTGATTCTGTGCCGGTTTGGAGGTGTAACTGGCCGGGGGATCGACTCTCATGGAGAGCGTGGTGGACGAGAATCCCGTGGGGACCTGTTCGAGCTTGATGTAGCTGCGAAGGAGCAAACCGGCTCCCGCCAGGAGGACAACGACAATCGCCACTTCACCCACAATCAGAACGCTGCGAAGGCGATTGCGGCTTCCTACGGCGCCGGTGTTTCCGCCGGATTTCAGGAATTCGACAAGGTTGACGCGAGAGGATGCAAGGGCGGGCAGAATTCCGGCTGCGACGCTGGTCAGCAGCGTGAGCGCGAAGGTGAAGATCAGCACCCGCATGTTGAGGGTTGCCTCACTGAGCCGCGGAATATTGCCGGGGTCGAGCCTGAGAAGCATGCGAAGAAAGACCCATGCCAGGGCAATGCCGGAGATGCCGCCGCCCATACCGAGAAGCAGAGATTCAGTCAGCATCTGGCGGAGGAGACGATGACGGCCAGCACCCAGTGTCGCGCGCACGCCCAGCTCATGGGTTCGGTTTGAGCTTCTCGCCAAGAGGAGATTGGCGGCATTCGCGCAGGCGATGAGAAGCACAAATAAGACCGACCCCATCAGCAGATTCATCAGGGGGCGGGCCGAACCTTCCATCGTCGACTGCATCGACTTTATATAGGCATACCAGCCCTGGGTGAAAGTGCTCGAGTCATGCAGTGGATCGAGGCGCGTCATAATCGTGTTCAATTCGCCTTCGGCCTGCTTGACTGAAATGTCCTTTCTGAGGCGACCCAGTACGTAGGCGTCACCACCCAGCCCGCGATCTGCCCTCTCCTTAGCGGTGAGCGCGAGTGGAATCCAGACATCGGTTGCGTCGATGTGGGAATCGCCGTAATCAACTTCGGTCTTGTGGGGAAAGTTGAAGCCGGGCCCCATGACGCCGATAATGCGGTACGCCTTGCCATCGAGTTGCAGGGGCTTTCCGAGGACCGCGCGGCTTGCCGCGAACAACTGTGGCCAGAGCGAGTAGCTGATCACCACAACGCCATCGTTATTGGGCTGATTGTCTTCGGCGGTAATTCCTCGCCCGAGTTCCGGCTGAACTTGAAGAGTCGTAAAGAAATCTCCGTCCACTTTCACTCCGCCGACGGAGACTGCGGTCCCATTGAGCTTGATTCTCTGTTGCTCGAACTGCGTCATGGAGGAGAAGGAATGGCTGTCGTGCTTCAGATCAGCGAAATCGGCGTTGGAGGGAACGAACGCTTCTGGTGGGACCTGGGGGATATCGCGATTCGGAGTTGTCAGGTAGACGAGACGTCCCACGTCACCGTAGGGGAGGGGCGGGAACAGGACCGCTGTCATCAGGCTGAAGATTGCGGTGCACGATCCGATGCCGAGGGCCAGCGTGAGGATGAAGACGATAGTGAACACGCGGTTCCTGGAAAGGGAGCGGATGCAATAGCGCAGGTCCTGTAGAGAGTTCTCGACCAGCCGTGTGCCGCGGGCTTCGCGGCACTGCTGGCGAATCTGTTCCGCTCCGCCCAATGCGATTCGCGCTCTGCGCCGCGCCTCTTGCGGAGCAATGCCCGATCGGATGTACTTCTCCGTCTGACATTCGAGATGGTCGCGCAACTCCTCGTCCAGTTCGGTGTCGACCTGCTCGCGGCGGAAGAGAGCACGGAGCCGATACTTCAGGTCGCTGAGCATGGGTATCTCCCTCAGGCAATCTCAAGCACGTGATCAACAAAACCGGAGAGCGACCGATTCACCGCCCGCCTCCCCTCGCGCTTCGACATCAAGAAGGTATACCAAGTTGATGTAGAAGCGCAAGGGAAGTGAGTGTTCCCTTCGAAGCCGTGGGCTTGGGTAACTCTGCGTCTCTGTGGCGATGGGAGTCTTGATGGGCACTCTCTTGTGCCGAAAGGATTCTGAGCCAGGTGCTGGAGAGCCGGGCCGTCTTGAAATAGGACCGGAGCGGTCGTATACTTAAGTACGACCTAAGCAGTCGCATATTCAATGCTTAAGCTGACCAAAAAGGCGGATTACGGGCTGATGGCCCTCAAGTACCTGGCTGAGCATCCGGAGATTACTGCTTTGAGCGCAAAGGACATAGCCGATGCCTATGGAATTCCTGCGCAACTGCTGGCCAAGATCCTGCAGCAGTTAACTAAGTCAGGGATGCTGAAGTCGCATGCCGGGATGAACGGGGGGTACGCGCTGGCCAAGGAAGCCACCCGGATCTCGGCCTACGAAGTAATTCACGCCATCGACGGGCCGTTTTTTATTACGTCGTGCACTAAGGGCGCCAAGGGTTGCGACCTGACCCCCAGTTGCACCATCAAGGAACCGCTGGCGCGCGTAAACGACACCATTGCCGGCGTGTTGAAGAGCATCAGTATCCAGGATCTTGCCGAGAAGGAACCTGCAGCCGGGCACACCCATGGCGGGAGCCCATTGGTTTCACTCACACTTTCATAATTGTTTGTCTTTATGGCAGGAGAGTAAGGATGAGTACAGTTGCGAGCCGGGTGGATGTGCCGGCCGAGGTTACGCTGCCGATCTACATGGACAATCACGCGACCAGCCCGCTCGATCCGCGGGTGCTGGAAGCGATGATGCCCTACTTCACTAACAAGTTTGGCAACGCGGCCAGCCGCAATCACTCGTTTGGCTGGGAAGCCGAGCAGGCGGTGGATACGGCGCGCGAGCAGATCGCCAAGCTGATTGGCGCGACCGCAAAGGAGATCATTTTCACTTCGGGCGCGACCGAGAGCGACAACCTGGCCATCAAGGGCATCGCAGAGATGTACCGCGAGCGCGGCAACCACATCATCACGCAGGTGACAGAGCACAAGGCAGTTCTGGATACCTGCAAGCGCCTGGAGAAATACGGCTACCGGGTTACCTATCTGCCGGTCAAGGCGGACGGGCTGATCGACCTTGAAGACCTGAAGCGCGCCATCGACGACAAGACGATCCTGGTGACGATCATGGCCGCCAACAACGAGATTGGCGTGCTGCAGCCGATTCGCGAGATTGGCAAAATCTGCCACGAAAAGGGCGTGCTGTTCCACACCGACGCGGTGCAGATTGTGGGCAAGGCGCCGTTCAATGTGATTGCCGACAACGTGGACGTGGCTTCGATTTCAGGACACAAGCTTTACGGGCCCAAGGGCGTAGGTGCACTGTACGTGCGGAGACGCAATCCGCGGGTGCAGATTGCGGCGCAGATTGACGGCGGAGGCCACGAACGCGGCATGCGCTCCGGGACATTGAATGTGCCTGGCATTGTTGGCCTCGGCAAGGCCTGCGAGATTGCGCAGAACGAAATGGAATCCGAAGCATCTTACCTTCGTGGGTTGCGCGACAGACTGAGAGAGAAGCTGGAATCGGAATTGGACTATGTGCATGTGAACGGCTCGTGGGAACATCGGCTGCCCGGCAACCTGAACATGAGTTTTGTGTACGTGGAAGGCGAATCGCTGCTGATGGGCATCAACGATGTTGCGGTGTCGAGCGGATCGGCCTGCACGTCGGCGACGCTCGAACCCAGCTACGTGCTGAAGGCGCTTGGGCTGGGTGACGATGTTGCTCATAGCAGCATTCGCTTCGGGCTGGGGCGGTTCAACACGCAGGCTGAAGTGGATTATGTGGCCGCGAAGGTCATCGACATTGTGAAGAAGCTGCGCGAGTTGTCGCCGCTCTACGAGATGGTGAAAGAAGGCATTGACCTGACCAAGATCGAGTGGCAGGCGCACTGAAAAGCAGCTCCAGCTACGAGCTTCTAGCCAAGGGCTAATTCGAGAGGAGAACAGGACGGATGTCATACAGCGACAAGGTCGTAGATCACTACAATAACCCGCGCAACGTGGGCACGCTCGACAAGAGCTCCACCGAGGTGGGAACGGGCCTGGTGGGTGCGCCGGAATGCGGAGACGTGATGCGGCTGCAGATTCGGGTGAACCCCGAGACGCAGGTCATTGAGGAAGCCAAGTTCAAGACGTTCGGATGCGGCTCTGCGATCGCGAGTTCTTCGCTGGCGACGGAGTGGATCAAGGGCCGGAAGGTCGAAGATGCCCTGGCCATCAAGAACACTGACATCGTGAAGGAATTGTCGCTGCCGCCGGTGAAGGTTCACTGTTCAGTGCTCGCCGAGGACGCGATTCGCGCGGCGATTGGCGACTGGAAGAAGAAGAATGGCGTTGCTGAAGCTGCCGAGGCAGCGACCACGGCGCAGTAATTGGAAGAAGGGAATATGTCGAACGTAGTGACAATCGAGAAGAAGCCGGCGGAGGGATCATCAGCGGCGCAGACGCCGGCAGCAGCTCCGGTTGAGGGCTTGCTTGTGACCCCCCGCGCTGTTGCGCATATTCGCGTGGCCATGGCAAAAGAAGGCGTTTCGCCGAGTGAGGGAGGCTTGCGCCTGGGCGTGAAGGGCGGCGGATGCTCGGGGCTCTCGTACGCAATGGAGTTTGATTCGCATCCGCGCGAGCGCGACCGTATTTTCGAGTTCGATGGCGTGCGGGTTTTCATCGATCCCAAGTCATTTGTTTACCTGCAGGGCATGACGCTGGACTACGAAGAGACGCTGATGCGGCAGGGCTTCAACTTTATCAATCCGAACTCCACGCGATCCTGCGGCTGCGGTTCGTCCTTTTCTGCGTAGGTTGGTTGCTGGAGTTTCTTTCATGTTGAAAGTTATCGATACGGCTGTCCCGGTGTCGTGCTGGGCGTGCTCTGTTGCGCACAACGAGTCCACGCTCTTCTGTCCGCATTGCAGCAAGATTCAGCCGCCGCCCGGCGGCGATTATTTCTCAGTTTTCGGGCTGGTGCCGCGCCTGAACCTTGACCTCGGCATGCTGGAGCATCAATACCACAAGATGAGCCGCAAACTGCATCCGGACCGTTTTGCGCGCGCTAGCGAAAACGAGAGGGAATGGAGCCTGGCCGACACGGCTTTGCTGAACGATGCGTATCGGACGCTGAAAGATCCAATTCGCAGGACCGAATATCTGCTCAAGCTGCACGGCGCGGAGATCGGCGAAGAACACGCCGGGAAAGAACAGGGGGGGGCGCGAAAAGATCCGTCCCGGGTGCCCCCGGATCTTCTCGAAGAGGTGTTTGACCTGAACATGCAGCTCGAAGAGATGCGCATGGCGAAGAAAATGGGCGAAACGGACGCCGCGCTGGAACAGAGCCTGGTTGATGCGAAGAAGAAGTTTGACGGGTTGATGGACGATGTGGACCATGATCTTCGCGCGCAATGGGCGGTGTGGGATGACGGCGACTTGACGGCGCGGCAGGCAGCGCAGAAGACGATGGTGGGCCTGCTCGACAGGCGGCGCTACTTGAACAACCTGGTCCGCGACGTGAGCGAGACTCTGGGGGCTAATTAACGTTCAGTATGGCGGAAGGCAGAGTTGTAGGGATTGACCTGGGGACAACCAATTCCCTGGTCGCATATATGCAGGGCGAAGCGCCGGCAGTGATTCCCGGCGTTGATGGATCGAGTCTGGTTCCGTCGGTTGTGGCTCTCGACCCGATGCCGACGGGCGGCGGAAGGCCGACGGTTACGGTGGGCAACAGCGCGCGGCGTGCGCTGATTGAGACCCCGGAGCGCGTCATCTATTCCGTCAAGCGGCTGATGGGCCGCGGACTGAGCGAGGTCCAAAGCGAACTGAAGCTCTTCCCGTTTCGGCTGGCTGATGACGTACTGGAAGGCGAAGTTCCGCGCATTCAACTGGGCGAAATGCGCTTTACTCCGCCGGAGATTTCGGCCTACATCCTGCGGCAACTGAAGCGGAACGCCGAACGGTTTTTTGGCGAGCCGGTGAAGCAGGCCGTGATCACGGTGCCGGCTTACTTCAACGATGCGCAGCGGCAGGCCACGAAAGATGCGGGCCGCATGGCGGGCCTTGACGTGCTTCGGCTGGTGAACGAGCCAACCGCGGCTGCGCTGGCGTATGGCCTGGATCGCGCAAGAGAAGGAACGATTGCGGTCTACGATCTGGGCGGCGGAACGTTTGACGTTTCGATTCTGAAGGTGCGCGAAGGAATTTTCGAAGTGCAGTCGACGAACGGCGACACGCACCTGGGCGGCGACGATATCGACAACCTGCTGCTGGCGATTGCGCTGGATGAGATTCACGCCGAGCACGGAGTGGATCTTCGCGCACATCCAGGAGCGGTGCAGGCAGTTCGCAAAGCGGCC
The DNA here is from genome assembly GCA_035524195.1 of Occallatibacter sp. Taxonomy (GTDB): domain Bacteria; phylum Acidobacteriota; class Terriglobia; order Terriglobales; family Acidobacteriaceae; genus Telmatobacter. Next base: position 9,531 of record DATKPJ010000138.1, read on the forward strand.
ATCGAAGCAAAGATCCAGCTATCGGCAGAGCGGACGGCGCAATTTGATATCGAACTGCCGAACGGCGACCGCTATCAGCGTGAGATTCCTCGGGAGGCATTTGAGCAGTTGATCGGGCCGATCCTGGAGCGCACCGCGGGCCCCTGCAAACAAGCGATGGCCGATGCGCGTCTTTCTCCCGAGCAGATTGACGAAGTTGTGCTGGTGGGCGGATCGACGCGCATCCCTGCGGTGCGCAAACTGGTGGACGATCTTTTTCACCTTGCTGTGCGCGGCAAAAGGCCGCACACCAAGCTGAATCCTGACGAAGTGGTGGCGCTGGGCGCAGCGGTGCAGGCGGATATCCTGGCCGGTGCGTCTCAAAGCACCGAGGAGATGCTGCTGCTGGACGTAACGCCGCTTTCGCTGGGCATCGAGGCGCTGGGCGGGACGGTGGCGCGCATTATTCAGCGCAATTCGACGATTCCGGCATCGGCCACTGAGCACTTCACGACCGGCGTAGACGGGCAGACAAACGTGGCGATCCACGTGGTGCAAGGCGAACGCGAACTGGCTGCGGACTGCCGCTCGCTGGCGCGATTTGATTTGAAGGGCATTCCGCCCATGAGTGCCGGACTGCCACGCATCGAGGTGAAGTTTCTTATCGATGCGGATGGGATTCTGCAGGTCTCTGCGCGCGAGCAGCGCAGCGGAAAGGCGGCGCAGATCGAGGTGAAGCCGACCTATGGATTGACGGACGAACAGGTGGAGACCATGATCCTCGATTCGTTCGATCATGCCGAGGAGGATTTTGCCAAGCGGCTGCTGATTGAGGCGCGCAACGAGGCGGATACAATTCTGGCAGCGGTCGAGCGCGCACCGGAGAATGCGGCATGGCAGCAGTTGCGTGGTGAGGAGCAGGCGGCGATTGACGCCGCCCGCAACCGGCTTGCCGAAGCGAAGCAGGGCACTGATTTGTCTGCGATTCGCAATGCGACGATTGCGCTGGACCAGGCGACCCGGCGTTTTGCAGAGCTGATGATGGAGAGTGCAGTCGCAACGGCCATTCGCGGCAAAACCATGGAAGCCGCAGGCGAAGAATTGGGCGACGCAGTGAAAGCTCCGCATCCGATGGCGCCGGCAGAGTTCAAGTAGACGTGGTGCGAGCAGCTTGGCCGCCTTCCCTCGGAGCCGAGTTAGCGAGTTGAGAGCATTGAGAGAATTCGAGAGATGAGCGAAGAAACCAAAGCGAATATTCCACCGGAAAAACTCGTTCGGGTCACTTTCCAGCCCGAGGGCAAAACGGTTGAGTTTGAATACGGGACGATGTCCTACGACCACCACGGCAAGCCGATGTCGTTTCTCGATGTGGCTGAAAATTTCGATATCTTTCTGGACCATGCCTGCGGAGGGTCCTGCGCCTGCACGACCTGCCATATCTGGGTAAAACAAGGCGCGGCGGGGATTAGCGAGGCCGATGATGACGAACTGGATCGGCTCGACATGGCTGCTGACCAGCAGTTGAACTCCCGGCTTGGCTGCCAGGCCGTGATTACCGGTCCTGGCGAGTACGTCGTCGAGATTCCCAAGTGGAACCGGAATTATGTTTCAGAAGGCAAGCCGCTGGCCCTGGCAGACCGGAATTAGGGCTTCTCAGATATTTCAATTTTTTCATCAGGCGGCGCAACCCGGAACCGCCTGAAATCTTCTAATCTGGCAACGAAAGCGACACTGATTCCCTGCTAATTGATCCGGACGCCCAAAAAAGGTAGACGGCCGGCCTTCATCGAAAGAGTTCCCTATCCGGGGCGCGGCACAATCACGAGCCCTAAGAGCGCGGGGAATGTTCAGTCGAGCAGGAAACCACCCCAAGGAGCGAACCGTATGCCGCGCGAGATTTATTGGACAGACGCCGAAGAGATCGGCATCCAGTTGCAGGAGAAATTTCCCGCTATCGATCCCCTGACGGTGCGCTTCACCGACCTGCACCGTTTCGTGACGGAGCTGAACGGCTTCGCCGATGATCCGGCAAAGTCGAACGAGTCGAAGCTTGAGGCCATCCAGATGGCCTGGCACGACGAATTCCTTGACGCTGAGGATTAGGCTGCAACCGCGAATCCAAACACATTAGGCGGCCAGCTTAACATTGAGCGGGATTTCACAGCGCGTCGCGGTAGAAATTCTCGTTCCATCCGAACGCCGCTTCAAAGTGAACGAATTCCGTAGCCTCACCGGGGACTAGGTAGACGCTGAGCACGTCGAAGCGGACCGAGGGCGCCGAAGGAAGCGGTAGCTGGCGCACGTATCTACGGGCGAGACGGCGGAGGATGGTCCGTTTGTGCGCATCGACCGCTGATTCTGCGGGTGTCATGTCGCGAGCGGTGCGGGTCTTTACTTCGATGAAGCACAGCATCACGCCTTGCCATGCGATCAAGTCCAAGTCGCCGGGCACATCGCCGGACGACCAGCGCCTCGCGACGACGGTGTAACCCTTGCTCCGGAGATAGAAGAAGGCGGCGTCTTCACCAGCGGTGCCGGTGGCGAGGTGCGGCGGCAGCGATTCGCCCTGTCCGCGCCGTTCCGCGATGTGGTCAAGGCCGATGAGCGTGCGCTCAAGCCATGTCTGCCTGGTTGTGGAGGTCATTGCATTCCATTTTCAAGCGGGAGGGGGGCTGATGCAAACAGCGACGCCGCGATTCCTATTCGGCTTTGCAAATCGCGGCGTTCAGGAATGGGTCGCAATCAGGCCGACGCCGTGGCAAGCTGGCTGGCGTGCGCGTGTTCTTTTTCGGCCTCAGTCAATGCCTCTTCGAGGATGTCAAGCGCGACCGTGGCCTGCTGCTCGTTGACAATGAGCGGAGGGCACAAGCGGATTGAGCATTCGCCGCAGCCCAGCACCATAAGCCCGCGTTCGAAGGCGAGTGCTTCCACCCGGTTACGCAGGGCCGCCGCCGGCTCGCGCGTGCCTTTGTCCTTCACCAACTCGATGCCGATCATGAGGCCGCGCCCTCGCACATCGCCCACGGTTGGATGAGAGTGCTTCCAGCCTTCGAGCCGTTCCATCATGAATCGGCCGATGCGAGCGGCGTTGGCAATGCCTTCGCGCTGCAAAATGTCGAACGTCGCCAGAGCAGCGGCAACGGAGACCGGGTTGCCGCCGAACGTGGAGGCGTGGGAGCCGGGCACCCAGTCCATGATGCCAGCACGGCTCATGCAGACGCCGAGCGGCATGCCGCTGGCAATGCCCTTGGCCATGCAGACGATGTCGGGCTCGACGCCGGAGTGCTGAATAGCCCACCACTTTCCGGTACGGCCCGCGCCGGACTGGACCTCGTCGGCAACGAGAAGAATGCCGTGCCGATTGCAGATGGCGCGCAACTCGCGCAGGAAGTTATCCGGCGCAACGACGTAACCGCCTTCGCCCTGGATGGGCTCGACAAAGATGGCCGCGACTTCTTCCGCCGGCACAATGGTTTTGAAGAGCTTTTCTTCGATATAACGCGCGCATCCCATGCTGAAGATCTCTTCTTCCTGCGGACCTCCGGTGCATCCGCGATACGCATAGGGATATCGGACGTGCGTGACGCCGGGAACGAGCGGCGAGAAACGGCGCTTCTGCTGGGGCTTTGAGGCCGTGAGCGACAGGGCGCCCATGGTGCGGCCGTGGAATGCGCCAAGGAAGGCGATGATGTGCTGGCGGCCGGTATGATAGCGGGCCAGCTTGAGCGCGCACTCAATGGCTTCAGCGCCGGAGTTGCCATAGAAGAATTTGTGTGGACCGGGCATGGGCGCAACGGAAGAGAGCTTTGCAGCAAGATCGGTCAGGTGCTCATCATAAAAATCCGTGCCGGAGATGTGGATCAGGTCGGCCGCCTGCTTCTGGATAGCCGCAACAACCTCGGGATGGCAATGGCCGGTGGAGACCACGGCGATGCCGGCGGCGAAGTCAAGAAACTCGTTCCCGTCCACATCTTCAATGCGGGCGCCGCGGCCACGGCGGGCGACCAGAGGATAGGAACGCGTGTAGCTTGGAGAGATGAGCCGTGTATCGGCTTCGACTGCTGCTACCGCTTTCGGCCCCGGCAACGGTCCGACGAGCCTAGGCCCATATTGCGCGTGCAGTTCATTCCTGGTCATATCTCTATCTCCTCGGTAGATTCCGTGATGCGACATCGTGGCTCACGAGATGGAGCGACGCCGCGGACCCCGTGATTTCGAGGTCAATCCCTTACTACGAACCCATTCGGGAACGCAAAAGCAGGCGAGGGTCTTCGACGGCCCAGAATCAATCGCCGCCGAAGAGGCTAGGTCGAGTGCGGGTGGGGAGCACGCGCAAGTGGCGTCGTGGGCACATTGAGCGCAGGCGCAAACGAGACCAGCGCTTTGAGGCCGGCATCAACAGATTCACGCTGGACAAGTGCCTATGCATCGAAACCCCGCTGGTTAAGAGCATAGCACGGGATCAAAAATGATCGGATAGGTGAAACCAGACGGCGCGAAGGGTTGTTACCGACTGGCTGCGGACCTGCAGCCTAGACGAGGTGGACGCTTTATGAAGGCTGCGGAAATGGCAGTCGTGCTGCGACCGCGGTTTACGATGCGGGCTTCTTGTCGAATGCGGTGGGTGGCACCAGCGCTGCGGGAGTCTCGCCGTCGAGAGAAACCTTTCCCTGTTCAAAGGTCTTGAGTGCAGCATCGTCCTTCGCCATGGCCATCCAGCAGACCGCGCCCTTGTGAATGAGTCCGCAGGCAATTTCAATCGTGTACTCGGCTTCAGGATGCCCGATGACCACGCCCTTGGCGCGTTCGATCCAGATGTTGTGCGTGCCCAGCATGTAGGCTCCGTAGACCGGTTCGGAGATGACGAAGGTCTTCTTGATGCCCTCCGAAGCGCCCTGGGCAAAGCCGGGCAGATCCTTTTCGCTCATCTGCTGGCCGAAGCAGCCGAAGGGCAGTTCGACAGCCACAATGACCGACGCAGGCGTGCCGTGCCGCGCGGTGAGCGCAATCTGCACGCATTCGATGCCTTTCTTTTCTTCGTCTGTGGCAGCGGACTGAGACTGCTGCTGTTTGATCAAGGGGAGTGTCGGCTGTGCATCCACCACCTGCCAATCGGAGGGGAGGGCGTAGCTGAAACCAAGATCGTTGGTATGTGTCTCGCTGGTGGAGGCGGGAGCAGACGTAGAGGGCGCCTGCGCAAGGAGCGCACAGCAGGAAAGAATAAGCAGGATAGCCAGGAATCGAGGGTTCATTGGCCGCAAGTCTACCATGTTGCACGGTGCCTGAACGATGATGGATGAACGGCGCGAAGCTCTATTGAAGGAAGTAGGCCGAGACTGTGGACGCAATTCCTGCGAGCGAGAAGACGATGCCCAGATACCAGTAGATGCGGCTTCGCGTGAGCAGCGTGACCGAGGTGATGACAAGTCCAATCTCCAGCAGGGCTTCACCCAGGTCGAAGCGGTCTGCACGCGCCTCTGCCTGGTCCACCTTTTTCTCGAGAGCCTCGGCTTTCTCTTTGTCGTCCTTGGTCTCATCGGCCCACTTGGACTGATGATCGGCGTAGTTTTTTGCGATCCTGGCGGCTGCGTTTTTGTCGCCGACGGAGACCACGCTGAGCAGGTCAGAGGCGAGCGACGTGTCATTGGAGCGGATCTTGTGGGCCTGGTACAGGTTCCACTGATCGGTGGCCTTGTTCTGGTTCAGCACAGCCTCGGTGTGGGTGCGATGACCGAGCACAGTGGTGACAGCAACCAGCACGGCCAGCACGCTCATGGTGAAGGCGACCGGCCGCAGCGCGGACTCGTGCGATCCGTGCTCGGCGTGTTCCTGCAATTCCTGCGCTTCGTTGGCTTCCATTGGTGCTCACCTTCCCGTACGCGAAACGGACCTGGACCGGGTTATTTCCGCTTCCAGCGCACGCCGTCTTTCGAATCTTCCAGCACAACGCCTTTGTCTGCAAGGTCTTTTCGGATCTGATCTGCAAGGGGGAAGTTGCGCTGCTTCTTGGCGGTCTGCCTGCGAGCCACGAGCGCCTCCACCTCCTGGTCGGAGATCGATTGCCTCGCGAGAAGCTCGGGGGCCACTTCCGCCGCGCGGCCCGCCTGTTCGGCCCAGGCAATGGCGCGGCGGGTGGGTTCGGCATCGCGATCGTCGATTACGTCGAAGACGGCGTCGAAATCCGACAGGACTCTCAGAACGGTTTCGCGGTCGCCGGCAAGGAACTTGCCCTGATCGATGGCAGTGTTGGCGGCGCGAATGAGGTCGAAGATCGGTGCGCGTGCTTCGGCGGTGTTGAGGTCGTTTGAGAGCGCAGACCTGTATCCGGCTTCCGCCTTGTGCGCCGCTGCCTGCATCTCAGGATTTTCGCCCGGGGCGAAGGTCCCGGCGGTCAAGCGCGCCTGAAAGGTACGCAGGCGCTCGATCGCCGCTGTTGCCTCCACCAGTCCATCGAAGGTGAAGTTCAACTGATGCCTGTAAGGAACGGAGATCAGCGCGAGCCGGATGGCGGAGGCTTTGTAACCTTTCAGCAACAGGTCGCGCAGGGTGAAGAAATTGCCTTCGCTCTTCGACATCTTGCGGCCGTCAACCAGCAGAAAGCGCACGTGCATCCAGTGTCGCGCAAACGTCTTGTGAGTCACGCTTTCGCTCTGCGCGATTTCATTCTCGTGGTGAGGAAACATCAGGTCTTCGCCGCCAGCGTGCAGGTCGAAGCTGTCGCCGAGGTATTCCATGGCCATGGCGGAGCACTCGATGTGCCAACCGGGACGGCCGCGTCCGATGGGTGTATCCCATGAGGTTTCGCCAGGTTTGGCCGCTTTCCAGAGAGCGAAGTCGCGAGCCGAATCCTTCTCGTATTCGTCTACGTCGACGCGCGCACCATCCTCCATGCCGCTCAGGTCCTTTTTGCTGAGCTTGCCGTACTCAGGGAAGGCCGCCAGCCGGAAGTACCAGGAGCCGTCGTCGGTCCGGTAGGCTGCGCCGGCAGCCTCCAGCTTCTGGATCAAGTCGATCATGCGCGGTATGTGTTCTGTCGCGCGGGCAATCTGCTCGGGGCGCTCGATGCGTAGCGAGTCGAGATCCTCAAAGAAAGCCTCGACATAGGGCGCGGTGTATCCGCCGATCGGCACTCCAGCCTGGGCCGCATTGCGAATGATCTTGTCGTCCACGTCGGTGATATTCATGACGTGGCGCAGTCGCATACCGGTGAGTTTCAGGAATCGGCGCAAAACGTCGATCTGGAGGAAGGTTCGGAAGTTACCAATGTGGCCGTAGTCGTAGACTGTCGGACCGCAGGCGTACATGCGCAGCGTACCGCCGTCCGCGGGGACGAGCTCGTCCAAATGTCCAGACAGGGTATTGAAAAGGCGGAGGGTCATCGCTCGTGGTTCGGTGGCTTTCTCGGGTCGCGATCTTCGCCTGCACGGTTCGCGCCCTTTCGATTGTAGCAGTGGGGGTTACGCGCTAGTGACAGTCGACGCGACGGGCCCCTGAACCCAACAGCGTTGTGATAGTTTGAGGCAGGGTTTCTTTTCAATCGAAGGAATATGGAAAGCGATGTCCTGTCCTTGCTCTGCGACCCGGATACGCGCTACTCGTTCGAGGTCGAAGCGGGGAACCTGCGCAACACTGCCACCGGGCGGGTATACCCGATCCGGAACGGTATTCCGTTGTTTGTGAGCAGCGTCGCAGGACCGAATCTGAAGTATCAGCACCTTTACGACCGCATCGCTCCGGGGTACGATCTTGCCGAGCAGTTGTATCACTGGATTACGCGAAAACCGAACTACCGGCTCGAATACATCAAGGAACTGGAGATCGGCGCGGGATCGACGGTGCTCGAAGTTTCAGTGGGTACGGGCGCAAACCTTCGGTATCTGCCTGAGAATATTGATTTCTATGGCATCGATCTGTCCTGGGGAATGCTGAGCAAATGCCAGAGAAACCTGAAAAAGTGGCGCCGCCAGGCACATTTGTTCCAGGGCGAAGCGGAACGGCTGCCATTCCGGGTGGAAGCATTCGACTGCGTATTTCACGTGGGCGGCATCAACTTCTTTTCCGACAAGGCGCGCGCCATCAAGGAAATGATCTGGGTGGCAAAGCCGGGCACCAAGATCGTAATTGTCGACGAAACCGAAAAAGTCGTCCGCGACGTGTACCAACGCAACCCGATGACCCGGAAATACTACGAGCCCAGCAGCGAAAAGGTATGCTGCCCCATCGACCTGGTGCCGGAAGACATGATGGATGTGAAGGCCCGCGAAATCGCCGACGGCAAACTATACTGCCTCACCTTCCGCAAGCCCCTTTCGGTGCGGTTCGCTTCCCCACATGGCAAATAGATTCAGCGGCTACTGAAACGCGACTTTGCTCGTGGTAAGGATGGCATCCTGTTCGGCATATTCAGTCCAGGGTGTACGCGGCTCCACCTGGCCGCGAAAGCCGATATAGCCGTCTGGCCGCACGATCAGCAGTTTCCTGTCGGGTCCAAGTGCGCGCAAGCCCTCTTGCAGAAGGTCGCGATAACTGAGAGTCACGACTGTGGTGAGCGGCAATGCGGCCTTGATTTCGGCGACCTCCGCAGCCGTGGGATCGAGCAACAACGCCAGGTGTTTTGGTTCGGTCCAATCGTGTAGCAGCGTGTAATTCAAGCCACCCTTGCGCAGACCGAGATCGGGAAGGCGATCGCCGGCCGAGAGATATCCGTCGCCTCCAAAATCGGACACAATGGAAGACGAGCGGTATGAAATTGCCGTTTCCGAGATGAACCCGAGGATGCGCTTTTGCGCGGGATGAAGGGTTGAAAACAGCGGCAGCATCTTGTCGCGAAGGGTTTCAATTACAGGATTGGTTGCAGTGGCCATTTTGAGCCCGCGCTCGGTGAAACGGAGCAGGGCCCTCCCGACTTCGCCGCGTTCCTCCTCATAGCTATCGAGCAGCGCATCGCCAGCCCCCCTCGCCACGGCAGCAATTTTCCATGCCAGGTTCGCTGCATCCTGGATGCCGGTATTCATTCCCTGGCCGCCCACCGGGGAATGGATATGGGAGGCATCACCGGCGAGGAACACGTTGCCCAGGCGGTAATGGCGTGCCTGTCGGTCGTTCACATTGAAGGGCGTCATCCATTCCGCGGAATGAATCGTTGCCTCGATGCCGGCAGATTGGAATACTTTCTGGAAATCTTCGATGGCGACGTCCTTCTTCATCGCGCCGTCCTGCATGGCGTGAGTGGCGGCGACCACGCGCACCAGTTTCTCTGTGAGCCGGGCCATAAATATCACGTCGCCGTGATGAAAATGGAGCGAGACTTCATCGCCGGGCACGCCGGGACCATCCATCTGCAGATCGCCCAGGAAGAAGGAGAGACCGATGCCGTCGCCTTCGAAGGGGATTCCGAGCTTTTCGCGGACAGTGCTATGCGCGCCATCGCAGCCGATGACCCAGCGGGGCTCAAGTTCTTCGCGTCCGCCAGCGGGATGACGGAGCACTGCGGTGATGGTCCCTTTGTGTTGATCGATTGATTCGAGTTGCGTACCTCTCTCAGTTCTTGTCCCAAACGATTCCATCTTCCGGTTCAGAATGGCTTCGGTATGGCTCTGGGGAAGCATGAGGATATAGGGATAAACGCTCGAGATGCCGCTAAGTGAGGCAGAAACGATTTGCTTTCCCTCGCTGAAGATAGCTGCATCGGTCACCTTTCGGCCGCGTGCGACAGCTTCGGCGGCAATACCGTAGCGCTGAAACTGCTCCAGCGTCCGCGCCTGCAAAGCCAGCGCCTGGGAATGGATGGCCAAGTGGTCCGATCGATCCACAATGCGAACGTCGAGCCCAAGCCGCCTGAGCTCGATTGCCGCGGTCATTCCGGTAGGTCCCGCGCCCACGATAAGAACGAAAGGTTCCGCCATCTTCCCCTCCTATTCCAGGTTCTGCATTTTTGGATGCATTGTGGCGCGGAGGCGTGGGCCAGAGCTGGAACCGTGGCGGAGGAATCGACGGATCCCGGTGTTCAGGCTCCGTCGTCGCGGAACATGGGATGGGGAATCAGTTTGCGGTAATCCTCCTGGTTTGCTCCGTCGAGACACGCTTCGATGATGCGATGACCGAGCGGGTCAAGACCGTCCACGCGGAATGACTCGAGTTCGCCTCGGAAAAACTCGCGCCACTGCCGCGCGCCCTCGTCGTACACATCGATTCCGCCCTGCAACTGCTCATCGACACGGAGAAAAACGCGCGGAATCATGGAGCCCTCAATGCGCAACTGATTGGGGATGTAGCCAAGCAGCGGACATTTGGTTTCAGACACCTGTTCACGGGCGAACTTTGCGCTGCCGCGCCGGGCAAGGTATTCGCGTGCGATCCACTCGGCCATGAATCCGACCTGCCAAGCGCCGATGTATTGATTGGGCAGTAATACGTAGCGGGTTTCAGGATTGTCGATGATCTGGCGCAGCAGCAGGTTCGCCTGGTCTACGCGGCGCCCGGTTGCGAAGGCCCAATAGGAGCCGACGCCTTCAGACTGCATTTCAACGCTCTCCTGATCCTGAATGCTGGGATTGGCATGGCCGCGCGGGGCAACCAGCCTCCACAACCATGCCAGGGCGGGGCTAAGCACATGCATCATGGCCAGGATTCCGTAGAGCCGGCTGTCGCGATGGGTGGGCGGGCAGCGCACGCCAAAGCTGCGCACGTCCACGCGCTGTGGACCGTCGAGGATGTCTTCGATCATGCGCCGGGGGAGGATGACGCGAGGATTGGGACACAGTTTGCCGGGCTCGTCCTCGACGTGTTCCCAGGTGAGGCAGTTGCCTCCGGGGACGATGTAATGGTTCAGAAAAAGCAGCGGCTCAGGTGGCGCGATGCACAGGCGCTCAAGGTTCGGCGCAGTTCCGTAGCTGTGGATGTGATCGACGCGCACAAACCACGCATTTTCGGCGTCGGCAATCGTGAGCCGTTCCTGATGCGCATAACTTCGGTCGCGGCTGCCCTGGTAGCTGGGATGCGCGCAGGCCATGTCGTCGGCAATGGGCCGCAGATGGCAGGCTTCGGGGAGGTTCAACGTGCGTTCTTCTTTCGTGACGACGTTGCGGCCGAGCAGCAGACGGCCATCTTCCATTCGGTGGATATGCTCGGTCATCTCGCTTTTGCCACCACCTGATGCGCCTTCGTGCATCAGGATCAACTGGTTCTCATACGGCGTAACCACGGCAACCGCCGCACAATGATTCGTCGTCCAGCCTTCGCGTTCGCCGCGATCGAGCAGCATCGAGTAAACGCCCTTCTTCGCGCTGGGACCCGGATAGAGGTTGTAGGCGAAGATCTCTTGGTGCGTCGTGCCGCGGTCGTGCACCACGACTTGTCTTCCGCCGAAATGGGTATGTCGAAACGGCGGAGCAACGAACAGTACGCCGCCGGTAATTTTGAAATCCGCGGACACATGACTGCGCGGAATCATTCCTTGAAGGTCGGCCAGCGCCGCAGCAAAAAAGGCGGCTTGCCTGGGCACGATCAGCAGTGAGCCGTATTGCAACGCGTCTGTGCCGGCGTAAAAAGGCATTGCGACCAGTTCCTGCGTCTTGAGCCAGTCAAGTGTCTGCTGACGAAGCCTGTCGAACGGCTCTCTGAAGCGTTGGGCATAGGTCGGTTTGTCTGTCGGCAGCGAGTCGCCGATGACCATGGCGTCGGGGTCCCGCCGCCGCATCTCCGGATCAGGAAAGTTGATGGCAAGGCCATTGCGCGCCTTGGTGATGACCGCCTCGACGATGCGGCCCATGCCCTTCGCTTTGAAGACTGCCTCGTAAACGCCGTGATCATCGCGATTGCCGAGTCGCCAGTCCGTTGCGCCCGAGGCGCGTCCGAGCGCCCAATCAAGCAGTTGCGTGCGATTCTCCGGAGTCTGCACCAGGGGAGCTTCGCCCAACACTTCGCGCACATGAGCGGGCAGATCGAGATCGGCCCAGCAGGCCTGGAAATCGACTGCAGCGGCAGGTTCAGCGGCGATCGAGGTCATGTCTTGCTCACTTTCAGGATGCGGACGGCTGGCCTCAAGGCAGTGCGAGGCCAAAAAGTCTCACATCCCTTATCGCATTGCAGCGCACAATCGGCAGTGAGCCTCATCACGAGGCGCCGAATCGGAGAAGCCGCTCATCAATTTGGAGAAGGCTTCTCTGCGTGATCAACGACGACGACATCAACGGGATCCTTCGCAGGCACGAGCTTCAGCCCCAGCTGTTCCGGGAGCAGGGTAAACAGCGAAGGACCATTCGGCTCGAGCATCGCGCTGGCGGCTGATTTCAGGGTAATGTCGAAGACACCCTGAATACCGGTGCGATTCACCACGGGCAAGTCGATTCCACGAAGCTCGGTCAACTGGTCGGCGAAATCTGCCATCGACACGTTGCTGAAGAGAAAACCTCCATCAACGACATAGGGGAACGATTCTTTCCCGTAAGAAGGCGGGAGCGTGTTCGCTTTGTTTTTCCCCAGCTTTGGGCCTCCCTTTGCCACTACCAATTCGTAGACACTGGTGATTTTCTGCTCCCGGTGAAGTTGAACCTTATACCTGGTGGCGAGGAGATCCTGAAGCATCAGGCGAAGCGTGCTGACCGGAACAGGGGCGTCTGTTCTGGCGAGGATGTCATAGCGCGAGCCATCGAGTTTGTCTCCGCCGAACACCTGATCGTGCTGAAGGCCATACGCCCACTGGACCATCTCGCTCAAATCGATGTTGCGCATGGTAAGGCCGTCGGCAGCGCACTAGATCAGGGACCGTGAACTCCCTTCGCCGCTTGTGCTGCGGAATGTCGTGGGACGAATCGATGCCACGTCAAACGCGGGCGGCCGCGCATCGGGCGACTGAGCGTGTCCGGGGCGCACCGCAAGAATGCAGAGAAAATGCGAGGACCGGATTGCCAGCCTTGCGAGCCGGTCGAGTGAGGTCCGCTTCATCATGATCGAAATCTTAACCTAACATTCGAGCCGATGGATGCTGTTCGCAGGGCCCGCGGAGGCCATCTGGCAACAAGCCAAACGCGGGGAATCCGGGTGCAGCTATCCGAAGCGCCGCTGCACCAGCGCCAGGGCTTCCTCTGTTGTCGAAATTATGCCCTCAAGCTGAGCGTCTTCGGCTGCTTGCAGCATCTCTTTGAATTGCGCACCGGGCACATAGCCCGCGGCGATCAGATCGTGCCCGGTGAGGAGTGCCTTTGGTCGTACAGCTTCTTGCGGCATCGCCTCGTAGCGCTCGCGCACAAAGTTCCAAATATCGAGATTGCCATGCGCGGCAAGGCAATCCATCTTGTGCAGGGCAAGATGTTCGTCGAAATGCGCGAGGCGGAAGAAGCGCTTGAGAGTCGACTCCTTCATGCGCGGCGCATCGGCAAAGCGCATGTGATTTTCGATGAGTGCGAGAATCTGGCGGGTTTCGTCGTTTGAAAAGCGAAATCGGCGGCAGATTTCCGCGCCCATTGCGACACCGATTTCGACATGTTTGTCGAAGCGTATCCGGTCGGGAGCGACGCGAAACGTGGGTGGCTTGCCGACATCGTGCAGAAGCGCGCCCCAGGCCAAGCTAAGCGGGCACCCCGGTTCAAGCTGGTCGAGCAACAGCAAGGTATGCACCCACACATCGCCCTCGGGATGAAACTGCGGCGGCTGCGCGACACCCTTCATCCGCGCGACCTCCGGCAGCACTTCAGCGAGAAGTGCGGTTTCATCCAGCAACTCGAAGGCGCGCCGGGCGTGGCCCTCGGTGAGCATCCTGGTGAGTTCGTCACGTGCGCGCTCGTGACTGACAGCAGAAATACGAGGCGCGAGGGCATGCATTGCGGCCTGCGTCGCGGCATCGATGGTGAATTCGAAGCGCGCGGCAAAACGGACAGCACGCAGCAGGCGCAGCTTGTCCTCTTGAAAGCGTCGCTCGGGCCGACCGATGGCGCGAATGATGCCAGCATCGAGGTCGGCGAGGCCACCGACGTGATCAATCAGTCCTTCGCGCAGTCCATCGCGGACGGCAGAGGATTGTTCTTGCAGACCGGAAGCAAGGTCCGCGCTACGAAGTGGGTCGAGCAACAGCCCGTTGATGGTGAAATCGCGTCGCTGCACGTCTTCGGCCGCGCTGAGGGTGTAGCGAACTCCGTCGGGATGGCGGCCATCGGAGTAGACGCCGTCTGAGCGAAACGTTGCAACTTCTGTACAGGTGGATCCTGCGGCGTCTCCGTCAGCCACAAGAACGACGCCGAAGTGCGCACCCACGGCGAAAGTGCGTGGAAACATGCGCAAAACGACATCGGGCGCGGCCGATGTAGCGACATCGTAATCTTTGGGTTCGCGGCCGAGCAAGAGATCGCGCACGCAGCCGCCGGCCAAGTAGGCCTCGTACCCCGCGGTCCGCAGCGTCTTGAGGATGTGCAGTGCCGATTCGAATTGGGGCAGGGCGGACGACATGGCTCTGCTTGAGGATAGTCCGTTTCAGAACGGAGCTTCGAGTGCCGCTAAACTGAAAGTATGCCTACCGGCCTCATCCTTGGCATCGAGTCTTCATGCGACGAGACAGCGGCCGCGGTTGTCGAACGCGGGGAGCACACGCTCTCGTCCGTTGTTGCCTCGCAGATTGCCACCCATGCACGCTACGGCGGGGTGGTGCCGGAACTGGCGAGCCGCGAACATCTCCGCGCCATTGTTCCGGTAGTTCGCGCGGCTCTTGCTGAAGCGAGGGTTACGTTGGCCGACCTGGATGCCATCGCCGTAACCAGTGGTCCGGGACTGGCTGGCGCTCTGCTCGTTGGCGTGACCTACGCCAAGGCGCTGGCGTTCGCGCAAGGGCTGCCGCTGATTGCAGTCAACCATCTGGAAGGTCATATCCACGCGGTGTTGCTGCAGGAACGCGAGGGTCGGACCCACGCGCTGCTCTCCCCTATCTCAGAATCGAGACTCGCGGCACCCATCTTTGGGGAAGACGCTCCGTGTCTTGCCCTGGTCGTCTCCGGCGGCCACACGCATCTTTATCTTGCGCAACCCGTGCACGGGACGTGGCGCTACTCGCTGGTCGGGCGTACAGTGGACGATGCCGCGGGTGAAGCCTACGACAAGGTTGCCAAACTGCTGGGCCTGGGTTATCCCGGCGGCCCGTGGATCGATGCGCTGGCTCTGCACGGCAATCCGCAAGCGGTGGCCTTCTCTTTTGCGCAAATCAAGACCAAAGTCCATCTTGGAGGCAAACCAGCGCGGACGAAAGCGGCCCGGACTGCGCCGATTGCCAAGTTGGATCCTCATTTTCTGTTTTCATTTTCGGGCATCAAGACGGCGGTGCTGCGTTACGTTGAGTTGCACCATCTGCGTCCCGAAGCGGAAGCGCGGCGCGAGACGCTATTTACAGGGCCCGACGCTCCGGCGCGCCCGACAATTGAGAATGCGCTGGCAACCTGCGACCCCATGACACTCGACCTGATCGCCAGCTTTCAGCATGCGGTGGTCGGCGACTTATTGAAGAAAACCTTTGCTGCGGCCGAGTCGCTCGGAGCTGCCCGGATCCTGGTGACCGGGGGAGTAGCAGCAAATCGCGAGTTGCGCTCACGTTTCACTGGAGAGGCCGCACGGCGCCGGCTTCAGGTGGCTTTTCCCACCCTGGCCCTTTCGACAGACAACGCTGCCATGATTGCCGCGGCGGCGTGGCCCCGCTTCCTGGCAGGCGAATTTGCGCCGGCGGATCTGACAGCCGATCCGTCGCTGGCCCTGGGCGCTCAATCATTGATTGGCGGTTAAACTCCCCTTCAGTTTGTGCAAAGGGCACGAAAATTCGATTCCTGCCCGCTTTGAGAGTCCCGTCTTGGGGGTTCAGGGTATCGTTCTTACCGAGCAATTCTTACTCACCCCTGCAGAAATTACGCAGGCCTAAAAGCGTCGGAGCGTGCATCTTCAGGGCGAAGGAACTATTTTTCAGCCCCTTAGTCCCTTGGCTGGGTTTGGCTGGCGACATGCTCAACTCATCGCCATACAGATCAAAACAGGTAAATTGGGGGTGAACTGCCTGCATGTGTGCGGTACTGCAGGCGGGAGGGGCAGAGTGGGAATAACGTCGGTGAATACCCACTTTGGTGCGTCGCGTGCTTCTGACCTCGGCACAGACTTGCCGTTCGTCATCTAACAGTTGGAAGGTAATTTCAATGGCCACCGGGGCTCTTCAGCACGGCTCTCCCGCTTTCTTCCATCGGCCGATGCGACTTGCCGAGGTTGACCCACACTCCCTTCCTGCGCCTTGCGAGCCCAAAGCCCCGGTCACCCAAATTGAATCCAGAGACTTGCTGGTTTCGAGGGCAACTGCGCTCGGCGCCGCCCGAAGCGCCATGCTGGCTCTCGGCATTGAGGCTGTGGCCGGCCTCGGCATCTACGGAATCTGGTCTCTGGCGCGACTTCTCGGCCTGTAAAGTCAAAGCACCGCTGACCGGGTGGATGCAGCTATTGTGCGCGACAGCTACTGCGACGGTGGGGCAGCAGCCTTTGCTGGCGGCGTGAGCACAAACCCCTTACGAACGAGCGCAAAACCCTGCTGCGGCAGTTCGGCCTGCAAGAGCTGATTGGCCGGCCCTGAAAACAGATCCGCATGTGCGCTGCCGAATTTGATGACGACGTGGTGGACGGTTACCGGATTGCCGTTCAGGGTGCCGCTTTCGTCGGCATAGGTCGCCAATTGAATGGGCTCGATCGAACCTGCTTCTTTGGGAATGATGGCCCATAAATCCCGATTATTGTGCTCGACGGCAAGTGTCATCAGCGTTTCCAGCGCGCCGGGGTCAAAGTCAGGCAGGAAGACGGCTGCCGCGTGGTGGGGCAGGCGGGTGGTGGTGCTGCGGCCATTGGCCGAGATATTGATCAGAATTTGCGTCCCATCCGGCGCCACGGTGACTGCGACCGCCTCTCCGTTCACCGTTGCGCTGAGCAGCACATGCCGCAGTTCGTTTGAAGAAGAGAGCTTCTCCGACTTCGACAACGCATAGTCGAGGCCCTGGCGGTTCACGCGCACCAGCGAATGGGAGTCATATCCTTGCGGCGTGGGCACGAAGTCGAGACTGGCAGACCCTACCGGTTGGCCGTTTTCGCTGATGGTGAAACTGCCCGTCTGGGCACCGGCTGCCTGGGTACGCGCGATTGGAATCAAGGCAAGAAAGCCCACGAGGGGAACAATCACAAGGTGTCGCACCGTCTACTCCATCATTTCATTGAGTTAGACGGACGAGAAGAGCGGCTGGATGAGGACAAGCGTTCAAACCGGCGCTGTGGCGCCGACGGCCTTGCTGCAAGCTTCCGGCGTCTCCTCCGCGGCAGATCGAACCCCTGCGCGGCGAGATGCCGGAAGTTGCCATGTTTGCCAATATCTGTTTACTTCCTAGCAGAGGCGAAGCGCTTATTCACTTCGGCCCAGTTCACCACGTTCCACCACGCGGCCAGGTAGTCGGGGCGGCGGTTCTGGTACTTCAGGTAGTAGGCGTGCTCCCAGACATCATTGCCGAGGATGGGGTACAGACCCTGCGACAGCGGCGAATCCTGATTCGCCGTGGTGATCACCTTCAACTTGCCCGCCGAGAACACAAGCCAGCCCCATCCGGAACCGAACTGTTTCGCGGTGGTCTCATTGAAAGTTTTCTTGAAGGCATCAAAGTCGCCAAAATCTTTCTTGATCTGGTCAGCAATTTCACCTGTGGGCGCGCCACCGATACCGTGAGTATTGGCAGGCCCCATGACGGTCCAGAACATGCTGTGATTGGAGTGACCGCCACCATTGTTGCGCACGGTGGCCTTGATGTCTTCCGGCACATGGGCCAGTTCGCGCATCAGATCATCGACCGACTTACCGGCCAGGTTGGGGTGCTTCTCCAGAGCAGCATTCAGGTTGTTCACGTAGGCCTGATGGTGCTTGTCGTGATGCAGATGCATGGTCTCTGCATCGATAAAGGGTTCAAGGGCGGCGTAGTCATAGGGCAGCGCCGGGACTGTATGAGCGACCGAAGTGGCTGTCGACATCGAAGAATATCCTCCATTGGGAATCTTGGGGTGGGTTAGGCGGCATGGGCCGCGGGGTTCTGCGCAGTGACGTTTGCGGATTTTAGGATAACCCGGCCGTCCGGATTTCAAATCTGCGGCGCCCGGCTGCAATCGTATCTTCACACATTTGGCCGGGCTCCTATGATTGGATGGATGCGGAAGGGCACGGCGAAGGTGCCAGCATTTTCCCTTTTCTGCATGAAACATGAAACATTCTAGGTGCCCGCACCATCGATACTAGGGATGATCGCTTGAAAGTTGGCTTTCCCCATCCCACAACACGGTAAGAACAAATGAATGATCAGCTGTACCGTTGGCTTGACCAGCAGGGCGAAGCGTTTGGTGCGCCGGGGCTGGAACCGCGATGGACTTCGAGCGTGAAGGATGCGGTCGGGACTGCCTATTCGGCTTCCAGCCGCGTCTGGTTCACCTGTTCGCACGGCATACTGAACGAGCTGTATCACCCCACCATCGATAGCGCGCAAGTCCGTGACATGGAGTTTCTGGTCACGGATGGACGCACCTTTGTCCACGAAGAGAAACGGGACCTCATCACAAGCTTCGAGTACATCCATCAAGAGGCTTTAGGTGTGCGATATGTGAATAGGGATCCCGATTGCCGATACACACTGATCAAGGAGATCATCTGCGATCCGCACCATAGTGTGGTGCTGCAACACGTGCGGATCGAGGGACACGAGGACCTGGTGCCGCGGCTCAAAGTGTATGCGCTGCTGGCTCCCCACCTCGATGGCGGTGGGGCGGGAAACACAGCCCGCGCGGTGGACATCGCCGGACGCAAGATGCTGCTGGCGTGGAAAAATCGCTGGTCGCTGGCCATGGGTGCAAGCTGCGGATTTTCGCGAGTGAGCTGCGGGTTTGTGGGAACCAGCGACGGCTGGCGCGACCTGATGGAACACTTCAGCATGGCATGGGAATTTGGATCGGCCACCGGCGGGAATCTTTCTGTGATTGGCGAGTTGAATCTGGGCGATGCAGGGGTCGACGGCGCAAGGGAATTCACTCTGGCAATCGGCATTGGCGAAGGACACCATACTGCGCTGCAGAAGACCGTGGGCGCGCTGGCCATGCCGTTTCAGCGGAGTCACGACCGGTTCATTGAACAGTGGAATCGAGCCGCCAATCCTGAATGGCTGGCGGCGAAAGCGGGCGACGGTGGAAAACTGATGCGCGCCAGCCACAACGTACTGCTGGCGCATGAGGACAAGATCTTTTCCGGCGCGTTCGTGGCATCCATGTCGATTCCCTGGGGACAGGTGCACGGCGACGACGACCTGGGCGGATACCACCTTGTGTGGACGCGGGACATGGTCCAGACTGCGAGCGCTCTGCTGGCATGTGGACGCGCGGAAACGGCACGGCGCGCGCTGGTTTACCTGGCGTGCACGCAGAAACCCGATGGTGGATTCGCGCAGAATTTCTGGGTGGATGGCAGGCCCTATTGGTCGGGCGTGCAGCTGGACGAGGTGGCATTTCCCATCATCCTGGCGTGGCGGCTTTGGAAGGCCGATGCCCTCGGGGAGGCTGACGTTTTTCAGTTTGTGGAGCGGGCCGCGGGTTTCCTGCTGCGTTTCGCTCCCATCACGCACCAGGAGCGCTGGGAAGAAAACGCAGGCTATTCGCCTTCTACACTGGCGGCAGTGATCTCGGGGTTAGTTTGTGCGGCAGAGATGGCGCGCGCCAACGATTCGAATGAACTGGCCTGCTTTTATGAAGACTTTGCCGACTGGATTGAATTTCACCTGGAAGACTGGACAGTCACCAATGGGGGCGTCCTGCTTCCCGGAGTTGCGAGGCATTACATGCGCATCCGGCCGCCGGAGGCCGGCGAGGCCTACGCATGCGAGAGTTGCGGAACGGAGAGGATCCACCTGCAGAATCGGCCGCCGGGAACACGGGCAGACTTTGAGGCGCGCGAGATTGTCGATGGCGGTTTTCTGGAGCTCGTTCGCTATGGCGTCCGTCGCGCCGATGATCCGCTGATTATTGATTCGCTGAAAGTGGTGGATTCAGTGATCAAGCGAGGCTTGCCCGAGGGACCGGGATGGCTGCGTTATAACTGGGACGGATATGGCCAGCGGCCGGATGGAGGGCCGTTCCAAGGCTGGGGGCAGGGGCGCGTTTGGCCTCTTCTGACCGGCGAACGCGCCCACTATGAACTTGCCGCGGGCCGGGATATTGCGCCACTGATCAAGACGTATGAGGGATTCGCCACCGTCGGCCAGATGCTTCCCGAACAGGTTTGGGATGAGCCTGACCGGCCCGGCGCGCGCCTGCAACTGGGCAAGGCCGTGGGATCAGCTGTCCCACTGGTCTGGGCTCACGCCGAGTATCTCAAGCTGCTGCGTTCGGCCAAAGACGGCAAGGTGTTTGACCGCGTTGACCCGGTCTATGCTCGTTACAGCGAACCGGAAGGGCGAAAGCGGCTGCGTCGAAATCTGGAAATCTATAGCCAGCGACGCCCCATTCAGCAAGTCGCGCCTGGTGACACGCTGCGCATTATCGACCCGGACCGGTTTGAAGTGGTGTGGACCAGCGACAAGTGGAAAACCACGCAGACCACGGCGAGCCGTGCACTGGGAAGCGCGGTCCACAGCGCCGACATCGCAGCCCCGCCGGATCAACAGACCGGTGGACTATCATGGACTCTCCATTGGCCGGAGCAGAATCGCTGGCTCGGCCGTAACGTGGACGTGAAAATTGAAAGCCGCTGAATGTTTTCCCAAGGGCATTTGAATTTCTTCGAAAGGACTCTGCGTTTCTCCCTATGACTGGCAGTCTTGCGACACTCTCTCTCGATGAACTCTCGATCGACACCTTGCGGTTGCTCGCCGTCGATGCCGTAGAGAAGGCCAACAGCGGCCACCCTGGCGCACCGCTGGGATGCTCGCCGATCGCGTATCTGCTGTTTCACAAGCTCATGAAGCACAATCCAGCGCACGCCAAATGGCCGGATCGTGACCGCTTTGTGCTTTCAAACGGGCATGCGTCGGCGCTGCTCTACTCCACGCTGTATTTGTGCGGATACAAGGTGACATTGGACGACCTGAAGGCCTTTCGCCAGTGGCACTCCAAGACGCCCGGCCATCCCGAATACGGCGACACGGACGGGGTTGAAGTGACGACCGGACCACTGGGACAAGGTTTTGCCATGGCGGTGGGGATGGCGATGGCGGAAAGACATCTCGCTGCGACCTACAATCGGCCCGGGTTCGAGATCGTCAACCACCACACCTACGTGTTATGCGGGGATGGCGATCTGATGGAAGGGGTTTCGCACGAAGCGGGAGCGCTGGCCGGCACACTGGCCCTCGGCAAGCTGATTGTTCTTTACGATGACAACCTGGTCTCGCTCGATGGGCCAACGGAACTGAGTTACACCGACGACTATCTCAAGCGCTTCGAGGCCTACCACTGGCACGTGCAGATGGTGAACGACGGCAACGATCTCGCTGCAATTGAAGGCGCCATCAAAGCGGCGCAGGCCGAAACCGGCAAACCGTCGTTCATCGCGGTGCGGACGGTGATTGGCTACGGCAGCCCCAAGGCGGGCACCAACAAAGCGCATGGCGAAGCTTTAGGACCAGCGGCCACAGCAGCGACAAAGAAGTTTTTCGGATTCCCTGAGGATCAGAATTTCTTTGTTCCCGAGGACGCGCTGGCTAACTGGCGCAAGGCCGTGGATCGCGGCGCGGATTTCGAAGCTGAGTGGAAAAAACTCTTCGACGCGTATGCGAAAGCATTTCCCGCCGAGGCGGCACAGTTTGAGCGAACGCAAAAAGGAGAACGCAAGCCAGGATGGGAAGAGGCAATTCCCAATTTCGCCTCGGACAAGCCGATGGCCACGCGCAACGCCGGCGGGGCGATTATGAATGCGATTGCCGGGCCCGTTCCCGAGTTATTCGGCGGCGCGGCGGACTTGACCGCGTCGACCAAGACCATTTTCAAGCCCGGCGCGAATTTTCACGTCGATCCCGCGGGTCGGAATGTCTACTTTGGCGTACGCGAGTTTGGCATGTGCGCCGCGGTAAACGGCATGGCGGTGCATGGAGGACTTGCGCCCTTCGGATCCACGTTCTTTTGCTTCTCGGATTACTGCAAGCCGGCGCTGCGGCTAGCCGCGCTGATGCAGTCGCACTCGCTCTTCATCTTTACGCACGATTCAATTGGACTTGGGGAGGACGGTCCCACGCATCAACCGATCGAGCACCTGATGATGCTGCGGGCGGTCCCGGGGTTGACTGATTTTCGCCCCGCCGACGCAAATGAAACGGCGGCGACATGGCGACTGGCTCTCGAACGCAAGGGGCCGAGTTTCTTTGCCCTCACGCGGCAGGATCTGCCCGTGATCGAGACCGCCGCACACAATGTGTACGACGGCGTGAGCAAGGGCGCCTACGTACTGGAGGATGTGCCGCATCCGCAAGTGGTCCTGATCGGCACAGGTTCTGAAGTGTGGCCCTGCGTGGACGCTGCCAAGCTGCTGGCGAAGGAAGGCATCGCGGCGCGCGTAGTGAGTTTCCCGAGTTGGAAGATTTTTGAAGAGCAGCCGGCGGAGTACAAGGCGAGCGTGCTGCCGGCGGGAGTCCCCAAAGTGGCCGTCGAAGCCGGCGCGACACTGGGTTGGTGGAAGTACGTCGGACAGGATGGCGACGTAATCGGCGTGGACCGCTTCGGCGCCTCTGCGCCGGGACCAAAGGTGATGGCGGAGCTGGGATTCACTCCAGCGAACGTTGCCGCCCGGGCAAAGGAGTTAGTGAACCGGAGTTAGCCGCGATGTGCGAGTTAGCGAGGTTAGTGATTTCGCGGTGGGCCATGAGCGCAGTCGTTTCGGTGCGGCAGATAGGAATTACTAACGCCCGCTAACTTCGGCTCCACGGCTAACTCCGCTGCAAAACGGAAAGGATTGTTCTACTGTGAAACTTGTCATCGGTGCAGATCATGCGGGATTTCAATTGAAGGAGGAGGTGCGCGCCTATCTCGCAAAGAGCGGGCATGAGGTTCTCGATCTGGGCGCGTACCAGGTTGAGCCTCTCGACGACTATCCTGACTTTGCCGAACGGGTAGGCGAGGCTATCGTCGCGGGAGAAGCTCCGCGCGGGATCCTGATCTGTGGTTCAGGGGTGGGCGTCTGTGTCGCTTCCAACAAGATCCCGGGAATTCGCGCCGGCATGTGCCACGATACCTATTCAGCACACCAGGGCGTTGAGCACGATGACATGAATGTATTGGTGCTGGGCTCTCGCATCGTGGGCACGTCGCTGGCTTACGAACTCGTGGACGCATTTCTCAAGGCAAAGTTCATTTCGGGCGAAGAACGATTCGCGCGGCGGTACAGGAAGGTACTGGCCATCGAGGCGAAGTATCAACGCGAAAGCAGCTAGGCGGCATTACCGCTGATGGCGGAGTCTCGAACCTCAGCGCGAGCAAAAGGACTGGTTCGCGCCGTTAACCCAACAACGAAGCAGCATCAAGCGCATACAGCGCAGAATCAAGTTGAACCGAGGCGCCGATGTTCCCCTTCGACGCAATCCTGTTTGATGTGGGCGGAGTCCTGCTGACCAACGGCTGGGACCACTGCGAGCGCTCGGTTGTGCTCGACAAGTTTCATCTGGATCGTGACGCGTTTGAGGCCCGCCACGACGCGGCGAATGATGCGTGGGAGCGGGGCTTGATTACGGTTAGAGAGTATCTGGATACAACCGTGTTTTATGACCCGCGCAATTTTTCTCACGACGAGTTTTTGGCTGCCATTCTCGCGCAATCGCAGTTGCTGCCGGATGGTGCCATGGGAATCTTGAGCGAGCTTGCCGCATCTCATAAGTGCGTGCTGGGCGCCCTCAACAACGAGGCGCGCGAGCCCAACGATTACCGGTTTACTCATTTTGGGCTGCGGGAGTATTTCCAGGTTGCCTTCAGTTCCTGTTACGTGGGCCTGCGCAAGCCTGGCGCAGCAATTTTCCACAGGGCGCTCGACATTCTGGGCAATCCCGCGAAGCGCATTTTGTTTATCGACGATCGCGAGGAGAACGTGGCTGCCGCGGCTAGCATGGGCATGAAGGCAGTGAAGTTTCAGGGCGCTCGCTCTTTAGGCTGTGAGTTGAAGACTCTGGGAGTTCTTGAATGAGATTGAAGGGAGAGTAACGATGCAACTTGGATTAATTGGCTTGGGCAAGATGGGCGGAAACATGGCGGAGAGGCTGCGGCTCGGTGGCCACCAGGTGGTCGGCTTCGATTTCAGCGCAGAAGCAGTGGCCAAACTTTCCACAACGGGAAATGTGGGCGTCAACTCGCTCGACGATCTTGCCAGAAATCTGAAGGGCCGCAAGGCGATCTGGATCATGGTGCCGCAAGGCAAGCCCGTGGATGACACGATCGCCAAGCTGGAGCCGATGCTGAACAAGGGCGACATCCTGATTGACGGCGGTAATTCGAATTACAAGGATTCAATGCGACATTACAAGGAAGTGACCGCGAAGGGCTTCCAGTTTGTCGATGTCGGCACTTCCGGAGGCGTGTGGGGATTGAAGGAGGGCTACAGCATGATGGTAGGGGGCGACAAGGAGGCCGTCGAGTATCTGCGGCCAATTCTGGAGACGCTCGCTCCCGGCAAGGACAAGGGCTGGGGACACGTCGGTCCCGCCGGTGCGGGCCACTTTGTGAAGATGGTGCACAATGGCATTGAGTATGGCTTGATGCAGGCCTACGCCGAGGGGTTCACAATCCTCGAAAAGAAGGAAGAGATGAACTTGAACCTGCCGCAGATTGCCCAGATATGGCGCTATGGCAGCGTGGTCCGCAGTTGGTTACTCGATCTCACGGCCGACGCGCTCGGCAAGAATCCCAACCTGGATGGGCTTGAGGCCTACGTTGCCGACTCCGGCGAGGGACGCTGGACTGTCTTTGAGGCAATTGACCTGAATGTGTCTGCGCCGGTGATTACGGAATCGCTGATTCGCCGCATCCGCTCGCGTGAAGAAAATAACTTTACCGACAGGATGCTGGCAATTATGCGCAATCAGTTTGGCGGTCACGCGGTAAAGAAGGACTAACTGAGCCGTAGTTTTCTGTTCACACTCGAACGGGAAACTGCGAACTCTGAACTTGATCGAAGAGCGGCAGGAGGTCGGATCATTATGGCGGCGACTGTACAGATGAAAGTGAGCCCGGAGGATCTGAGCCAGATTCCCCGCGGTGGCGAGCGGATTCCCGAGCCGGGAATTATGGTAATCTTTGGCGCCTCGGGCGACCTCACCAAGCGCAAGCTTTTGCCTGCGCTGTACCATCTCGAGCAGAACGGCCTGCTGCCCAGCCAATTTGCAATCGTCGGGGTGGCGCGGCGTCCATTGGGCGACGAGTTTGCAGCCGACATGCGGGAGGGGATCATTGAATTCGGCGGCGTCAAGGCAGACGATTCAAAGCTCGATGATTTTGTCAGCAAGATCAGCTACTTTCCCCTGCACTTCGACGATCCCACGCACTACGCCGCACTGAAGGAAGAACTGGACCGCATCGCCAAAGAGAAGGGCATTGGCGGCGATCGCCTCTTCTATCTCGCAACCGCGCCGGAGTTTTTCGCCGGAATTATCGAGAATCTGGGCGCGTACGGCATGGCGCGTCCCGAGCAGGGTCGAACCGCTGTGGTGATCGAGAAACCGTTTGGCCACGATCTTGATTCGGCCCGCGAATTGAATCATCAGGTGAACGCTGTCTTTCAGGAGAGCCAGGTCTTTCGCATTGACCACTATCTGGGTAAAGAGACGGTGCAGAATATTTTGGTTTTCCGTTTTGCCAACGGCATCTTCGAGCCGATTTGGAATCGCAATTACATCGACCACGTTCAGATCACCGCGGCGGAAACATTAGGCGTAGAAGGTCGCGGCCCGTTTTACGAAAAGGCGGGCGCGCTGCGCGACGTGGTGCAGAACCATGTGATGGAGTTGCTGAGTTTCGTGGCCATGGAGCCGCCGTCCAGCTTTGAGGCGGAAAGCGTGCGACGCGAAAAGGTGAAGGCATGGCAATCCATTCCACCGGTGCCGATTTTGAATGCTGTTCGCGGCCAGTATGGACCGGGCGTCATCGAGGGACAGAAGGTCATCGGCTATCGCGACGAGGAGCGCGTCAATCCCGAGTCGGGCACGGAGACCTTTGCTGCGGTGCGGCTCGAAATCGAGAACTGGCGCTGGGCGGGCGTACCGTTTTACCTGCGTGCGGGCAAGCGATTGAAGAAGCGTGCCACCGAGATCAGCATCCAATTCAAGCAGCCGCCGCTTTTGATCTTTAACCGCATGCAGGGCAACGGGCCGTGCCAGGAGATTCAGCCCAATCTGCTCACCATCCGCATTCAGCCGGATGAAGGCATCGCGCTGCGGTTCGGTGCCAAGGTGCCCACCACGCCGGAGATGAACGTGTGCCCGGTGACGATGGACTTCGACTATGCGGCAGCCTTCGGCCGATCGAGCGCAAACGGATACGAGCGTTTGCTTCTGGATGCAATGCTGGGCGACCAGACGCTGTTTTCGCATCGCGATGGCGTGGAAACGACCTGGGCTCTCTACACGCCGATTTTGCAGGCCTGGGCTGCGAAAAATCCCGAGGTGTTTCCCAACTACTTTGCCGGAACCTGGGGTCCGGATTGCTCCGACCGGCTTCTCGAGCGTGCCAGCCACACATGGCGCAACAATCTCGGGCACAAAAGCTGATTGAGAACTGTGCCGGTGGGGTTTCGGTCGCCAACCGCGGGTCAGAAAGTCAAGCGCACTCCGAGTTGTGCCGCAAAGGGAATACCAACCGTTGTTCCCGGTCCGAAGAAATCTCCCAGTGCGCCGGCGGCCACGCGCAACTGATTAGGACTGGTGATCGGCTCAGTCGACGTGCATGCCGCATCGGAGCAAATATCGCTGACATTGCCGGACTGCGCCTCGGCGCTCGGCACTGGAAGCGCCGCAATATTGGTGACATAGTTGGCGCCCGGATTGTTGCGGTTGAACAGATTGAACATTTCCGCGAAGGGAATCAGCGACCATCGCTCTCCAAAGGCAATTGGACGACTGACGCGCAGATCGGTCTGGATGTAGGGAGTTCCGCGGAACTGATCGAGCGCCGTGGGCGCGCCATTGATGGAGATTCGCCTGCTGTTATCCGCCGTCGTGATGGTGAAAGGGCGCGCGCTTTCCGCCTGGCTCAGGCCGCTCAATTCCAGGCCTCCCCATGTATGCCAGGAGCCCGCAAGCACAAACCGCTGGCGTACGTCTTCGCCCGAGGGGCCGTAGTCGCCCGGGCCGAACGCATCGAGGGGATTGCAGACACCATTTACATAATCGAATAGCTCGCCCAACACGCAGCCCCAGGTCTGCGCTTTCGAAAAGGTGTAGTTGGCCACCAGATTCAGGTGCCGCGCCACATTGCCCTGCAGGTGCATGAGCAGACCGTTGTAGCTCGACCGATTGTCGGAGTGAAAGACATTCACGTCGGGAACATAGGTGGCCTGGTCGGGATCGCTGACCGCGAGAAGTGGTGTAAACAGATTGATGCCGCCGGTAAAGTTGTAGGCGCGATAGCCGTGATCGCCCTGCTCGTGGACATAGTCGGCGCTCATGGCCCAGTTGGCGCTGAAGGCATGCTGAAAACCGCCAGTGATATGGATGGCATACGGAGTCCGGTAACCCGATTCGATCAGGTTGGCCGTACCGCCGGACGCATCCCCCGGAACGCAGCCCACATTCTCTGAGCCTCCGGGATTCTGAACCGGATCAACGCATGAGCCAGGAGGACGATTGATTGCCTGCAGCGCAGTGGCCCAGCCATTCTGTGCGAGGTCGTTGAAATAGAGTCCAAATCCGGCGCGGAATACGGTTGTTCCCTTGTCGCCGGGAGACCAGGCAAATCCAACCCGCGGAGCGATTTGCTTGTGGTCGTCGTGGGGCACGCCCGAAACGAGTGGAATCTGCAGGGCCGCAAGCGTGATGTACCCGGGATTTTCAGCCTGCGTGCGTCCCGATCCCAGCAAGAGTCCGAAGGTCGTGGAATACCGCAACCCGTAATTGAGAGTCAGGTGGCGATTGAAGCGCCATGAATCCTGTGCATAGAACGCGATGCGCTGGATGTTCTGCGAGAATCCGCCGCCCAGGTTCGAGGTGGATGCCCCCGCGATCATGTCAGGAGTGAACTGCGAAGGATTGTCGACATAGTACGTGGGGTTCTCGGGAAACTGAAACAGCGTCTCGGTATTGCCGGGAAATGCGCCGTCGAGCACCGGTTCATGAATGAGATTGACGCCGAGCTTGAGCGAATGACTGCCGTGAGCTTTGCTGATGTCGTAACGGAGCTGATATTTCTCCTGGTTGCGCAGCGATGGGAAGTAAGTAATGGGCGTCGCGAACTGGTTGTCGCCGAAAGTCTCGAAACCCGAGACAGTGAGCGAGGTAGAACTGAACGGAAACGCCAGGGCGAAACCAAGGTTGGAGGAGCGGGTTTGGGTCAGGTGCAAGCCGCCGGCGCTGAAGACGAAGCTGCCCAGGAAAGTCGGCGAGAAAATGTATTGATTGCCGATCGTAAGGTTCAGATAGTTATTGTGCGTCAGCAGCCCGGTCGAAGGCAGCGTCCCCTGCTGCACCAGGTCGTTGTGCGTCGTGTAGTCGTCAATCGAGTCGCGCATGAACCAGTGCGATTTCGCGGTCTGCGCCCAATCGAATCGGATAGATCCAAACGTATCGCGAAACGGGATGGGAACGCTCGCGGGAACGGGAATCGAGGACACGCCGGGAATCAGTCCATCCGCGGCCAGGGTGGCCAATGCGTCGAACTGCTCGGTGCTGGCCGGGCTGTAGACAATGCTGGCGTTCTCATGCACGTTTTCGATGGCGGCAAAAAACCACAGCCCATTCTTGCGAACGGGACCACCCAGCGTTCCGACGTAGTTTTGGCGCGAGAAGGGTTGCTTCGGGTTCGGTGCAGAATTTTCGATGGGAAAGCGCGCATTCAGTGCTGCGGCGCGCTCGTAAAATGCTTCATCGCCGTGCCAGGTGTTGGTGCCCGACTTGGTTGTGATGATGACGGAACCCGCAGTCGTCCCTCCGGTGTCCGCATTTTCCTGCGCCGTCCGAATGGCAAATTCCTGGATCGCGTCAGGGGAATAGTTCTGCAAGAAGCCGCCAATGTAATCGTCGGAATCGTCTCCCCCGTCGACTGAAAGCTCGTTATTCAGCCCGGAGCTTCCTCCGGTCGAAACTGCGGTGATGCGCGCCTTTGTCGGGTCGGACGGCTCAACCGGTTCAGTTCCGGGAGCGAGATAAGCGATGTTGGCAAAACTCCGGGCCGGCAATGGCAGCGTCTGCAGGTCGTGGCTGGTAACCACGCTTTGCAGCACGTTGCCGGCGAGATCGATGGGCTGCTCCGTAATGGAAGAACCCTGACTCTTGACATGCACCGACTGCTGCACCGATGCGGGGCTGAGCGTCACAGTGACATCGCGGATCGTGCTTACGGTCGTCTGCACATCGGCCGACGCCGTTGCAAATCCCTGGAGCGATACGGTGATCTCTGAGCGCCCCGGTGGTAGATCCTGGACAAAAAACTCTCCGTGGGCGCCGGAAGTAGCGCGGCGGATGGAATACGAGCCGATGGTCTGAACCTCGATGGATGCGCCCGTGACCCTGGCGCCCGTGGAATCCTGCACGATCCCGCGCAGCGAGCCCCGAGTGGATTGGGCACACAGACATGCGGCGCAAAGAAGAAAAACCAGACATCCGTAGACTCTCGCGTGCACGATGTTTCCGCCTTGGCTGAGCTGGAAGTTCAAAGTCGAAATCGCGTGGACAGGATCGAACCGGCAGTGCTCGGGTTCGCCTGATTCCTGCCAGTGTATCGTCTTTTCTCGATGCTGCTGTCGAACCACCCGGCACGGAGTCTGGATGAAGGCTTGATTCGGCGCGATCTTCGTGGAGAAGGCTTCGCCGCTGTGTCCCGCGGGGGAGATCGATGTGCTTTGCTCTGATTGCCATCAAGTCTGAAGGGGAAATCGCAGTTGATCTCAGTTTCAGTTTTTCGGCGTTGGAACATGTAACTTCAGGAACTGGTCAATAGCTTTTCGGTCCGTCCCTTTTCCTGGCAGGCTTACGGTTGAATTCGCCTTGATGTCATCTGCCATGATGAACTCAAATCCCATGCCATCCAGTCCCCACCGGATGACCTGGACCAGCACTGAGATTGAGTCCAAAGGGTCGTTTCCGCTGGTGTTCGTCCGCTGTAACGTCATCAGAACCACCGTTCCCGGGGTCCAGCGCTCGTGCGTGAGGAGATAAAACCCGGTGGCGCTGATATCGCGGAGAGAAAAGCCTTGCGGTGCGCCTCCTGTCCAATAAAACGCGCGTAGATCCGGTAAGGCATGCCGGGGGGCTCTCCTCGAGTTGTGACTCCCAAAAATCCAGCGCAGAATCCGGGTGCCGATTCCGGGCTTTTCCTGCGCCGTTGATCCCTCCGGGCTTCCCGCGCCGATGGACCCGCCTGGGGAGTCCTTCCATCCCGGGTTCGAGGTGGAAGCAGGCGCCGCCGTCGCACCAACCGAATCCGCCTGATAGATTTCCAATTGATTTCCTGTGTGAGTCAGCGACGAATGGATGGTGCGTAAGGGCAGAACCAGTGCACTTGCCACCGGCACAGTCGAAGGAGCCAGCTTTTCTGTCGGATAGGCTGCAGCAAGTCCGATTACCTTGTGGCTCTCGTCGAGCAGAACGAGATCAAACGGGCGGATACCAGGAACCTCTGGAATGCCCCTGTACGGCTTCAGCCAAAGACCCTCTTCCGCATGCGCGGCAAGTTGTTCGACCATTGCCTTGAAGGGCTCAACCATCGTATCGACAACCGTGACCGCGGGGCTCAGAAGGCTCCTCTGAGTTTTATTGATGACGCGGTGTGTTTTCGAATTCATGGGCCCATGCTTCTCTGGAGCCGGATCGATTGCACCCAATCGCCGGAAGCTGCTGAACCTCAGCCTACCAGTTCATCGAAGAGTTCGGTATCGGAAACCGTTCGCACCGGATTACGAAGGGATTCACCCCGCATTCTTGAGGACGAATTACGACAAGCCGGTCTCTGGCGCCAGAGGTTTGGGCTTCAGAATACAGGTTGTAGGTTTGCGTGGGAGTGTGGATGCAATTATGTGTTTTCGCGACGGACGTGCTTATTGACATACATGGCGGCATCGGCGGCGCTCAGCAGACTGTCTCTGGTGGTTCCATCGTCAGGATAGAGAGCGATGCCGAGGCTGGCTGAACCTCGGATCACATAACCCTCGGCGGCAAAAGGTTCGTCCAGGCAGCGTTCAAGCCGATGGGCAACCTCAACGACTTCATTTCGAGTGCGGACCTTCGGAAGAAGTACCGCAAACTCATCTCCACCAAGCCGAGCCACCATATCCTCGCTGCGGAGCTCGCGCTTCATGCGGGCCGCCACCTCCTGCAGATAGAGATCCCCGACCTGATGGCCATAACCGTCGTTCACCTGCTTGAAATCGTTGAGATCGATGTAGACGAGCCCGAAGATGCCTGCACTCTGACGCGCCAGTTCTATCTGCTGATCAAGATGATTCTCCAGCGAGAACCGGTTGTGAATATCCGTTAGGATGTCGTATTCGGATCGGTGAACCAGATCGGAGTAGAGCCGCCGAGTCTCAATCGCAAGCGTGGCGAGTGATGCGGCTCTAGAGAGGGTCTCGAATTCGATGGTCGTGGGCTTTACAAGAGGATGGAACCCGGCATAGATGGTTCCAAGCGCCGGTCCGCTGCGGGCAGGAATCAGTTGCTGGACGATGCGAAAGGCAGTGAGATCCTCCGGGCTATTTCCGAGTTGAGCTCCACCGACGATCTGGCACCAGCAAGGAGCGCCGCGCAGTCTGAATGAAACCAGTTCCGTGATGTGCTCGATGATCTCAGCCAGGGGACGCGATCCATTGATGTCCTCCAGGATCTGGCCCCGGCGGCGCTCGATGTACGCCACCGCGGCACTCTCGCGCCGCACCTTGCGTTCTCTCAGCCACTCCCGGACACCAGCGCCAATCAGCAACAGGAAGAGAATTCCGGCAAGAAAAATCAAGTTGCGTACGTTCAGAGAAGATGGCCGGGCAACAACCGAAATATCATCGAAGGAGCGCAAGAGAATATTGAAGGGCACTTCCTGTTCGCTGGGATCGATGGTATTGGCTTGCACGGCAATGCAGATTCCTGTAACGCGTATTCTCGTCCCAACCGGAATCTGCCTCATCGGCGGAGGCAATCCGCTTCCAGGCGGATGGCGATAGATCGCGGTGAAGAGCTTTCCTCCGGACACGAGCACAAACTCGTCCTGCGAACCCTCGCGAACCGCGGTGGCTACCTGCCCCTCGAAAGTCACCAGGTCGCTCTGATGGCCATCGGGGTCGCCGCTGTTCCATGTCGACAGTTGGCGCCATGTGGCTGGTTGAGGCTGGACAGGCTCAAATATATTGGAGTCTTGAATTTCGCCGTCAGTCAGGGAGAGAAACCCGTCGTGAGCATCCGGGAAGCCGGTGGCTTCAGCCACATCGCCGATCCGCATTGGGTAGCTGGAGTGGGTCGAGATCCAGAGGCTTTTTCCGCCGTCCTGCAGTACAACGGCCGAGCCTGGCTGGTAATAAGTAATGGTTCCCTTCACCCGGACTCTGCGCGAGAGGTCGTGCACATAGGAGTTCGAAAGAACCTTGTCCATAGGCGTGATAGGGAGTGAATCCGGACTTACTTCTGCGCGCCGAAGGATCTTTACGTCTGTGAAGGCGGGGACTTCAAGGAGGATGCCGATCAATTGCATCTTGCTGTCGAATTTTCCCGAAACCACCCCGGTCACTTCCACTTTTGCGTCGAGTAGTCCCTCAAGCCTGCTCACGTCAGTTCCGACAACGGTTGCGTCAATCGAACCCCCATCCATGAGCAACTTGAGATAGACGCCGTGCAGATTGCCGAAGTTGACGGTGTCTGCGCTACGAACCGTAGCGTGGATAGAGACCCACATGCAGTCGCGCTCTGCTCGGATCAGTTGTTCAAAGTCGGCCGTCACTGGAGCGGGCGGGGCGCCGTGATGAAGCACACTTATGTTATCGCTGAGCACATCCGGAGTGAAGCTGGCCCTCGTCGTTCCTCGCACGAGCACTCGATCGCCGGGGACTAGAGGTTCATTTCGCTTTGTCTCTACATAGACCGCTTCGCCGCCATCCTGAACAAAAAGGTCGACGTCGCTGGGATTGTAGTAGGTGACGGTGGCTTCGAAAACGACCGGCAGCCCTTTCCCCGCCTTATCTTTCGTTAGCAAATGGATAGCGTGGAGCGTAGTGAGGGGCGCTGGCGGGGAGGCGGCTGAGGCGTGCAAGGTCCATCCGGCGATCGCTGGCGCAAGAGTCAGTGCTCGCGTGAAGAGCGTGGCGATCGTCACGATCTGACGCAGACCGGCCCCTCGGTGGTTCTTCATCCTGGTGTCCTCAAACATCCCCTCGAGTGCAGCTCTCTCTCACCAGCGCGACTCGCTTGCTTTGAACAATCCGGGGTCATCTGTCTTGGCGTGCGCCCCTTGGACCTACACGGAATCTGGGTGCCTTCGCGATCCACCCTAGATCAACATGAGCGATAAACAAGTGTGGCGTACTTCTGGTGAGATTCACCTGTATTGTCCGAGGAGGGAAATACGAAAGTAATCCATTGGAGGAGGGAGAGAGGGTTTGAACCTCCGATCACTCGGTGTGGTACTGTAAAGTGCTTTATAATCAATAACATCATTCGGATCGATAGGGCCCACCGCAGAGCCAAAGAGTGAAAGACCCCGATGTCTTGATGCCGCGCAGATCGGCAATTTCGAGGGCAAACAAGTTTGGATTCGTACGGTCAGATCAGGCCCGGAGGAGTTTCACCAGGAATCGGCGGCGTTGCACGCTGCGCGGCCGCCCAACTCAGTTTGTCAGTTGCGGGCTCGCGCGCTCAAGAATCCTGCCATTCGGTGCGAAGAATGCATCGATGATGAACGAAATGAATCGCTGTGTGAAGATGGTGCTGTGATCAGGCACGACATCAGGATCAATTTCCATCAACCAATAAGGAGTGCCGTTGCAACGATTGGGTCGCACCTGAATGGCAAAACAAGCTTGGGTGTCTGCGAGTCTGAATGTGCTTACGATGTTTAGTTTCTGTTTATTGAAAAGATCGCGGTCGCACTTTGCAATCGCATTGGGTTCCTGAATCTGGATCGTCTCTCCCGTCGATGACACGCGCATTTGATTTGCACTCACCGCTTTCAACATTACATGGCTTTGCAGAATCTGCATGTGGGGCGCGCTGCTCAAGTAGTAAGCTCCCTGGGAGGGTGCTCCCTCTTCCTTCGACTTCAACTCCCAGTAGTGATGCTCCGCATTCTGAGGATCGAAACAGGTCAGATCGTATTTCTTATTCGGCTCCTGGCTCAGATCGAGAAAGCTGCCTTTTGTTTTGAAACCAAGGTATGGAATCCCATGGCCTATGGGAAGCGCCACTTTCGTGGCCAGATCGGCCGTCGAAGTGAGCGATACGAAGAGGGGACGTTCAGAACCGTCTGTCCCAGCTGATGTCGTCGAATCACCCAGCGGATGATAGGTGTACCTGTTGAATGTCAGAAAATCCAGCATCTGTTTGGCTTCGGTGGCGGCGCCGGCTGGATTAATAAAGATGACGAGGTCAGCACGTGAGTCGACGGCCAGCTTGGCTGCCAATAGCTTGTCACCAGTTTCTTTCGGATCTTTAGTTTCCTGCGCCTCCTGAGAGTAGATGGATGCCTCCGCGATCTGGCTCGCAGTGGCTTGGCTCAACGCGCGTTCAAGGAGAAGGCCTCCAAACGAATGGCCGATGAAGATTGCGAGAGCCCTTGGGTTTTCGTGTGTTCTCGTGGCGATTTGCGTCAGTGCACTCGACAACATCGCGCCTGGTATGCGAACGGCGGTTGCCTCGCGATTGAAATACGAAAATTGTTGTGCGACAGGAAAGTAACTATGGATCAGATTGCCGCGCCAGCCAATGTAGATGCCGATGACGTGATGGGTTCCTTTCACCCGCTTGTATATCTCTTGAAGCGCAGCTTGAAATCCTTTAACGTTGCCGTTCTCTTCGCTAGCGTTATTCTTCCAACCGTGCACAAAAGTGATCACGATGGGATCGGACTGGCCCGGCTTTGCAATGTTGTTGGCTTGGCGGATTAGCCGAAGGGTGGTGTCTACCTCGCCTTTGTCAAAAAGTTCACCCATATCATCGACCTCGATAAATGCGAGACATATGGGTGAGTTTGCGTCGTTGCAGTCCTTCTCCGGCACTCTGGCTGATGTCAAACCTGCGGGAGGATCGGGAACTGGGGCCACTTCGATCGCCGGGTGTTGCACCCGGTACGACTGGAGCGGAACGTGGCACCCGGTGAGACCATGCACAATGATTGTCGCCAGCACCGTCATTTTGAATCGAATCATTGAGACCCTCCAGCGCTTGATGTTGACTGTCTCCCGCGGCGAAAAACAGCGCCGAGTAGGTTTGTGATCTCCGGCTTGTATTCGGTATAGAAGCTGGAAAGCACGGCGGTACCGAAAGCGCCCGCTGCGCGCTGGCCCACTCCCGCGACCGTATTTTCTGGCCCCGGATACCATGGGTAGCCGGCATAGGCCCCCGCAACCTCCCCGGAAAATCGCGAGAACGCCGGAATGCGATGTCCATTTCCCTGTTGCGTGGAACGGCGCACAGTAATTACGTCGTACCAGGCATGTCCAAACCGCTGCCACCCATCATGCGCAAGAACATCGAGACTTTTGTTAGATGTTCTCTGCTCTGGTTGTGAATCATCTGAAGATCTCTGCGAAGTCAAGGCGAGGACAGCTTTCTGGCGTCGACTGAGTACCGCAGGATCGTTGCGATAAGCGAGGAAGCGAGGGTCGTCGTTGAGCATGAATCCCACAAGATATTGGGCGGTACCCTTGCCCAGCGCTTGCGTGTAGCGCGAACCGACACGCCGGCTATAGCCGTCCCATGTGCGCTTCCATTCCGATGGCGACTGGATCACCTGCGCACCCAGCCCGAAGACCACGGCTCCCAGCACTGCCTGGTCTGTAACGGAACCGGAGACAAAGTCCAAGGCACGCTGCGATGGCGTATAACTGCAATCCGTCGCCTCAAGGTCAGTGGGAAATGCCCCGGGGCATACCTTGATCGGTGGCGGATGCAAGGTCTCTGCAACCTGCGCGTGGGCCTCATGTGCAAGAAGAGCTGAAGCAATCAGTAGAATGGTGCGTAGCTGCCTTGGCATTTCGAAGCTCCATTCCATCCCGCTACGACAGCAACGCGCGAAAGTAGGGATTCAGAAGCCGGTCTTGCGGATCGTATTGCCGGCGGGTGGCCTCGAGGATCTTCAATTTGTCTCCGTAGGCTCCTTGCAGCGTCGCAGCATCCAGGCCCGGGGTCTGGTTGGGCAGTGGCTTGCCGTTCAGGCCCACGCAGAATTGGTTGTAGGCCGCGAGAAAGTCATCCCACCCCGGGTTTGCTGTCGAGACCGGATCGATGGTCATCACCGTTCCGTCGTAGGAATAGGAGAGGAGAGCCTTCTGATCCTGCGAGATCCGGTACCCGACATACAGCAAGTTAGAGCGATAACCTTTTTGTGCATAGTAGTTCTTGCAGAACGCGCAGAAATTTGTCAACGCGGTGGGGAACTCCTCTTCAGCAAAAGCAAAGAGGCTGAATGTGTACCGGCTGTCGTTGGAGACCGGTGGATACTGGATGATCTGATCGGGCGGGATGGTATAGTCACTGGAAACAATGGTCTCAAGTTGCAGGCGCCATCCGGCATTGAATGCGTCGATGATGCCGTAGCGTATCGCCGGGATCGAAACATTCTGCTCTGTGTCGTGGCCAAACTTGGGGCCTGATGTTCCCCAGATGTAATTTCTCAGAGCCCATGCCGCATGGTTTGGCTCGCCGGTCGCTCCCGGGTTGTACTTGCGGAACTCGACAGTGATCTTATCCTCAAACGGAAAGAGATAATACATCATCGAGTAATCAAGAGCTTTCAGGTCGGGCAGGGCGGCAACAAAGTCCGAAATGCTGTAGGTCGTGTGATGAACATGCATCGGAGTTAGCGGCTTGACCTTGTACGTGACTTCGTAGACGATTCCGAAAAGTCCATAACTGGATCGCACCTGTTGCATGAGATCCGGTTGCGCATCCTCGGTTACTTCCAGAAGACCCCCGCTGGGAAGAACCATTTTCACGGCGGTGATGTATGATCCGACCTGTCCGTACTCCCCGGGAAATGACGCATCTTTAGTGCCAGCACATGCGGCGCTGCCCGCGGACAAGCTGCCGATCTCAGTGTTCACATAAAACTGCAGATTCTTCGCTTCGAGTGCTTTTGCCATGTCGAGATGCACAGCATCGGCCTGCACCGTGAGAGTGTCCGGACCAATGTTGAGGATGTTGCTCATCTTCATTCGGATCAACGTGCCGCCGTCGGCGACCCCGCATGGCGCGGTGGAATGATTCGAACCTACAGCGCGAACCGGGGATGGATACTTCACTGGATCCTTGAAGACTGCGACGATGTCGTCCACCGAATTCGCGTCAACGATCACGCTGGGATGCGAGACGATATTTCCAAACCAGTTCGTTACTGTGTTTGTCGCCATGTCTCCTCCTCATGTTCTAGTTCTCCCAAACTTCTTGATCCACTTCGCGCCTTCGAGAATCCTTGCAAACGAGTAATCGAAGGCCAGATCACCGCATGCCCACTATTGCTTTGAGAAGGAATCGTCGGATTCGGCTACGGGCTGCGGCTTCCAGTCCAGGTCGTAGTACTGGCCGCGGTCTCGAGCCCAGGGGTCAAATGCATTGATTACATTTTCCAGTTGCGGGGTAAGCTCGGGTATATTGCGCATGAGCATGCGCTTCATTGGGGATACGGGCTGCACATGTCCGTTGGGAGCGCCCTTTTCCATCATCGCCGGGCCGGGCCCGTTGTTGTTTACCCACCTGATTCCGAGCGTGGAGTAAAACTCGGGGCGGAAACACGACGTGAAAAAGCGATCGCTGAAGAGTCGGCGCGACGCATTGAGAATGAAAACCACAAACTGTGTCTCAGAGATCGCAAACCCGTGTGGCCGGCGATACTCAGCCAGATACCCCACTACCGTATCGACATCTTCGACATTGTCGATCAAGGTGCCGTTGGGATGGCCAAGACAATCGTTGATCGGCGAGCCGTCGTCATTTACTTGCGCATCGGTAATGATCTTCGCTGCATCGCAGACGTGTTGCCCATACACCTCGCGTAACGTCCGTACCGCATCCTCCTGTTCCAGCCGCTCCGGCGATCCCGGCACAGTGCCCGGGTCCATGAAATCGTCGAAGCTGGTCAGCTGCCGCAGTCCATACTCGCGCCGGAATTCGTTGAAACGCGGCACTCCTCGCTCGCGGTCGCGAATGATGTCGAGTGCCACAACGTCGATTTGCTGGGTCTTGCTGTCGAGCCGCCCCAACTTCAAGTTCTGTAGAAAGAGCGGCGAGTTATGCAATGTAAGCAGCCCCAATCTCTGGCGGCCGAGCGTAAGTCC
This sequence comes from Occallatibacter sp., assembly GCA_035524195.1. Taxonomy (GTDB): domain Bacteria; phylum Acidobacteriota; class Terriglobia; order Terriglobales; family Acidobacteriaceae; genus Telmatobacter. The sequence continues at coordinate 48,178 of DATKPJ010000138.1, forward strand.
CCAATTGGCGAGACCCATGGTATGCATAAAATCAGTCGCCTTGCCCTGAAAGGTCTCAACAACGGGAACCCGCCTGACGATCTTGTTCGGGTCACCACTCAGATCGCGATATTCCAGGAGATCTGGGACCAGAGGATGAAGGCGGTAGACCGAAACAAACTCTTCAGGAAAGTTGAACGGCGATCCGAAATGGTTCACGCCACCGTTTGTATACTTCGGATTCGTAATGTCGTATCCATGCGCTTTGCTGCCCAAGCCGAGGATCCCCGGTCCTGAGGCGAACACTGAATACCATGTGGTGGCTTTCGCAACGTTCTGCGATTTGCCGAAATTCTGCGAGACCACATTGCTCAATGCCTTCGACAACAGCCCGCCGTTCGACCCCAGCAGACCGTTCCAGTTTCCATTCATCCCCAGGTAAAGCGGCTCGTCATAAAGCAGTTGCGGGGTCCATTCGATGGTGTGGATCTTGGCAATCTCCGCCGCGACCACCAACCTGCCGATTTCAAACAACTCGTCCGGTGTTACATCGCGATAGCGAATCACCTGTTTCGGGTGCGCAGGGTCCCGCAAGCCGCAGTCGGCATTGGGCGTTTCCGCAGCGACTCGACGGAACTCGGTCACAAATGAGTTATGCTCGCGCGCAAAGAGGTTATGCAGAAAGCTAAGTCCGATTGTCCAATTGTCGGGAAAAGCTGCTGCCTCCTGTCCCGCCCATTCCGGATTGATCGGGTCAGAGGGCCCGAAGATTGGCAGGTACCCGGGGCCCGGTTGGCCGGGGACCGGGACCAGAAGCAGCTTTGCCCGATCTGCCGGATCGCGCTTCACTCTCTGATGCGACGTGTCATCGTACCCGTATAGCTGAGAAGCATCCCACCACGCAGTATTGGTGTTGCGCATCGTTTTCGGAGCGCGCGCAAGGTAAGTCTGCCCGCCGTAAGTGAACGTTTCCGGCGGAGAGTCCTGGGCCACATAACCCTTGTCCATGCTGTCGTCGGGACGGCAACCCAGCGCAGCTATATCCTCTGCGGTCAGCGGCACTTCGATGTTATTCACGAGCTTGGTTTCGCAGCCTACTTTCATGTAATCCGCTTGATTGTGCCCTTCCTCCAAATGCGAGAACCAGTCATGCGTCATGAACTGAATCCAGTACGCTGCGAGTACGTTGAAGAAGGGCGCTTTCTTGTAGTCGCAGTTGGCGTCCTTTGAGTCGCCTGGCAGCCCATACCCTTCATTGCATTTCGCCGGATCGGATTGAATCCGCGTAAAGAGCTTGCGGCTGATCACTTGTGGATCCGGCTCCAGAAGCGATATTCGGTTGCCGTGCCGATTCCGTGTCAGTTCATTCAGTCCGAGGTCGGGGAATGAAGACTCGAGCTCCACATTTCGTGCAAACAACATGCCGGTCGAACCCATGGCGGGGTTCAGGATATCGTTGCAGATGCCGGTCTCTGTCCGCCACCGGATCAAGTCACCTCGGCAAACCTGCGTTCCATCTCCACCAACATCCTTGTAATTCGGATTCGTTGACTGCAGACGCATCTCCGGCCAAACCTTGAGCGCCGGACCGCCGACTCCATCACGCCCTTCGACATATGCCGAATAGGTTCCGGAGTTGTCGAAGAGATTGAACTTGATGAGTTCAATCCTCTGCAACTCCAGGTCGACGAGCGCTCCAGCCACTCCGCGTTGGGCTGGAAGCTTGGACGAGATAAAGCCTTTTGGCAGAGAGGACATATCGCCCGTGCCCCAATAGTTTGTCCAATCCACCCATGGCGTTCCCCGGAACTGAAGTGCTCGCTCACCACCGCGGCAAAGGGCGGTTGCTTCTGATACCTTGCCTTGAAACCGCAGTCGTCGCTTGTCAGGAATCTTCAGCTGCTGCAATTGGTCAATCACCATCTGAGCGCATGCCTGGAGAGACTTTGCCTCCTCCTTTTTGTCTGAGGTTGCATTGGAAGGACTCTGGCTGAGCGCGGGGAATCTTCCTATCGTGAACAGAGTCACGATTGCCATCATTACGGATGGGAGGTTTCGAAACATCCTGCCTCCTTGGGCGTCATCAGTACCCTGATATTTGGCGCGAACTGGTGCGTGACCCGGATGCTGTCCTGGTCTCAATGAGAAGCCGATCGGTGAGCTTCTCAACTCATGTTGGCATTGGTCCCGTTTGCTTCTTGTTAGAAACCGGAAAGCGTGAGCTAAACAAATTTGGGCGCTTATCCTCATAGGCAAAGGGCCTCGGCTCAGTACTTCATAACGAGGTTGAAATTCGCGGAATCTCGCCAATGGCCTTGGAAAAGGAATTGACTGCGGTCGGTTCTTGATGGCGATCAACAGCCCGACTCAATTCGACACGGAAACGTATTCCTGCGGCCCGAGTTTTCCCAGCGAATGATTTGGATCCCGGCGAGTAAACTTGTAGCCCGCAGCACTACCGATGAGGGAAAATTGGGCTTGCCCGGATCACTTGTGAAACGGCATTTAAAAGAATCTGGCAAGGTTATCCAATCTTGTCAAGAGTTATTTGACGCGAGATTCTATGCGGATCTACATACTGAAGAACGTTTGTTGTCGTTCTAATTAACCTGGTAACTTAGAATCGCACGTTCCTGGTCAGTTCTCTTGGAGCCATGTCGGGACTTTAAGAGGGTTAATCTTTGCGCTGCCGAGCCCATGCGTCGAACCTGCTCGATTCGGAGTGATCCAGATTGTCTAAATTTCCAAGGTCATCCGGAAGCCCTTCAGATCATTTACCTGGCTCAAGCCTCTGGTCGCTGGCACCCGTTCCAGTGCTCCTGCTCGAGCGACCAAATCTTCTTTGCACAGACTTCTGCTGAATTACCTTGTTTCCGATTCAAAATCGGATTCCGAGAACCAAGGTTTCTCCCCGACCGAAGCCACCGTCTTTGCTCATAGCAAATCAGTTCGAACAAGCGAACCAGAATCACCACAGACGCCCCATCGCGGCCACCGGCAAATGCGAAATGCGCGAAGTCTCGCGCAAGAAGCATTCAGACAGCAAGAACGGCGCGGCCGAGGGCGCCAGTCGTTGCGTCTTGCGCTGTGATCGCAGCATCGCGAGTGCGCCCGGTTAGATCGCGCAAGTGGTTGGCGAAGTCCCAAGCCAAATTGCGCGCGCTGCAAATGTCCCAGAAGGCGAGCAGGCGGCCGATCTTGCCCGTATCTTCCGCAAGCACGCCGAGCGTGTCTGTAGCGAGCATCGTCAGCGCCGAGGGCATTAAAGTCCTCAGCATCTCATTCACTGATTGATAATCGTCCGACTCGGCGCTGCCTGCTTCGGGAGTCACATTCAGATCGGCGTCGGTGGCCAGCAGCGCAAGGGCAAGATCGTGGTTGATGTGGGCATTCATCCCCGCGAGCGCAAACTGGATGCGATCAATTCCGGCGCGGAAGCGAACCTCAAAGAGTGCGTTCCATGCCGAGGGCACAGAGCCTCCTCTCAGATACCCGGCGACTGCGCCGAAATAGAAGCTTGCGAAGACGACATCGAGGCGGGCGAGCCAAACCGGGCTTTTCCACGCTCCGCCCGGCGGGCGCAGATCCACCTCCTGTGTCACCATCAGGTAAAGCCGGTTGAACCATTTCAGGCCATCGGTCACCGGCAACAGGATGTCGATGGCCTGCATGCGCGCGATCACGTCGGGAATCGTCTCCAGAGACGGCCCGCTGACAAGGTTATAAAGGGGCTCGTCCGCCGGGGATTGGGTGGCCGTTTGCATGCGCTGTCTCCTCAAGCAATTCGCCGCAGTATAAGCCATCCGGTTGCATTTGAGCATTTGTAACAATGAGAACATTGCCAGAGAGGTAGCACGCCGATGCGATGGTCCGATAGGAATTCGCATCTCGGGCAATTTTTCGCCAGGTTCGGGGGTAAAGCACTGGACTATCTTTGAACGGCTGTCAAACTACGCGTTAATAGACATTCGCGCCAGAATCTAGACCTTTCATCACTGCACTGTAGGGCCGATCGGCGTCTTTTGTTTGCCCCAGTTGAAATAACGCCCGAGAACGACTTTGACGATGAGATGGTCGGTCGAGGCAGTAGCACCCCATCCAGCGCCGAAGTTAATCTCCCACTTCGGGGAAACGAAGAGATTGACGACGGGGAAAAACTGCTGCTGCTGGTTGTGCACATTGACGAAATGTCCAAACTCTCCCCAGTAGCCGTAATATTCAATGCCGAAATTAAACACCGGTTTCGGCTGATAGGTGAGAGTCGCCGCGGGGCCGAAGGTGATGCCATGGGGCGAAACGTCCCGGAAGTAGTAGTTCGCCTCGGACTTTGGGGTTCCCGGTGGAAGCGAGGTGGGATGGATTCCCCAGTTCATGGTGGTGTTGACCGACCAGTACCACTTGCCGATGGTCTGGTCGATAATGGGCATGAACTGCCAAACCCATGTGGGATTGGCGTATGCCGGGCGCGCATATCCGATCTCATTGGATACGCTTACTCCCACCGGCCAGTGCCAACTCGGCGGGACGCGCACGCGAGGGCGAATATGATCGCCGACCCACTGAATGCCGGTGCCGTTGTGCTCCTCGGTGAAGACGTAGAAACCCACCTCGGACCAGTCGTTGATGCCCTGTGTGAACTCAACCGTTTCATGCTCCTGTTCCTGCGTTGGCAGCATTCCGAACTGCTTTGTGGTGCTGCCTTCTACGGTGTAGTTGCTGTGCAGTTCGACGAGAAGGGTGCCGGGCGGCTGTGTCTGAGAAGGATAGACCTGGATTTCGTAGTTGTCCTGGGAGAACGAGGGAGAACACGCGATCAAAACCAACGCCAGTGGAGAGAGAATAGAAACAACGCGGCGGGGACTGAATGATGACGGCATTTGACCTCTGAATTAGACGTAATCAAAGAGCATCATGAACCCAGAGTCCATGTGATCCTGCTGATGGCAATGAAAGAGCGTCTTGCCGGGATTGTCCGCCGTAAAGGTGACTTCTGCCTTTTTGCCCGTTGCCAGAAGAACCACATCTTTTAGAATCCCGGCGGTCGGTCTGCCGCTTAAGGATCTGAGTTCAAATGAGTGCCGGTGCAGATGCACGGGATGAATATCGGTGCTCTGATTGTCGAACACAAGCCGGTAGCGGGTACCTTCATTGAGCCGTACGGTTTCCGCCTTAGGCCAGGAAAGGCCGTTGATTGTCCAGTGGTCAAAATCTCCGTAGCCCTCAAACTTGGGTTTGAACACGAGCGGAACAATAACTTCGTCCTGATCCGGAATCACCTGCTGCGACGGCGCCGCAAAAATCTCGTACTGGAAGTCGAAGCGCGAAGGATCCCGCCACTCAGGCGAACCAGTGCGTCCGGCGTATTCGACGACAATGCCCATCCCTGCTTTGCGAAGATCCGGGTTGGTTTCACCAAGGGTCCAGACGCCGGGCTGATTCATTTCGACGATGGCGTCGATGCGCTCGGCGACACCGAGGCGGATGGTTTCGACCAGAGACGGCATTGGCACCTGGTTGCCGTCGAGAGCGGTGACGAGAAAGCGATGGCCGGGGAGCGCAAGATCGTGCATGAGAGTCGCGCTCGCATTCAGGATGTGCAGCAGCACGCGCTGGCCTTGCCTAACACGTATGGGATCACCGAAGCCGAGCATGCGGTCGTTGATGGTCGCATGGCTGTACGTGACTTCTTGAAAACCTTCGCCGCCACCTTGCGCGTGACCTTCCCAATCGTGGAGCGCAAGGAAGATTTCCTGGTCGTAGCGTGCTGGATTCGACGCAGGATCGATCATAAGGAAGCCAAACTCACCGGAGTACGTGGAGCGGCTAAGATTGTGGCCGGCAAACATGTGCGAGTGATACCAGCGGAAGCCGGCAGGCTCCGCTGCCCATGTGTAGCGCTGCACGCCGCCGTGCGGGGCCACCTCGGGTGATCCTTCCTCCGTGGCTCCATCTTGCAAAGAAGGGATATGCAGACCGTGCCAGTGCACAATATCGGATGCATCGGTTTCGTTGATCACATCAATGATGACTTGTTGGCCTTCTCGCATGCGGATGAGGTCGCCGGGAACGCGGTCGTTAAACGCGGTAGTGCGAACGATTTTGCCAGGAGCAATTTCGAGACCGATAGGTGCGATTCGGATGGTGTAGTCTGCGGGCGGTTGCGGCTGAGCGGGTAGAGCAAAGGATCTTTCAAGCAAGGAAGCGCCGGCCACGGCGCGCGCTGAATTGATTAGAAAATCTCTGCGATTCACCATAGGCATCGATTGGCCCGATCCAAGTTCCGAGCGGAATCTGCAATCCGATTATAGAAAAGTTGTCGCACGCCCTTTCGAATGTGCCGTCTTCGCTTCTGGACACTTCCCAAAAGCCCCCAGTAGAGTGTTTTTGCGTGAAGAATCATGGTCGTTGGCCTAGCGCCGTCAATCCATGGAGGCAGGCCAAAATGCTCGCTGAAAGTTACGCCTTGTGCCCCACTTTCTGGCAGCGAGAGGTAATTTGCAACTGATTGATTTTAAATATGGTCGGGGAGAGAGGATTTGAACCTCCGACCCCCTGGTCCCGAACCAAGCCAACTTGGCTAATCTAAGTGCTTTATCCCGTGTCGCTTAGGGATTTAAAAGCCGTCTACCTCGCCTCAGTTGTCCCGAAGCTGTCCCGATGTTCAGAGAGATACTAAGGACGAATCTGCGCGCCCTGGGGCTTTACGTATATAATATGATGTCATATAAATAATATGAGGTAGATACTTTAATGGCCGAGGTTGACTCTAGGACACTTTCCCCAACCCAATGCCGCGCCGCAAGGGCGTTACTTGGATGGAACCAGCAGGATTTAGCTCAAAGAGCGAATGTGGGCACATCCACCATCGCGGATTTTGAGCGTGAGAAGCGTACACCGGTGAACGCGAATGTTGATGCAATCATTGCGGCTTTCGAAGCTGCGGGCATTCGGTTCCTAGCGGGCGGCGTGCAAGGCCCGCTACCCACCGGTTTGGGTAATGTCCCCCTTGGCGATGGAGCACCAGTTCGTTTGGTAGATGCCACAGATTTGTCCCAATGGGCAGCCCGCAATGACGCAAAAGCGACGTTTCCAGAGTTAATTGAGCGGCTGATCCTCGCGACAACTGGGAACTTGCCGAACCGGCTTCAGTTTCCGTCTGGCGATAGCATCCAGCAATCCGGATGGGATGGAGTCTGCGATCAACGAATCACAGATCAATTCCGGTGGCTTCCGATCGGCGTTTCGGGTTGGGAACTAGGTACGCAGAAGGTGGGGGTAGCTTCCAAAGCCGATGGAGACTATGAAAAGCGCAGTAATGATCCACTCGGTCTTATGTCGAACGAAGCGACTTTTATGTTCGCGACACTCCAGCGATGGAAAGGAGGCACCAAGTGGGCGCAGGAGAAGTGCCAAGGGAAGATTTGGAAGGACGTACGCGTACTTGATGCAGACGACCTCGTGGAATGGATTGCACTGTTTCCCTCGGTGGGATACTGGCTGGCCGCTCGGTTGGGAAAATATGTTGCAGGAACTAGGCTACTTGAAGATTTCTGGCGTGAATGGCGGCTCTCCACTGAGTGGCCAATGTCAACAGGTATTGTTCTGGCTGGAAGGGATCAAGATGGGATTGAATCACTCAAGTGGCTATATGGACCGCCCTCAGTTCGTAGCGTTCAGGGCGACTCGGTGGGAGAAGGGGTCGCGTTTCTCTACGCCGCAATCGATCTCCTCCCCGACCAGTACAAGAAGCTTTACATCTCGAGGTGTCTGATTGCCTCTTCGCCGGACGCCGCGCGTGCGCTAGGTAGTAGCCCCTCACCGAAGGTCATTGTGATGGAGGAATCGGAGCCAGGACTTGCTTCGTCGCTCGTTGAAAAAGGGCATCACGTTCTCGTGACCTATGGGTCTCGAGTTGGAACGACGGGCCTAGTCACGGTATTGAGTAGGCCTCAGTTCGAGCCTTTTCAAGAAGCTTTGGAGCACATGGGAATACCCGAAACCAAAGCCAAAAACCTAACGCGCGACTCCTGCAGAAAGCTATCAATTCTCCGCCGTCTGATTCCGTCCACCGCTGACGCCATCACGCCCCCTTGGGCAGAGGGCCAGAAAGGCCGACTGCTTATACCTGCACTCCTTGCAGGCGCATGGGACGATGCCTGCGAGGGAGACAGAGAGATCCTAGCGACTCTATCGGGAGGCAAGTTCGAAGCCTTTGCAGCGCGCTGCCCAGATTGGATTGAGTTCCCAGACGCTCCAATGCGCCATGCGGGCACTACATGGAAGATTGCTTCCCCATACGACGCGTGGTTTCGCCTCGCAGGTCTTATTACCAAACTGGACTTGGAGACATTTGCTGCAGCAAGCCGGACCGTTCTCTCCGCTGTCGATCCGCGCTTCGACATGGATGCTGACGACCGTTTCTTTGCTGGAGTCCGAGGCAAACTCCCCAAATACTCGCCTTGGCTGATTTCGGGGATTACTGAGACTCTGCTATTGCTTGCAATGTTCGGGGATCAGATCCGGGTAACTCCCGATGGTAAAGAATACGCCGATCGGATCGTGCATGAACTACTGGGGAATGCAGATGAACGGCGATGGTGGTCACTGTCTTCACAATGGCCCACACTGGCCGAAGTATCCCCAGATGCTTTCATGAGCGCGATCGAAGACAGTCTTTCAAAAGAAGGCCAGCCGATAATGGTCCTTTTCAAGGAAGATGAAGGACCGGCTTTTGGTCACGCTTATCATTCTCATCTCCTTTGGGCCTTAGAAACGCTAGCGTGGAGTCCTGATTACTTGAGCAGAGCGGCAGAAATCCTAGCTCGACTTTCCGTGCTTGATCCTGGCGGAAGGTGGGCAAATAGACCGGCAAATTCCCTTCGATCGATTTTCTTGCTGTGGCTTCCGCAAACAAACGCAACGTCCGCACAACGCTTTCAGGTGATCGACCGCCTTCGGAAACTTGTTCCCGACGCAGCATGGAAGCTCATGCTCAGCATCTTCCCAAAGGGTTACGACTCAAGTTCATATAACCCGAGGCCGAAGTGGCGAGATTTTGAAGTTGCAGATCTTGAGCAGATTACCAATCTTACGATCTTCGAGGGGGCAAGTGGATTGGCCGAGCGCTTGATAAAGGATGCTGGCTCAGATCCACTGCGCTGGGCTGAACTGATCGACCATCTTGCCGGATTCTCGCCTGAATGGAGGGAGCAAGGATGGAGTCGGCTTGCAGGCGTATCGAAGGAGATGCCCGACGACGCCGGCAAGCAGCCCATTTGGACTGCACTCCGCAATCTGATCAGTCGGCATCGCTCTTTCAAGGACGCTGAGTGGGCCCTACCACAGGAGGAAGTGAATCGCATCGAAGATATCTACAAGATGTTTGTCCCGATTGATCCCGTAGTTCAACGGGCGTGGCTTTTCGCTCATGACGCTCAGTTACTAGAGGCTATCCGAATGGACGACTGGGAATTGCGCGAAAAGCAACTTACCGAAAAGCGGACGCAGGCCATTGCCGAGATATTGGAACTGATGGGTTTTTCGGGCGTAGATCGCTTGATCAATCAAGCAAAGGAACCGCGTTTGGTTGGCATTGCGTATCTGCATGCGTCAACGTCACCGGATGATCCTAAACAGATCCTGAATCGCTTTCTTGAAAGTGATACCCCTTCCAGGCAACAGTTTGCGCACGGAGTAGTTGCGGCGGGCAACTGGCATCACAGTTGGCAATGGTCCGAGTCCGTTCTTGAACTCGCGACGAAAGAACGCTGGAGCGAAGCGGCTATCACCAGTTTCTTACTTGCGTTGCCTTCAGAAGGCAAGGTGTGGATGAAGGTTGCCTCTTTCGGGGATTCTGTTAGAAAAGCCTACTGGCAGAGAACAAACTTCATTCCATACAACGAAAGCGTAAAGGACAAACTTTACGCGATTGAACAGATGGTCGATGTTGGACGCGCCCGCGATCTTGTGGATCGGCTTGCGGGCTCAGCCAAAGGCATCCCCACATCCACGATCGTCGATGTTCTTGCAGCGGCCGCAACATCTCCTTGGCCCGAAGACGGGAACGCGGCCGTAATGTCTCAGTGGGGTGTCGCTGAACTCCTTAAGGTGCTTGACGCTGATGAATCCCTAGAGGATGCGGTTGTAGCAAGACTGGAATGGGTATACCTCGCACTGCTTGAGCATTCTCAGAGAACGCCTATTGTCCTTCATCGCTTCATGGCCGCCGATCCCGGCTTCTTTGTACAGGTTTTATCGGCGATCTTCAGGGCTCACTCCGAAAGTGCCCCGAAGCTGCACGAGCCGTCAAAGCAGGAGAAGGCAATGGCGACTCAAGCATTTCGTCTTCTTGAGTCATGGCGTACGGTGCCCGGGAACTCGAGTTCTGGTCTAGATGCAGACGCGTTGAAGGCTTGGGTTAGAGAGGCGCATCGCCTGGCAGTCCAGGCAGAGAGGGGAGCAGTTGGCGACCAGTATATTGGCCGAGCACTGTCGTTTTCGCCAATAGGAAGCGACGGAATCTGGCCGCACGAAGCAGTACGCAACATAATTGAGGATATGCGAAACGCGCACATGGAGAAGGGCATGTCGATCGGAGTCTTTAACCAGCAGGGTGTGACCTCGCGACTTATGACAACCGGCGGCACCATAGAACGCGATAAAGCAAAGCGGTACCATGCGTGGTCCGATGCAACCAAGATCGAATGGCCCCGAACGTCCGCCGTGCTCAAGGACATCGCTCGCAGCTTCGAAAACACTGCTCGTCATCACGACGACCATGCAGAGCGTGTCGACTGGGAGTACTAAAGGGAAGCAACTCAATCGCCATTTGGGCGGCCTGCGGGCCGCCATTTCTTTTGGAGGAACAATGGAGAAGCCACAAGAGTTACGCGAGACAATGGAAAGTCACATAAGGCCTAAGCAGAAGCGCCGGGAACCTGCGTGGAGAATCCACTCCGCCCCACGGCCGGTTCTAGGCCAATTGAGCTTCGATCTCAACATAGATACGCAGAAGAAAGGAGAGGAGGATAACCGATGAAGAAAACCTTGGTGCTTCTGGTGCTACAGTGCCTTACGCTCATGCTCTACGGATTGGCTTACGTCGTACTACACGACGGATTGTCAGCTTGGACTCGCCGGCCGAAATCCCTGGTCACGTAAAGAAGGCCATTCCACAGGTCGGGTGAATTTGTGCCGCTTTTCAGGTAATCCACTGATTCTAAACTCGATCCTTTTCTCTTAGGCTGGCCTGAGGTGTTGGTTGGAAATCTGCTGGTTGCCAGATACGGCGGCGTTCCTGTCGCCTCATCGGGAATCTTCGGACGCCCCGCTATACTAGCCAGCCATTGTGAGGGTAGAACGTCTCCGGCAGTCGCCGGCGCTGTTCTTCCTTTCACCACCCGTTTCATCGCAAGCTGGTCGGACAGCGATGGCACGGTGCATCACCAGGTCCACGGTCACCAGATCCCTCCGCTGCATCACACAGCGGTCAACAGCAGCCGGGCGTCGTCCCGCTGCGAAGATCGGGTCCGGCCAAACCACGAGCCCTGCCCGATTGCAGAGGGCGGACCAGCTCGGCCCTGGCGGGGAAAAGCGCGCCAGGGGCCCGGCTACGCACCGGGCGGCTAGCATTCCAATGCCCGCACAGCTCCCCGTCCTGTGCGCGCGAGAGTGACGACCTCGCGTTACGCCTCGAAGCGTTCAATGGATGATGCCATGTGCGTCCAGTGACAAAGTGTACTTGCGAGCAGCAGGTCAACACTCTCCATACCTGCATTCACTTGATTCAAGCAATCTCTCTGCTCTCTGGAGGCGGGTCTGGCTCAAAAATGCTCGTTTATTCGCGGATGTTCACCCTCATTCAGACGAAAGTTCGCGTTTCTTCGTGACATGTCGGGGATGATCCGGAGAATCGCTATACTAGACAGCCCTCGAGGGGACAGAAGGTATGTCTCACGGCACCGTCGTCAGGCAGAAGAGCCAATTCTGGCGGTCACTTCAGAACGCTGGTTGGACGACGCGTGCTCTGTCCAGCCAGAGCACGCGCAAACGGTACGGGATTTCGTTGGAACAACTCCCACCTGCAGTGAAGAGCGAAGTGCTGACATTAGTGAAGTGGAAGCAGGCTGACTTTGCGATCAACAGGCCGAAGCGCGGCAAAATTAGAGCCATCTCTGCGACGGTCCTCATCCAGATCATTTGCCAGGTTGCAGGCTACCTCGTCAATATCTGTGGCCGCCAGCTCTCGTCCTTTGCTCAGCTCATCGAACGAACTGTCATTGAGGGGTTCGTTGAATGGTCGATTAACGAGCGCGGCGTTAAAGGCCTTTCCATCAAGCCCCGGATCGGAATGATTGCCGCTGTCGTTAAGAGCCACCCCAGGTTCGCCGGCCAGGACTTCTCCTGGTTCAAGACTCTCGCCGATAGCATCCCGCTGGAAGACGAGTCTGAACGGAAGAAAAGGAAGGCCCTAAAGTATCTCGAATACGAGATCCTTGAGAGCATCCCCGCAGTGATTCACGCTGAACTAGAAAAGGCGCTGCGGAGAAAGCGCATGTACCGTGCAGCATACCTTGCCACTGAAGAACTGCTGATGCGATGGCTTCTGATTTTGCCGTGGAGGCAACTCAACATTCGTTCATGCAGGATTGGCGGGACGCATCCGAATATCTTCCGGGGAAAGATCAGCCCATTCTCCGATATCGATAAACCAGCTTGGGTTGTCGAGGAAGAAACGCGGAACCCCGAAGCTGTGTTTTGGCAGATTCATTTCACTCCCGCTGAGACAAAGACAAAGGTCGAGGTGCGCGCGGTGCTTCCGAAACGTCTGGTTAAGCCAATGGAGGAGTACTTGGCGAAGTATCGTCCAGAACTGCTTGATGGCAAGGCTACTGTGAATCTGTTCCTCAATCGAAAAGGTCGCGCATTGAGCAAGTCCAGCGTCGAGAACATCGTTGAGAAATGGACATACCGATGCGGCGGGGTCCGCATGAATCCTCACCAGGCAAGAGATAGTTTCGCATTTCGGTGGCTGAAGGAACACCCGCGGGACTTTTTGCTGCTCTCGAAGAGCTTGTGGCACAAGAGTCTTCAAACCACGCTTGACACTTACGGAGCGAAATTCAATGTGTCCTCCGGCATGTGCGCCGTAGAGGAGTGGCTCGATCAACGTGAAGCCTAGGCGGCCTAAGCGAGCGCACCACGTAAATCAAGCTGGTGATCAAAAGAACCAGCAATCGGATTGTTGAACGTCAATGTCAGTCCTGAATACAACAAGTGCATTTGCCGACGAGAATCCTGGCGTTGGGTTTCCCGTCGTACCGGCTTTTTCTCAGCATTTTGCTCGGGTGTACGACATATCTGCCTTGCAGGCAACTGGTGAACGATCTACTGTAAAGGCAGCGACACCGGTAAAGCGGAGAGGCAAGAGCATGTCCCGCAGGACCGGTCAATCTGGTCACATCGAAAAGAGTGGCAGATGGTGGGTCGTTCGCTGGTGGATGGACGTCGAGGGGCAAGAGAAGAGGGTTCACATGAGGGCAAAGATCTGCCCGATTGATGGACCCGACGCTTTGTCCCCTTCGGTTCGCAAACGCCGCGCTCACGAAATCATTATCGCCAGCGGTGCTGACACCGAAGAACACTTCAACAAGGTGGTCAAAGGTTCCGCCCAGATCACTTTCGAAGAACAAGCCGAGAGGTGGCTTCGTCAAATGCAAGAGCGGAAGAGAAAGCCCGTTGCTCCATCGACAATCTCTTTGTGGAGAGGATGCTTGGACAACTGGCTAGACCCGGATATTGGAACGCTGCCGCTCGAAAAGGTTAACAACTCTGCACTCAAGCAAGTCGTCGCGGCCATGGTGAAAGGAGGGTTGTCAGCCAAGACGATTAACACCTACACACAGGTGGTGAAATCTGTCGTAGCATCGGCCGTCAACGACGAAGGTGAAGAGCTGTTCCCACGTAAGTGGAACCATGAATTCGTTGATATGCCCGTTGTGAAGAAGTCCACACAGAACACGCCCAGCTTTTCAAGGGAAATCATGAGTGGCCTTGCGAAGTGGAAGTACAGACGCGAGAGGATGCTGTTCATCCTCTGTGGTGCGGCTGGCTTGCGCATCGGCGAGGCACTGGGTTTGGAGATCGACAAGCACTTCTCAGACGACTTCCGCACACTGACGATTGCACAGAAGGTGCGCCACTGTGTCGTGGAAGATCGGCTGAAGAACGAGAATGCTGCACGGCAGGTCGATCTGCACCCTTCGATCGCGGACCTTCTCAAGCAATTCGTCGGGGACCGCAAGACCGGGTTCCTTTTTCAGTCACGCGAGAGCAAACCCATCAGCTCTTCCAACGTCATTCGGCGCCACCTGCATCCGGCGCTGAAAGCCCTGAACTACGTCAACCCGCATACCGGTACCCACAAGGCCGGCAACCATGCATTCCGGCGGTTCCGGAACACGTACTTGAGGAACTACACTCCCTGCCCTGATGGACTGCAGAAGTTCTGGTTGGGGCATGCCGGCGAAACCATGACGGATCTCTACGACAAGGTCAAGGATGACCTGCAGTTTCGCCTGGATTGGGCGGAAAAGTGCGGGATCGGATTTGATCTTCCAGAGTTCGGTCTTTCAAATGTCCCGAAAGTACCGAATGTACCGAAATCCGGGGACATAACAGAAGTCGCTTGCGCGGCTTAACTGAATCAGACTGTGCGAGATAGATGGTCGGGGAGAGAGGATTTGAACCTCCGACCCCCTGGTCCCGAACCGGGTTTAATCGTCTTTTGAAATCTGTTGAAATTCGATGTTTTTAACCCATTCTGATTGAAGCTCTTGCAGCTCTGTTGTTGAAAGCTGTGGGGCGTTTGTGATTTTGGAGGCTTTGCCCGCCACAAATTCGACTACAACAAGGAACCTCGCGCACAGAGGACAATAGCGCGTTTGTGTCCTTCGATTCTTGGCGTCTCTGACATGTGAATCCCTTGGCCCCTATTCGGTCTGAAGCTGTGACACGAATCGTGGGCAATTCGGGGGAGAAAAATCGTCGACATTTCTCAGATTTCCGGTGGGGCCGCCCCTGCAATACTCGAAGTGCTGACAGTTTAAACAATCCTGCTTTGGCTTAAGCTTGCGGATTTCATCGAGAACGGTCGAGCGCGCCCAAATCTCTGACAACTCTTCACGGAGAATGTTTCCTGCTACCAAGGGAACTCTTAGATCTTGATATAAGGTTCCAACGACTCTCCCGTCGTTAAGCACATACATGACACGTCGGCCATCGGGATGTCCGTACATGAATCTAGCGAGCCCGTTACCGAGATTGAATGATAGGTCCTCGTACAACAAGAAAGGGAAGTTGGTTGTAGCAGCCACCGTCATGTCCAAAGCATCTGCACGCTGGGTCGCGCGATAGCAGGCATCTTTGAATTGGTCGAAACTCACACATTTCTGATGGGCCAGCTTCGCGCTGCCACTGCCTTGGGTATGCAATAGTGAGACATTCTTGACACCGAGATTATTGAGGAATTTCACAGTGTCTTCGATTTTATCCACGTTCTCGGCCGTTACAACCGTTGACACGTGCGGAGAAAACCCTCTGGCACAGAGCGCGCCAATTGCACGAGAGGCCATCTTAAAGGCGCCGTTCCTGCTGACTATAGAGTCTTCGACTTCTGGCAAGTGAGAATGAAATGAGACATTGAGATGTACGCCATACTCGACCAGTCGATCCCAGATGTCGGGTCGATCGACCGTTCCGTTTGTGGATAGCGAGACGACGAGATCATGCCCACACGCCGAATCGAGCAGGGGGGCAAGGTGACGATACAGGAATGGCTCGCCTCCCAGTATGATCAGCCGAAATACACCCGCGCGAACCATGTTCTCAATGAAAGGGGCGATACCTTCCCTTGGAAATTGAACAGCATCACTGTTTAGCCAGTCTCCCACATAGCAAAAATGGCATCGTTCATTGCACGCACTTGTGGGGTTGAACTCAACCATGACAGGAGCACACAGTATGTCAGGACGCAGCGGGCTTGTTTGGCGATAGAGAATTCTCGACGGAGTGCTCCACTCCCCCGGTGAAGATTCGTACTCAAACAGTGAAGGATCAGAGAAGTCTAAGGCTTCATCTGTACGGACGGCATATAGTTGCTCGGTTCCTTTGTTCATCAAGAGGTAACCGAACGCTTCGTTTCGGGCCACGAAAGCGTATTGACTCATATTCCGGGCCTCGACACAGATCGGATGGTAATCAGCGTGCTGATGTCGTGAACGTTTGGCAGCTAGGCAGGGTTAGAGCCCGCCCATGCCTCCACCACAGTGCCACGAACCTTTGTCGAGGCCGAGCAATCCGACGCTTGGGATCGGCTCGAGAGTGATTCGCTCTAGTTTGACTTTCTCGGGAGTCTTGACTTGCTCATCGTGATTGTTCGTGTCTTCTCTCGAGCTGATCAACGCGACAGGCTCTTCGTGCATTTGTAAAAACCTCCGTCTCTTAGGCGGCTTGCGTTTTCTTGCTATGGGCGGGGAACAACTGGCAAGAGTGTGGACCATGGATTCTCGCCATGTCAACAGCAAATCGCTCGGCCAGTACGGAGATCTGTTGTTCGATCAGAATCACCGGGCGCTGTTCATAGGACTGTAAGGTAGACCCGGGGCGTCTATTCAAACGGCGTGCGGTAGCGCCCCTCGGTCTGCAGTGTCAATTTCAACATTGCGGGGTCTTAAATCCGAGGCCCGTTCAGTCGTGTCCGTTTTCGTTGCTTTTTTTCTCCGGTGACCATTCCTGCTTCCCCCAGGTTCCGTAGGACGAGGAAGTTGGTTCCGTTTTCTCGCTGCGACCGGTAGCCTGCTCGAATTCGCGCAACCTGCTCCGGTCAACAGCCACATCGTTAAAAATCACTTTTTCTGACATCTGTAATCCCTCCAAGAGGTCTTAAGCCAGAGACGGCTTTCACCTCACTTGAGCCTCACCCTATCAGGGTTGAGCGCGCAGTTATCCAAAACGGGATAATTTGTGTAGGCGCCGCCTTAGAAAGGGACCATGAGTTCGATCGGGTTGCTCTGACAATACGCTAGCAAAAGGTCTCTCGTTACCTCTGTTCCTCGGGGAAACAAGTCCTTATGGCGACGGGCCTTGGCGAGGATTTTCGCGACGTGTGTGTAGAAGGTCTTGCCAGTGATTTCGAGCTTGGCAGCGCCAGTTTTTGTCGTAAATCCAAGCGCCAACGCTACCAACACCTGCCGCTGACACCGGGTTAGGTGCAACTGTGGTTTTGCAAGCCACATATCGGCGTATGTCTCGGCAAGCTGCGAGAATCGTTCGCGAGCACAGACCTCGTCGAAGTACCATACCCGACTGGATCTACCCGGAACCTCCGATGCCCTGGAGCACCCGACATCCTCCACTGATTTCTCTGCGAACCCTGAGTGTGGTCGACAGACCAATGCCCGAAACCGAATCCGGTAGAACTCATTTCGTAGTCGGCGGAACATGTCAGCTGCAATGAGCCCGTAGTTTTCGGCGTTTCGATTTGGATCGTATGAGATCATGCCGACCGTGCAAAAGTTCCCAAATCCTTCGAGGACATTCGAAACAACTTGATCGTTGTCGAGGATGTTCTGGGGCGACAGTAACTCCCGAAGATCCAACGAGGAGCGGAGCATTGTTTCGTACGTGGTCTTCGAGATCGGCAAGCAGCGTACCATCCCGACGAGGGACGACCCTTGATCATCGAGAGCTATCGCAACCATCCCTTTTCTAATCCAAAGCTGTATATGCTCCTTCCGAGGCGGAGGACTCTCCGGGCGGGCCAAACGATACAGTTGCCTGATCGCCTCCACAGCAGAAACATCGTCCGGATTCTTAACGTCGCGACAGATCACGGGCTTCTCCTGAACCCAGTCTTCTACATCAAGTAATCCAGTTCAATGCCGTTCGGTGAAACGGGCCGATTTGCTAGACCGGATCGGCTCGAGGGAAGCCCCCTGGTGCAAACCCAGAGGGTTGGCCTGCCCTACATGGATTGCTAACGTGCACAAATTGAGGAACTTCTGTCCCGGAGCTAATGCTGCGGAGCGCTGACTGTAGTCGAAATTGAACCTCAGAGATCCCCACAGAACCCCAGATTCCACAAACCTGCCGCTGCAACTTGCTGATTCTAAGGGAGGAGTTTAGAGTAGAGAACCTGGTCCCGAACCCGATTCGCTTCGTTATTCAATTCTTATTGAAATCTGTCGAACATAACTTATTTATTTTGAATATATTGCAGACCGTATGTGGATCGTTGTTGAACGCTCCGGTTTCTGGATGCTTTGACAGCTACAAAATCGTCTACACCAGAAGTGTTCGTCGAGGTCGTGCAGCTGACCGGGTCTGAATTCGAAAATCGTCACCTGGTTGTGTGCGGGTTTAGAGGAGCAGGTTGCAGGTCAGGCCGATGGCTACTTCAACCAGTCGTTCTATGGTGACTTGCTCGGTCCGGCTTCGCTCTTCCATCTTGTCAGCGCGGCAATTCCAGCATTAAGGCGTCTTATCTGCTCAGGATCTTTCTCGTCGATGAGAAGACTTTTGAGTGCAGATATGGCTGCTGACACGGAGACATGAGGAGCAATTAGTGGACGCTCAATCAGCCATCCGCCACTTGACTCTTTTAGGACGAACGTCACTAGTTCCTTGTGCTGTTGCGCCGGCGCGACCTTTGCCCCGAACATTTTCCCAAGCACAACGTATCGCACGGTAACCCTTGACTCTTTCGGTCCGAGGCTCGTGTTCTCGATCTCAAAGGCGCTCACTACGACAGACGTGTCCCACCCTGGCTCTATGCGCCATGTTGCCAATGCGGTGATTTCGTCAGCATTTGGGTTCTCGCTTGAGAGCCTAGCACCCTCTAAGTCGAGCTCACAATACTTTCGAATTACGGAGACGGGAGAGGTCTTGTCTGAGGAGATCGTCGGCTGTCCCGCAACAAAACTTGTCAACCAGAGCAGAACGGTGATGCTGCTAAGTGTCCTGCCCAAGAAGAGGCTTGCATTCCTCATTGTGGCACCTCGACTCTGTAATATGTTGGCGTTCCCAATGAGCTGAACCAGGAAGCGGGAGCATGCATAACGCCGTGGTTAGTCGCGCTATAGACGTTGTAACCCGGTTTAGACGGATTAGCGTCATAGACACCAACATGGCCAGTTGGTTGATGTTTCCATTGGACAATGTCGCCTGTCCGTGGCTGTTCCTTCGGTCCCAATGGACGCATGTGGACGTCCTTCTGAAAGTTGTTCGCGTTTGCGTTGGTTCTTGCTTCAACTCCCGCCTTATTTAAGGCTGAACAGACCATATGGATGCAGTCAATGCCTTGTTTGCTGTTTCCCCCGTATTTGTAGGGCGTCCCCTCCATGCCCTCGGCGGACTTGAGAATTTGCTGGCCTTCCGCTGGGCTAACATCTCGCAGCGTCTGCTGTTGGGCCCCCGGTAATCCACCAGAAGCGCCCCCACTATCTATCCTACTGACTGCTCCGGCGCACTGGCTCTCTGTGCCGGTGCATGGAAAGACGTGCCCGTCGGCGTCCACGTGGGCCAGCGGATTGTCGCCGACAAACGCATAGAGGTTCAAGCTCTGCGGGTCGTCGAGTTTGGCATAGGGCACGGGCTCGACTTTAGCCGACCAGTCGGGCGACAGGAACCGTCCCATGCCGGATGCGTAGTACCTGGCTCCGAAGTAGTTGTTACCGTTGGTTTGGCCCGTTTCCGGGTCTCGTTATTTGCCGGTAAAGTAGAGAGGCGTTGCGTCGTCGGCGGTTGAAGGGGCATTGGCGTCGGGAAAAGAAAACAGCTCGTCGCCAAAGGGGAACGACTGGATGTCGGTTTCGGATTGCCCGACGTAATTCGGATTGCCGCTCACCTGCATGCGGCGCGTACCCAGCGGGTCCTCAATCTGGAAATGGAGCCCGCTCGTGTCGTAGGTGCCTATCAGCTTGCCTCCCGCGTACACATTCGTCCGCCGCCAGTTGTTGTTGCCGTCGAGCATGCTCAGTTCTTCGCCCGAGGGGCCCAGCACGTAGTTCTCGGTGATCTGGAAGCCGTTGGCCGTGGGGTCGCAGCTCATCGTTGTGATGGTCCCCTTGGCGATGCGAGCGCCGTTCGCGTCATAAAGGTAGCCGGTCATCGTCCA